>NZ_LOCM01000014.1 GCF_002887775.1 Streptococcus penaeicida | reverse complement strand
GGTAGCCTTTCTAAAGTGTTTTTAGACAATTCTATTTTATCAAGACTATCGCAACCATGCAAAAAGCAACGGCAAAAACCGTTGCTTTTTTGTTATAGTCGTGTAGACTTTTGTCCCAGACTCTTTTTTGAATTTATGCGAAATCAATGTGAAAATCCATTTTAAAATTTACAAGATTAATGTATAGTCCATCATGAAAAATCAGGAAATTAAGATTTCTTATTATTAAAGACAAATAATTTACTGAGCATATAATTGAGGACAATGACTAATACTTGACCAAAAACTGTTTCAATCGAATTGATTAAAGTCTGGTTTTGATGGACAAACTGACCAATAATTTGCGGAAAGGCATCCACAAAGATAAATGCCAGTAAAACATCTAGGACAAGTGTTACTAACCTAGCGATGATAAATTTAATAAATCGGTTAAGGTAACCCTTGCGCTCTTGCTTAAAGACCAAAGTATCATTAGTGATGAAGGCAAAAAGAATAGCTATGATATTAGCCAAACCGGCAGCAAATGTAGCATCTGCTTTAATTTGGAAAATAATCAGGCGTGAAATAATATAGACCACCGTAGTCAATACCCCAAAAATCAGATACATGACCACTTCGCTTTTGAGAAGTTTTTTTAGATTAATGTTCATAGATTTTCTTTCTAAAAGAATTCTTAGGACTCAGTTTAAATACAATAACTCTGATTAGCCACGTTCCTTTAAGATGTAAATAGGACGTTTTTTTGTTTCCAAAAAAATTTTAGCAACATATTTACCTAAAATCCCTAAACAGAGTAATTGGAGCCCACCAATGAATAGAATAACCACAATCATACTGGCCCAACCATTGACACTACCACCAACTGTTAGCTTTCGGATAACAACAAATAGAATACCTATGATAGAAGCAATAAAGGACAAGAGGCCACTATAAGTAGCAAGGCTTAGTAAAGCTTCTGAGAAGTTAATAAAGCTATCCATTGAGTAAGAAAGCAATTGCCAGAAATTCCAAGACGTTTTACCCGCTACACGTTCTCTATTTTCAAAGGAAATGTAATAGGTCTTGTAACCTACCCAAGAAAAAATCCCCTTACTAAAACGATTGACCTCACCCATTTCTAAAACACTATCCAGTACTTGTCTGGTCATCAAGCGATAGTCACGAGCACCATCAACAATCTTAGTCGTTGAAACAGCATTAATCATCTTGTAAAAGAGTTTTGAAAAGAAAGTTCGAATTGGAGGCTCACCATCACGGTTTTTTCTTCGTGTTCCGACAATGTCGTAACCCTCTTGAATTTTAGCATACATTTGCACCAATAAAGCTGGTGGATCCTGCAAATCAGCGTCCATAACCGTAATGTAATCACCTTGAGCATGTTCCAAGCCAGCCAAAAGCGCACTTTCCTTGCCAAAATTGCGCGACAGCGCCAAATAATGAACATTAGCAAACTGCTTGGACAGGTCTTTTAAGACCGCCAAAGTCTGATCCTTGGACCCATCATCAACAAAAAGGTACTCAAAATCCACCTTTTCCGCAAGTTCTCTTTCATACTTTTGGGTTTCATGTAAAAACAAAGTGACCGCTTCTTCCTCGTTAAAACAAGGAACGACAATCGATAAGAGCTCTTTTTCTTTCAGCATAGTTGCCTTTCTCTAATATGCAAATCAAATTCTCAAATTAAGCCTATTTTAACATAAATGAGAGGAAATTACTTGAATAGCTTGTTAGAGAGGTTGGGAGTAAGGGTAAATTTTAATTTCTCTCCCCACTGCCGTTCCAAAATCGACAAATTCTGGCCAATTACCATTATCCTCCCATCCTTCAATCAATACTTCTAAAGTAGATTTAGATTTTGATTCTTCATTTTTAGTATTTTTAAATTAAACTCATCTTCATGATATTACTAATAATTTTTGTCAAATTATTTAGAGTTTGTCACTATCCTACTACACTTATCTTTAAATAACAAAAAAACTCACTACAAAATGTAGTGAGTTTTTACTTAGCTTATCAACTCTATTATTTAAGAGTGATTGTAGCTCCAGCTTCTTCAAGTTTAGCTTTAAGTTCTTCAGCTTCTGCTGCAGAAACGCCTTCTTTAACGTTAGCAGGTGCTCCATCAACAAGACCTTTAGCTTCTTTAAGACCAAGTCCAGTGATTTCACGTACAGCTTTGATAACGCCAACTTTTTTGTCGCCAGCAGCTGTTAATTCTACGTCGAATGAATCTTTAGCAGCTTCTTCAGCACCACCAGCAGCTGCAGCAGCTACAGGAGCAGCAGCAGTTACACCAAATTCTTCTTCGATAGCTTTTACAAGATCGTTAAGCTCAAGGATTGTAGCTTCTTTAATTTCAGCAATAATGTTTTCAATGTTCAATGCCATTGTGATTTCCTCCAAATGTTTGTTTTTAAATGTTTAGTTGTAGCTCTAAGCTACTTGTCGACTTAAGCGACTTCGTCTTTTTCTGCAACTGCTTTAACAGCATATGCAACGTTGCGAACTGGCGCTTGAAGTACTGAAAGGAGCATAGATAGCATACCTTCGCGGTTTGGCAATGACGCAAGGGCCATAATTTCTTCTTTAGTAGAAGCTGCACCTTCGATTGCACCACCTTTGATTTCAAGAGCGTCTGCAGTTTTAGCGAAATCGTTGATAACTTTAGCTGGTGCTACAACATCATCGTTAGAAAATGCTACAGCAGATGGTCCTACAAAAAGATCTTTCATTTCGCCAAGACCAGCTTGTTCAGCTGCACGTGACAAGATAGAGTTCTTGATAACTTTAAACTCAACGCCACTTTCACGAAGTGAACGACGAAGTTCAGTATCTTGACCTACTGTAAGTCCACGTGAATCAACAACAACGATACTTGCTGCTGCTTTCATTTTTTCAGCAACTAGATCAACTTGTTCAGCTTTTTTAGCAATAATTGCTTCACTCATTAGTTTACCTCCGTAATTATTTTTTGGTTAGGTACAAAAAAATCGCACCTAAACCTAGACACGAAAGTACAAATACGTTATTTTTAAATATCGTTTTGTGCCTCGGTAGGAATATTATGAGCTAGGCTCCCCTACTGTCTTAGGTCAGTTTTATTTCAAAACCTTTATTAGTATACTCCATCTGTTGCTAATTGTCAACAAATAAATCATTTATTTTTAAAATAAAAAGGTCAAAAAAGGTCAGTTATTTATTGACCTTTACTGACCAAAGGTATATAATACTCTTAGAAGGTGGTTAGAAAGCCCTAAAGACAAGTATTCCGTTAGAACCTCTCAACTTCTAGTAAGGATTAAATGACTTGTCCCTTCAAAAAAAATAACTGTGAGGTAAATGATTATGACAAACAATTATGGAAGAGATCCTTTTGGAAATATGGATGACATTTTTAATCAACTTATGGGAAACGTCAATGGTTTTCAATCAGAAAACCGACGCTATTTAGTCAACGGTCGTGAAATGACCCCTGAGGAGTTTTCTTACTATCGTCAAACTGGTAAACTCCCAAATCATGAGGGTACAGAAAAAAATAGTGCGACTCATCCGATTAATAATGATGGTATTTTAGCTAAACTAGGTACAAACTTAACAGAACAAGCCCGTCAAGGTCAACTTGACCCCGTTATTGGTCGTAACCAAGAAATTCAAGATACGGCAGAAATTTTAGCAAGACGGACTAAGAACAATCCTGTTTTGGTCGGAGATGCTGGTGTTGGTAAAACTGCTGTCGTTGAGGGCCTAGCACAAGCCATTATTAGTGGTGATGTTCCTGCTGCTATTAAAGATAAAGAGATTATCTCCATCGATATCTCGGGCTTAGAAGCTGGAACACAGTATCGTGGTAGTTTTGAAGAAAATATTCAAAATTTAATTAAAGAAGTTAAAGAATCTGGCAATATTATCCTATTCTTTGATGAACTTCATCAAATCTTAGGTGCCGGTTCTGCAGGTGGAGACTCTGGCTCTAAAGGTTTAGCTGATATCTTAAAACCAGCCTTGTCTCGTGGTGAAATGACCGTCATCGGTGCTACAACCCAAGACGAATACCGTAATACCATCCTCAAAAATGCTGCTTTGCTCGCCGCTTTAATGAAGTGAAAGTAAATGCTCCTTCTGCTGAAGATACCTTCCACATTTTATTGGGTATCCGAAACTTATATGAGCAACACCATAACGTGCTTTTACCTGACCCTGTTCTCAAAGCTGCCGTGGATTATGCCATTCAATACATTCCGCAGCGCAGCTTACCAGACAAAGCCATTGACCTATTGGATATGACTGCAGCTCACTTAGCGGCACAGCACCCGGTTACTGATCTTCAATCCCTCGAAAAGGAAATTGAAAACGAAAAAGCTAAACAAGAAAAGGCTGTCGAAAAAGAAGACTTCGAAGCAGCCCTTAAGGCCAAAACACGAATTGAAGAATTGCAAAAACAGATGACTAACCATACAGAAGGCCAAAAAGTCACAGCCAATATCAATGATGTAGCTGAATCAGTAGAACGCTTAACTGGAATCCCAGTCTCTAAGATGGGTGCTAGTGACCTTGAGCGCCTCAAAGAAATCGATCAACGCTTGAAAGCAAAAGTTATTGGTCAAGACCAAGCGGTTACTGCTGTTGCTAGAGCCATCCGCCGAAACCGTGCCGGCTTCGACGATGGCAATCGTCCCATTGGATCATTCTTATTCGTAGGACCGACCGGCGTTGGTAAAACCGAGTTAGCCAAACAGCTAGCGCTCGATATGTTTGGTTCCAAGGAGGCTATCATTCGTTTAGACATGTCAGAATATACTGACCGCACCGCAGTTTCCAAATTAATTGGGACAACTGCTGGTTATGTCGGTTACGACGATAACCAGAATACATTGACCGAACGCATTCGTCGTAATCCATACGCAATCATTCTCTTAGATGAAATTGAAAAAGCCGACCCGCAAGTCATTACACTCCTTCTCCAAGTACTAGATGACGGACGTTTAACCGATGGTCAAGGTAATACCATTGATTTCAAAAATACTGTTATTATTGCAACTTCTAATGCCGGCTATGGTTATCCAATCAAAGAAGAAGGTGAGAATGAGATTGACTTAATGGATAGACTTAAACCCTATTTCAGACCTGAATTTCTTAACCGCTTTAATGCTTTGATTGAATTTAAGGCTCTTGGAAAAATCGACCTTAAAGAAATTGTTGAATTGATGTTAGGGGAAGTTAATAAAACCATCCAGAAAAAAGGTATCAGTTTGGATGTAGATGAAGAGGTCAAAGAAGAATTAATTAGTCTTGGCTATGATCCTGAGATGGGTGTACGTCCATTGAGACGGGTTATTGAACAAGAAATTCGCGATAAGATTACCGACTATTACTTAGATCATCCAGAAGCTAAAAAACTGAAAGCTGTTCTAAAAGATGGTAAGATTACCATTAGTGAATAAGTTATGTCGACAAAAAGAACTCTCATCTGATTGATGAGAGTTCTTATTTTATTTTGTGAAGGTCACTTTATCTTTTTCACCTTTTAAAATTAAGTCCTTAGCAGATTTTTCATAGTCAATATATTTCTCACTCTTATCTTTTTTAAAGAAGCCAGCTTTTTGATTGATTGATGTGATTTCAATACGATTGAAGAAAGGATTAACTTTACCAGAAGTAACTTCTGTCTCAATCATTCCAGTTTCCTTATTGTAGGAACCACCGATTTCATCAGCAGTCTTTGTGAATTCAGCATCAAATTCTTTCTTTAAGTCAGCTTGACTAGTGATTGAGCTTTCCAACTCATCTTTGACATCTGGAGCCACTTCTTCCAAATTGACTTCTGAATCATTCAGAATTTTATTCATTTCCGTTTTGTAGTAGTTATAAATTTCTTGACTAAGGTATTGACTATTAACTTTTAAGTAATAAGTCATTTGGACCTTACCATCTTTAACCACCATCTTAATTTCTGGTTTGGAAATGGCATCTGCTGTCTTAATACCCATTTCGCTATCTAGTTTCTTCATATCGGCATTAAAGTTTTTATCGATTTCACTCTGCAAAGATTTTGCTTGCCATGTGCCATCGATGTTACCTTCTTGGTATTTATAGTATGCTGCCCCTGCACCGGCCAACATTATCAAAAGTAACAAGAGGCCAAAGAGTTTTAAACCTTTTCCTGATTTTTTCTGATTGGTCGATTCAATATAATTTTTTGACATTTCTTAATTCTCCTTTCATGCATGGTAACACTTTCTCCAAACACAGTCAAGAATTGACCGTTTTTAACAAATGACAGAAAATAAAAAATAC
Organism: Streptococcus penaeicida; assembly: GCF_002887775.1. Taxonomy (GTDB): domain Bacteria; phylum Bacillota; class Bacilli; order Lactobacillales; family Streptococcaceae; genus Streptococcus; species Streptococcus penaeicida. Next base: position 16,404 of record NZ_LOCM01000014.1, on the reverse strand, counting down.
TTCATTAAGAAGTATTTTAAACCATTGATAAAATGCTATCCCAGGCTTGATCAATACCTTGTCGATCAACTGAAGAGAATATAATAAACTGATCATTAGCATCAAAATTTAATTTTTTCTTGACCATGGATTCATGCTTGTTCCATTTACCACGAGGAATTTTATCCGCTTTGGTAGCAACAACAATAACTGGAATCTCATAGTATTTTAGGAAGTCATACATTTGCACGTCTTCTGCTGATGGCTCGTGGCGCAAATCAACTAAAGAAACGACTGCCCGCAAATTCTCACGGCTTGTCAGGTATTCTTCAATCATTTTGCCCCATCTTGCCCGCTCTGTTTTTGATACTTTAGCATATCCGTAACCAGGAACGTCCACAAAACGAAGTTTATCATCAATGTTAAAGAAGTTTAACAACTGCGTTTTACCGGGTTTAGCGGAAGTTCTCGCCAGGTTTTTACGACCTAAAATAGTGTTAATAAAACTTGATTTCCCAACATTTGAGCGACCAGCTAAGGCAATTTCTGGAATATCATCCTGAGGGTAATGAGATTTATTAGCTGCACTAAGTAAGAGAGCAGCATTGTGAGTATTGAGTACTTGTTCTTCTGACATGACAAACCCTTATGCCCTTTCCAGAACTGGTTGGCCTTGACCGCTCACAGCATCTTTAGTAATCAAAACTTTGGTAACGTCTTCTTGGCTGGGGATATCAAACATAACGTCTAACATGGTTTCCTCAATAATTGAGCGAAGACCACGCGCACCAGTTTTCCGTTCAATGGCTTTTTCAGCAATAGCATCCAAGGCTTCTTGCTCAAAAGTCAATTCAACACCGTCATAAGACAGAAGGGCTTGATATTGTTTAACAAGGGCGTTTTTCGGCTCTGTCAAAATTTTCACTAAATCATTAATGTCCAGTTGCTCCAAGGCCGCAACAACAGGCAAACGTCCAATGAATTCCGGAATTAAACCAAAGGTTTGGATATCCTCAGAAATAATTTCTTGCATGTAAGAAGCATCGTCATCAATTTTACGACTATTTTGGCCAAAACCGATAATTTTTTCACCCAAACGCTGTTTAACAATTTCTTCAATGCCATCAAATGCACCGCCAACGATAAACAAGATGTTTTTAGTATCAATCTGAATCATTTCTTGGTTTGGATGTTTACGTCCACCTTGAGGTGGAACTGATGCTACTGTACCTTCAATAATTTTAAGGAGCGCTTGTTGAACCCCTTCACCAGAAACATCTCGTGTGATAGAAACATTTTCACTCTTCTTAGCAATCTTATCGATTTCATCCACGTAAATGATACCACGTTCAGCACGTTCAACATTGTAATCAGCCGCCTGAATTAATTTCAAGAGGATATTTTCAACATCTTCCCCTACATAACCTGCTTCAGTTAAAGAAGTCGCATCCGCAATAGCGAATGGCACATTAAGAGTTTTAGCCAAAGTCTGTGCTAGGAACGTTTTTCCTGAACCAGTTGGACCAATCATTAGGATATTAGATTTTTGTAATTCAACTTCTTCTTCATCACGACTTTCAGTGAAAGAAACCCGTTTGTAGTGATTATACACCGCAACAGCCAAAGCTCTTTTAGCACGGTCCTGACCTACAACATATTGATTAAGAGTTTCCAAAAGTTCTTTTGGTTTTGGAACTTCTGTCAAATCAGCCAACACTTCTTCAGCTAACTCTTCCTTGATGATTTCTTGCGACAATGCTACACATTCGTTACAAATGAAGACATTATTTCCTGCAATTATTTTTTTGACCTCATCTTGACTCTTGCCACAAAATGAACAATGAATCTTGATATCAGTGCTTCGATTTCCTGCCATAATTATTTAAACTTTCTCTTTTCAATCTTTAAAATAGGGTGCCATAAAAGGCGTGAATGGTATTTACCAAGTTCGTAAGGACATTTAAAAGGAACAAAGTGCCCAGTCCATAACGTTCTTTCTTAAAAGCCGCCATGGCGCACAAAAAACAAATGACACCCAAAAATGCCGTAAATACCCCAAATATACTACGTTGCATGTTGATTCTCCTTAACGGTCTGCTTTTACCAGAACATGAACGGTGAAATCATAGGGATTCTGCTCATCTCTTTCGTAGAAAACCTGACTTTCTTCAACAAAACCATCCAAATCCATTTGGGGAGCGTAAGTATCTCCAGAAAATTCATGGTGGACCACTGTTTTGATAATGCGGTTAAAATGACCATCAAAAGCCTCTAATACTTTGGCACCACCGATAACATAGAGATTTTTTTCCTGTGCATGGTACCACTCTAGAGCTTTTTCAACACTAGTCACACTAAGGACACCATCCACTTGGTAATGGTCATCACTGGTTAATACAAGTGTCTGACGTTCTGGTAGGAGCCGTCTTTTCATTCCCTCAAAAGTCACACGTCCCATAAGGATAGCTTGGTGTAAAGTGGTTTTTTTAAAATGTTGTAATTCTTTTGGAAGACGCCATGGCAAGGTCCCATCAAGACCAATAACTCCATTTTCATCTTCTGCCCAAATGGCAATTATTTCTTTTGTCATGTCTTTAATTCCTTAATCTTTTGAGTCTATTCTAGCAAATTTTCAGACATATTGCTGAGAAAAAACATCTGCTAAAAGTTGCTTTCCTTAGATTGCCAAATCAAAACGTAATTGTGGTTTGACAGGTTGGTAATCAAGCAATTCAAAATCATCAGCCTTAATGTCAAAGAAATTGGTCCCGTCTGGAACATTTAAAACCAGTTTTGGTTGACAGTCACTTGCTTGACGACTTAGTAGTTCTTCTGCTTGAGGGAATTGATTGTCATAAATATGGAGATTATTGACAAAATAGAAGAATTTACCAACTTTCCAAGAAAAATGTTTGGCAATCATCATTTGTAAGGCCACATATTGCATGGCATTAATATGATGGGCTACTAACATATCATTAGATCTTTGAACTAAAGTAGCATCTAAATAGATATAACCATCAACGCGACGAACATCAAACATGGTTTGAAAAGCACAAGGAAGTAGACCCTCTGTCTCCTCAAAGGCCTCATAATCCCATAAAGAAATGACATTTCGACGATTCCATGGGTTTTCCCCAAGTTGTTTAAGGATTTTGTTCATAATGTCATGCTTTTTAACAACCGCACCATAGCGTTGGCCAATCGTACGGGTATTGCCAACTTCCCAGTCATTCCAATAATGAACATCGTACTTGTCTTCTAAAACATCTAATGAATTTGATTGATCTTGGTAAATCCACAATAATTCTTTGATGGCTGATTTGATGGGAATTGGTCTTAAAGTTGTAATTGGAAAATCACCGTCTGCTAAATTGTATTCTGAAAATGCTCCAGTAACATATTTAGAATTTGCAGTTTGCCCATCTTTATATTTAGGTCTAGCTTGTTCACTGAAAACACCAGTTTCTAAAATCCTTTTGATATTTTCTTTAAAAATGACATCGGCTTTTGTCATGACGACCCCTTTCTGACTATATACTGTTACTTATTTTACCAAAAAATAAGGAAATAGCTAGAAGAAAAACTGATAAGCACTTTTAATAACTGACTTTTTGCTTTGATTCTTGAAAGTAATCATCTGATTTCTTTTTTTTCAGAAAAATTATGATAAAATATTAGGGATATATAATAGCATAATTTAAAGAAGGAACACTATGAAAATAGGAATTGATAAGATCGGTTTTGCGACTGGTCGTTATGTTTTAGAAATGACTGACTTAGCAGAGGCTCGTCAGACTGACCCCGATAAATTCACCAAAGGCTTGATGCTTGATCGTATCAGTATTGCGCCGATTACAGAGGATATTGTTACTCTGGCAGCATCTGCCTCAGAAGCCATTCTCACCGACGAAGATAAAGAGAAGATTGATATGGTCATTTTAGCAACGGAGTCCTCTATTGACCAATCCAAAGCAGCAAGTATCTATGTTCACCAACTCTTGGGCATTCAGCCTTTCGCCCGTTCGGTTGAGATGAAAGAAGCTTGTTACAGTGCTACTGCTGCCCTTGATTACGCTCGCGCTCACATTAGTCTTCATCCTCAATCACGTGTGTTGGTTTTGGCCAGTGATATTGCTAAGTATGGGATTGACTCAGCTGGTGAACCGACTCAAGGGTCTGGTAGTATTGCTATGTTAATCACTGCCGATCCGGCTATTGCCATCATCAATGGCGATAATATAGCTCAAACTCGTGATGTGATGGACTTCTGGCGCCCTAACTACTCAACTACTCCCTATGTCAATGGCATTTTCTCTACTAAACAATATTTAGACTCTTTGAAAACCACTTGGGCAGAATACCTAAAACGTTACAATGCTTCTATTTCTGACTTTGCAGCCTTCTGTTTCCATATTCCTTTCCCAAAATTGGCATTCAAAGGACTCAATAAAATCATTGATAAAAATACGGCAAGTGACCATAAAAATAAACTAACGCAAGCCTTTAACGATTCGATTGCGTACAGTCGTCAAGTTGGAAATATCTACACAGGTTCTCTTTACATGTCTCTCCTTTCCCTTTTGGAAAATAGCCAATCCCTCACAGCGGGCGATAAAATTGGCATGTTTTCTTATGGCTCTGGAGCAGTCAGTGAGATTTTCAGTCTCCAATTAGTTGAAGGTTATCAAGACAGACTTGATCCTAATAGACAGGCTTATCTAGATGCCCGTCAAGTCATTTCGGTTGCTGAATACGAAAGTATCTTCTATCAAGAACCAGAGATGGATCGCGAAGGAAATGTTACTTTTGAGACTTATTTGACTGGAGATTATGCTTTAAGAACCATTCAAGAACACCAAAGGATTTATGAAAAAAATGACAAGTAAATCGATTAATTGGTCTGGCTTCTATAAAAAGAGTCCGGCTGATCGCATCGCTCTGCTAAAAGAACATGGTCTCTTAGACCAGTCTGCCCAAGCAAACTTAGAGCAAGAAAACTTATTATCCCTGGATACGGCTAATCAAATGGCTGAAAATGTTTTAGGCCGGCTTGCCCTCCCCTTTAGCCTGGTTCCTGATTTTTTAATCAACGGCAAAACCTACCAATTACCCCTAGTAACTGAGGAACCCTCTGTTGTAGCCGCCGCTTCTTTTGCTGGTAAGATTATCAAACGCTCGGGTGGCTTCAAGGCGCAAGTCCTCAATCGTCAAATGATTGGTCAAGTTGCCCTTTATGATGTACCTGATAAAGATAAGGCTAACCAAGCTATTATAGCAGCCAAGAACGAGCTTTTGGAAATGGCCAACATGGCCTATCCTTCTATTGTTAAACGTGGCGGTGGGGCTCGCGATGTAACAACCAGTATTAAAGAGGAATTCCTCATTGTCTATATGACTGTTGATACCCAGGAAGCAATGGGAGCAAATATGGTTAACACCATGATGGAAGCCATTGCACCAAGACTTGAGCAGCTTTCTAATGGTAAAAAGTTAATGGCCATCCTCTCTAACTATGCTACAGAGTCTCTGGTCCAGGCAGAATGTCAGGTTGATTTGCGCTACCTCAGTCGAGATAAATCAGAAGCCCTCGAGTTAGCAAAGAAAATGGTCCTAGCCAGTCAGTTTGCTCAAGTTGATCCTTACCGGGCAGCTACTCATAATAAAGGTATCTTTAATGGTATTGACGCACTTGTGATAGCTAGTGGAAATGACTGGAGAGCGATTGAAGCTGGTGGCCATGCCTATGCAGCTAAGGGTGGCGCTTACCGTGGTCTTAGTACTTGGACCTTGGATAGTGAAAATCAGGTTATCAAGGGTCAATTGACAATGCCTATGCCAATTGCCACCAAAGGTGGTTCAATCGGTCTTAACCCAAGTGTCCAAATTGCACATGATTTGCTGGGTTGGCCTGGGGCTAGAGAATTAGCTCAAATCATTGTCAGTCTTGGTTTAGCACAAAACTTTGCTGCTTTAAAAGCCTTAACCAACACTGGTATTCAAGCTGGACATATGAAGCTGCAAGCTAAATCACTTGCCCTCCTTGCAGGAGCAAGTGAAAAGGAACTTGCTAGCCTGATGCCAGAATTACTAAAAGTAAAACCATTAAATCTGGAAAATACGCAAAAATTATTAGAAAAACTTCGTCAAAAATAATTAGTAATGATTAGAAAGCTTGGTCGAAAACAAAGAGTAATTGTTGAAAAAGTTTTCTCAACTATAAGCAAAAGCCTTGAAAGAACAACTCTTTCAAGGCTTTTTAATATTCAATAAGTTTAACTATTAGCTTCTTTTAAGCGGCCATAAAGCAGATAATCAACTGATCTAAGCTCCTCAATGGTTTTGCAATTGAGAGCACACATAATGAGTTTAAGGTCTTCTTTCCAACCATTTATAATAGCAATGACTTGATCTTCATGATATGACTCAACTAGCTCTAAGACAGTTCGAGAAAGACCAACAGCACGCGCCCCAAGAACTAAGCATTTAATCATATCTAAAGGATGACGAAGACCACCTGAAGCAAGAATCTCAACATCTTCAATAATGGACTGACAATTCAAAAGACACTGACAAGTACTTTGACCCCAGTTATCCAGATAGGAACGATTACAACCTCTTTGATTTTCGATGTAGGCAAAGGAAGTTCCCCCACGACCAGAAATATCAAAGGTTTTAACCCCTAAATCACGAGCGAACTCAATGGATTTGCGGTCCATGCCAAAGCCGACCTCTTTCAATATAACAGGAACTGGAATCTGATTCACATAATCTTTTAGGTTTTGACGCCATGAACGAAAAGCCCGCTCGCCTTCTGGCATCAGCAATTCTTGCATGACGTTAACATGGACTTGTAAAAATATGGGTTGCATTTCTTCAACAGTTCGTAAGCCCAAACTGATTTCTTTATCAAGGCCAATATTGGTTGCCAGTAAAAGCTCAGGGCAACTTGACGCAATTGATAAGACTGGTCATTAGGGTCTTTCAAGGCTGCGCTATAAGAACCAGTTACCATAGGAATACCAGTAGCTGCCGCAACCCTTGCCAATTTTTCATTGACAGCCTTGCCTTTTTCACTTCCACCGGTCATGGCATTGATATAAAAAGGGAAAGCAAAATCTTGACCTGCAAAATGGGTCGATAAATCAATTTCTGCTAAATCATATTTAGGTAGCGATGCATGGATTAATTCCATATCATCAAAAGAATTGTAAGAAGATTGGTACTTCAAAGCATATTTTATATGATCATTTTTACGATTGGTCATTAAATCAAGTCCACCTTTGGTCATAAATAAGGTCAATTGCGTTTGCTTGCCAGTCTTTGATAATCTGATCCGTAGATTCCTGATCAAAAGAGAAGGCAATGCCACAATCTCCACCGCCAGAACCAGAAGATTTTCCAACGGCATTTACATTCTGGCAGGCAGCTCTTAAGGCTAATAATTTAGGATGATAGATTGCTGGATCCAGCGACTCTAATAAGTCACTAACACGGGCTAAGGAAAGCACAAAAAGTTCTTTATCACCGCTCTCAATAGCTTTTTGACAGGCCTTAACAGCATTTTCCGTTTCACTTAAGTAGTCGCTTGTTATAGCCTCTTTGACACGATTGATCATATCACGTGAGATTGAAGGAACTTTTGTCCAACCAACTAAAAAATGCGCCTTTAAGCTAGTTTTAATAGGTTCAATTGTATACTGCCAGTCTTCGGTCATCAGTTCTTCGAAAGAATGGTTAGCAATCTTTTGGCTAATGGCTTTTCGGTCAAAAGAGCGATAGGCAATCATTTGGTCATAAGTAATACAGGCAATGTCACCCATAGATCCATTATCACCAAGTTTCAATAAAGTATAGGCTGCCATTTTAAAAAGCAAATCTGGAGATAGGTCAAATTGGTAAAAAGCAGCTAAAGCTTTTAAAGTTAATACTGTTACACTGCCACTGGAACCTAGGCCATACTTCTTACCTTCTGCTTCCATCTGACTTTTAATGGTCAATTCAAAAGCTGGCAATTGGGCAAGGTCTTTTCCAAGCAACAGGGACATGGTCTCTAATGAGGCTTGAATCAAAGCATAGTTAGCATCAGCCTCCAAGCCAACAGCATAGTCAAACATATCCGACCAAATCTTAAAGTCATGAGCGGCCTTAATATCAGCCGTCATTTTGATTGGAACTGGCATTAAGATAGCCGTTTGGCCAGGCACTAAAACCGAGTACTCACCTGCAATATACAGTTTTCCACCAGTTTCAAGATGATACTTAGTCATTTGGTAATTCCTTTGTTTTTGAGACAATTATCTTATAATCTTGAGCGAAAAGATTTGCAAGCTCCTCCAAATCCTGCTCCAAGCAGAGAACCTTGACATTTGGGCCAGCATCCATGGTGAAATAGCAATGATATCCCTGCGACCGCAATTCCTTCACTCTGCCCATAGCTTTGTAGGATGCCTCATTCAAGTAAGAGAAAGAGGGAATTGAGGTTTTAGTTGTTTCATGCATGGCAAGAGCATTTTCTTCCGTCAATAAACCAACTTTTTCAAAATCATTAGCTTTCAAATGCTTAAGCATTTCCCGATAATCGACTTGAGATTTAGCCATCCATTGGTCAAATGTTGTTGAATCTGACGACAGAGTTTCATACCATCACGACTAGAAATCGGCTTGCGTTCATCATTTAAAACAAGCATGATCATGGCTAATTTTAAATCCGTTTCCACTTTGTAGATAGCACCACTATCTTTATCCCATGCAGATATAGGGCCAAAAAATGAGCGGGAGGCAGATCCTGAAGCAAACTTAGCTTTTTGAGCTAATTCGCTTTGAGTGAGCCTTGTTTCAAAGAATTGGTCACAAGCCTTGACTAGTGCGGATAATCCACTCGAACTTGAGGATAAGCCTGCTGCGGTGGGCATATTATTGCTGGTCCGGACTTGAACAAATTGATTCTTGTCAGTTCGAAATTGGTCAATGATGGCCGTGATTTTGGCATGCTCTGCATCATCTTGCAATTGGTCATCGATGTAAAAGAGGTCCCTGTCAGCTCCATCTGGTAACTGCTCAAGTTGGGTTTCGGTATACATATTTTCTAAGGTGAGGGAAATACTGCTGGTTGAAGGAATCATTTTTTCCTGATCTTCTTTTCCCCAATACTTAATAATGGCAATATTGGCGTAGGATTTCACACTTACAGTTTTTGGATCCACGTGTTTACGGCCCCTTCTTCTAATAATTTTTCACTAATGGCTTGTGCTTTTTTTTGACTGTCGGTTAAGGCGATAATGCAGCCACCCAGACCGCCACCAGACATTTTGGCACCGATGGCCTTGTTGGCTAAAGCCACTTCTACTAAGTGGTCTGCTTCTTGGATACTGACACCAATAGCCTTAAGCTCTTGATGGGCTTGACTCATAGCTTGTCCAATGGTTTGAATATCTTTTTGGGTAATGGCTTCTTGCACTATTTCAGCTAGTCTGCCGAGATTCGCCAAGTGAGGTAGATTACTTTCTTCGTGCTTAGCTACCTTATTAACGGCTTCACGGGTATGACCATGAATGCCTGTATCAGCAATAATCATGAAAGCATTCAGATCTACAGCAAAACTTTTGAAGCCGATATTACGGATAAAGGTAATGGCTTGATCACTTAAGCAGGTTTTTGCGTCAAGACCACTTGGATTGGTATGGGCTATAATCTCTGCTTTATTGACTAATATTTCTAATTCTTTATCACTTAAAGGCTGGTCGAAATAGTCAAAAACTGCTCGAATAGCTGCGATGGAAACTGCTGCAGAGGAACCCATGCCACGTTTTTGGGGTACTTGAGAAATAATCTCATAAGAAATGGGTTTGTCTTTAATATGCAAATAGTCTAATGCTGAATAGATTGCTGTTGATAGGGTATCATAAAAATCAAATTTTAATTTTTCTTTAGCTTCTTTAATCAGACAAGTAACTTCGATATCTTTTAAAGGGAGTGCAATTGCTGGAAAACCATATACGACGGAATGTTCTCCCATCAAAATGATTTTACTATGTGCTTTCCCAATGCCTATTTTTTCTGTCATAAATTAATCGATTTCATTCTAATGTATTTTTCTCTTACCTTACTATTTTACACTAAATACAAGGAAATTGCGATATTGAGCCTTCTTTTACCAGCTACTTACAGAAAAATAATTGAAATCTTCATTTTAGTCAAGAACCAATCCTAATGTCTTCCTTAAGACTTGCTTCAAGCAACGAAATTCTTCATTCTAAAAAGCTGGGATAAGCCCAGCTTTTTAGGATACTTTCTCTTGGATTCGAAACATCTGAGCATAAATGCCATTAGCCTCAAGAAGCGATTGGTGATTGCCCCTTTCAAGGATGCTTCCTTGATCCAGAACTAAAATTTGGTCAGCATTTTGAATAGTAGATAAGCGATGGGCAATGATAAAGGTGGTTCTTCCTTTTTTTAAAACTTCCATTGCCTGCTGAATGATTTCTTCGGTTTCTGTATCAATATGTGAGGTTGCTTCATCTAAAATTAAGATTTTAGGATTGGCAATTAGTGTTCTGGCGAAAGCAATTAATTGTCGTTCACCACTTGAAAAGGAAGCTCCTTTTTCAAATACAGGTTCATAAATGCCTTTTTCTAATTTATCTAAGAGGCTTTTAGCACCAACTTGAATGAGAGCATCAACTATTTCTTGATCCGAATAAGACTGATTTCCCATTGTAATGTTGGAGGCAATTGTTCCTGAGAAAAGATAGGGATCCTGCAGGACAATACCCATTTGTGATCTTAGGCTCTCACGTGAAAAATCTTTAATTGCCTGTTGGTCAACCAAAATCTCACCTTCTTGAGGGTCATAAAAGCGATAAAGTAAGTTCATAATTGAGGATTTGCCAGAACCAGTATGTCCAACTAAGGCTACCGTTTCACCTTTTTTTGCTTCAATCGAAATATCATTCAGGACATAATGTTCCTGGTCATATGCAAAAGAAACATGATTGAAAACGACATTCCCTTCAGATACTTTAATGGCTTCACTGCTTTCAATTTCCCTTTCTTGATTAAGCAGTTCTAGGAATCTTTTCCCAGTTGCATGTGACCTCTGGATATTAGGGAGTTGACGGACCATCATCCCCATTAAGTCAAAAAGTCTGGTAAGGTAATTTAGATAGACAAAAAGCATACCTACAGTTATCGATGACTTTCCTTCAAGAAATTGGTAACCAATAAAGGCTAAAATTCCAGAAATAATAGTATATTTAACAAACTCCGTTAAGGTCCATGAAGCCAATGAATCCGCCAAGATGATTTGATTGTCAGCCTGTCTCATCTTAGTAATTTCCTGGTCAAAAGCATCTAGAACCTTTTCCTCTTGATGGTATAGTTGAATAATGGAAACCCCGTTCATGGTTTCATTAACCTGTGTATTAACCGAACTTCTAGCTTGGTAAAAATCTTTCATTGCTTGGTCAGTTAACTTTTTATAGAGCATCTGAATAGCATAAAAAATCGGTAGTATAAACAATAAAAGCAAACCTGAAACAAAGTCAAGATAAATTAAAATACCATAAATGACCAGAACTTGAACCAGACAAATGATTAATTGAGATAGCAGATTATCATAAAATTGATTTCTCAATGTCTCGGTATCGTTAACAATACGTGTAGCTATTTTTCCTGCGGGTTTATGATCAAAATAAGAAATAGGTAAATTTTGCATGGTTTCAAATACCTGATTGCGCAGTCTTTCCACAATAAGATTGGAAGCCTTGATCAAGGATTTGAACGAGTAATAACGAAAAATAGATGTCAAGAAAATTAAGACTAGATAGAGATAAACTAAGTGATAAAATGAGCTTAAATGGTCTTGTTTACCTTTTGCAAGGGGTGTTAAAAATTGGTCAATCATTCTTTGTAAAAGTAAGGGGCCATATTGACCGGCACCTGTCGCTAACAAAAGTAGAAATATCCCTATCCAAAAGGGTTTTTTTCCCCATTTTATTTCTGCAAGTAAGGATTTAAAAACGGGCATATTAGTCCTCCTTTCCTTCTTGTTTGAGGTATTGTTGATAGTACCAGCCACCTAATTGATAAAGTTCTTCTGGACGACCTTCCTCAACAATACAGCCATTCTCTAAAACAATAACCCAGTCAGCATGTTGAATGGCTGAAAGGCGATGACTGACAATGACTGTGGTTTTTCCATGTCTTTTTTCTTGGATATTGGCTATAATGGCTGCTTCTGTTTTAGCATCGACTGCTGATAAGGAATCGTCTAAAATGAGCAAATCTGGCTCTGCTAAAAAGGCTCTGGCGATTGAGATACGCTGTTTCTGACCACCGGAAATGGATAGTCCCCGTTCACCAATCTCGGTTTCTAAGCCCTGCGATAAGTGCTGCAAATCTTCTTTAAAAGCTGCCGTCTCAATGGCCTCCAGAATCTGCTCTTTTCCGGCTTGGCTATTCCCCATAGCAATATTTTCCCAAACCGTTTTTGAAAAAAGAATATGTTCTTGAGGGACGTAGCCGATTTTTGCTTCTATTTCTTTGCGTTGATAGTCCAAAATATCACGACCGTTTATCCGGAAAGTCCCACTTCCCTTAGGATATTGACGGAGAAATTGGCGGACCAAAGTCGTTTTGCCTGAACCTGTTTTGCCGATAATGCCCAAGGTCTGACCCCGATTCAAGCTGATATTAAGTTCTTTAAGGGTATCATGTTGGTTCTTAGGGTACCTGAAAGAATATGCTTTCATCTCGATTGCGTCGATTTGGGTCAACCCACAAGTGCCGTCAGTCTCCATATCATCAATAGTTGTAATCAATTCATTCAGTTTTCCAAAAGAGGTATTGCCTGTTTGATAAACCAGAATAAAATCAGCCAACATGCTGAAAGGTTCAATTAATGACACCAAATACAGTTGTAAGGCGATAACTTGACCTAAGGTCACACTATGATTTTGCAAAAATGAGATACCAGTGACTAATACCAGTATGGTGCTTAAGGCGATCATACTTGAAAAGACTGGAAAATAGAGTCCACGGATAGTTGCAATTTGATTCCACTTTTCAGCTATTGCTGCCGTTTTCACTTGAAATTCTCTTGCCAGGTAATCTTTTTTGCTGTAGGCTCGCATAACACGGATGCCTTCAACGGTTTCCAAAACTTGATCACTTAAATTGGAAATAGACTCTCTGGCTTCTTCTACGAGCAGTTCTTGTTTTTTTGTCATAAAATAAGTCATGACAACTCCAAAAATAATTGGTATCATGCCAATTAAAGTCATTTGCCAGGAAATGAGAAACATGGTAGGAATAATAAAAGCGAACATGCCACCGGCATATAAGATAATCATTAAGCCATAACCAATAAAATCCATTAAGGCTTCGACATCAGTTGAAAAACGCGTCATCATATCACCAGAACGAAATTTATCGTAATAAGGCGTCCGCATAAAGACTAATTTTTTAAAAGCACGCTGTTGTAATTCACATTTAAAAGCTACAGCTTCTTGAAAAAGTTTTAAATGCCATAAATAGGCAGTTCCATAAGAAATAATTGTTGCTAAAAGTAAGACAAGGATATGGTTCCATAAGGAAGTCTGACTAAGCTCATCTTTACTCATCAAATCAACCATACTTTGAATAACTTTAGTTGGAACAATTAAACTGGCATCATAAATTAACAAGGAAATGGCAACTAGTAAGTAGACAACTTTCTTTGTTTTTATATGTTCTAAAATTAAAGATAGCATCTGCCCCTCCTTTTATGGTTACTATTACTAAAACATTAAGTATTTTGAGACACAAAAAGCCCGCAATAAGAAATCCTTCCTACCGCGGGCTCTAATATTAGTTACACTAAAGTAAACTAACTGTTTTGGTTAGAAAGGAGTTTATAAAAAATGTTTTGAGTCATATCAATTGTTAACATTTTTATTTTTCTCCTTTCTTTTAATATGATTTTCATATTAGCATAAGTATTCATAAATTGCAAGCTTATTTCGAAATATTTTCGCGAACATTAAGTAGAGATTTTTCTCTAATATTAGTTTTTTTACAAAATGAAACCCCTTTACACTATTTTTACAAAATTTTAATTCACTTTTTATACAATATTTCTTGTTTTGTTTATTAAAAGATAGTAAACTAATTATGCAACATATTATATTTCTTTAGGAGATTTGGAGTTTTATGAAAAAGCATATTGTTTTAAAAAGCAGTATTTTAAGTGTCCTTGCTGGTATGTCAATTCTTGTTTCATCTGTAAATGCTGATCAGGTTGATCTTCAAGTATTAGGTGTTAATGACTTCCATGGTGCTATTGACCAAACAGGTTCAGCTTATATGCCTGATGGAAAAGTTTCTGGAGCTGGTACAGCCGCTCAACTTGATGCTTATATGGACAAAGCACAAACTGATTTCACGCAAACTAGCCCAACTGGTACAAGTATCCGTGTCCAAGCTGGTGATATGGTTGGTGCAAGTCCTGCCGATTCAGGCTTGTTACAAGATGAACCGACAGTTAAAGTATTCAATGAAATGAACGTGGAATATGGAACCCTTGGAAATCACGAATTTGACGAAGGTTTAGCAGAATATAATCGTATTATGACTGGTACTGCACCAGCTGCTGATTCAACCATCAACCAAATTACTAAAGATTATCCGCATGAAGCATCTAATCAAACCATTGTTATTTCAAACGTCGTTGATAAAACAACTGGTGAAATTCCTTACAATTGGCAACCGTATGCGATTAAACATATTCCAGTTAATAATACTTCTGTAAATGTAGGTATTATTGGTGTTGTTACAACTGAAATTCCTGACTTAGTTCTAAAACAAAACTACGAGCAATACAACTTCTTAGATGAGGCTGAAACAATTGCAAAATATGCTCGTGAACTCCGTGCACAAAATGTTAATGCTATCATGATTTTAGCTCACATTCCAGCAACTACTGGTAAAGACGGTATTGTTGGTAATGAAATTGCCACAATCATGGAAAAAGTTAACCAAATTTATCCAGATAACAGTATTGACATCATCTTTACCGGTCATAACCATGTTTATGCTAATGGAACAATTGGTAACACACGTGTTGTCCAAGCTCTTTCTTCAGGAAAAGCATACTCAGACGTTCGTGGAACTCTAGATACAGATACACAAGACTTTATTGCTACTCCTACAGCTCAAGTTGTTGCTGTTGCACCTGGTGTTTTAACTGGAACTCCAGAAATTCAAGCAATTGTTGATAATGCCAATACAATTGTTGCTCAAGTTACAGAAACAAAAATCGGTACTGCTGTTACAACTGACAATATCTCAAGAGAAGTAAACGTTGATAAAGAATCAGCCCTTGGTAATCTTATTACAACTGCTCAACTAACTGTTGCCAAAGAATCATTCCCAGATGTTGATTTTGCCATGACAAATAATGGTGGTATCCGTGCTGACTTAGTTGTTAAAAGTGATAAAACAATTACTTGGGGGGCTGCACAAGCTGTTCAACCTTTCGGTAATATTCTTCAAGTTATTGAACTTACTGGCCAACAAATCTATGATGCTTTAAACGAACAATACGATGAGGGTGAAAAATACTTCCTTCAAATGTCTGGCCTAAAATATACTTATACTGATAGTGGTTCAACAGATCCATTAAATCCTTACAAAGTTGTTAAAGCTTATAAAGCTGATGGTACAGAAATTGATCCTAATGCAACATACAAAGTAGTAACAAATGACTTCCTATATGGTGGTGGCGATGGCTTCAAGACCTTCAAAAATGGTAAATTACTTGGTGCTATTAACCCTGATACTGAAGTCTTCATTAAGTACATCAAAGATTTAGAAGCAAATGGTCAAAAAGTTTCAGCTGCCATAACAGGTGTTAAAACTTATGTAACGATTAAAATGGAAGCTAAGCAAACGACTGATGCTACTGGAACTCACGATATTGTTAACCGACTCTACCTAGATCGCGATGGCAATGTTGTCATTACTGAAGTTGTATCAGATCTCTTTACTCCAGCGCCAGTCGACGATACAAAACCAGAAGATACAACTAAACCTAGTCAAAAACCAGCAACTCTTCCAGTTAAAGTTAAAACATATGGTTACGTTTTAACAGCTGAAAAAGTTGCAAAAGATGCTCAAAAAGCAAGTGCAAATAAAGAATTGCCTACTGCTGGTAGCAATAATCAAAATTCAATTCTTCTGACTTTAGCAGGTATGGCTACTCTATCACTAGCCGGTCTCCTTAAGAAAAAAGAACAATAATAAAGCTTAACCCCCATGCCTGATATGTACCCAGAATCCTGGACACATACTTATAAACTAGGCAGAACCCATGGATGTCATCCTGTATTGTACAGGAGGCATCCATTTTGTTTTTGCCTGAATTCTTTTGTTATTGTAATAATCAAT
>NZ_LOCM01000013.1 GCF_002887775.1 Streptococcus penaeicida | reverse complement strand
TACCAACTGGAGTCTCTATCCACTGACCTGATCGATACATGTTTACTGCATTTAATTTAAAATTATAATTATATTTCATACAAAAACCCCTTTCACTGGATTAGTCCATTAAAAGGGGTACATATCAGCCTTTTAAGAGGCATGGGGGTTTTTTGATAACAAAGTTAAACTAAGCATAAGCACTACAAATTTTATTGTATTTTCAATCTTCCAAGGATAAAAACAGCAGCGTACTCTATATAAGGATTCCTTCTAAATGGTCTAGTTCGTGTTGACAAATTTGTGCAGGTAAACCACTAAAGGTTAAGGATTTACGGCGCCAATTATGATCATGATATTCTACTTTTATTTCAGAAAATCGTTTTGTTGGACGACTTCCGGTCAAAGATAAGCAGGATTCTTCGGTTAGATAAGGCTCTTTTTGGCTAACCACTTTAGGATTAAACATGACTAAATCAACAAAACCCATTGAAACCACAATAATTCGTTTCGATTCCCCGATCATATTGGCTGCCATACCCAAACAATTTTCACGATGAAAGGCTAGAGTGTCCAATAAATCTGTACCGATTTGAATATCTTCTTTAGTCGCATCTTTAGCAACTTGTTGTAAAAATAATGGGTCCTTAACTATTTTGCGAATCACAATCCTTCTCCTTAAATTCAATTGCTATTATTATATCAGAATATCTTATAAAATCATAACCACCCGTCTAACGGGTGGTTTGAACAAGGGCTATAAGCCAGAATACAAGCCAGCGTCTAAAGGCGCTGGCTTTCACTTTGTTCAAGCCTTATTGCTCTTGACTCGTCACTTGCCTCTCAAAGAGGCCTTTGTATTACTTGCCACTATCCCTAAAGGGATCTTCA
>NZ_LOCM01000012.1 GCF_002887775.1 Streptococcus penaeicida | reverse complement strand
AAAATCTCACCGAGACTACTTCTGTATTGATTATAGATTATTTTTCGTCTATACTTAGGGGTGAACACAATGTGATATTTGCACATCCACTTTGTGTGTGATAAGCTATGTGCCTTCTGTACCATATTTTGACTCCTTTCGCTTTACAATTGGCTTGAACACCTATATTGTACCGCGTTAGGAGTCTTTTGGGTATAACCTTTGATGCACACCCGCATAGCGGGTGGTTTTTTGTTTCACACCTTCGGAGTGAAACGGACTAAATGTCACATAACAAAAAGAACTCATCCATGATGAGTTCTTCAGTGATTAGACAAGACCTTGAGCATACATTGCTTCAGCAACTTTCAAGAAACCTGCAATATTGGCGCCAACCACCAAATTGCCTTCCTGACCGAATTCTTTAGCTGCCTCGGCTGAACTATGGTAAATATTTTCCATAATTTCATGAAGCTTCTGATCGACTTCCTCGAAAGTCCAAGCTGAACGGCCACTATTTTGCGCCATTTCAAGTGCTGATACGGCAACACCACCAGCATTTGCTGCTTTACCTGGACCAAAGAGAACCCCCGCCTCAAGGAAAAGATCGACAGCTTTTACAGTTGTTGGCATATTGGCACCTTCTACAACAGCAAGCACACCATTATCAATCAACATCTGAGCATCTTTGTAATCAATTTCGTTTTGAGTGGCACATGGAAAGGCCAAATCTGCTTTCAGCGACCAAATAGATTGACCATTACCAGTCGCTGTATAAGAAGCTTGAGGATATTTTTCAATATATGATTCAATTCTACCACGTTCGACTTCTTTAATTTGTTTTAAGGTCTCTAGATCGATACCGTTTTCGTCATGGATGTAACCTGAAGAATCAGATACAGCGATAACTGTCGCCCCTAGTTCTTGTAATTTCTCAGTAGCATAGATGCAACATTGCCTGAACCTGAAACAATAGCTGTCTTACCTTGAAAATCCTCATTTTTAGAATCCAGCATATGCTTGGCAAAGTAAACAGCACCGTAACCAGTAGCCTCAGTTCTCGTAAGTGAACCACCATAAGTTAAGCCCTTACCAGTTAAGACACCATTTTGATAGCCATTAAGTCGTTTATATTGACCAAAAAGATAGCCAATCTCACGACCACCAACCCCGATATCCCCCGCAGGAACATCTAAATCAGGACCGATATGCTTTTGTAACTCAGTCATAAAGCTTTGACAAAAACGCATAACTTCACGATCAGACTTCCCTTTAGGGTCAAAGTTTGAGCCCCCCTTACCACCACCAATAGGTTGACCTGTTAATGAGTTTTTAAAGATTTGTTCAAACCCCAGGAATTTAACAATTGATTGATTAACCGAAGGATGAAATCTTAAACCACCTTTGTATGGGCCAATGGCTGAAGAGAATTGGACACGATAACCACGGTTTACTTGGACCTGACCTTGATCATCTAACCAAGGGACACGAAAAGAAACAATCCTCTCAGGTTCCACTAAACGTTCAAGGATATTTTCCTCAATATACTCTGGGTATTTGTCAAAAACAGGAACTAGAGATTCAAAAACTTCCTCTACCGCTTGTAAAAATTCACCTTCGTGACTATTATAAGATTTTACTTTTTCAAAAACACTATTAACATATTCCGTACTTGTTACCATTAATTCACACTCCAATCTTAATCCCTTTATAAGATAATAAATATTATAAATTTTCTGAATATTTATGTCAAGCAATAACTGTATGTAAAAAAAACAATCTTTTCTTTTTTTGAAAAGATTGTTTTTAGATTATTGCGCATTCTTAAATTGACTTTCATATAAGTCATGATAAAAGCCTTTAGCAGCTAACAAACTCTCATGATTGCCTTGTTCAATAATTTGTCCATCTTTTAAAACGAGGATTTTATCAGCTTCTTGAATAGTCGATAAACGATGGGCAATGACAAAACTTGTTCTGCCCTGCATCAAATGCTTCATAGCCTTTTGAATTAAAAGTTCTAATCGGGTATCTACCGAGGAAGTTGCCTCATCCAAAATCAATATTTTGGGATCAGCTAGGAGGGCTCTAGCAATCGTTAATAATTGTTTTTGACCTAATGAGATATTACTAGATTCTTGATTCATTAACATCTGATAGCCACCAGGTAAGGTTCTGATAAAGTGATCAACATTTGCCATTTTAGCAGCATTGACAATTTCTTCATCGTTAGCCTTCAAGTTACCAAACTGTAAATTATCATGGATTGAGCCTTCGAATAACCAAGCGTCCTGTAATACCATGCCAAATTGACTACGATAGTCTTGACGTGATAAATCACGAATGTCAATGCCATCAACTTTTATAGCCCCTAGATTAACATCGTAAAAACGCATTAATAAATTAATCAAAGTTGTCTTACCAGCACCTGTTGGTCCAACAATGGCAATCATTTGACCAGGTTCAACTTCTAAATTAAAGTTTTCAATCAATGGCTTATGGGTGCTATATGAAAAAGAAACATCCTGGAAGGAAACCTGCCCCGTCAAAGGTCTCTTCAAGTTTCTAGTCACATCACTTAGTCCTTCAGGTTCATCCAATATAGCAAATATCCGTTCCAGAGATGATTTTGCACTTTGCAAACCAGGTGCTAACTGCGTAATCGTTTGAATCGGTTGACTAATTTGCCAAGTGTATTGAACAAAAGCCTGCATATTACCGAGTGTCAAAGTCCCTGCTAAAACTTTTAAGCCTGCTACCAAAGCAATAACCATATAGACCGAATCGGAAATAAAATGCAGTACCGGCATCATGATACCCGAAATAAAGCTGGCTTTAAAACCAATTTTTTGCAGTTTATCGGTAATCTGGTGAAATTCTACCTCAGATGCTTCTTCTCTTCCATAGAGTTTAAGGACATTAAAACCAGTTAAACGCTCTTGGACAAAGCCGTTCATTTCACCCAATACTTTAGCCTGTTCCTTAAAATAAGGTTGTGATTTTTTGAGAACAAACTGACTTGAAAAATAGATGATTGGAATTGATATAATCAGAATCATGGCTAACTGGACATTTAAATATAAAGTCATTGCGATAGCCAAGACAAGCGTTAAGATAGCATTTACAATCTGTAAAAATGATTGCTGCAAGGCATTCGATACTGTTTCAATGTCAGATGTGAAGCGACTGAGCATATCACCAAATTGATTCTTATCGAAATAGGACACAGGTATCCTATTAATCTTGCTACTAAGGTCGCTACGTAAATCTTTGATACTAGACTGAACTGCCTTAGTCATGAAATAGTTGGAGCCATAGGAACCAATTTCAAAAAAGAGAGCTCTGATAAAGTAGAGACAGAGGATTAAAGCGATATAATCCTTATTAAGACCCGCACCTTCAACACCCTTGGCCATGTCAATCAGATTTTTACCAATTTCGGTAATGGCAAGACCTAAAACATAAGGTTCTAAAACACTCATGCAGACACTGAGGACTTTAAGAGCTAAAGCTAGAGTAAGGAAGAGGCGATAACGACAAAGATAATGCCATAGACGTTTAAAGACATGTTTTTCGGTCATTAGTCCACCTCCACTTCAATTGAGCTATTGAGTTGCGAGTTGGCAATCTCTGAATAGATAGCATTGCTTTCCAACAACTCTTCATGGGTTCCACGACCAACAATTTCACCCTGATCTAAAACAATGATTTGATCAGCATCCATGATGGTTCCAACCCTTTGGGCAACAATCAGCACAGTTGCATCCTGTGTCACTTCTTTTAAACGCCGCCTTAATTCAGCATCTGTCTTATAATCCAAAGCTGAAAAGGAATCATCGAAAATGTAAATATCTGGTTTTTTAACGACAGCACGCGCAATCGATAGCCTTTGTTTTTGACCACCAGACAGATTACTTCCGCCCTCTGCCAGAAGCGTTTCATAACCCTCTTCTCTACTATCGATAAATGATTTGGATTGAGAGACATCACTTGCTTGGTCCAACTCAAGACGACTTGCATCTTCTTTACCATAGCGAATATTTTCTTCGATGGTTCCGGTGAATAGCAGAGCTTTTTGGGGAATAAAGCCAATTTTCGAGCGAAGGGCTTTTAATTGATAGTCCCTGACATCGATGCCATCGACCAAAATTTTTCCGAAAGTAACATCGAAAAAACGTGGGATTAAATTAACGAGAGAAGATTTCCCTGAACCTGTTGAACCAATAAAAGCAATGGTTTCTCCAGGCTTTGTCTTGAAAGAAATATTATTTAATACTGGATTTTCGGTTTCTCCTGGATAAGCGAAAGTCACATTATCAAATTCGAGATAACCTCTCGTTTCACTTTCAGTAATGCCATCATCATTCTTGGAAATTGACAGAGGCATTTCAAGGACTTCACTTATTCTTTGACTGGAAACAGCCATTCTTGGATACATGGTAAACAAATTGGCAAACATTAAAAAGGCAAACATAGCATGAAAACTATACTCAATAAAGGCTACTAAATCACCAATTTTAAAGGCTGCTTTTTGTAAAGGATCCAAAGCAAACCAAACAATAGCAACAATCATAGCAATAATGATTTGCACAAAAAGGGGTTCTGTTAAGCCAGTTAAGGTAAATAATTTTTTAGAGGTATTGGCATAATCTTGATTTTGTTTTTGAAAACGATCCTCTTGGAAACTTTCTCTGGAAAATGCCCGGATTACCCTTAATCCCGTTAAATTTTCCCGAACTAATTGATTGAGCCTATCCAAATTTGCTTGTTGCTTCTCAGATAAAGGTTTGGTTTTTATGGCAACATATAAAACAACAACAATTAAAAATGGCATTGATACTGCTACTATCCAAGCTAAAGAAGGGCTGGTTATCAAAATCATGATGACAGAAAAGAGCATCATAAAAGGGGTGACAACACCAAGTCGTAATCCCATTTCAGCAAATTGCATTAAGACAAAGGCATCATTAGTGATGCGGGTTACTAAGGAGGATACACCGATTTTTTCATACTCCGTATGCGAATAGTCCTGCAATTTTTGATACATATCGTTACGCAAGTCTTTTATCATTTGTGTTGTTAATTGACTTGAAGCATAGGCTAAAATAATGCGACCAATAACACCTAAAATAATAATGATGAACATGATACCTGTCCAAAAGTAAAGAGCTTGGGGATTTTTATCTGCTATTCCCTGGTCAATCATCTTAGCCAAAATCGAAGGCAATCCCAGATTAACCAAAACAAAAAATAAGGCACCAATAATATCAAGTACAATCCAAGCTTTACCTTTTTTTATATAAGACCAAATTAAGGCCATTTCACACCTCCATTTTGCTAAAAAAGAAGCGCAAGTCTGCACTCCTTCATTTATTCTAGTTTACCATATTTTCTGTGACTTGAGCAATGACCTTAGGTAAGATTTTTTAGCATCCAAATATCCATTAAAAAGTGGTTGTCTTGATTTGGCAATGGTCTTTCTAAGGATTCATAGCCCATCTTGTGATAAAAGGGGATAGCTTTTTCTAACTGACTTGAGCTTTCCAAATACATTTGCTTATAGTTCATTTGGCTAGCCACTTCTTCTACTTTTGCAAGGATGAAACTCCCAACTCCTTTTCCTCTAAAATCAGAGTCAACGTAACACTTTTGCAATTCACAAATACCATTGCTTATGGGACCAAAACCAGCACCAGCAATAATTTGTCCTTGCACTTCTACAACGAAATATGCTGAAGCTGGTATTTCTTGGTAATAATCAGTTAAATGATCTAGCTGAGGATCTGTATAAGCAGTTCCTGGAAGATTTAAAGCAACCTCTTCAAGTGAGGTTCGAATAATAGCAGCAATTTTGGGGTCATCCTTTTTTTGAATAGGTCTAATAAGCATTCTTATGGCTCCAATTCACTCAAATATTCATAACGATCATATTTTTCCAATAAGTATTCATTAAGTTGATCAATTTCTTTTTGTAAATCAGCAAGTTTCCCATAATCACTACCGACATCAAGCATCTGCTCTTCGAGACTAGTAATTTGCTCTTCAATGTCAGCAATCTCATCTTCGATTTTAGCCCATTCTTGTTTTTCCAAATAGGACATCCGTTTCTTATCCGTTAAAATCTTAGCTTCCATTTTAGGAGCTTTTTTAGGTTTGAGAATTTGATTTTCCTTTTGAAATTCTTTTTCATCCAAGTAGTCACTATAATTTCCAAAGAAAGTCTTAATCTGACCACTCTCAAAAGATAAGATTTTATTAGCTACTTTATCCAGGAAATAGCGGTCATGACTTACCGTGATAACGGGACCCGAAAAGGAATTTAAAAAATTTTCAAGTACTGTTAAGGTTGCAATATCTAAGTCATTTGTAGGCTCATCTAATAATAAAACATTGGGCTTTTCAATTAATATTTTCAAGAGATAAAGTCGTTTTTTCTCACCACCTGAAAGTTTACCAATGAGTGAACCATGGGTTGACCTTGGAAAGAGGAATTGTTCGAGTAATTCACTGATACTTGTAGTACCGACACTTGTTTTCACTTCATCCGCTACTTCCTGAAGGTAGGAGATAACCCGTTTGCCCTCATCCATGCCTTTGATTTGTTGTGAAAAGTATCCAATTCGAATGGTTTCACCAATATCAACCTTGCCATCTGTAGCTTGGATGTCTCCATTTATCAATTGTAATAGCGTTGTTTTACCAACCCCATTATCACCTACAATACCAATACGATCCTTATTTTGAATCAAAAGATTGAAGTCGCTAATTAAGGGTTTGGATGGCTCATAAGCAAAGGACACATCTTCAAAATTAATGACTTTCTTACCAATCCGACTGGTTTCAAAGGACATTTCCAAATCGTCACTTGATGTGCTTTGAGACAAATCAGCTTTTAGGTCATTAAAACGGTTAATTCGGGCTTGTTGTTTGGTTGCACGCGCCTGCGGTTGGGTCCTCATCCAAGATAATTCTTGCTTATACAATTGTTTTTTCTTGTGCAGACTGGCCGCGTCACGCTCATCTTGCTCTGCCTTCAAACGAACATAATCTTGATAATTGCCCTGATATTCTATCAGGCTTGCATTATCCAACTCAAAAATGCGAGTAGCCAGATTGTCTAAGAAGTAGCGATCATGAGTGATGAAGAGGACGGTTTTTTTACTTGATTTGAGATAGTTGGTTAACCAAGCAATGGTATCAATATCCAAATGGTTAGTTGGTTCGTCGAGTAACAATAAATCTGCAGCTCCTAGAAGGACTTGTGCTAATTGGACCCGTCTTCTTAAGCCCCCTGATAACTGTCCTACTTTTTGATTGAGGTCGGAAATACCAAGTTTAGAGAGAACTGTTTTAACATCACTCTCAATTGACCAAGCATCTAAACGGTCCATCTCAGCCATGACTTTTTCCAAACGACCTTGGTTAGATTCTGAATAATCAGCCATTAATTGTTCATATTCACGAATCAATTTCATTTCTGCCAGGTCAGCTGAAAGTACGGTATCCAAGACTGTAACCTGATCATCGAAATCAGGATCCTGGGTTAAATAGGCAATTTTATAGTCATTGGCCTTCATGAAAGGGGAGACATCGCCATCGAAGCCCAACCTACCAGAGATGACATCTAATAAAGTCGTTTTACCAGTCCCATTGACGCCGATGATTCCAATGCGATCATAATCATGAATGAGGAAAGAAATTTCTCGAAAAACGGTTTTATCACCTACTGATTTACTTAATTTTTCAACTAAAAAGTCACTCATTTTCTTTCCCTTCTTCAATAAACTGGCGGATAGCTTCAATCTGATTTGGGACTTGTCCATTAACAATGGCTAGCTCAACTCGATTTAAAATTTCACCTAATTTCGGCCCCGGTTTTACACCCATTTCCTGCATTAGATATCGACCATTAATCGCCATTTCATGTTTATCATGGATGACTAATGCCTCATCCAACTCCTGAATTCTGGTAAAATCAGTCTCTAAAGCCCTGGCTTGACGCAAATCTTCTACAAGGAGAGCCACTTCTTTACCGAAGGTGTAGAGACTTAGCTTATCCAGCTCCTGCTTTTCCCTAAGATAATAAAGACTGACAATCTTATTAACAGCTTTTTGAAAGTCATTGGACGTTTTCCATTTTTTGAGAAAAGCTCTGCTGTCACTGATACCTAAACTGATTATCAGATGTGCCCATGCTTGAGCAGAATTCCTAAAGGTAAAGGTGTCCCTTAAAACAGCCATAAGCTAAGTAAGTCACCTTCTTTACCGGCTAGGTACGGTAAGAATTGATTAGCTTGCGCCTCAATTAATAAGGACAAGCCTTTGCGCCAATGCTCAGCCATTAATAACTTATCAAACTCAATAAAGATGCGTTCCACAGAAATTTTTGCTAAGAGCTTAGCCTCTTGTTTCATGGCCTGATAGGTCGCCTCTTCGATTGTAAACCCTAACGTGGCAGCAAAACGGAATCCGCGCATGATGCGAAGAGCATCCTCTTCAAAGCGTTCATGGGCCTTGCCAACTGCTCTCAGACTCTGATTTTTTAAGTCATCCAAACCATTGAAACAGTCAATGATATTGCCTTCTTCATCTAAAGCTAAGGCATTAACGGTAAAGTCTCTACGTTTTAAATCTTCTTCCAGAGAGCGCACGAAAGAGACATGGCTAGGTCGTCGAAAATCAACATAGACATCTTCCGTTCTAAAAGTTGTGATTTCGTACTCTCCACCATTTTCTAAAACAAGGACCGTTCCATGTTCAATTCCCACATCTACTGTCCTTGGAAAAATACTTTTTGTTTCTTGGGGATAAGAAGAGGTAGCAATGTCAACATCGTGAATCGGACGATTTAGTATGACGTCACGAACACTACCTCCTACGAAATAGGCCTCAAACCCCGCTTCTTTTATTTGCCTTAGTATTGGTAAAGCCTTCTGAAATTCAGAAGGCATTGTCATTAATTTCATAATAAATTCTCTAATCCATAGACCAGTTGTTTTTCTTTGACAACTGATTTAATTCCAATTTTGACACCTTGCATGAAAGATTGTCGGTCATATGAGTCATGTCTGATGGTCAGTCCCTCTCCAGGACCACCAAAAAGTACTTCTTGATGAGCAACTAGACCCGGCAAGCGAACACTGTGTATGTGAATTCCCTGATAGTCTGCACCACGAGCTCCTGCAATGAGTTCCTCCTCATCACTTAGCTTCCTTTTAATTGTTGAACGCTTTTCAGCAATTACTTGTGCCGTTTTTAGAGCCGTCCCACTTGGTGCGTCTTTTTTCTGATTATGGTGCAATTCAATAATTTCAAGATCAGGAAAATATTGAGCTGCTTTCTCCGCAAATTCCATTAGTAAAATAGCTCCAATGGCAAAATTGGGTGCGATAAGACCACCGATTTCTTTCTGAACAGAGAGGGCGACGAGATGGTCTATCTCAAGATCGCTAAAACCTGTCGTCCCAACTACTGGTGCAAAGCCATTCTCAAGAGCAAAGAGAGTATTCTCAAAAGCTACGTCTGGTTTGGTAAAGTCTACCCAAACATCTGCCTCGAGATTTTGTAATTCTTCTTTTGCTTTAAAAACTGGAATCCCTTGGTATTGGTCGACTTCAGTATGCGGATCTAAAAGTCCAACTAATTCTAGCTCTGGATCAGCTAAAACCATTGATGTTGTGGTTGATCCCATTTTGCCACGATATCCGGCAATGATGACTTTTATTCCCATAGTGTTTTCCTTTATTCAATAATAGGTGAAAAGCCGACTGCAACTGCATTAGAACCCAAGTGAGCTCCTACAACAGTTGAAAAGTTGGCTTCAGTAAACCGGTCTGATAAACCACTTTCCAGTAATAAATCTTTTAAGGTTACAGCTTTTTTAGCACCATTAGCATTCATGATTGAAAATTCATACTCACCTTCTTTGGCTTTGTCGTTTAGTAATTCAACTAAGCGTTTCATGGCTTTTTTTTCAGTCCTAATTTTTTCAAAAACAACAATCTTTCCTTCATCATTAAAATTCAGGATAGGCTTGATGCTAAGGAGGTTCCCTAAGAGTGCTGAGCCGTTTGACAAACGACCACCTTTAACCAAATGATTTAAATCATCTACTAGAATGTAAGCAGACGTTCCTTCAATCTTAGTATGTAATTTACTAAGAATAGTCTCAAAACTATCGCCATCAGCATTCCATTTCATGATACTTTCAATCATATTTCCGGTAGGAACAGATGCAATCTTACTATCTGGAAAGGCAATTGTAAGTTCAGGATGTTCGTCAATCAAAAATTGAATGTTCTGCCAGAAGCCTGAAATACCACCCGCTAAAAATAAACCAATGACATGGGTGTAACCAGAAGCATGAATATCTGATAAAATTTCGTCTAATTCAGTTAAAGATGGTTGACTAGTTTTAGGTAATTCTTGGCTTTCTGCCATTTTTTGATAAAATTCATCCAGACTGATGTTGATGCCTTCATAAAAAGTTTCATTATCAATGATAACTGGAATATTAAGGACATATAAATCATCATGATTTTGTAACACTTCTGGAATAGCAGTTGTGTTATCGGTAACGATTGCTAATTTCATTAATTTTTAAACTCCAAATTAATTCCCGGTCTATCAAGTGCAATTTCAGTCACTTCGTATGTTAAGCGTTGAACCATGTCAAGCAATGGTTCAGCTAAGGATTCGACTTCTTCTTGACTAAATTCACTTGGTTTGTCAATCAAACGATCGATAATGCGAACCATTTGGGAAATAACACCACCAATGACGAATTCTTCCTTAACAATCATAAATTGTAGGACAGATACAATAACTGTTTCATTTTTTTCTTCGTCCTTGTTAAGCAATTGGAAAGTGACTTCAAAATTTGTTTCAGGGGTTCCGTTTTCTTTTTCCCATTCTAAATTTCGAGCATCATAGTGATATTGATTAACAAATTCTTTTTCGCGATATACTTGCATGATTTATTTTTCTCCTTGAGCGTTATGCCCCATTATAGCATAGAATTTTAGATTATTAAAGTTTGCTCTTTAGTACTTTTTCTGCGGGTGACGCTCGATAATCTCAGGATGAGCAGCCAAGGTTTTTTTACCTTTTTCTAACAAAGAATAGGAACGTAATTTAAATTTTTGACCTAAACTCTCTTCAGAATATTCACGAGCCATAGCTTGATCAAGGTCAGGACGTTTCATCTTAGAAAGGCCTTTAACATCTTTTTCCTTTAAAAACTCTTTTAATTGAATTGCCGACAGGTGTTTTAAAGAATCGAATGCCGAATCAACAGCAACATAATTATTGGCTATTAACCAGTCTAATTCCTTTTCAGCATCAATCCCATAAGTTGTATAGAAATATTTATGATGCGGATTTTCAGTCGTATAGGTGCCAAAATTAATCCGCCAAAGCATGATAATATGACCAGGAAGGAGTCCTTCAACAGTCCGAGTCATATTTCGTTTAGGAATAGGCTTTTGAATTAAATCCAGTTCATATTTAGGATTCACAAATGGTTTTTCAGGATGATTTTCATATACTTCTTTTATTGTTTTCATGGTCTTATTATAACAAAAAAACCACCCAATTTGGATGATTTTAGTCTAAAGAATAGCATTAATTACCATTTTTCAAAGCAGACCAAGCCTCGTCTTGAGCAAGGGTTTCTGCATCCGTGTAAGAACCACGATAATGATTCCAGATCAGATTACTTGTATCGGTAGTTGCACTTGCCCCAACAACTTGGCCAGAGGCATCTAACTAGTTGCTTGCGTTTGTGCCGGAGTAACCACATCATAGGCAGTTAAACCATAAGTTTGAATGATGTTATTAAGTTTGACATTGTAAGATGTATCGGTAGCATAAAGACCTGTCAAGGCTGCTGTTGCATCTTGATAAGACAAGGTATTTGAGCGACGAACACCAGCATAAATGGGTGAACTTAACAAATTAGCATAATCGTATAAGGAATCAGCAATACTTGGATAAGATCTGAAAGCTGCATCAATTTCGTAAGGATTACCTTGACCATCATCTTCCCAAGTTTTCATGGTAACTGATGCCCCATTATAAGAACCTTTAATACCAAAGAAATTATAGTTGGGTGCTTGACTTAAACCTGATTGGCCATTACTTGATTCTAAAATAGCTTGGGCAATCATCACTGACGCATAAAGATCTCTTTCTGCAGCAATCTGACTAGCTGTCCCTGCAATTTCATTGATAAATGTTTGCGTCGGTCCATATGCCAAACTATCGGCCTCAACTTTCTTTTGTTGACTTTGACCTTGTGTCAGAATGATTAAACCAAAGACTAGTGCGGCCATAAAAATGACTAATAAGCCTTTATTACCTTTCAATTTACTCATCTATTATTCATCCTTTATCTCTTTTGTTAGGTGAATAATATTATAACACACAAGTTTAGTATTTGGATACGAAAATTTGCTATTTAAATTTTTTGATATCAATTTGTAGCAAAACTGCAATATTTATCTCTTTTTTTTAAAATGGATAATCAAATAAATCCAAGCGATAGACCGAAATAATTCGGTTTAATTTTTCGTGATAAGTCGTATCGGTAGCGTAAGATCCGGTTAAGACTTTAGTAGCCTCTAAATAGGATTTGGACTGAGACTGGTGTGTTTTTTTGTATAAAGGATCTGATAAGACACGGGCATAATCTTTAAAGGCATTGGTTACTGTACCATATTGTCGAAACTTGGCATCAATTTGATAAAGATTTCCATCGCCATCATCTTCATTCGTCGGTAAAATGACCGACTTGCCTGGTATTCTCCTTTGATTCCAAAGAAATTATAATATGGCTTTTGACTTAATTGAGATAAGCCATTGTTTGATTCTAAGATAGCTTGCGCTAACATGATGGATGGATAGAGATCATTTTTCTGAGCAATTGCCTGTGCTGGTCGGGCTGTCCGCGAGAGAAAATGCATGGTTGGATTGGCAGCATAAGCTGACAATTTATCTTTGTACCATCTTAAAGATAAAAATGATGTTAAAAAGCAAAGCAATATCATCAACATGACTCGTTTTTGGAACTCTAATCTGGAAGCTGACTTAGAACTATTTTTTCTTCCTCTTCTACTTTTAGTTGCCATCTTAACTCCTTTTCATCTTCCTCTAAGTATACCAAAAAACTAGAATCTTAGCAGATTCTAGTTGATTTTAGCTTGTTTCTTAGCTTAGATTTTTTTACGAAGGGCACCAAATAACACACCTGATACTAGGGCACCGATTGCCACAAAGACTAAGTAAAGGATTGGGTTACTTGTAAGGGCAATAACGAAGATACCGCCATGTGGAGCCATCAATTTGATTCCTGCTAGGCCAACAAGAGCTCCTGTTAAAGCAGAACCTGCGATAAAGCTTGGGATAGCACGAGCTGGGTCAGCTGCACCAAATGGGATTGCTCCTTCTGTGATGAATGAAAGTCCCATGATGATATTTGTAAGTCCAGATTCACGTTCTTCTTTAGTAAATTTGTCTTTAAATAATAGAGTTGCTACAAAGACTGCTAATGGTGGAACCATACCACCTGCCATTACTGCTGCCATTACGACTGAACCACCTTTGGCAACTGATGCTGCTAGAGTACCTGTACCAAAGACATAGGCTGCTTTATTTACTGGTCCACCCATATCAACAGCCATCATACCACCAACTAACAAGCCCATTAAGACAGCTGAGCTACCAGATAAACCTTGTAGGAAGTTATTAAGGGCTGTATTAATGGCTGCCATTGGGATGTTGACAAAGAGCATTAGGAAACCTGTTATTAAGACACCAAGTAATGGATAAAGAAGGATAGATTTAACACCTTCTAATGAACGTGGTAAGCCTGAAAGTAATTTGCGAAGTAAGAGGATAACACCACCTGCTAAGAAACCACCAACTAAAGCGCCAAGGAAGCCTGAAGGTACACCAGCAAGAGCAAGTGATTTTTCACCACCAGCCGCAAAAGCTACCTTACCAAAGGCCAAACCATTTGAAGCAATAGCTCCAGCTACGAAACCTGCAACTAAACCTGGTTTTTCAGCAATTGAATAAGCAATGTATCCAGCTAGAACTGGAAGCATGAATGAGAAGGCTGCTCCACCGATGTTTTTAAAGATAGCTGCAATCTCATGATATGAACCCAAGTTTCCAAGTTGGTCTTTAGGAACCCCTAGCATATTATCCAATAAGAAGGCTAGAGCGATCATAATACCACCACCAATAACGAATGGTAACATTTGTGAAACACCACCCATAAGGTGTTTGTAGAATGCACCACCAAGAGATAATTTTTCTTGGCTACTTGCTGCTACTTGACTATCATTCTTAGCTTGGTAAGGACTTGCTTTACCATCTAAAATTAGTGAAATTAATTCTTGGCTTTTCTTAATGCCGTCAGCAACTGGACGAGATACTAATGGTTTACCGTTGAATCGATCCATTTCAACAGCTTTATCAGCAGCAATAATAACACCTTCTGCTTTTTGAATATCTTCAGCAGTTATACGGTTACCGACACCAGAAGCTCCATTAGTTTCAACTTTAATACCAACTCCCATTTCAGCCGCTTGTTTTTTCAAAGCTTCTTCTGCCATATAGGTGTGGGCGATACCTGTAGTACATGCTGTAACTGCAACGATAAATGGTGCATCAGCTTTTGCAACAACTGCTTCGGAAGTTTTTCCTTCTTCTTCTGAAGCATCAAATAAGGCAATCACATCATCAGGACTTTGAACAGCTCTTAATTTATCAGCAAAACCATCTTTTAAAAGGTATTGAGATAATTGTGCAAGGGCTGCTAAGTGCGTATCATTTGCTCCTTCTGGAGCAGCAATCATAAAGAATAAATCAGTGGCTTGACCATCAAGAGCTTGGTAATCTAAACCATTAGCTGACTTAGCAAATAGAACACTAGCTTGACTGACAGCTTCATTCTTACTGTGTGGCATGGCAATACCATCACCTAAACCAGTTGATGTTTGTGCTTCACGCGCCATGATACCAGCTTTGAAAGTTTCAAAATCAGTAACGACATTTTTCTCAACAAGTTTGCCAATCATTTCATCAATAGCTGATTCCTTGCTACTTGCTTGTAAATCTAAAATCATCAAGTCTTTTCTTAATAAATCTTGAATTTTCATCTTTTTTCCACCTCTACTTTTTGATAAGTTTCTTTAATAAAATCAATAGTTGCCAAATCATCAGAGAAAGCTGTTGCTGTACCACAGGCAACACCCCATTTTAAGGCTTCAACAGGGTCCTTTGTTGTGACGAATTTACCAGTAAAACCAGCTACCATCGAATCACCGGCCCCGACAGAATTCTTTACAGTTCCTTTAATCGGTTTGGCAAAATAAGAATCTTGCGGTGTTACCAACAAGGCACCATCACCAGCCATCGAAATGATAACGTTTTGTGCACCCATTTCGATAATCTTGCGGGCGTATTTTTCAACATCAGCAAGACCATTTAGTTTGACATCAAAGATAGCTTCTAATTCATGATTATTTGGTTTAACCAACAAGGGTTGATAGGCTAAAGCATCTAAGAGAGTTTGCCCTTCAAAGTCACAGACAACTTGAGCACCTGTCTGACCAACCAAAGGAATTAATTCATCGTAGATCGCATTGCCAATATTTGAAGGGGCTGAGCCAGCAAAGACAACTGTATCTTCAGCTCTTAAGCCTGATAAAATACCTTTCATGGCTTCAATATCAGCAGCTGTAATTTCTGGACCACGTCCATTAATTTCAGTTTCTTGATCTGATTTAATTTTGACATTAATCCGTGTATCTTGGGCAACAGGAATAAAGTTAGTCCTGATATGCTCAGCACTCAAGCTTTCTTCAATAAAGCGTCCTGTAAAGCCGCCCATAAATCCTGTAGCCACGTTATCAACATTCAATCGTTGAAGGACACGACTAACATTAATACCTTTCCCACCAGCAAATTTATCATCACTATCCATACGATTGACTGCACCTGTTTCCAAATGCTCAATGCGGACGATAAAGTCGATAGAGGGATTAAGGGTTACCGTATAAATCATACTTCAATCACCTTTGCTCTTTCTTTTATTTTTCCTAATAAAGTTGAACTAGACTTTTCTGTAATAATGCCAATATCATCAATTGCTGCCACTTTTACAAAGGAAACATGACCGATTTTTGAGGCATCTGCCAAAATATAGGACATCTTGGCATTGGTGATAATAGACCTCTTAATAACAGCTTCCTCCATATCAGGTGTTGTTAAATAAGAAGCATCAATACCATTCATTCCCAAAAAGGCTTTATCAAAATTCATTAATTGGATTTGTTCCAAAGCGACATTTCCAATACTAGCATCTGTTGTTTGTTTGACAAAACCACCAATAATAATTGTTTTTAAATTCATCTCAACTAGCTTAGCTGCGTGATGTATGGAATTGGTTACAACAGTAATATTCTTTTGTGTTAGTAAAGGTATCAAGAATTCGGTAGTTGTCCCAGCATCAATAAAAATAACATCATTATCATGAATCAACTCTGCTGCTTTTTGAGCCAAAATCATTTTGCTTTGACTGTTTTTGACAGATTTTTCGCTATTGGATAATTCTTCTTGAAGGGAAGGAAATAATTCAGCTCCACCATGAACACGATGCAATTTGCCTTCTGCTTCCAATTCGTCCAAGTCTCTTCTAACTGTTGATTCAGAGGTGTTCAAGCTTGAAACTAAATCTTCTAACGATACATAGTTATCTTTAGCGATTTGTTCCATAATCACTTGTTTGCGCTTAGATTTTAAGATAAGATCACCACTTTCTGTAATCGGTTACAGATAAATTATACTATATAATCTTTCAAAGTCAAGCATGTTCTTTCATTTTCTGTCAAAACAATCAAAAAAAAAAGTCGGATTACTCCGACTTTAAGCTAAAATTATTTAATTTTAAGAATTTCTTCTTTAGCATGGACTAATTGTGTGATAAGACGGCAATATGGTGTGTCAATGCCAAGTTTTGCACCTTTAGTATTAACAGCGCCATTGATAAAGTCAATCTCAGTTAAACGATGATTTTGAACTAAATCTTGGTGCATTGATGGGTAATGGTGTGCTGCTTTAACTGATGTGTCAAAAACATATTTAACAATTTCTTCTTCGTTTAAGCTAACACCTTCTGCTTCACCGACAACAACAAACTCATGAATGATTTCTTTAACCATTTTTGGTCCATCTTCACTAGCGAAAAGTTCACCAATTGTGCAATCTAAAAGGGCACAAGTTGAGTTCATTGTTCCGTTAACACAAGCTTTTCTCCAAATATTTGGAAGAACATTTTCATCATAAGTAGCGAAAAGTTTTGCTTCAGTAAGCATATCAGCTACTTGACGACCAGCTTCTTGGTTTTCAGCATCCATACTTTGTAAGTTAAGGGCACCAACTCCTTGTAAGTGTGCATGTCCTGGTCCTTCTAAACCAGCTGTCCACACAGTAACACCCATTAAAATGTTATGTTCAGGAATGTATTGACGGATAACTTCTTCGTGACCTAAACCATTTAAAAGACAAAGTACTTTTGTTTCACTACCAATGATACCTTTAATATCTTGAAGCATTTGTGGCAATTGCATCGCTTTAGTAAAGAGGATAATTAAATCCGCTTCTTTAGTTGCTTCAGTTGGTTTCATGATTGGAAGTTTTACAGTTTCTTCAACATCACCTGTAATTTTCAAACCATTTTCTTGGATAGCTTTGATATGATCTTCCCAGTTATCTAAAAGAATAACATCATTTCCTGTTTTAGAAATTTGGTAACCAAAACGGCAACCCATTGCTCCAGAACCTGCGATATAAACTAACATGCTTATCTCCTTTATCTCTTTATAATATATGATTAACCTTCAAAGACAAAGATTTCGTCTTTGTAAAGTTTAAGAACGTCTTTACAAATTTTATGTGCTACAAAGCTAACACCAAATGGAATCACTATCCATGAAAGAATAATCATGAGAACATTACTTCCACCTGCAAGTGAAGCAATTGGTCCTACAGCACCAACAAGTCCAAAACCAGATGAAGCTGGTGTACCAACTAAGTTAAATAATGGAACAGTTAATGAAGAAATTGCTGCAGTAATGATCATTGGAATTGCCATGATTGGGTGTTTCAAGAAGTTAGGCATCATCATTTTCATTGCTCCTAAAGCGATGGCAATTGGAACACCTGATTTGTTAACTTTTAATGTTGCCCAAACAAGGAATGCTGCTGTTGCTGCAATACCCATTGAAGCTGCACCTGCTGCCATACCATTTAAACCAATAGCTAAACCGATAGCAACTGTTGAAATAGGGCTAACAATAAGCAATGCAAAGGCAATAGCGATAAGAATTGACATTAATACTGGTTGTAAAGTTGTGAATGAGTTGATACCTTGTCCGATAAGTGTTGTTACGTAAGAAACGTATGGTAATAATTTCCAACCAATGTAACCAACACCTGTACCAATAATAATTGGAAGTAAGATGATTGTTAATGAGCCAAATTTGTTACCAAACCATTTAACGGCTAATACAGCTAAACTTGCTGTAATCATCATGTTAATAAGGTCACCAATACCTCTAAGTTGGAAGCTACCTACGGCAACACCTTTTTGAACAACTTCTGAATACATCCAAGCACCAGAACCGATATAAGCTGCACCACCAACTGCTAATTGTTGCATTGGGTTGAATTTAAATTGTTGACCAATTAAAAATCCAGCCATTATTGGTGTAAAGAATTGGAAAACTTGTACGACGTGCAAGAATTCTGCTGCTGTTGCATTTGGTAACAATGGTTTTAAGAATGTTGCCAAAATTGCATTTGGGATTAGGGCTACGACGATGGCTGTTGCAGTACCAGCCAAAATCTTGTTCATAAATGAAGAAAAAGTTTCTTTGTTTTCTGTTGTCATTTTTCATGACCTCTCTAAATTTTTTAGTGTGAAATCAATCACATTCACAAGTTAATTATATCACAATTGCAAGCGATTGAATAAAAATTCAAAAAAATTAACCTATGGAATAATTTATAGTTCCATAGGTTAATTTTATAGTTTTTATAAATTTAATCAATAAGTGAGGTTGAATGAACAACGCGGTTATCCCGATCTGGATATATCTGATTAATCGCTTGATTAACTGCCATCGGAGCTTCACCAAAGCCTGTAGCTATCAAGTCCACTTTTCCATCATATTGGGCAGCATCACCAATGGCATAAATACCTTTTTGGCTGGTTTCAAAATGATTGTCAACGTTAATACTGGTCCGTTTAAAATCAAGGTTCCAATTCTTAAGGTTCTTATTTGATGTTGAAAAACCATAACTGACAATCAGAGCATCCATTTCAAGCGTGATTTCTTCTTCTTCCTTGACCTTTTGAATAACTAACTGTTCAGCTCGGCCATTTTTCCCATATAAAGCTTTAGGAATATAAGGAGTTAACATTTTTACGCCAGATGCTTTTAAGAGCTCTACACTATGTTCATGAGCACGAAAAGCTTCCCGACGGTGAACTAAGGTAACACTTTCAGCTAAACCGTATAAGGCCAAGGCCCAGTCAACTGCTGAATCGCCACCACCACAGATAACAACTTTTTTACCTGCAAATTGATTCAATTTATGGACATTGTAAAAGATGTTGTCGTCCGCAAATTCCTCTTCGCCTTCCAAACCAAGGGTTTTGGGTGCGAAAGCACCGTTTCCACAAGCAATAATGATGGCTTTGGTTTGGTGTTGATCTTTTTGTGTTGTAATGGTAAACCCTTCTTCTGTTTTTTCAAAAGACTGAACTTCCTCTTTTAAACAAACGCTTAGTCTGTCCTGAAAACGACTCAATTGCTTGATTAAATTATCGGTTAATTCTGCACCAGTTACTGCTGGAATTGCTGGAATATCATAGATTACTTTTTCAGGATATAAGATAGCAGGTTGGCCACCTAATTCTGATAAACTTTCAATAATCTTAACCTGCATGCCACGAAGTCCAGCATAAAAGGCAGCAAACAACCCAACTGGACCACCACCAATGATGGTAATGTCATATACTTTTTCCTTCACAACTACTCCTATTCTTGGTATTCTTTTTTTATTTTTTCTAATAGTTTTTCTTCTTCATCCGTCAGCTGATAATGTTCCAATAGGTCCGGTCTTCTTAAATAGGTTTTACGCAAACTCTCTTCTAAGCGCCAGCGACGAATATTCTCATGATGACCACTCATTAAGACCTCAGGCACAGTCATCCCACGAAAATCATAGGGTCTGGTATATTGCGGATACTCCAAAAGGCCTGAAGAGAAGGAATCATCCTGATGACTAGCTTCTTTACCAATCACATTTGGAATTAAGCGAACAGTTGCGTCAATCATGGTCATTGCCGCTAGTTCCCCTCCGGTTAATACAAAGTCGCCGATGGAGATTTCGTCTGTGACCAAGCTTTTTATGCGCTCATCGTAGCCTTCATAGTGGCCACAGATAAAAATTAATTCTTGCTCCTGAGCCAGTTCTTCAGCATAGGCCTGGTCAAAAGTTCTACCCGCAGGATCAAGCAAGATGACACGAGGATTTTTGCGGTCAATTTTTTCGATGGTGTCAAAAATAGGCTGGGCGCGTAGTAACATACCCTGTCCACCGCCATAAGGTTCGTCATCAACGTGTCTAGCTTTTTCAGCATTTTCCCTAAAATTATGGTAGGAAATATCCAGTAATCCTTTTTCGCTTGCCTTGCCAACAATTGATGCTTCTAAAGGGGCAAACATTTCTGGAAAAAGGGTTAAAATATCAATCTTCATCGTCAAGACCTTCCATAATCTCGACGTCTACTCGCTTAGCTTGAAGATCAACATTGAGAACCACTGGTGGAATATAAGGGAGCAATAAGTCTTTCTTACCTTTTCGTTTAACAACCCAAACATCATTGGCACCAGGTTGCAAGATGTCAGAAATTTTTCCGATCAACTGGTCACCTTCATAGACATCCAATCCAATGATTTCGTGATAATAAAATTCATCATCTTCCAATTCAGTCAGGTTTTCTTCAGCAACCTTCACAGAAAAGCCTTTAAATTTTTCCACATCATTAATATGATACATGTCTTTGAACTTAACAATGTCAAAATTTTTCTGTTGGCGATGGCTAACAATTTCAACTTCTTGGACAAATTGATTTTTGTCATCGAACAAGGCTAAACGTGATCCTTTTTGATAACGTTCTTCAGCAAAATCACTGACTGAAAGAAGACGTAATTCTCCCTGCAAGCCTTGTGTATTAACAATTTTTCCAACATTATAATATTTCATTCTTACTCCTGTGTCATTTCTGGAAATAAATTATGCCAGAGATTTTCTACAACTAGATTCTATTTTAACACCTTCAACACTTTTTTGCATCCTATTGGAAAGAGAATTTCTTTAGAATTTTTAAAAATTCTTACCATTCTGCTAACAATTTTCTTCTGTGAATACTGTGTAGATAATTGGCGTGAAT
>NZ_LOCM01000011.1 GCF_002887775.1 Streptococcus penaeicida | reverse complement strand
AACACTTTTTTGCATCCTAATTGGAAAGAGAATTTTCTTTATGAATTTTTTAAAAATTCTTGCCATTCTGCTAACAATTTTTCTTCGGTAAATCTGTGAGATAATTGGCGTGAATGTTGGTGGAAGGCAGCTTCTTCTTCAAATGTTAAGGAATAATAAGTTATGATTTTCTCTGCCATGGCATGAATAACCACTTCTTCATCAGCATTATGGTCATAATCGACTAAATAGCCATTTTTGCCATCTTCAATAAAAAGCTGATTACCATAATGAACATTCAAACCGATTAAGGACAAGCCATAACTTGCTGCTTCCAGTAGAGTTAAGCCAAAAGTCTCCCAGATAGAAGCTGATAAATAAACTTGATACTGAGGATAAATTTCCTCCAGTAACTGATGGCCACGCATATGAATATAAGAATCAGCATTGAGCTCTTTTATCAGCTCTGACAATTCCTCCCTCAGGCCCCCATCCCATAGATATCAAATTGCAATTGAGGAACTTGTTTCTTAGCGAGAACGACAGCTTTTATTAGCCAGTTAATCCGTTTGCGTGCATCTAAGCGTGAGGCAGTCATAAGCGAATAAGGCTTACGACTTGTTTCGGGATTATCTTTTAAGCTTGCACTTCCGACAGGGATGACCTCTACTCTCACCTGATAATCAAATTTCGCTTGGATATAGGCTTGTAAAGATTCTTTTTGCAATTGTGTTGATGTGATGAAGCAATCAATTTCTTTCATCTGTCGCAATAGGTAATAGTACTCATAATTAAAATAGAGGTAATGGCTATCATAATTTGGTTCAAAATAGTGATCCGAGTGCAGAAAAGCTGCTATTTTAGCATGGCCCTTATTCTTGAAGACCGGCTGGACAAAATCAAATTCCGTACTGCGATCGATAAATAGCCAATCTTCTGATGAAAGTGATAACCCTTTTAAGTACTTCTCAATTAATTCATGTTTACTCAAACGTTCACTATTATTTTTGAAAACATACTCTGAGCCATTTTGGCCAATTAATTCTTCATAGACCATTTTTCCTTTGCTAGAGTAGAAAACCCGTCTGTAAAGCTTTGCATAGACGTAGCCCTCATCTCCAACAGGATAGAAATACTCACTGTACAGTTTGCGATGGGTAAAATAATCCCTGCGCAGCAATTTCCCTTGAGCAAAAAAAGAAACACTATCAACACAATGACTATCTGCCTCTGAAAAGAGGACAGCCATCTGCAGTTGATGATTCCCTATATAATGCACTTCCTTCTCAGTCCTCTGAATGCGCTCCAATTTTTCCACTTGAGGGTAGTGGGCTTCAACTTCTTTCAGATTTAAACTGGGTAAATAAGAAACATCATCTAAAAAAGAAAAATGGACCGAATCAAGTTCTTCAGGTAAAATACCAGCATTTTGGGTATACATTTTAACATAAGGCCACTTCGGAACTTCCGTAAAAATAAATTTAGCCTCTTGTTTAAGCTCCCTCAACAGTTTTGCACGATAGCCTTGAGCATAGTCAACACCTGAAGGAGCATAGCCAACTAATAAATTGAAATTATATATTGTCATCTTCTTCTCCTATTCCATTTAGCTCAATGAATTGAAAAGGTAACTGTTCTCTTTGGAAATGGCAAAGCGCATTAAAGTGAGAGCTATCAGTAGCCAAGTCTCGCATCAGTTTAGCAAATTCCGTAATTTGTTGCACTTCAAAAAGAGTTGACGGCTCTTGAATCTGGGGCTGATGACAATAATCTTTGAAAGAAAGAATACACAAGTTTTCCAAAGCTGCGCGTGATAAAATATTATCAACTTCAATACTGCGATTGATATCCAGGTAAAAACTTGCCCGCTTCAAATATTGATTGACCTCATCTAAAGTAAGCAAGGGCAGAATTGTCACATTTGGATGGACATCTAATTGCATTAATTTATCAGAAACCGTTGTCCGAGCACCGATATAGAAAGTAAAGTCAGGCATAGCTCAATGAGCTCATCGATCTGATAAAGATAGTCACTAGCCGTTAAAATAAAAATCGACTTAGACGGCAACAGGATCATTTCATTTTGCTTATTCAAAACTTTAATGTAATGCGAAGAAAGAGATTGGCTTTGATCCGTGAAATCTAGAATCAAAGGTGTCTGAGCAAAATCACTCATAACTTTTTCAAAATCTTGATTCTCTTCAAAATTTAACCAGATCGTTTCAGCATCCATCCCTTTTAGGAGTTTTGGATTAGCTGCCGCAATGGCAAAGCTAGAAAGGTGTTTTTCACTCACAAAAGCCTTAAATAAGGCTAAACGATTGGGGTAATAGCCATCTAAGCTACCACGGTTATAGACAATTAAAGCCTGACTATTAGGTACCGTCTGTGCGAATTCACGGCCTTTACAATCATAATATATCTTTGTTTTTAATACATCATTATCATAAAAAACACTAGCTGTTTTTTTTCCGTATTTATTATATTCGTCAATGCATTGAATCTTTTCACACTTGTCTAACCAAGAAACTTTGGAAACATAGCGCTTGTTAACTGGTCGGCAAAAGTCAATAACCGCTTTTTTCTGACCCCAAAATTGAACGCGTCCACGTTCTCCAGGTTCTGTTCTTACTTCCCAGTAATCTGGTAATGCGAGATTATTATAATATAAGGGCTGAGCTTCATCTTCCTTCTGATAACCAGCTAAGGCTAAAAGCAAGGCATATGCCCATGTTCACTAAAAAAGTCATCGTCTAACCCCACATAGACGGTAACCAAGTCATTTAATTCTGCAAGCTTGAGCTGTATCTCAGCAATTTCAGCTTCATTAGTTGCAAGAACTAAAACTCTCTTTTCTCTCTCAATCATTTTTAAAACCTCTTTTTAATACTACCTATAATCATAACATATTCTGCCCTTCTTCGTTAAGTGACATGATAAAAAAAGACCCACCAGAATTTATCATTCAGGGGGGTCTCATAAGTCTTACTTCTCATCAATGACAAGTCTGACTTTTTTTCCTTGAGTTGGAACCGAATAAACAATCGATCTTATCGCTGTAATGGTACGACCTTTTTTTCCGATAACACGACCGATGTCTTGAGCATCCAAGTCAAGATGGTACTCTAGGAAATCTGGAGTATCTTCAATTTTAATGGTAAGATTGTCAGGTTGTGAAATCAAGGGTTTCACAATGGCGATAATAAGATTTTCAATGGTATCCATAGGCTTTTATTATTTAGAGAATTTTTGTTCGTGGAATTTAGTCATAACGCCTTCTTTTGAAAGAAGGTTACGAACTGTATCAGAAGGTTGTGCACCTTTAGCTAACCAATCAAGAATACGATCTTCTTTAAGCGTTACTTGATTTTCAGCTACTAATGGATTGTAAGTTCCAACTGTTTCGATGAAACGTCCATCACGAGGTGAACGTGAATCTGCAATGTTGATACGGTAGAAAGGTTTTTTCTTAGAACCCATACGAGTTAAACGAATTTTTACTGCCATGTTATAATGTCTCTTTTCTTATTTAGTATTATCGAGAAAGCACATAGTCATTTCTCACTTTACCTAGTATACTACGTCTCTTTTAGTCTGTCAAGTTTTTTTCTTGACAGACTAAAAGTTTTTTTGCTTTGGCTTTTGCTATAAAAGACTAAGCAAATGTCCCCCATAAATCCAAAAATATGAATAAAGAATAATAGAAATTGGACGACAGATAACCACAATTAAGATAAATCGCCGAAAACTGATCCGACTAAGTCCTGTAATCATAATCATGATATCAGCTGGTGCAATAGGTGAAAGCATATTTAATATAAAGAAGCGTTCATAAGTCTTTGAAGCTAACTTTCTTTCATACTTCTCCATTTGACTATCATTGATAAATAAGGAAACGAAAGGACGACCGTATTTTCTAACTAATAAGAATAGAATAGCCGATCCCAGAAAAATTCCCAAAGTATTTAAGAAAAATCCCAAGAATGGTCCAAAGGTCAAAAACCCAACTACAGTCGTAATACCTCCTGGTACAATGGGTACAACCACTTGAAATATTTGAAAACAAAAGAAGATTAAAGATCCCCAAAAAATATGATTTTTAATCATCTGCGATAGAATGGTTGGATTATGGAAGATATCCAATTTTCCAATCAGATAGGACACCAAGAGAACGGATAGAATGATGGAAAAAAGTCCAATCATCCGAAATACTTTCTTTAAACGTTCATGTTTGGGACCGTAATTATTCATAACGTAAAGCCTCAATCGGGTTTAATTTACTTGCCTTGTTAGCTGGTAATAGTCCAAAGATAATCCCGATGGTTGCCGAGAAGACAATAGCAATAATAGCCACATCAATCGATACCGATGCCCCCTTTAATTGCAACGCATTGCCTAAAACACCGACAATGGACCAAGCAAATAAAAGACCAATCAGACCTCCCAGAATAGTTAGAACAACAGATTCAATAAGGAACTGTGTTAGTATCTTTCCACGTGTTGCTCCCAGAGCTTTCCGTAAACCTATTTCACGAGTCCGTTCAGTAACAGAAACCAACATGATGTTCATTACACCAATACCACCAACAAGAAGGGATATCCCAGCAATAGAACCAATAACTGTCGTCATTATTCCAAACTGAGTGTTTATATCATTAATAATAGCACTATTATCAGGAATTGTATAATGTCCCCCTTTGACATGGGAAATGTTGGTTAACATTTTTGCAGCTTTGTTCCCTAACTCTGTACTGCGTTTGACATCTTCAACATGAACATAAATTTGACCAACTTCATCAACTTGAAACTCTGAAGCAACTTGCGTATTAGCCATTACGGCAGCGCCCATTTCCATACCACCAACAGAAACAGCTGCCATATCCGTTTTATAAACACCGACAACTAAATAATCCTTATTATTTACCGTTACAACTTTATTTAAGGCTTCTTGATATTTGTTCTGTCCAAATAGCTTATTGGAGAGATTATTATCGATAACAATGATTCGAGAAAAATTACTGTAATCGTCATCTGTTAATTTACGACCGGCAACAATATTATACTTTTTGATTTTGAAATAGTCCTTACTTGCTCCAGTAA
This sequence comes from Streptococcus penaeicida, assembly GCF_002887775.1. Taxonomy (GTDB): domain Bacteria; phylum Bacillota; class Bacilli; order Lactobacillales; family Streptococcaceae; genus Streptococcus; species Streptococcus penaeicida. The sequence goes on along the minus strand of NZ_LOCM01000011.1, from coordinate 93,385 downwards.
TACTGACATCTTTCATTTTTTTCTTGCCAAAGGAAATTTCAGCAGTCGTATTGTTGGTAAAATAATAAGAGTCGATACCATCAATATTCTTCACGATTTGTTCAAGCCATTCATTTTTGACTTGATTGGTATCCTCTTGGATATAAAAACTTGCATAAGGATCATCCGATTTTTCATCATCGGACTTAAAGTAAAGGCGTACCTCTTTTTGATTATTTGAAAAAGAGTCGGTAACACTATCCTTCATCGCATTCCCAAGACCCATGATAATAACAACCGCGGAAACACCAATGATAATCCCTAACATGGTCAAAAGCGACCGCATTTTATGCCCCCAGATAGAACTCAGGGCGAATTTCCAATTTTCCATAGAATTCCTCCTAATCTATCCGGACACTATCAGTAGTATCCGCCGTAATTTGACCATCACGAATAACGATTTTACGAGTGGCAAAATCAGCAATATCCGGCTCATGGGTAACCATAATAATTGTTTTTCCTTCTTTATTAAGATTTGTAAGAAGTTCCATTATCTGCTCTCCAGTCTTGGTATCCAAGGCTCCTGTTGGTTCGTCAGCTAAGATAATAGATGGATTATTGACCAAAGCACGTGCTATGGCAACCCTTTGCTTTTGACCGCCTGATAATTCTGAAGGCAAGTGCTTCATGCGCTTTTGCAAATCCACTTTTTCCAAATATTGCATGGCCAGATTCCGTCTTTTTGAGACGCCAATACCTGCGTAGATAAGCGGTAGCTCAACATTCTGTAAGGCAGTCAATTTTGAAAGCAGGAAAAACTGTTGGAAAACAAAGCCAATCTCGGCATTTCTGACACTTGCTAAATGACGGTCACTTAATTGATCCACTTCATTACCATTCAACCAATAGTCACCTTCGGTCGGACGATCAAGCAAGCCAATAATATTCATCAAGGTTGATTTACCTGAACCAGAAGGCCCCATAATAGCCAGGAACTCCCCTTCTTTCACTTGTAAATTAATATCCTTAAGAACCCTTAATTCCTGGTCTCCATTTTGATAAGTCTTATTGATATTAACTAATTTAATAAGCTCTTTCTTTTCTTTTGTCACCCAAATTCACCTCAGGTTTCTATTTACTTAGACTTTTTATTAGTATCTTCAGAGATGACACTTTCAAGCTTTTTACCGTCTTTAATAGATTTATCTGGATTAGAAATGACAATTTGCCCCACTTTAAGTCCAGTTAAAATTTCTTGATTTTTAGCGTCAGCGTTCCCTAAAGTTACCTCTGTTTTAGTCACCTTAGAGCTAGCATCATCATAGGTCCAAACATAGTTTTTACCTTTTTCCTTAAAGCTAGCATTGACAGGAACCAAAGTATGTTTATCCTGGTTAAGGATTTCAACAGTTACGGTAAATCCCTGTTTTAATTGATTTAATGGGCTGGTAATATCGACTTTATAGTCATAACTTGCGGCAGCTGAGCTAGACGCTGACTGTCCGGCTTCACCAGCTGAACCACTTTTATCACTAGGATAATTAGAGATGTAAGAAATTTTGCCATCCCAAGACTTATCAGTATAAACTTTGGATTTAATTTTAACCGCTTGGCCAACTTTTATCGTTGCTAAATCATATTCTGTTAAACTACCTTTAACTTGTAATTGCCCTTCGGAAACGACATGAACAAGCGTCTGACTCGTCTTAGAAGAAGGGTCTACATCGTTATTAACCTCAACAACAGTTCCATCATGACTACTTGTAACTACCGTTTGATTTAAAGCCTCCTGAGCTTTATTGACTTCTGCTTGAGCATCAGCATAAGCATCGTTCAAATCTTGTAACTGTTGGCTGTATGAAGCATTTGCTTCTTGAACAGGAGCTTGAGCTACCGCTTGTCCTCCTTCTTGACCATTTGTAGGACTGCTTGCCTCAGCAATTTGACCCGACATAGGGCTACCGTAGGTTTGTAAATAGTTTATTTGACGACCGACTTTATTCATTTGACGTACTGCTGTATCATAAGCCGCTTGAGCATTTGTTGTGTTATATTGGACCAATTGTTGACCTTCAGTTACTTTATCACCGACTTTGACAACAACTTCAGCATCACTACCTTTAGCCTGATCAAAATAAATGTATTCTTCAGAAAGTGCTTTAACATTGCCAGAAAGCAAAATAGTTGAAGAAATACTTCCTTCTTTAACATTAACAGCCGAATAAGATTCTTTCTCTTTACTATTGGCTAACTGGTTTTGCTGCTGAAAATATAGAATCCCACCAATTAATACAAGGGAGGCAACAACTGCTCCTGCTATTATCATCTTTGTTCTTTTAGTCATTTGACCTTTTTTTCTTCTCGCCATGGTGGTCTCCTATTCATTTTGTGTATTGTATTAATTATATAAGACAAGTATATAGCCTTTTGGGATGTCTGTCAAGTCAATTCCCATTTTTTTCCAATCAATTTAATAAAATGTCCTATATTCTCATTTTACTGTTTTTGAGAAAGGCTGACCTTACACTTTTGTAATAAAAAAACCAGAACGGAGATTTGTTCTGGCTCTAATAAAAATAATAATAATAAATATCTACTTATTGGATATCTAATTTCAAATTACATCCAAACTAATTTCTGTCATTTTTTAGATTGCTTGGGTTGTAAAACTACGACTCTCTAACACTTTCAACATTGCATCAGCTGTATCCAAAGCTGTAAATAAAGGAATTCCTTTCTCAACCGCTGAACTTCTAATAATGTGACCATCAAAGTCTGCCACACGTTTTTTACCAACAGTGTTAATAATAGCTTGAACCTGATCTTTACGAATTAAACTTGGGATATCAAAATGGCTATCTCCAATTTTAGAAACTTTATCAACTTGCAAACCATTATTAGTGAAATATTGAGCAGTTCCATCAGTTGCAAAAATCCGATAACCTAGGCTTTCAAATCGTTTTGCCAATAAAAATGACTCTTCCTTATCTTCATCAGCAATAGTAAAAATAATATTTCCATACTCATTGAAATGCTGATAACTTGCTTCAAAAGCCTTATATAATGCCTTTTCTAAAGTCACATCAGAGCCCATAACTTCACCAGTCGACTTCATCTCTGGTCCCAACAGAGAATCTACTTGGGAAAGTTTATTAAATGAAAAGACAGGTGCTTTGACATGAACTTGATCATCTATAGGATATAGACCGTCTTGATATCCTAGGTCTTTTAAGTTCTGTCCTAAAATGATTTTTGTAGCTATCTGAGCCATTGGGATTTTTGTAACTTTTGACAAAAATGGAACTGTCCTACTCGCACGTGGGTTTACTTCAATCACATAAACTTCAGAATCTTTAATAACAAACTGAATATTCATCATGCCTATACAATTCAATCCAATAGCTAAGCGTTTTGTATAATCGATTATGGTATGGATGACATCATCTGAAAGATTTTGCGGAGGATAGACAGCCATCGAATCACCAGAATGGACACCGGCCCGTTCAATATGCTCCATAATTCCTGGTATAAGGACATCCTTACCATCTGAAATGGCATCAACTTCACATTCTCTACCAAGAATATATGAATCAATCAGAACTGGATGATCCGGACTCGCTTTTACCGCTGTTCGCATATATGCTTGCAAGTCTGACTTATTTTCAACAATTTCCATTGCTCGTCCCCCCAACACATATGACGGACGAACTAATACCGGAAAACCAATTTTTGTTGCTGCCTGCAAGGCCTCTGCTTCATTGGTAGCAGTTTGACCAGGTGGCTGTGGAATGTGCAAGCTTTGTAATGCTTTTTCAAAAAGTTCGCGATTCTCAGCCCTATCCAAGTCATCAACTTGTGTTCCTAGAATTCTTACTCCGGTATCGGACAAGACTTGAGCTAGATTAATGGCTGTTTGTCCACCAAATTGAAGTACCACTCCTTTTGGTTTTTCTAACTCAATAACATTCATGACATCTTCAAAAGTTAGTGGTTCAAAATAAAGTTTATCTGAAACAGAGAAATCTGTAGAAACAGTTTCTGGATTTGAATTCATGATGATGGCTTCGAATCCTGCTTCTTGAATCGCTTTTACAGAGTGAACAGTTGCATAGTCAAACTCCACACCTTGACCTATCCTTATAGGACCTGAACCAATCACCAGAATTGATTCTTTTTCAGAAATTAAGGACTCATTTTCCCATTCATAAGTTGAATAGAAATAAGGTGTCTCAGATGTAAACTCTGCTGCACAGGTATCGACCATCTTATAAACAGGAATAATATTGTTTTCACGACGAATTATCCTGATATCAGTTTCATTTAGTTGCCACAAATCAGCGATTTTTTGATCTGAAAAACCATATCGTTTGGCTTCTTTTAATAAATCTAGATTTCCTTTACTCTCTTTTAGTAAATTTTCTAATTCTGATATATGTAGTAACTTGTCAAGAAAGAAGAGATCAATTTTGGTATGGTTATTAAGTTCTTCAACCGAAAAACCTCTACGTATAGCTTCCGATAGATAGAAAAGTCGGTCATCTTGAGCATGAACAATTTTTTCTAAAAGCGTATCATCAGAAAGCAATGTCAATTCTTTCATTTCATTATGACAGACCCCTATTTCCAATGATCGACAAGCTTTTAGAAGAGACTCTTCAATATTCCTTCCAATTGCCATGACTTCACCTGTTGCCTTCATTTGGGTCCCTAGGTTGCGGTCGCCATTTTCAAATTTATCAAAAGGAAAACGAGGAATCTTTGCCACAACATAGTCAAGTGCTGGCTCAAACATGGCATAAGTTGTACCAGTTACAGGGTTAACCATCTCGTCTAAAGTTAATCCTACTGCAATTTTAGCAGCTAACTTGGCAATAGGATAGCCGGTTGCTTTTGATGCTAATGCAGAGGACCGGGAAACGCGAGGGTTTACTTCAATGACATAGTAATTAAAAGAGTTTGGATCCAGTGCTAACTGAACATTACATCCACCTTCGATCTTTAATGCTCTGATAATACTCAAACTGGCATCACGTAAATGTTGATTTTCAATATCTGATAATGTTTGTGTTGGTGCAAAAACAATTGAATCACCTGTATGAATGCCAACTGGATCAAAATTTTCCATATTACAAACAACTAAAGCATTATCTGCTGCATCACGCATTACTTCATATTCAATTTCTTTATAGCCTGCAATGGATCTCTCAATGAGACACTGAGTAACTGGAGATAACTTTAAGCCTTTAGCTGCTGTTTCTCTCAATTCTTTTTCATTTCCGCACATGCCTCCACCTGTACCACCAAGTGTGAATGCTGGACGAACAATTATTGGATAACCAATTGTTTTAGCAAAATCAAGAGCCTCATCAACGGTTGTTACAATTTGAGATTCGGGAATTGGTTGTTTTAATTCTTCCATCAATTGCTTAAATAAATCTCTATCTTCCGCTTGATCAATAGCTGACAATGATGTTCCCATTAATTCAATGTTCAAGCTTGAAAGTATGCCCGATTTTGACAATTGCATTGCCATATTTAAGCCTGTTTGCCCACCTAAAGTTGGAAGAATAGCATCTGGGCGTTCTTTTCTTAAAATATGACTTACAAATTCCAAAGTGATGGGTTCAATGTAAACCTTATCTGCAATTTCTTTGTCTGTCATAATTGTAGCTGGATTGGAGTTAACTAAAATAACTTCATAGCCTTCTTCTTTCAAGGCTAGACAAGCCTGTGTTCCTGCATAGTCAAATTCTGCGGCTTGCCCTATAATAATTGGTCCCGAACCAATGACCATAATCTTTGAAATATCTGTTCTTTTTGGCATCATGCTACCTTTCTATCATACAAAGAATTCCTTATTACAACTATAATATACTTAAGAGTTAATTCTTGTTCTTCTTGATCTTAAATGCATCTATCATCTCGATAAAGTCATCAAAAAGGTATGAAGAATCGTGTGGTCCTGGTGCAGCGTCTGGATGAAACTGAACAGAAAAAGCTGGATAATGTTTATGTCTCAAACCTTCAACCGTCTTATCATTTATCTCTTCATGAGTAACCAAAAGGGAATTTGGTAGACTTTCACGGTCTACAGCATAGCCATGATTTTGACTTGTGAAATCGATTTTTCCTGTGGCAATCTCCCTTACTGCGTGATTAAAGCCTCTATGACCAAATGACATCTTAAATGTTTTTGCTCCATTAGCTAAACTAAAAAGTTGGTGACCCATACAAATTCCAAAAATTGGAAATTTACCTTGAATGCCTTGTATCATGGTTAAAGCCTTTGGCAAATCTTCAGGATTACCTGGCCCGTTTGATAACATGACACCATCTGGATTTAATTCACAAATTTCTTCAGCTGTTGTCGTATGAGGAACTACTGTCACATGACACTGACGTTTCGCAAATTCTCTTAAAATAGAATGTTTGAGACCGAAATCAACGAGTACAATATTTTTGCCAATTCCGGGTGCTGGGTAAGCCGACTTGGTTGATACCATTTCAATATTATTGATTGGCAAAACAGTAGCTTTTAACTGGTCTAGTAGATGCTCTATACTATCCCCATCATCAGCAATGGTGGCTTTCATAGTTCCGCATCGTCTAATCATTTTAGTTAAAGCTCTAGTATCAATTCCTGAAATCCCAGGGATTCCCTTATTTTTCAGAAACTGATCTAATGTCATTTGTTGACGCCAATTACTAGCACGACGACTAACTTCTGAAACAACAACTCCTTTACAAGTCGGATTTATCGACTCATAGTCGTCTCTGTTAATTCCATAATTTCCAATCAACGGAAAGGTAAATATTAGAATTTGCCCATTATAGGATTGATCGGTAATGGACTCTTGATATCCTGTCATTCCTGTATTGAAAACAATTTCGCCTGTAACATCAATATCTGCACCAAAGGCTTTGCCTTCAAATACAGTTCCATCTTCTAATATTAATAGTCTCTTTGTCATAGCTCCCCTTTATCAGTCGTTTATACTTACTTCGTTTGACGTCCATTCATGATGGCTTCTAACATTGCCATTCTAACGTATACGCCATTTTCCATTTGGGCAACTATTCTTGCTTTAGGGGCTTCTACAAGCGAGTCCGCAATTTCAGCGTCACGGTTAACAGGGGCTGGGTGCATGATAATTGCTGAATCTTTTAATTTGCTATAACGTTCTTCAGTAAGGCCAAATGTTCTGTGATAGTCTTCTTTTGAAAAACCAGCTGAGCCATTATGGCGTTCATGTTGGACACGTAAGAGCATGAGTACATCTAAGTCTTCGATAATGTCATCAATGGCTTTATATTGTCCATAAGCCTCAAATTCTTCTGAATACCATTCATCTGGACCTGCGAAATAAATTTCTGCTCCTAAGCGTTTCAAAATTTGCATATTTGATTTAGCAACGCGAGAGTGTGTTAAATCACCTGCAATACAGATTTTTAAGCCATCAAAATGGCCATATTCTTCATAAATAGTCATCAAATCAAGCAGACATTGACTTGGGTGTTGTCCAGAGCCATCACCACCATTGACAATGGAGGCGGTAATGGTTGGGCTATCAATCAGTTCTTTATAGTAATCAACTTCAGGGTGGCGGATGACACAAACTTCAACTCCGAGTGCACTCATTGTCAAGACTGTATCATATAAGGTTTCACCTTTTTTCACGGAGCTAGTATCCGTATTAAAATCAATGACATGCATCCCTAATCTTCTTTCGGCAACTTCAAAGGATTTATGTGTCCGTGTTGAGTTTTCAAAGAAGAGATTAGTTGTGAAAATCGATGAATAGTCAGGTAGTTCAACTTTACCTGCTTTAAATTCCGAACCTCTTTTGATTAAAGCTAAGACTTCTTCATTGCTTAGCATTTCCATTGATACTAAATTGCTAACCACGACTTGATTATTGATGACTGACATATTATTTCCCCTTTTTCTTTGTTATCTATGAAGATTTGGTTAACGGTTATTTGTTTTCAGGTAAGATTTGGTAAAGGATAATTCCCAAAAGCGTTGAGAAGGCAACACCAGAGATTTGTAATCCTTTTACTTGCAACATTAATCCCCCAATACCAGATACAAGAATGACACTGGAAATGAGGAGGTTTTTCTTACTATCCATATCTACTTTTGATTCAATCAGTATCTTGAGACCACTTGAAGCAATTACGCCGAAGAGGGCTACCGAGATACCACCAATAACTGGTGATGGTATTGATTGGATGAGAGCTGAAATTTTTCCGACAAAACTTAGGAGGGCTGCAATGACTGCGGCACCAGCGATAACATAGACTGAGAAAATTTTGTTCAAGGCCATAACACCAATGTTTTCACCATATGATGTTACAGGGGGGCACCTAGGAAACCAGCAACAATTTGTGCCAATCCATCACCTGTAAGGGTTTTGTCTAGGCCTGGATCCTTGAAATAGTCACGGTTTGTAAGGCTGTTAAGAACCATAACGTGTCCAAAGTGTTCTGTCATGGTTACAAAGGCGATTGGTGCCATTGTTAAGATTGCGCTAGGATATAATTTAAATCCGTATGATAAGAATGGGATTGAGACACTTGGAACACTGAACCACTTAGCTTGAGCAACTTGAGTGAAGTTAATGATTTCTTGTCCAGTTACCATTCCGACAATTAAAGCAAAGACGTAACCAATGAGTAAGCCAAGTAGGATTGGGATAATGGCTACCATACCTTTACCGTATACGTTGAAGAAGATTACAGCTAGTAAAGTTACCATTCCAATCAATAAGTAGATGAGGTCGTATTTGCCATCTTTTAACATGACACTATTAACTGCTGTTGTTGCTAAGCTTAGTCCGATAACCATGACGATTGGTCCAACTACGATTGGCGGTAGAATTTTGTCAATCCAGTCATTCCCAATAGCTTTCACAACTAGTGCTACGATGAGATAAACGAAACCGCCTGTTATTGCTCCCTGAGCAACAGCTCCGATACCATCAGTTTTCATTAGCATTTGCATGGCTGCAATATAAGCAAAACTTGAACCCATATAAGCTGGGATTTTAAATTTAGTGACTGATAAGTGAGCTAAAGTTCCTAAACCACTTGAAAGTAGTGCTACAGAAGGATCAATACCAACCAAGATTGGTACTAAAACAGTCGCTCCAAACATGGCAAATAAGTGTTGGAAGGATAACCCAAAGAGAATTCCTGTTTTTGGCATTTCCTCTACATCATACATTACGTCTTTCATTTTTTCCCCTTTTCTTAAGACGGATCGACAATAGTCACACGATCTTGACCATCAACTTCGACTACTTCAACGACAATTTCTTCAACACTACTTGTTGGAATATTTTTACCAACATAGTCAGCTCTAATAGGAAGTTCACGGTGGCCCCGATCAACTAGGACTGCCAAACTGACACGGGCTGGTCTTCCCAAACTAACCAAATTATCAATTGCCGCTCTGATGGTTCGACCAGTGTAGAGAACATCATCAATTAATATAACATCTTTTCCAGTGATATCAACTGCCATTGATGTGGTATCCTCTTCCACTTTCATATCATCTCTAAAAGGTTTGGTATCAAGTTCTCCTATTGGTAAATCGATACCTTCTAATTCTTTAAGTCTTGCTTGAATGCGCCGTGCCAGATGAACCCCTCTAGTCTTAATTCCTGCAAGAACCAGATTGTCTAAGTTCTTATTGCGTTCAATTATTTCATACGTTATCCGTGTGATGGCCCTTTTCATGGTCACATCATCGACTATTTCTTTAGTTTTCATTTTAACCTCCTCAAAATGATACAAAAAAAATCTCCTTAAACAAGGAGATTCCACAAAATGATGGCACACTTGAAAAAGCATACACTTCGGTCTTGACTGGTCTCCTTGACAGCCTCACGGGACTGTTTTAAAGGAATATCAAATTTTTAATAGTATAGCAAAATTCATTTTGAAATACAAGATATTTTGTAACTTTTTTTGAAAATTGTGACCCTTTAGTTTGATGCCTGACTGCGTAACTGTTCCAAATTTTTCAAGAAAAGGGCAGGAGGCTCTGCGGTAAAGGTCATTAATTCACCCGAGGTCGGGTGAGTCAGGCCAAGAGTTTGAGCGTGTAAGAATTGACCTGCCCCTTTTAAGGTCTTGCGAGGCCCATAAAGTGGGTCACCAGCAACCGGATGACCAATATAGGCCATGTGAACACGAATTTGATGGGTTCTGCCGGTTTCTAATGTTAATTCTAGCAATGTATAATCACCGAAGCGTTCAAGGACATTGAAACGTGTAACAGCATCTTTTCCTTTGACACTCACGGCTTGTTTTTTCCGGTCTTTGTCACTACGACCAATTGGTGCTTCAATCATGCCACGATCATTTGGTAAATTACCGTGAACAATAGCTAAATATTTGCGTAAAGATTTTTTAGCCTTGAGTTCATCAGCTAAAATATGATGAGCCTTATCATTTTTAGCAACCATTAAAAGACCAGAGGTATCTTTATCAATCCGGTGGACAATGCCAGGTCGTACAACACCATTAATGGAAGATAAATCCTTGATATGATACATGAGCGCATTGACTAAGGTTCCACTGGTATGACCAGCTGATGGATGAACCACCATTCCTTGAGCCTTATTGATAATGGCAAGATCACTATCTTCATAGATAATCTCAATAGGAAGATCTTCCGCTTGGTATTCTAGGATTTCCTCTTCGGGCATTTGATAAGTTATCAAATCACCCTGTTGAACATTGTATTTGGCTTTGGCTGTCTGCCCATTGACCTGGACCAGCCCTTTTTTAATTTGCTCATTTGCTTGACTTCGAGAAAGTGCTGTTGCATCCGCAACAGCTTTGTCTAATCGAAGGCCAGCTTCTTCTATTGTAAATTCCATGCTTATTCTTCCTTCCAAAAGACAATCACTAATAATAAGACACCTACTGAGAGGTAGGAATCGGCCACGTTAAAAATGGCAAAGTTCATAAAATCCAAATGGACCATATCGACCACATATGATAATCTTAAACGATCTATAAAATTACCAATGCCACCTGAAATAATCAATAGCAAGGCTATTTCTTTCAGTAATGTTATGCTTTTAGATTTAAAATAATATATAATAGCAGCGCCGATGATAGCAATTGTCATCAGGGTAAAAAACCATTGTTGGTTTTGTAAAATGGAAAAGGCAGCTCCGCGATTCTGCAAATAAGTCAGACTAAAAAGTCCAGGTATAAATGGTCTAACTTCCCCTAATGGGATTTCTTTGACGATCCACCATTTGCTGGCTTGATCCAGAATAATGAGGAGGCTTGAGACAAAGAGTAATTTTAATGCTTTCATGCTTTCTCTTTCTGACAATAAGATTCCAAGTATTCCTTCAGTAAGGTGATAAATGTTAAGGCTGATGGTGTGAGATTGCGATCTTGGCGTTTGACATAGACCATTTTATTTTCTAAATGGTCTTCAACGGGTATGACTTTAATGGCATTAACTGACTCTTGGTCAATATAACCCGAACCTGTCGCAAAAGCTTCCGTTCTTTCAAGAATGCCATTTAAGGTTGCCCGGTCTGTGACATAGTAAGTAATGTCTGTTTCATTGGTATTAACGAAGTTCTCTGAATAATAAAGATACTCGTCTTTTTCCTGAGTAAACTTGACCACTGGATAACCTTCTAATTCAGTTATCTTAACACTTTCTTTTTTAGCTAGTGGATGGTTCTCTCCTAAATAAACATGGGTTTGGAAGCTATCTAATTCCTGATATTCCAAGCCTAGTTTTTCCATTCTTTGATAGAGACCCTTACGATTTTGCAGATTTAAATAGATAATACCAATTTCACTATTCCCTTGTGCCACTTCATCTAGAATTTGAATCGTGGTTGTTTCAAATAAACGAAGACGCTTATTTTGACTGTTCTTTTCCGCAAATTCAGTGATGATTGGTGCTAAGAAATCATAATGTTGACTGGCAACTGAAAACTCATTTTGGTCAAATTCAGATTCTGAAAATTGTTTTTCAAAGGAATCAAAACATTTAACCACTTCTAAGGCTTTTTCATAAAAGACTAAACCTTGTGTTGTTAAGACCGTTCCTGTAGTTGTCCGATTAAAAATTTTAAAATTTAATTCTTCTTCCAAGTCTTTGATTGACACCGACAAACTTGGTTGGCTGACATATAATTTACTTGCAGCTTCACGAAATGTTCCGTTATTTGCTATGGCGACGACATAGCGTAATTGTTGTATATTCATAAATCAATCCTTTTTCCTGTAAGAGTTATTATACCACAAAAACCGATTTTACCGCACCTATTTGGAAGGACAGTGCGCGTTAAACTTGCTGAGGTGCCATAACCACATATGAGCTCAGCTCTGCTATTCTCAAAAGCATAAAGAAAAACTCTCTGACGAGCAGAGAGTTCTATTTCAAAATTATTTAGCAACTGGGTATACAGATACTTGACGTTTGTCGCGACCTTTACGTTCGAAACGTACCACACCTTCAACTTTAGCGAAAAGTGTGTCATCTCCACCACGGCCAACGTTTACGCCTGGATAGATATGAGTTCCGCGTTGACGGAAAAGAATTGAACCACCTGATACAGTTTGTCCGTCAGCAGCTTTAGCGCCTAGACGTTTAGCTTGTGAATCACGTCCGTTTGATGTAGAACCTCCACCTTTTTTGTGGGCGAAAAGTTGCAAGTTAGCAAGATTCATTTTTAACATAATGTTGTTTCCTCTCTTAAATTAAATTTAGATGACCTTTGTTTTGACAAATTCTGAGGAATTTTCAGACAAATTAGTCATTCCTAGAAGAAATGATTCAAATAATAATTGAACCTTCTCCTGATTGTCATGTGGGACTGAAATCTTCATGTACCCACCTTCAACCTGATCGACATGTAAATCGGCATCAGTATTTGTTAGTATTTCTAGCGAATTAATAAAGTTAATAGCCAATGTACTCACAGATGCGCAGACAATATCAAAGCCATATTCACCACTTCCAGCATGCCCTGTCAGTGTGACACTGTTTAAAGAACCATCTGGATGACGAGTAAAAATTGCTTTAATCATGCGACTAAATTATGCGTTGATTGCGTCAATGACAACTTTAGTGTAAGGTTGACGATGACCTTGTTTACGGTGACTACCTTTTTTAGGTTTGTATTTGAAAGTAACAACTTTCTTTTGTTTTCCTTGTTTTTCAACAGTTCCAACAACAGTAGCTCCTTCAACAACTGGAGTACCAACTACAGTTTTGTCACCACCTACAAGAACAACTTCGTTAAAAGTTACTTCTGCTCCAGCTTCTGCGTCAATTTTCTCAACGTAGATTGCTTGACCTACTTCAACTTTAACTTGTTTTCCACCAGTTTTGATGATTGCGTATGTGCTCATGATGCACCTCCTATAAATATTTTGACGAGGTTTCCCTCTGTGAAGACTCGCCTGGAATCGTGAGATTACTCTACTTTAACGATTTTCGCGCGGTTGCACAGGATGTGCATTTAGTCAACATTACTATTATAGCACTCTTTTTGAATTAAGCAAGTGATTTCTATTATTTTACCATTTTAAATTGACATGCTCATTCATTTCTTTATAGGCTGTATCAACTTTTCCCTGAGTTTCTTCATCGATTTTAGCTCGGTATTTTCCTCCCTTAATAAAATCTTCTAAAACCAAGGTACGGTAGTTATATAAGTCAAAACCACTTCTGCCAGTTGTCCCTTTGGGTTTAGCTAGTACTAAAGTAGGGTGTGCCTTAACCGTTTTTATTCTGGTGACTTTACCTTTTTTCTCAAAAGTCAAATCCATTAAGAGTCCACGTTCTGTCCAAATGTCATCCAAAGTCTCTAAGCGTTGATTTGAAATGAAATTCCCCATAGAATAGATTATAAATTTTTTCTCATTACCTTTTTTAATGTCTCAGCAGGTTCGACAACATGGGGATGTCCACCAAGAACTACATCTGCCCCCCAATCAACCATAGAACGGTATAATTCCTTTTGTTCTTCATTAGGCTTTAAGGCATATTCAACACCCATTTGAGGCATTACGATTGTAATATCAGCTTTTTTCTCAGCTTCTTTGATTTCGGCTTTCATTTTTTTTTGATCAAAATCTGACATATGTTTTTCAAATTGATCAGAACTTAAATTGCTTCCATGCATTATAGCCATATACATAGCCAAGGATTGCTATTTTAATGCCATTGACTTCTTTTATTAAAAATGGTTCCGTTTTACGATTTTTTTCATAAATCCCAATTGAATCAATGCCTAATTTTTTAAAAGTTTCTTTAGTATTTAATGCACCTTCTAGACCAGAATCCAAAATATGATTATGTGCAATATCTACCACATCATACCCAGTTGCCTTAATGTCTCGAGCAATTTCTTTTGGGGCATTGAAAAGAGGATATCCTGCAAGTGGGTAATCAGGACTGATGGTTCCTTCATAATCGCCAATAGCCAAATCTGCTTGACTGATTCTGTCTTTAACATATTCAAAATAGGGAGTAAAATCATATTTATTGGGACTGACTTCAGCACTTTCGTAAAGGACATCATGTAACAAGATATCACCATTAGCGACGACTCGGGCTGTATGAGTCACTTCACTTTTCGATTTCGTTTGGGCTTCATGTTTATGGAAACCTAAAAAATCATAAATTAGGGCAAAAATTAAGATGGCAAGAATTAAACTTATAATCGAGGTTATCAGTTTAAAATAGTTCCGTTTAATTGTCATGACAGCTCCTCCTCTTTTCATTATTATACCATTTTTTAATAAATATCTTATAGACAAAAAAGATTTCCTAGGAAATCTTTTTATAAAATATCTTCAATTAATTCTTCAATGGCATCACTATCATCAACAGGAGTGATTTCAGAAACGATAATACCTGCGACAGCTCTTTGAACTAATCCCTCAATATCAAAACGTTTTTCATATTGTTCAACATTTTTAATTTTAGGATTTGTTTTTGGTCTATCTGGAGCAAATATGGTACAACAATCTTCAAATGGTTGAATGGAAATGTCAAAGGTATTGATTTTTTCGGCAATGTCAATGATTTCTAATTTATCCATTGTAACCACTGGTCTAATTATAGGTGTGGAAGTGACAGCATTGATAGCTTGCATACTCTCAAGTGTTTGACTGGCAACTTGACCAAGGCTTTCACCATTAATGATGACTAAACCATTTCGCGATTGACGGATGGCATCTGTAATTCGCATCATGAACCGTCGCGTCAAGGTCATTAAATAAGCTTCTGGTGCTTTTTCTTTAATCTCTTCTTGAATCTCTGTAAAAGGAACTTCGATAAATTGAATGTTACCACCAAAACGTGTCAACCGTCTGGTTAAATCCTTGGCTTTTTCCAAAGCTCCGGGACTTGTATAAGGAGGACTAGCAAAATGAACTGCTTCAATATCAACACCACGTTTTAAGGCCAAGTAACCTGCTACTGGTGAATCAATTCCCCCAGATAACATGAGCATGCCTTTTCCTGATGTTCCAACTGGTAAACCACCTGCACCTTTAATATTTTCATAAGATAAATAGGCCGCCTCATCACGAATTTCAACTTGCAAATTGACATCAGGTTGTTTCATTTGAGCTTTGATATGAGGTAAAACATCAAAAACAGCATTTCCCAAAGTTAAATTTAAATCACGGCTATCTAATTCAAATTGGTGGTCACTCCGTTTACTAGAAATTTTAAAGGTCATACCTTCTTTGTACAAGGACTGCATGATTTCTTGAACAGAGCTTTTAAGTACTTCGACATTTTTTTCAACCTTATAAACCGGTGATAAGGCTTGAATACCAAAAACTAATTTCAAAGCCTCTACAACTGGTTGATAGTCTGCACCGTTTAAGTAGACATGTGTCCGGTCACGGTCTGAGCGAACAGTTACTTGTGGAAAAGGACTCAAAACATCTTGAATATTGCTTTTCAATTTATTAATGAAACGCATACGGTTTTTGCCTTTAGTTGAAAGTTCACCATGGCGAACCATAATTTCTGAATATTGCATTTTATCTTACTTTCTGTGTTTTTTGGTAGATGAGTTTAAAAATCGTTAGAAATTGCTCAATTTCGGCCATGTTATTGTCATCATCAAGACTGATTCTCACAGCTGTCTGTGCATCTTTGACTGGAACTCCCATAGCAATGAGTGTCCCTGCTGGTTTTCCTGCTTTTGATGAACAGGCACTTGTCGTTGAAATGTAAATATCATGATCTTCAAAAGCATGGACTAAGACTTCTCCACGAACACCTTTAATACCAAATGTTAAAATGTTTGGTGCAAAAGATTCTTGACTAGAAAAGATTTGAACATCATCATAAGTTAGGAGAGCTTGATAAATGAGTTCTTTCATCTTAGCAATCCGTTGGTTTGACGCTTCTTCTTTTTCTCGTGTCATTCTTAAGGCCTTAGCCATACTTGCGATAGCCGCAAGATTTTCTGTTGTTGATCTATGGTCACTTTCTTGGCCACCACCATGCAATAATGGTGTGATATGTTTTCCAGATTTTTTATAAAGAATGCCAACGCCTCTAACCGAGTGAAATTTATGCCCAGAAAAAGAGGCTAAATCCACGCGCTCAGTCATAAACTCTTCTAAAGCCACTTTTCCTATTGCTTGAACAGCATCAACATGGAAAGTTACACCGGGTTTATCAGCTAATAATTGTGAAATGGCCTTGATTGGTTGAATAGCACCAATTTCATTGTTTACTGCCATAATTGACACTAAAATAGTATCTTGACGAATCAAAGCGCCAAGTTTTTCAAGGTCAACGAATCCTTTATCAGTAACGGGCGCATAAGAAATATCAAATCCTTGACTGGACAACCATTTGGCAGTCTCTTTGATGGCAGGATGCTCAATTTCAGACACAATAATATGCTTGCCAAAAGCACGCTTCTCAAAAGCAGTCCCTTTTAAAGCCCAGTTATCACTTTCTGTACCGCCGGAAGTAAAGTAAATCTCACTTTCTTGGCAGTTTAAGAGCTGCGCAATTTGCTGACGCGACGCTTTTAGTATCCGACTAGCATTTGACCCTAAGCGATGAAGGCTTGAGGGATTACCATAAATTTTACTAGCTACTTCCTGATAGGTACGCAAAACCTCTGGATAGGGAATTGTAGTAGCCGAGTTATCAAAATAAATCATTTTTCACCTTCAATTTTTTCAATACTCTATTCTAACACAAATTACTATAAATGAAAAAGAATGATAATTCTAGTATTTGCTTTTAAAACCCTATCCATCGGTTGGCGTGAGATGGCAGAGCTATGGTAAATAATTGACTTACCTTATCATCAAGCTTATACTAATAAGTGAAACTTTTTAGCATTCGACTTAAAATTTAAAAATGCTAACTGTTTAAGCAGAATTAAGGAGAAATCATGAGTTCACAATATTCCCGTAAAAACAAATCAACAGCAAGTAAAAACACTTTGTCACCAGGTAAACATATCAAGACTGGCTTAACAGCTTTGCAAAAAACCTTGGCTTTAGTTGGTTCAATCTTGAGTATCATTGTAGCTACCATCACTATTTCTAAAGTGCTACATCCTGAAACTGAAAGTAAAAAAGATAATTCTGACAGTTCTACTTCTACTATTGTTAAAATTATCGAAAAGGATTCTTCAAAACAAGATAGTAATACTGATACGAGCTCAAGTTCCAGCTCAGCTATTCCCCAAGAAAGTAGCGATGCACAAAACAGTTCTTCATCGGAAAATCCTGCAGCTAATACTGATACAAGTACCAGCACAACTCCAGCGACAGATTCTAGTAGCAATGCACAAACCAATACGACACCATAAAAGCCTGAGAAAAATCTCAGACTTTTTTTCTTATCTCATGGTCACAAATTCTTCAGCACCAGTTGGGTGAATGGCAACGGTATTATCAAAATCAGCCTTAGTCGCTCCCATTTTAATAGCAACGGCGAAACCTTGAATCATTTCGTCAACCCCATAACCAATACCATGGAGACCGACAATTTTTTCCTCTGGACCCATTGTTACTAACTTCATTTTGCAAACTTGACGGTGACTAGTCACAGCTGTATACATGGATGTGAAAGTTGATTGATAAGTTTTCACCTTATCCTCCCCATATTTGGAGATCGCAGCTTCCTCACTTAGACCAATTGAACCAATGGCCGGATGACTAAAAATAACTGTCGCAACATTGTCATAATCCAATTTTTCATGCGTCTTACCATTGAAAAGACGCTCCGACAGACGACGACCAGCCGCCACAGCAACAGGAGTCAAGGCTAATTTCCCATTTATATCACCCACAGCGTAAATACCAGATACTGACGTATTCTCGTAAGCATCCGTTTTAATATACCCTGCTTCAGTCATTTCTAATCCCAAATTCTCAAGACCAAAACCTGTTGTATTTGGCTTGCGACCAATAGCCCAAATCAGTTGATCAACTTCCAAAGTTTTCCCGTCTTTTAGGAGAATGGTCAAAGACTGATCAGAATTTTTAGTAACAGATTTGACGTGGGCCTCAGTCATTAAATCAAGACCAGTATTAGCCATTTCTTCCACTAAACTAGCCACGATATCTTTATCAAATTCACGTAATGGACGATCATGTCGAACTAGTAAATGCGTTTCTGAACCTAAAGCATTTAAAACACCAGCAATTTCAACGGCAATATAACCAGCTCCCACAATGGCGGTCCGCTCCGGAACTTGGTCTAAATCAAAGAAACCATCCGAAGTAATGCCATAATTAGCCCCAGGAAGGTCAGGAATCACTGGATGTCCACCAGTAGCAATCAGGATATGTTCTGCCGAATAGACTTGGTCAGCAACTTGAACATGATGCTTGTCAAGAAAAGTTGCGTAACCTTCCAAAAATTCAACACCATTATTTTGAAAGCCTCTCTGATAAGATGCATGAATGCGATCAATATATGCTTGACGATTAGCCTTTAGGGTAGCAAAATCAAAAGATTTTTGCTCAATATCAAAGCCATAATCTTGAGCATAAGTGTTTAAGGTGTCAGCTACTTGAGCACCGTACCACATCACCTTTTTGGGAACACAACCTAAATTAACGCAAGTCCCACCAACTAAGTCGGCTTCAATTAATAAAACTCTGGCACCATGGATAGCCGCACGATTAGCAGATGCAATTCCAGCACTCCCTCCACCAATGACAATATAATCGTATGAATTCATTTTATTTACCTCGATTTCTTGTTCTAAATGTAACATAATTCAAAATGACGCTCAAGGAATTGCTTCAAAAAACCATTTTCAATGAAAATGGTTTTAAACTATAAGGTATCTTTAACCTTACTTTTGATATAATCTGCGGATTTTTTTAACTTAAATTCTTCTTCTTCATTTAAATATAAATGAATGGCTTCAATAACTCCCTGACGACCAATGATTGCTGGAGTCGATAAATAAGTATCATATGTAGAATTGTAATGAGACACAGCTAGTTCTTCATGACTATCGGAAACAACAGCCAAAGCTAATCGGATTGCTGAGCTGGCTATTCCATAACTTGTATATTTCTTTCCGAAGAAAACACGATGACCACCCTTAATAGATTCCTCTGTCAAGGCTGCCAATTCTTCTTCACTAGCCAATTGATGGATTGGTTTACCTTTTATTTTCACTTGACTCCAAGCAGTAAATTGTGAATTGCCATGCTCACCTAAATTATAACCATATACACTTCTAGGATCAATAGCAAACTTTTCAGCTACTGCTCTTTTCATTCTAGCAGTATCAAGTAAGGTACCAGTACCGATTACGGACTCTTTTGGAAGTCCTGTATAAGACTGATAAAGACTAGTGATCGTATCAACAGGATTTGTAATAGCAATAATAATTCCTGAAAAACCTACATCTTTAAGCTTTTCAGAAACTTTCTTCACTTCTTTAGAAGTAAAAGATAATTCTGCAAAGCGGTCAGCGTTAGGATTATCTTGAAGGGCAATATTTCCAAGTGCTGAAATAATAATCTCCGCATCGGCTAAGGCTTGATAGTCATTAACCTTGATAAGAGCATGCTGATTGATATTAGCCATAGAATCACGAAAATCAATAACATCCGCTTCAACTTTTTCAACATTTGTATCTATCAAAACATATTCATCAAAAAGACCTTGTGCAATTAAACCGTGCGCAACCGTTGAACCCACATGTCCCATGCCAATGATTCCAATTTTTCTTGTCATCTGCAACACCTCAAACTCGTCTAACTACTATTAAATTAAATCTTTAAGAGGTGCAAAGACAATACGCTCAATATCACTAACGTAGATCGAAAGTGCTTGTTGGGCATCGAAATAGGCTTTTAAGAGGGAATCCCCTTCAATTTTTTGACTCAATTCTTGAATTTCAGTTTGTTCCTCAGCAGAAGGCATTTGACCACTCTGCATCATAGCTTGAAGTTTTTCTTGCATAGCTACGAATTGATCAAATAATTGATTAGCTTGCTCATCTTCTTTGATGGCAACTTTTGCCTCTTCAACTTTTTTGTATTCAGAAAGGTTTCTAATAGCTCTTTCCAATTGGTTAGCGTAATCGTAAATTTCTTGAGACATTAAGTTTTCTCCTTTATTTTTTATCACTTCTATCTTAACACAATGCTATTAATTCTGCCTTTAATAACTTTTTGTATGAGCAATATATGCTTCAAAAGATCTTTTTAAGTCAGATAGGTGGTCTGCTGGAAATTGATCAAGAATCTCTTGTGCAATAATTGTGGCAACAACATTTTCCATAACAACTCCTGCTGCCGGAAGTGCCGTCGGATCAGACCGCTCGACAGTAGCTTTAAAGGGGCGATGATTATCGACATCTACTGACATTAATGGCTTATAAAGTGTCGGAATGGGTTTCATAACCCCTTTAATGATGATGGGTTCTCCATTTGTAACACCACCTTCAAAACCTCCAAGATGATTACTCGATCTCCGATAACCCTCTTCTTCATTCCAAACAATTGGATCCATTACTTCTGAACCTTTATGATTAGCCATGTCAAATCCCATTCCAAATTCAACACCTTTAAAAGCATTGATAGACAAAACGGCTTGAGCTAATTTACCATCTAATTTCCGGTCCCAATGAACAAAAGAACCGATACCAGCTGGTAGTCCAGTAACAATGGTTTCAACAATACCACCTAAAGTATCACCATCTTTTTTGATTTGATCAATATATGCTTTGATTTCAACTTCTTGTTGAGGATTTGCGATAGATAGTTCTGATAATTGTGCTTTACTTGTAATTTCTTCGATACTTATATTCTCAGGAATCTTAACCCAGTGACCACCAAAATTGATGACATGATTACAAAAGACAACTCCAATTTCCTTCAAAAGGATTTTAGCAAAGGCACCAATTGCTACCCTAATTGCAGTCTCACGCGCAGAAGACCGCTCTAAAGAATTTCGTAAATCAGCGTAATGATATTTAATGCCTCCAACTAAATCGGCATGACCAGGCCTAGGTTGATGGACTCGACGTTTCTTTTTAAGTGCCTCATCAACTTCTTCAGTCGCCATAATATCAATCCACTTTTGGTGATCAATATTTATAATCTTGAAAGCAATTGGTGCACCAGTTGTTTGACCATGCCTTATACCAGAAGTAATAATAACCTTATCCGACTCAATAGCCATGCGACCACCACGACCGTAGCCACCTTGCCGTCTTTTCAGTTCTTTATTAATGTCGTCCTGATTTATCCTAACACCGGCTGGAAATCCCTCTATGATTGCCGTTAATTCTTGTCCATGGGATTCACCTGCAGTTAAAAATCTCATTTCTCTTTCTCCTTCAGATAAAGAAAAACATTACCCTAATAAGTTTAGAATAATGTTATGTTGAATTCATCATTAATCAGCTTCAAGTACTGAAATTATTTTTTTCATATCAGCCAAAGAAACTTGGCCAGGTGCTGAGGCATCATCAACAGCAACAAATGTCCAAGCTGAGCCAATAATATCACCAGCAATACGTGAAATTCGACCTAGATTACCCATTGACATGGTAGCATATGTTTGCTCTGGATTTAAAGCTTTAAAGCCACGAGTGAAGTTCATGACATTTAAAACATCTTGTTCGCTTTTAGGCATAACAGCAATCTTAACAACCCTTGGTGCTAATTTTGTCAACTCAGAAAATGATTCCATCAGATTTTCAGGAGTCTCTTCGAAGTTATGATATGACAAGACTAAATTTGGAAAATCTAGCATTTGTCCAAAAACTGACTTATGAGTGAAATATTCAAAATCGATAAAATCAGGGTTATAAATAGTGTTAATTTCATTAATGAGATCAAGATACTCTTGGTCACTTAAATCAATTTTTCCACCTTCAGGTTTTGTTCTTAGTGTAAAAATGATTTCTCTACCAGCAAACTTCTCAAAGATGGCAGGTGCAACTGTAATCACTTCATCCTTTGGAAGGAAATCGGCACGCCATTCTATGATATCAACCCCATCATATTTAGAGACGTCTATCGACTGTGCTTCTTCAAAACTTGTCGGCATTATTGGAGCTACTATTTTCATTTTTTTACCTTTATTGTAAATACTTTTAAATAATTACTTCTTTCATCTGCTTTATTCGTTAGAAAATCTTTGGGAAGCTGTTTTAGGGTCATTTCTAAAATACTATGTCCTTCAAAGCCTTTCTCAATTTCTGTTTTGAATTGGGACACCGTCATATTAGCCGCATTTGTTGAGGAAATAATGGTACCGCCGGGATTCAAGATGGCTAAAGCATCAGAAATAAGTCGATGATAATCCTTCTGAACAGAAAAAGTTTGCTTTTTATTGCGGGCAAAACTTGGTGGATCAATTACTATTATATCAAAATTTAATTGTTTTCGTTTAGCATATTTAAAATACTCAAAAACATCCATTACATGGAAATAATGATTATCTAAATCCAAATTATTTGCGATAAAATGAGCTTGTGATAATTCTCGAGATCTTTTTGCTAAATCAACTGATCTGGTTTCTTTAGCACCACCAATTGCTGCTGCTACAGAAAAGGCTGCTGTATAAGAAAACATATTTAATAGGGTTTTATTTTTAGCTAAGCCATTAACGAGAGTCTTCCTGACATCATGTTGGTCTAGAAAAATACCTGTCATCAAGCCATCGTTCAGAAAAACTTGATAATTGACACCATTCTCTTTAACGATAAATGTTTCTGGGGCTTCAAGTCCAAATAAATGTGCCGACTCAAATGAATGTCCTTTAAATCGAATTTTTTCATAGGCACCTTTAACTTCAGGATAAACTGACTTAAAGGCATCAATAATTTGATTTTTTATGGAATAAACAAAAGTATTGTACCATGTAAAAAGGGCATATTCATTATACAAATCAATGGTTAAACCACCAAAGAAATCTCCCTCTTGATTAAAAATTCGAAAAGCTGACGTAGTGTCTGACTGAAAATAAGAATATCTTTTTTCTTTGGCTTGGGTAAATAATCGATTAAAATAGGCACTATCAACGATAATATTAGACCCTAAAAACCAGCCAATTCCTTTATGTTGATTTGAAAGGTATGCTGTTCCGATTTTTTTATTAGATTTGGAATATAATTCTACAAATTGATCAGTGATTTTAAGATTTCTAAAATCATTTTCCTCTAATAATTGAACCCCGGAAGCAATCTTTTTTTCAACAAAAGAATTAATATAGAGTTTATTCATAGACTCTATTATATCAAAATCTCCTAAAAATTCCTACTAAATTTAAACTTATAGCGAGCACAACCATCTTTTTTTTGATATAATTTACTTTGAGATTTTATCTTTAGGAAAAAAATGAATGAGGAAGTTTCTTCAGTGACAACATTTAAAAATATCATATCAAAATTTACCAGTACCAGGCTAGGCTTTATCCTGACGCTGCTTATTGCTTACTGGATAAAAACCATATGGGCATATCAAATGGATTTTTCACTTGATTTAGGAAATCTCTATCAAGTCTTTTTATCGCTTATTAATCCTGTCCCTTTAGCTTTATTACTATTGGGACTTGCACTTTATATAAAGAATACTAAAACTTTTTATTTAGTGGCTTGGATTATTTACATCTTGCTTAACTTATTACTTATCTCTAATGCTATTTACTATAGAGAGTTTTCTGACTTTATTACCGTATCAGCCATGTTAGCTTCAAGTAAGGTTTCTGCTGGTTTAGGGGATTCAGCTCTAAATTTAGTAAGAGTTTGGGATATAATTTTTATTTTTGACTTTATTGTCTTTATTGCCTTAAAAGTAAGTAAAAAATTCAAAACAGATTCAAGACCATTTAATAAACGTGCAGCTTTTGCCGTATCTGCCCTTTCCTTCTTAATGATGTCGGCCAACCTCTTCTTGGCAGAGATCGACCGACCAGAATTGTTAACACGTGGTTTTTCAAATACTTATATTGTAAGGGCATTGGGATTACCAGCTTTTACCATGTATAGTGGTAATCAAACATATCAAGCTCAAAAAGAACGGAACGGGGCAACAGCTGAAGAATTAGTTGATGTCAAAAATTACGTCAAAAGTCATTACGCTGCTCCTGACCCTAAATACTTTGGAATCGCTAAAGGAAAGAACGTAATCGTTATTCACTTAGAAAGTTTCCAACAATTTATTATTGATTATAAATTAAAATCTGAGGATAAAGAATACGAAGTTACACCGTTCTTAAACTCACTTTACCACTCCAATTCAACAATTGCCTTTTCAAACTTTTTCCACCAAGTAAAGGCTGGAAAAACATCTGATGCAGAAACCATGATGGAAAATTCATTATTTGGTCTCAATTCAGGTTCTTTCATGGTTAACTATGGTGGTGACAACACTCAGTTTGCTACACCTACAATCTTAAAACAAAATGGAGACTATTCAAGTGCTGTCTTCCACGGTAATGTAGGAACTTTCTGGAACCGTAACAATGCTTACAAACAATGGGGGTACAATTATTTCTTTGACTCCTCATACTTCCAAAAACAAACTGATACCAATTCATTTCAATATGGTCTCAACGACAAATACATGTTCAAAGATTCCATCAAATATCTCGAAAGAATGCAACAGCCATTCTATACTAAATTTATTACCGTTAGTAACCACTACCCTTACACGAGTTTGAAAGGTGAAAAGGATGAAGAAGGGTTCCCATTAGCCGAAACGGATGATGAAACCATCAATGGTTACTTCGCTACGGCTAATTACCTTGATGCCTCAATCAAGTCATTCTTTGACTATTTAAAAGCATCTGGTTTATATGATAATTCCATTATCGTTATGTATGGCGACCACTACGGTATCTCTAATTCAAGAAACACAAGTCTTGCTGAACTTCTTGGAAAAGATCCCGAAACCTGGTCAGAGTATGATAACGCCATGTTGCAACGCGTCCCTTATATGATTCATGTGCCTGGTTTTAATGGCGGTGGCATCAAAGAGACCTTTGGTGGTGAAATCGACGCCTTACCTACCTTATTACACGTATTAGGGGTTGACACATCCAACTATATCCAACTAGGACAAGACTTGCTATCTCCTCAGAATAAGCAAATTGTCGCACAAAGAACATCAGGAACTTATATGACTCCTGAATATACAAACTATGGTGGCCGTCTTTTCAATACTAAGTCAGGAATTGAGATAACAAATCCTGATGAAATGACTATTGAAAAAAACAAACTGATTCGAGATGAAATCACTCGACAACTGGCCGTTAGTGACGCTGTTCAAACTGGTGATTTACTTCGCTTCAATACAGATAACGGTCTTAAAAAGAATGATGCAACCCTTTATGATTACACCCATCAATTGAAACAAATGAAGGCAATTGAGAAAAAACTCGGTGATAAATCGACAAGTCTCTATAGTAAGAATGGGAATAAAGGCACTACAAAACTTTTCAAAGCACCTTCATATTTAGAACTTAATCCAAAAGAAGATGAAACCAGCTCTTCTTCGACAAGTAGTTCTAGTTCTAGTTCAAGCCAAGAAAAGAAAACAAATTAACAGATTAGAAAAAGACGCTCTCGTTTAGGATAGCGTCTTTTCTTTGGACATATTATTTTCCATAAGTGTACGAAAAACGCTAATCACGAGGACTAGCGTTTTTTTATTATTTACCTAATTTTGCTTTTGCTGCATCAGCAAGAGCTGTAAATCCAGCTGCATCAGTTACTGCTAAATCAGCAAGCATTTTACGGTTAACTTCTATTTCAGCAAGTTTTAAACCGTGCATTAATTGTGAGTATGATAAACCATTCATACGAGCTGCCGCATTGATACGTGTGATCCATAATTTACGGAAATCACGTTTCTTTTGACGACGGTCACGGTATGCATAGTAATAAGAATTCATTACTTGTTCTTTTGCAGTACGGAACAAGATATGTTTTGCTCCATAGTAACCTTTTGCTAATTTTAAAATACGTTTACGACGTTTACGTGAAACAACTCCACCTTTAACACGAGCCATTTATAATTCCTCCAAATAGTTCTAATAATTCTAGTAAATGCTTATCTTTAGGGTCTCTTATTTAAGACCAGTAAGCATTGCTTTAATACGTTTGAAATCTCCGCTACTTACCATAGTAGCTTTACGAAGATGACGACGTTGTTTTTTAGTTTTTCCGTGGAAACGGTGTGATGTAAAAGCACGGAAGCGTTTCAAACCACCAGAACCTGTACGTTTAAAACGTTTAGCTGATGCGCGGTGTGTTTTTTGTTTTGGCATTTTTGTATTCTCCTCTAGTAAATCTTAAAATCTTTTGACAATTATTTTTTGTCGGAAATTGGTGCAAGTTGCATAAACATTTGGCGTCCATCCATTTTTGCTCTTTGCTCAATGATAGCGATATCTTGAGTAGCTTCAGCAAATTCAGCTAGAACCTTTGCACCAATCTCTTTATGAGTAATCATACGCCCTTTGAAGCGAATCGAAACTTTAACCTTATTTCCTTTTTCAAGGAATTTACGGCCGTTACGGAGTTTTGTTTCAAAGTCACCCTTATCAATAACAGGACTTAAACGTACTTCCTTAACAGTAACAACACTTTGTTTTTTGCGTTGTTCTTTTTGTTTCTTTTGAAACTCAAATTTGAACTTTCCATAGTCCATGATTTTGGCAACTGGAGGAACAGCTTGTGGCTGGATTAAAACCAAATCAACATTAGCAGAATCAGCAATCGCTTGTGCTTCAGATAATGGTTTAATACCTAATTGTTCACCTTCTAGACCGACTAGACGAACTTCGCGAACACGAATTTCATCGTTAATGAATAGATCCTTTTTAGCTATGACCTTCACCTCTTTATTTTTTTAGAGAAAAACGAAAGCGGACTTGATAAATCAAGCCCACTCACATAATATCCTATTGGAATTTATCATGTTGGGCCAGACAACCTAAGTCGCAAGGCGAGAAGCTCTCACTTCTGCTTTTCTCATTGTCACTATCTTACCACAGTCATTAGACCATGTCAATCATTTTTTCTGCTTTTTCTTGAATAAATGATACAACTCCAGCAATATCAATTCCAGTTGTATCAAAAATGATAGCATCGTCCGCAGCTTTTAAGGGTGATACCTTGCGGTTACTATCTTTGAAGTCTCTAGCAGCAATTTCTTCTTTTAGGGTTTCTAAGTCACTTGAAATCCCTTTTTCAATATTTTCTTTATAACGTCTTTGAGCTCGTTCATCTACAGAAGCAATTAAAAAGATTTTTAATTCAGCATCCGGTAAAACGACTGTTCCAATATCACGACCATCCATGATAATCGCTCCATTTTTGGCAATTCGCCTTTGTTGAGCCACTAATTCTTCTCGAATCTCAGCGATAGCAGATACCCATGAGACATTATTAGTCACATCGTTTTGACGGATAGCTAAGGAAACATCTCGGTTACCTAAAAAAACGAGTTGACTTCCATCATCAGACTTTTTAAATGAAATTGGGTTTTTAGATAATTCATTTAAAATGTCATCAACATCATTTTCAGTATAGTTATGTTTTAATGCAATATATGTCGCACAACGATACATAGCACCTGTGTCCAAATAAGTAAAGCCAAGATTTTTTGCGATAATCTTGGCCACTGTACTTTTACCACTTGATGCTGGACCGTCGATAGCAATTCTAATAGCTTTCATTATGTCCTCTTATATATTAATTATTTAATGATGACAGCGTCACCAGGATTAGCATACCAGTATCCCTGAGTCATATGATCAGGATTTAAGGCCTGAAGTTGCTCAACACTTATTCCTGCTCTAGCTGCAATCGCTGCCACCCCTTCACCTTGAAGGACGACAATTGTTTCTCCAGTTTTTGCATCTGAACTTGAACTTGTTTCAGTTGACGAATCAGTTGTTTTGTCACTACTTGACTCTTCTGTACTATCCTTTTTTGTAGAAGCTTTTGCATCTTTTGATGCCTTAGAAGCTTCCTTTGATTTAGATACAGAAGCTCCATAGAAGCCGCTAGTCTCTGTTTGTTTATCACCACCACTATTTGATGTATAGAAGAAAATAAATAATATACCAACAATGATAACGAAGAAAACACTTAAAAGAGCAGTTAACCAAGGTGTACTAAGTAGTGGCCCTCTTGACTTACGTGATCTTGTCTCCTTGTCTTCATTCACAATCTTTTCTTCCCATGGTTCATTAGCCATGATTTTCCCCCTTGTTAAATAACCGAAATCATATTAAAATGATACTATGAAAGTATCGATAATACCAGAAAAATGTATTGCTTGTGGTCTATGCCAGACCTATTCATCACTCTTTGACTATCAAGACGACGGCATTGTTAAATTTGCTGACTCAAATCTCTTAGAAAAGGAGATTTCTCAACATGACCAACAAGCTATTCTTGCAGTCAAATCATGTCCCACAAAGGCTCTTACAATAAAGTAAGGGTCTTTTTCTCATCCTTGTAATGCTCAAAATAATCTAAATTGATTAAATTATCGACTAGGACAACTTCTCCCTTAAAGTAGGGATTTATTGCTAAGGCATCTAAGAAATATTTCTTAGGCCATTTGCGCATATAGAAGAGATAATTTTTATCGTTAGTACAAATTGTCACACTCGATTTAGTCACTTCAACTTTGTTAATGCTTGAAATTGCCAGCTTACGAGGTCCAAAAAGTCTAAAAGAAACTATTTTTAAAATACCACCTTCTTCAATTAAGAAGTAACGATGCAATCCAATTCCTACTAATACGATAAATAAGAAGAATAAGATAAAGACGCGTCTAGGAATATTTGTATTTTCATATAGTAAAGACAAACCAATAAAAATGGGAGCAATAGCAATTGACCAATAGATAATAGACCAAGATAATTCTGGTTGCCAATGGTATCTTATTTTTCCAAATAATTTAATCATTTGTTATAGCCCCTTTTTTTAAAAACTTATCATTATGGTTTTTGAACAATTCCAAGAATAACTTGAACTGCTTTTTCCATCGTTTCAAGGCTAACAAATTCATATCGACCATGCATATTTTCACCACCAGCAAAAATATTAGGAGTCGGAATACCCATGAAGGAAATCTTAGAACCATCAGTACCACCACGAACTGGTTCTATAATTGGTTTGATGTCTAAGTCTTCCATCACTTCTTTAGCTAACTCAATTGGCGTCATATCTTTTTCAATGATTTTGCGCATGTTATAGTATTGATCATATAAATGCACTTGTACACGTTCATTACCAAGTTCAGCATTCATTTTATCAGCAATTTCTTGTACTTTTGCTTTTCTTGCTTGGAAAGAGTCATCTTGGAAATCACGAATAATGTAAGTACTTGTTGCTTCTTCAACATTTCCTGACATTTCATCAAGCATATAGAAACCATCATAACCATCAGTGTACTCAGGGCGCTCTTCCTTAGGTAATTGATTATGGAAGTCTATGGCTAATTGCAAAGCGTTAACCATTTGCCCTTTGGCAGTACCAGGGTGCACGTTACGTCCTAAGAATTTCAAATCTAAGCCAGCTGCGCTGAATGTTTCAAATTGTAACTCACCTAAAGGACCACCATCGACAGTGTAAGCAAAATCAACATTGAAGTCCTCAACATCAAATTTATCAGCACCAACACCGATTTCTTCATCTGGACCAAATGCAACACGGATTTCACAATGTTCAATATCTGGATTTGCCACAAGAAACTCAATTGCTGTCATAATCTCAGCAATACCAGATTTGTCATCAGAACCGAGTAAAGTTGTTCCATCAGTAGTGATCAATGTTTGACCAAGATATTTATTCATGTTAGGAAACTCATCAGGTAATAGAGAGTAGCCAGAAGTACCTAAAATAATTTCGCCACCTTGATAATTCTCAATGATTTGAGGATTAACATTGTCAGCATTAAAATCTGCTGTATCAATATGGGAAATAAAGCCAATCCTTCGAGTTAAATGACTAGCGTTAGCTGGTAATGTTCCAATGATATAACCATTTTCGGAAATATAGTGAACATCTTGCAAGCCGATTGCTTCCATCTCAGGTTTTAGAATGTTTAATGCAAAATCAACTTGACTTTGTGTACTTGGAGTTGTCTCACTAGCAGCATCACTGCGAGTGTTAACTTTAACGTACTTCAAAAAACGTTCTAATAGCGCGTTGTCTAACATAATCCACCTCAATATATAATATACCTTCATTATAGCACAAAAAAACTCAAAAATCGTTAGGACAAACAGATTTTTGAGCTAGAATTTTAGGCTTGATATTGTTTGTAATAAGATAAAATACCACTGAAAATACCGTTAGCCAGTTTTTCTTGGTAAGTCGCAGAATTAATATTCTGGAACTCAGTCGGGTTTGACATATACCCTAATTCTAATAGCACAGCGGGTGCTGTTGTTTCTCTTAAAACAGAGAATGTGTCTCTTAGTACCCCATTATTTTTAGCGCCAGTATTCCCAACCGTAGATGATTGAATAGCCTGAGCTAAGGTATTACTTCGACTGAGACGATCCGGATCTAAGTGCCAATCTGCATTTATCTTTGGTTGATACTCTGGATAATACTCATAATAATAGGTTTCAATCCCATTCGCATAACTGCTTGTTGAGGCATTAAAATGGATTGAAATAAAGAGGTCAGCAATAGACAGATTTGCGCTTTGAGAGCGAGGTAGCAAATCAACATAGGTATCATCGGTCCTAGTAGTCACAACTTTATAGCCTGCTGCTTCAAGTTTAGTTTTGAGGCGCGTTTGCATTTGCAAATTTAAGGTTTTTTCGGATTGGTTAAAATAAGCTGCACCAGGATCATAGCCACCATGTCCAGCATCAAGATAGATGACTTTATTAACAATAGCATAATTACCTTGAGAAGCAGAAAGACCAACAGGCTTACTTACTTTATCAACTAATACGATTTCAATTGCTTCTACCCTTTTTGACTGACCAGTTGTACCGGCAATAGCGTTATCATAAACCCAGTTTTGCCATCCAATATCTTGAATATGAACCCGATATTTAACACTATATTTTTGTGTTAATACACCTGTTAACTGCAATTGCAAAGCCTCAATTCGTCTAGATTGGCCACTTGTTCCTGTCATACTACCACTTTGGACATAATTTTGCCAACCAATACCTTGAACGTGACTGCGATATTGAAGATTGCCAAATTCTTTGGATGACAAATGAACAATCAAGCTTCAACTCTTTTTGATCGACCTGTGGTCCCAGCTAGCTGACCTTCAGAAACCAATGTTGCCAACCTATATCCTGGACATGAGTTTTATAAGTTAAACTAGGTTTTACAATTTCAATAAAGGGCTTATTAATATCAAGGTTTACTTCGGTACCCTTAGCAATTAAAAAGACTTCATAGGCTTC
Organism: Streptococcus penaeicida; assembly: GCF_002887775.1. GTDB lineage: Bacteria > Bacillota > Bacilli > Lactobacillales > Streptococcaceae > Streptococcus > Streptococcus penaeicida. The sequence continues at coordinate 61,479 of NZ_LOCM01000011.1, read as the reverse complement.
CATTTGTTTGGATAAACCTGTACTGCCCGCAAAAGCACCATTTTTAGCCCATCCAAGCCATCCATATGATGCAATATGCGTTCGATAATAGATATCATACTGAAGGGCCAGATCACCAGTCAGATTAATTTGAATCGCTTCAATTGCCTTAGATTGACCAGTCGTTCCACTCATTTGACCAGTTGATACTGCGGTTTGCCAACCAGAATTAATAACTGAACTATTATATGTAATGGAACCTGTATAGGGAGTTGATACATTAATCTTGATAGCTTCGAGTCGTTTTGATTGACCAGTCGTTCCACTGACTAAGCCATCAGTTACTGGTGACTGCCAACCTATATCCTGCACATGTCCTGAATAAGAAAGAACCGCATCTTGTACTACTGCTGTTTTAGTCGCTGTTTGTTGAGCTTCTTTAACTAGAGTTATCGATTTTGTAGAGGAAGCAGAATCACTTCCTTGATTAATAACTGAATCTACTTGAAGTTCTTGAGTAGACACAATAACATTTGGATTCGTAGTCTGTGATTCTGTAACGGGAGTTGTTGAAACTACTTGTTCACTAATAGCAGTCTGCATACCAGTCTGATTGCTCGTCATAGAACTAGCCACACTATCAGTGGCTAGTGGTGCACTAACATCGTTTGCATGGATTATTCCAGCATTCAAGAGATTAGCTAAAGTAAAGCCCATTAGTAAATATAACTTTTTTGAGCTATAGTATTTTTTCATTTTCTATCTCCATTACTCCTTTTTATTACCAAATAATACCGACACAAGTTTTTTTGCTGTTACTGACCAAACAAATGTTGATTGAATCCGTTTTTGAATTGATTTTTGTAAATTTTCTCTTCTAGTATTATCTTCAACAAGCGTTTGTAAAGCAGTTTTGAGTGAGTCCTTATTTTCTTCGATGATTATTCCCAATTGATCATTGATAATAACTTCGGTCGTACCACCACGATCGGTTGCAATCACTGCCGACCCTAACAATCCTGCTTCTAAAATTGAAGTCGGTAATCCCTCAGGTACATAGACGGATAAACAAAAATATCAGATTGTGCCATTAAAGACATGGTTTCTTGAAAATTCAACTTACCTAAAAAGTGGATATTTCCATTCTTATTCTCAGCAATCAATTCCTCAAGTAAAGGACCATCACCAGCTATCTGTAGATGAATGTCTTTTGGAAAGTTAGCTTCCGAAAATGCCTCAACTAACATGGCAACACCCTTCTCTTTTAGAATGCGTCCAGCATAAGTAATATAGATTTCCTGGTCGTTTTTTGATAAATAGCTTGCACCCTTAAATTGGTTGGCTAAATCATCCGGAACAGAATTATAGATTACACCACTAGAGTTAATCGAAAAGTGTTTAAGCCAGTTGGAACTACGTTCTGACACTGCAAAGAATTTAGGATGATAAGATTTAACCAGACCAGTCAAGAGATGTTCATAGATAGCACCAAAAACGTCTAAAACTTTATTATTGACGGTAAAATGACTACTACCATGATCAAGAACAATACTTGGAAGCCCTTTAGCTTTAGCATACTTTAGACCCAATAAGGTTGTCAATTGAAAGCGGGTATTACAGATGACATAATCTGCTTTTTCTGCCAAAAGCTTTTGATATAATTCATGATATTCTGAATTTTTATCTAAGATTGGGTAGCGCTGTTTAAATTGATTTTTAGACGGAAAACGATAAATTTTGCGACCGTTATCAATCTCAAAATTTGGCAATTGATCATGATTAGTCGTTACAATAATAATATCGTAACCCAATTTAAGGAGTTCATTTGTTAATTTATCCGTATAACGCTCAATGCCACCTAAGAAAGGGAGAAAATATCCAGAGAAAAATAAAATAGTTTTTTTATCTGTCATTGTTATCAACTTTCATAAATATGCCTTCAATAATACCTTTACCGATTGCCGTTACTTTTGACAATTTTTTTCTTTTCAAAGCAGACAATTTTAATAAATTCATCTCTTAGAACAATATAGTTATTTTTAGTTTCCTTATTAAATCCGTACTTTTTACTGAGGTAAATGGTGTTACGAGCAAAGTAATATTTTCTAAATGCACTGTGATTGGATGTATAAGCATCTTTTCCTAAAAATTTGATTGGACTTGCATTACCTATTTCATGAAGAAATCCAATTTTATTGATGCGATAAGTTTTGTATCCTAATTTTTCATAATGATAGTTTAAATCATAGTCTACTAGGTCAATAAACATTTTTTCATCGAATTTATCAGATTTGGCAAAAACACTTGTTTTCATAAAAGCTGCCGAAGTTATACACTTTGTAACCTCTTCATATTCAGATGTGTAACTTTCATCACTGGTCTTATTAATATCCTTAAACAAACAAGTTAAGATACCAACATTAGGCAAATTTATGTAAGGTTTATAATTGGCAATAAGATCTTTAAAAACGACTGTATCTTGATCTAATGTAAGGAACCAATCAAAAGCATGCTCAATAGCATAATTTCCAATCCTATTAAGTGCTGCTGCAATTCCTATGTTTTCATTCAATTTAATGATGGTCAAATCAGGAAAACACTGACAAATCTTATCACAATTTTGTGATCCATTATCGACAATTATCACTTTATCTACTTGAGGCTTAATGGCTTCAATATTTTCTTTTAAACGTTGCATTTCTGGATTGAATGTCACAATCCCTGCTAATATTGGCATTTTATATTCCCTTCTTAAAGTTTTTAAATAAGTCAATAACTGGTGTTTTCAATACATAAATAATAATAACATAGGTCGACACACCTACAATGGTTTGGAGACCATAGTTGATAAATGAGATGGACATATGACTGTCCATATAAAATATGAGTGCCGCCGTAACGAGAGCTGCAACAGAATACCGCAATAAGCCACGAGTTAATTCTTTAAGACTAAAGACATCTCGCAATGAAATGATTTGATATAAAGATACTGCAAATTCGGTTAAAACTGTTGAGATTATGGCTCCCATTGCACCAAGAATTGGAATCAAAATGATATTTCCGATAACATTTATAATCAAGCCTACGATTGCTGAATAGGTATAAGCCTTGGTACGTTTTGAAGCTAACAAATATTGGGTGCCTAAAGCATTACCATAAGAAATAAAAATAATCATAAAGGATTGAACTGCCATTAAGGCACCTACTTGAGCGTAGTCTTTTCCAAAAAAGAATGTTGCAAATGTAGAGGAAACACCTACAATCCCAGCTATCATTAACATTGAAATGGCATTACTCAAATCAATTAATTTAATAAGTAATGATTTAGCTTCTTCTTTTTTTCCATTAGAGAAGAGACTAGATAGACGGGGTAGAAAAACGCCACCAATTGCTGATACAATCGTAAATAAAATACGAATAATTTTATCTGATTGATCGAAATATCCTGCACTAACAACGCTATCCATAGCTCCTAACATACTTTTATTTAAGGAGAGGTAAATTTGCATCGTAATTTGTGGTAAAAAGAGCATCAAAGTTGGTTTCAAGTGCTTGAAAATTGAAAGTCTTTTGAAAGGAATCCTGATAACTTCTTCTTTTAGATGCTGCCATACTGTTAAATTCCCAAGTAAGGCTGCAAAAGCGATTAAAAAGATATACAGACCCAAATCATTTTTAGTTCTTACTAAAATAAAGGTTAAGGTAACTGTTGTTAGTTTAACAATTGTATTTCGTACAACTATTCTTTTAAAATCTTCTATTCCAAGATAATACCAAGAAATATCAGTTGCAGTAGCTAGCAAATTAATCCCTTGTAAAAGGTAAAAACTGGTCCAATCTTTGGTCCAGAAAACAAAGAGTAAGTAAAAGATTGAGGCAATTGATACAGTGATGAATTTCAGAAAAACTAATTCCCAAAATACCTTACTTCGTCTATATTTATTTTTTTGAACAAAAGCAATTTCACGATTTCCATACAAAGAAATCCCTAACGCCCCAAAAAGGGTAAAATACATCACAATTGAGCTTGTATAGGCATTAATACCGATACCAGTTGGTGATAATATTCGAGAAACATAAGGAACTGTTATCAATGGAAGTATTAATGTCAATAATTGATAAGAGGTATTGTAAAACATATTTTTAATTAACTTCACGAAAATTACCTCAATATCAAACTGATTACAGTATCAAATAATAATAATCCATTTGATACAAGTATTAAACAAAGTAAAGCAATAGGTATAATTTTTTGCCCATATTGCTCAATTCGAAGTTTTATACTAGAAGCAAAAACTTGTAATAAAACTAAAGTTGGAGTGAAATACCGCCCTTGTACTCCTTCAATATAGCTAGTTCTTGCTCCATTATATTCTAACATGATAAAATAAACCCCAAAAATCCCAACAAAGAAAGTCATTAGGAATATTAAACCAATTTTTCTACTTTTGACAAATTTTTCTTCAGTAAATAAGACTGCAAAGAAAAGAAGGTACCAAACCGCAGAAACCCATGTTGGGATAAAATTATAGGAAGGATAAGGTGCCGCTAACCATGAAGTAATATCATTACTTAGCAATTGCGTTCCAGAATAATTATAGCCAAAGGTCATTAGATAACGTCGAATAACCACTAACAGACCACCATGAGAACGTGATATCACATAAAATCCTGCAAGAATAAATACTGCTACAACTAATTTTAAGACAAGATTCTTTGAAATAAGTTCAAGCACATTTAAGACTTTGGATCTTAAATGTACTGCTTTAACATGATTTGTATATAATAATACAATTGGAATCAAGCCTAATATTAACCAATAATTTTGCTTGCATCCTATTAAAGCCAGGAATGTCGTGATTGCTAATAGAATCAGGCGTTTTTTTGAAATCATTCGATCAGATAAGATATTGATTAATTGCGAAACTAACCAAGCTGTTATGACAAATCCTGTGGCATCATATGAAAGACTAGCAAATGAATTTAATGAAACCGGACTCAGGAAGACTGCAAAAAAGATCATTTTTGCATTTTTCAGTGATTTTATAATAAAGGTTAATGCGATGACTGATAAGAAAGATGTTAAGAGCCTTGCAAAGGTAATCATAACTCCCATGGATGGGTAGATAAACTGCCCTAATTTTAAACCTATTGCTGGTAGAACATGGCCCCAATAAACAAAGTTAACAACAGAGTAATTAACCTCCCTAGGTGCATCTTTCCATGAAACAAAAGATGCTTTATTGAGGTAATATTTTTCAAATCGTGTTCCGTCTTTATAAGAGTCTTTTTGACTTTTCATCCCTGAAATAATATCATACTCGCCATATTTTGAAGTATCGATAACACTATTTGCAATTCTACCGGAAACTGCTAGATGGTATTGGCCATCTGGTTCATTAAAGAAAGGCATTAAAAAACTAAAAGTCATTGTTATCATAAGTCCAACAACAAGAAAGGTTTTATGAATTGTCTTATCAGAAAAAAGAGTTTCAATATAACTGATATATGTTTTTTTCATCTATACTCCATTATTTTTTGACTAAAAATAGGATATCCCTTACTCTGTTACTAAAACTGTCATAATAGTCTTTATCTTTTATAACCTGTTTTAAAGTTGAAAGTACTTTTCTATTTTTAGCATTCTCTATACGTTCTTTATTAAATGTTAAATATTCTAGAAGTTTAGAATAATTAGGATGATTACGTTCCTTAAGGACACCTTCAGCTATCAAATCATAACTTAGAACTAATTTTAATTCATCCAGATGACGTTGATGCGAACTGTGAAGACTCAATAAATTTCCACTTGCATTACCACCGTGTCTTTTATGAACCCCAACTGCTTGATTATAATTATAGCCACTTCCAAGTAAACCAGATATTCCGGTCATTAAATTATCATGAGATAAAATTAGGCCATCAGTATAATATTTCAAAATCTGTTCTACTAAAGCTTTACGAATGCAAAAAGTCCATCCTTGACGATAATTATGATAGGTAAAATCTAATGGATAGGCTGTAATCTCATCTTGTTTATCAAACTGAAATTGATTAGGCTCAGTAGCATCTTCTGACATTAATTTAATATCGACATCGGCACTTAAAACATCAATATGAGGATTTTTTTCCATAATTGCCAATTGACGTTCATTTTTGTCTAAATACCAGATATCATCCTGATCGCTAAAAAAAACATAATCCACTTGATAGTCTAAAGAATCAATTAGTAGCTGCCTGAAATTTAAACGCCAGCCTAAATTATGTTCATTTTTAACAATTGACCATCCTTTTAAATCGTGTGATTTGATATAGTCGTTGACAACTTCAACCGTTTTATCGCTTGAACGGTCATCTCGTAAAATAACATAATCAGGCTTAACTGTTTGGTTTCTAATAGAATCCAACTGATCCAAGATAAAATTTTGACCATTATAAGTAGCCACTAATACTGCTGTTTTAACCATTAATTTCCCTCAAAGCTCTCGACAGTTTTTATTAAACCTTCTTTTAGGCTAACTTGTCTTTGCCAGCCAATAGCTTCTAATTTTTTAGTACTAAGTCGGGTTCTACCCATTTTACTATAAGCTTTACTTGTTTCTTGCGGAATATCAAAAACTACTTTTAATCCTTTAGTAGGGAAAGTTTCAACAAGTAGCTTAGCAAGGTCACGAATCATAATGGGTTCATCTTCATTAGCAATGTTATAAGCTTGTCCATTTTCACCGTTTAAGAGGATTAAAAATAATGCTGTTGTTGCATCCGATAGGTAACAAAATGCCCGTTCCGCACTACCATCACTTTTCAAGATTATATCTTCTGACAGAAGAACATTATGAATTAAATCGCTCATAATCCGACCATCGTTTGCCACTTCCATACCTGGTCCATAAACATGGGCAAGTCTGGCAATTGTATATGGTAACTGATATTGGTCAGAAAAAGATCTTAGAAGTGTTTCAGCCATCCTCTTACTTTCTGGATAACAAGCACGGCTTTCTAATATGTCAAAAGCTCCATAGGCTTCTTCGTCTATAACTTCTTGTATAGCTTTTCCATAGATTTCACGAGTAGACATGAATAGGAAATTTTCAGTAGCTTTTGTTTTGGCAAATTCTAAAAGATTTAGTGTTCCCAGTGTATTTGCCTTAATAATTCCAACTGGATCAGTCAAAATAAAATGAGGGCTTGCGTTGCTAGCTGCATGTACAATAAAATCAACTTTACCTTCATAAACCAAAGTTTCGTTGACATCATGTTGAATCAGGATAATTTTGTCATCTTCAACTAAATCTTTAAAACGTAATTTGGCTTTTTCTAAATTTCGAGCACTTGCAATGATGGTAATATTGCGGTCCTCAATTTGATTTAAATAGGCTAAGCTATAGATCATGTAAGTTGCCAACATAGAGTTAGCCCCAGTTATTAAGACTGATTTCTGATTTAATTTTTCCCAAGCAATCGAGTGATCGGAAATAATGGTTTGTAAATCTCTTTGTACAATTGAATTTGAATAACTTATCATTTTATAATCCATAAATTTGAGCATTTTCTTTAGCATCGTAAAGGGCTTTAAAGGTGTAGAAATCATCGGGTGTTGTAATCTTGATGTTTTCATATGGACCTTCTACAATGGTTAATTTCCGTTTATACATTCCCATTAAAGTACTTGAATCAATCGCATTGGTTATCCCTTTTGCAATTGCGTCTCTTTGAACTTCTAGAATGTCCTTTAAGTAAAAGCTTTGAGGGGCTTTAGCGATGTAAGAACGAGTTCGGTCAACTACTTCTTCGATCTCAGATTGGTCGTTAATTAAAACTACTGTTTCTTTTGCTGCTACAGAAGTAATGGCAGAGCCTTTTTCTTTGACTGTTTGAATGTTATTAGATAAGAGAGGAACATCAATTAAAGGACGGACACCATCATGTATCAGAACAATATCATCTTGTCCACTAGCAATTTTTTCCGCAGCTTCTAAACCATTAAAAATGGAAAGTTGTCCAGTTTCACCACCAGGTACAATAGCTTTAACTTTTCTGAGGAAAACTTCTCTACTAATTTTTCCATATAAGTCATCCAATCACTGACACATACCACAACAGTAGCATCAATTTCTGGATTATTTTCAAAAACTTCCAAGGTATGAACAATGATTGGTTTACTGTGTACTTCTAAAAATTGTTTTGGTTTTCCTTTAGAACGCATCCGGCTACCAACTCCACCTGCAAAAATAAGACCAATATTCATTTATTTCTCCTTCCAGTACCATGTGTAGTAACTGTGATTTTCTCGCTTATCCTCTGGTGGTAATTCCATATAAGAGCTGCCATAAAGTTGATTCAAATAAGCATGATCATTTTTTATTTTTCTTACTGTTAACTGTTCAAATGGTGTATCCTCATACTCTGAAAATAATTCAACAGGGAAAAACTCTTTTAAGCGATAGCGCGAGTCTGTATAACCTATATAAGGAACATGTTGTTCATTGTATGTTCCCATAATCTGATCCGCCACTTGAGCTTGTTTTTTTGCTTGGCCATGATACTTAAGAAAACGAGGAAAACCTAAAACTAATCTGGCAAAAGCATACAATTTACGAGACCCACTAGCATAATTAGGATAGGTTGTACACATAAGATTGGCTGCAGCATTATGAACTTTCTTAAAGAACTTTTCACGCTCTTCAGCAGTCTCAGGTAATTTATCCATAGGGAAAATATCAATAAAAATTCCTGTCCATGGATGAATCCGATCTGTTTTGCTTTGGTACATTGATTTTGTATGATAGAGTTTAGCGAATGGCCAAAGATTAGGCTCAACTGAGTGATGTAAGAGTTTATAATCAGCGTGTTCTTGACTAGCTAATAACTTCATCAATTTTTCATACTCACTTCTTTTAAGCATTAAATCAATATCATCATCCCAAGGGATAAAGCCTTTATGTCGTATTGAACCTAAAAGACTTCCTCCACCTAGGAATATTCGATACCATTTTCTCTTGCTAACTTATCGATGTAGGCAAGCATTTCTAGTTGTACTTTCCTTATTTCAAGAACAGTCATTTTCTTCATAATTTTTCCTTCTGAAAATCTTTATTTGTCACAAATCATAATTTCTTAACAAATATAAAGATTATTGCTAAATAGCTTATTAATACAATACAAACAATTGTCGCTGTTTTAATCAAAGGATTGTTTGGTTCTTGTATTTTTTGAGTTTTTGAAACGACAGGTATTGCTTGGTATTCTTCCTTATTGTATTGCATATCTGAAATGAAGCCATTCACTTCATAATTATCATTTTTTGCATTCGCAATACTTCCCGGTCCAACGGTGAAAGTTATTGGTTTTCCCTGATTAACAATCCAATTATCAGTATTTAGAGGAAGCATAAAATACTTATAGTTTTTTGAGAGACCACGCAATTTAAAGAGTGGTTGATTTTCTTCATTTTGTTTCTTTTCATCAAATTTCCATAACTCATAGTTAAGTGGCAATTCACGACTTTTTCCATCACTATAATTATATTGATTGCCTTTGATGATGACTGGTGAGAACTTATCTTTATGCTTAGAAAATTCTTTAAGTGACATATTCGTGTCATGCCATTTTGCATTTTTATCTTCTCTCTCCAAAACAGAAACTTTACCTTTTTTGAGTTTGGCTAATAAGAAGGTTTGGTTGGCCTTTGGTTTATTTGACTGACCATCAAATGTCACAAAATTAATGCCATAGCTTTCAATTTGTGGGGTTAAAATGCCACCATCTTTATCATAAACATAGATCCCTTGTGACGTCTGAGTGCTATAGACATCTAATTTATAGTCCATGCTTTGAGATTGATCATTTGCCAACTCTAAAATTAAAGGAATGGAATATGTGACCGTTGAACTAACATGACCTTTCACTAATAAATACTTTGGTTTATCTTCTTTAAATTCAAATGTTAGTTGGTTTAAAGAATATAATTTTGAAAGTGATAATGATAATTCACGGTTCATGATTTCTTTATCGAAGGAATCAAGTTGCATACGTTTTGAGTGATAGACTATTTTACCATTACTAATGATTGGACTATCACTAGTCTCAACAAGTTCTCCATTATTGGACACCTTTTTAGCAATAGGTTGAACCTGAGTATTATAAGGATAACTTGCACTATCTACAACAAAATTAGGAGATAATTTAATGGTCATTTCATTAGAGGTAACAGGAATTTTATATGTTAATTCTTGACCATAGTCTGCAGAAATAAAGTCAATTACTTTTTTATTATTTAAGCGAATCTTCTCTTTAATTGGGCGTGTATTACCAATATAGACGACAGAATTCTTTTTTAATTGAGTGAGTTTATAATTTTTTGCTCCAGTGGTATCTCGAATCATTGATAAACCACTCTCTACAGTTCCAATTAATTTACCTTGACTATTAGAAAACTTGTAGCGACTATTATCTGGATTTGATAGGACAACCTCACTCTTTAATCCATTCATGTAAGTTAAATAGTCTTTGCAATTTTCGAACAAGAGTCTAATGATAGCCTTTGCATCATTAGATGAATTTTTTATACCTTTACCAAAATGATAATTTTCAATAATAATTTCATTATCCTTAACCTGGTACTTTTTACGAACACCATCTAAAGTATAATGCGATAAGTCATTTTTATTGAATTTACCAGATTTTATTTTCCGATAAGCAGTTTCATAATTAAAGACTTCAACATGGATACCCTCTAAAGGCTGGTTATTATAGTGATAATAGGCAGTAATATCAACTTTTTGATAAGAATCCTTCGGGCTTTTGGCTTGTTTACATCCAGTTAATAATAAAAGGAAACCGAATAATATCAAAATCTTTTTTGTCATTTAAAGTCTTTATCCTCAATTTCTTTTTTTAACAAGGAAACTTCTTGTATCAGTTTTTTGATTTGCTCTTCTTTTCGAGTTGAACTTTGGGTATCAAAAATTTCCAAGACAAACAAGAAAAGGACTGCCATAAACAGAAGAAAATTCATGGTTAGAGCAAATCCTGCACGATGAGCAACAATTGAGACAACTTGCGGAAAAACACTGATAAAGACAAGTGAGAAACCAACAAAAAGCCAAGGTGTAGCTCTTCTTACTGAAAAAGAATGTTTATTAACCATGCGAATAATAGCATATAAGATTATTAGTGCCAAAATAAACATTTCGACTTGTAGAAATAAACTCATTAATCTTGCTCCTTCATAAATCCAGCAATTAGAATTGAAATTAGCACATCTATCATATAAGTCACTGATTTGAAAGCTCTAATACTTGAGACGCCTTCTAGACGTTCAAACATGTTGGCTGGCATTTCTTTTACTCTAAGCCCTTTTTTCAAAAGTCGGACGATTGATTCTGGCTCAGGATAAGCCACTGGGTAACGTTGAGCAAAATAAGCAATGACTTTCTTATTTCCTGCACGATAACCACTAGTGGTATCGTAAATTTTCTTGCCAGTTGTCAGTTTAATTGCTATGGAAATTAAATTAATTCCTAATCGACGCATAAAAGTTGATTGGAAATTCTCAATCGATTTATCAACAAAACGGGAACCTATGACAAAATCAACCTCATCTTCTAAAACCGGTTTTACGACCTCAGCGATACTATTAATATCATGTTGACCATCCCCATCAAATTGGACAGCGATATCATAATTTTGTCTTAAGGCATAAATATAGCCTGTTTGAACACCACCACCAATTCCTAAATTTTGAATTAAGTCGATATGCTGTAGTTGCTTTTGATCCAAGATTTGAGCTGTTGAATCTGTTGAGCCATCATTAATAACAATATAGTCCAATTGAAATGAAAGATCGTGTTGCTCACGAAAAGCAACAATCTTTGCAACTGTCTTTTCGATACTACCCTCTTCATTATAGGCTGGAATAATTAATAGAACTTTTTTCATTTTTATCTCGCATTATATAGATTTGTAAGCAATAATAGTCTAAAAACAATAATATGTTTCCATTGATTCTTTGTGTACTTATATTTTATGATACGACGAAGTCTCTCAGTAAAAACCTGTTGGTCAATGTCGATATAGTGACGTAAGACTTCTCTATCTTTAGAAGCTAAGTTAGTACTTTCTGTTTCAAGAATTTTTTGGGCTTGCTGTTGTGATTCATGGATTAGCTTCCAATAGCGTGTAAAAATATGGCGAGGACCTTCTCGCAAAATTTTAAAGCGTTTATCAAGTGTTCTTGCCCCCAAAACATTGTTACTGTGTTGGCGATATAATTCACCCGGTAAATCAATATAAATCAATTTTCCAAGACTTGCAGCTAACAAGGCTAAGTACCAGTCATGCATAATAATGCCATCAGGTGATAGCCATTTTTCTGCTAAGGCATGATTGATCAACATTACTCCACCCGTCACAGCATTCTCAGAAAGTTCTTGAATCATTTTTGTATTGGCATGACCTGACTGAGAACGAATCATGCTTTCATTAATGACATTCAAATCTTGATCCACCACTTTTAGGTCCATATAAACAGCTAATGGTATTTCCTGGTCATACTTTTGAGCTTCTTGCAATTGAATGGCCATCTTATCTGGCAACCAAACGTCATCTTGGTCACTAAAAAAATAAAAGTCAGCTTCTTCATGTTTTAACAGTGTAAAGAAATTCTTGATGACACCGTAATTAACACGATGATCAGCATTAATGAAACGAATCCGACTATCTTTTGCGACAAATTCTTGGATGATTTCCGGTGTCCGATCGCTTGAGCCATCATCTCTGATTAATAGCGTCCAATCTGTAACTGTCTGTTTTTGAATGCTTTCAATTTGTTCTGCTAGGAACTTTTCACCGTTGTAGGTGGACATTAAAATGTTAATTTTCATTTAAAAATAAGGCCTCATATTCACTAACAATTTTGTCCCAAGTGTATTCTTTCTGGATAATCTCCTTGGCTTGCTGACCTAAATCATCGTAATTGTGGCGACTATCAACACTTTCAATTAACTGAGCTAATACCTTATCATCTTTGGTCCAATATAAAGCGCCAGTTTTTGCCACCGACTTGTTAAAATCAACATCGAAGACCAAATTAAGCTTAGTATGGGCCAAGGCTTCTAGGAGTCCTGGATTGGTTCCCCCGACCTCGTGTCCATGGATATAGGCGAAGGCATTTTCTCGAATGTAGGTTAATAACTGACGGTCATACTGGGTGCCTACAAACTTGACCCGTTCATCTTTTTCAAAGTGAGTTAATGATTTTAAGGTTTCAAAGAATCCATTGCCTTCATGGTTGCAAATCACGACCAAATCACGTTCAGTCTGTGAAGCCATAAATTCTTTGATAATGGTTTCATAGTTATTTTCAGGTACAAAGCGACCGATGACTAAGTAATAATTTTTCTCACTGATTTGATAGTTATTGAAATAGTCACGAACCTTATCATCTTCAAATGATAAGCTAGACGATTCTGTATCAGTTCCGTAAGCAATAAATTTAGTCTGAGCCCATGGATAAGATTCCTTAATGTATGATTCAATTCCTAAATTATCTGAAATGACTAAATCAGCTTTTTTGGTCATTTGCTTTTCAGCATATTTCAAATACAATTGAACTGGTTTAGACCATTTACTGCGTTTCCATTCAAGGCCATCAGGATTGATGAAAAACTGACCACCGCGCTTTTTAATTTGCTTAGCAAAAGATCCGATAAAGGCACCAATAGTATTACCTAGAATGTAAAAAATGGGATTTTTACTATTTTGTCGATCACATAATTTCAGAGCGTAGTTAATGGCCATCATGTCATAAGCGATGACTCTTGCAGGGCCAATCTTTGGTGGATTAAGGTAAAAACAATCGATTCCTTTGAAATCAAAGTGTTCTTTATGTTTTGAATCACTGAGACAGGCAACGTGATAACGGATGTCTCCACTTTTTTGATGACTGATTAACTCTTCGACAAAAGTTTCAAAGCCACCATATTTTGCTGGTAATCCTCGACTACCAATGATAAATACATCCTGCATTCACAATGCCCCATTCTAAAATATAATCAATAAATATTATAGCATAAATAGTGACTTTTTACGAGATTTTACCATGAAAAAAGGAGCTCTGCCACTAGGGCAAAGCTCATTCTTCAGCTTATTTTTTGATTTCTTGTTGATAAAATTCATGTAAAGCATCTTGCCACATTGGAATCTTAAATCCAGTTGCTTTTGCCTTATCTAAATTCATGGTTGAATTAAGTGGACGCTTAGCTTTTGCCGGAAAGGCAGATGAATCAACAGGAACTACTTCCACGTCAGTATCTTTTAAGATTTCCTTGGCAAAATCATACCAACTGGTATCCTCTTTTGAATCATTAGAGAGATGATAATAACCAAATTCCTTATTGTTTTCAGCTAAATGGCACATAAATTCAGCCAGCGTACGAGTCCATGTCGGACGACCATACTGGTCATTAACGACTGTAAGTTTGGGATGGCTTTTAGCTAGATTTTGCATAGTGAAAACAAAGTTTTTGCCGTAATTACCAAATACCCATGCAGTTCTAATAATATAGAATTTTTCAGCATATTTTTCAACTGCTTCTTCACCCAGACGTTTAGTGCGCCCATATTCTGTTTTAGGATCTGGAACATCTGTTTCGAACCACTCTTGACCTACTGTTTTTGTACCGTCAAAAACATAGTCAGTTGAAATATAAACTAATGTAGCATTATATTTTTGACAAGCTTTTGCGATATTCACTGTACCATCAACGTTGATTGCTTGGTTTAATTCTTTGCCTTCATCTTCTGCTGCATCAACTGCCGTATAGGCTGCGCAGTGGTAAACCAATGTCGGTTTCACTTGTGAAAAGACTTGGTCAACCATTTCAGCATTTGTAATATCCATTTCAGCAACATCTACTGCTACATATTCTTCATTACGCTCATCTAATAAATAACGTAATTCTGTTCCAAGCTGTCCATTACTACCAGTAATTAATATCATATTTTCTCCTCGTTGAAAGCCTTATGAAGCTCTTATATTCAGATTATTCCTCATTATTTTACACCAAAAAAGGGAATATTTCATCCCTTAAGTTTGTTTTTATCGAATTCCTAAAGCAATTCGTGCATAACGACTCATTTTATCTACAGTCCAAGCTGGATACCAAACCAATTTCACTTCTGAACTTGTTACTTCTGGAACATCTTTTAAGACATCATAGATTTGATCAGTCAATAAATCAGCTAAAGGACAACCCATTGTTGTTAAAGTCATATCGATTTGAGTATGACCCGAGTCCGAAAAATGGATTTCATAAATCAAACCAAGATTAACAATATCGATACCAAGTTCTGGGTCGATGACCATTTCGAGTGCTTCTAGAATACGGTCTTTAATTTTACCAACTTCTTCTTCACTATATTTTTGATTTTCTGACATCTAAACATCCTTTATCATTTATGGTAAAGCTCAAAGTCCATTTGAACTTTGAGCAATAAATCACTTTTAATATTAACTTCTTTTTCTATCAATTTTAACAACAGTCTTGTTTTTAATCGACTGTATTACAAGTGGCTATTTCCAGTTTCAAGCTCGCCGTTAAAAATGCCCACCGGGCATTCGGTACACTTTCTAGTTTCTAGGTGTACCGCTGAGAAGCGCCACTTGGATACGGTAGGTTTTTCTATTTCAAGACCTACCGCTGAGAAGCGCCACTTGGAAACAGTCAGCTTTCCAATTTCAAGCTCGCCGTTTAAACCCTCAGCCTGGATTTTGGGCTCGTTTCTAATTTCAAGCTCGCCGTTAAAAATGCCCACCGGGCATTTTTAATCCTCTATAAAATCTCTTAATTGTTTGCTTCTGCTTGGGTGGCGGAGTTTGCGTAGGGCTTTGGCTTCGATTTGGCGGATACGTTCACGTGTAACGTTGAAGACTTTGCCCACATCTTCCAGGGTACGCATTTTGCCATCGTCGAGTCCGAAACGTAGTCTTAAGACATTTTCTTCACGGTCTGTTAGGGTATCTAATACTTCATCAAGTTGTTCACGAAGCACAACACGCGTTGTATAATCTACAGGATTTTCAATCACTTCATCTTCGATAAAGTCGCCTAAGTGGCTATCATCTTCTTCACCAATTGGTGTTTCAAGTGAGACTGGTTCTTGAGCAATTTTAAGAATTTCACGAACTTTATCCGGTGTCATTTCCATACGTTCTGCAATTTGTTCTGGTGTCGGATCTTGACCTAATTCTTGTAAAAGATTACGTTGTTCACGTACGAGTTTATTAATCGTTTCAACCATGTGAACTGGAATCCGAATGGTACGGGCCTGGTCAGCGATAGCACGTGTGATAGCTTGACGAATCCACCATGTTGCGTAAGTTGAGAATTTGAATCCTTTAGAGTAGTCAAATTTGTCAACGGCTTTCATCAATCCCATATTACCTTCTTGAATCAAATCAAGGAACTGCATGCCACGACCCACGTAACGTTTAGCAATAGATACCACTAAACGTAAGTTAGCTTCAGCAAGTCTTTGTTTTGCATCAACATCACCTTCTGCTACCGCAATGGCTAGTTCTTTTTCTTCTTCACTTGTTAGAAGAGGAACGACACCAATTTCTTTCAAATACATCCGAACAGGATCGTTCACTTTAGCTGAATTGCTTCCGATTAATTGTTCGTCAGTTAGTTCTTCTGGTTTTGGTTCTTCAACAATATATTTTGATGATGGGTTTCCTTCTTTATCAGTAATTGAAATACCACCATCAGTTAAGCGTTCTAAAAGATCATCTATTTGATCTGCATCTAATACAAAAGGAATAACAAGTTTTTCTGTTACTTCATCATCAACTGCAGTACCTTCTTTTTTGTGGTTACGAATGAATTCTGCAACTTGAACATTAAAAGTTGTTATTTCGTTTTCTTTAGCCATATTTTCCTCTATTCCATTTTCCTTTTTTGTGCAATTAGATTTTCTAAAACTTCTAAGGCTAGTTTGTGGTCTCCATTATTACTGGATTCTCTCACTTGTTTTCCTTGTTTATGAATATCTCTTTCATTGAGCAACTTGTTGCGTTTGACTAAAATATCTTCAATTTCACCTTCAGTAACCTCCTCAGGTAGATTTTCTTCCAAGACACGATAGTAAGCTTGATTGACTTCAGGACTTAATTGCGATAAATCAAGTGAAGTAACCTCTCCAGTATTTTTTAGAATTTGATAAAGCTCCTGTAAAGTTGGAGTATCAAAATAAAATGCTTCTTTTAAGCGAAATTCATTTAAAAGATAGTCATGGTGAAGTAGGCGGTGCAACAATTGGTTTTCAGTCCTAACCAAGGCAGTCAGATTTTTAGTCACAGGTAAACTAACCAGTTCCGTTCTTGGAACTTGAGCCGATACCTGTCTTTCTTGACGATCCTTGAGTCGATAAGAATTAACGGTTTGCTCGACTTGTAGGTAATCAAAATCTGGTAAAGCATCTGCCACTTTGTAAATATAGGAATTTTGAGCTGTTATGGAAGGTGCTCCAGCGATAATTGGACCAATTTTTTCAACATAAGCAATCTGAGATTGGAGATTGTCCATATTCTCTGGTTTCAAGTAATCAATCAAAAACTCAACGTCACTTATGCGTGAGTGTTCTAAGAGATTAGCAAGCTCTTCAGTTGAATATTTTTGAACAAATTCATCTGGATCCATCTTATTAGGAATGCGTACGATGTCCACTTGAAAGTCTTTTAGAAGTTCTAAAGACTTAAAGATTGCACTTTGACCTGCATCGTCACCATCATAAGTCAAGACAACCTTTTTGGTTAGTGATTTCAGATGGTTGACATGTTCTTGTGTCAAGGCAGTTCCCATTGAGGCGACAGCATTCTCACAACCTGCTCGATAAGCAGCTATGACATCCATAAAACCTTCCATCAAAAAAACTTCATGTTTTTTGGCAATAACCGGCTTGGCTTTATCTAAATGATAAAGTTCATAAGACTTATTAAAGAGAACAGTTGCTCGCGAATTTTTGTATTTAGCTTGTTTTTTGGCAATATCTGCTTCCGTCCACACCCTTCCCGAAAAAGCAATGGTGTTGCCACGATCATCCGTTAAAGGAAACATAATCCGATTACGAAAAGCATCGTAAATTGTGTTGGACGACTCCGAAAGATTAAAGAGACCTGAAGCTGCTAAGGCTTCTTCTTGATACTTTTGGGAAAGTGACCGATAAAGATAGTCATTTTCAGCTGGTGCCAAGCCAATTTTAAAATGGTCTATCAAGTCATCATCTAAGCCCCGCTGGTATAAATAACTGAGTGCTTCCTGCCCCATCTTTGTGGTTTTGAGGACTGCTTGGTAAAATTTTTGTGCATCCTCATGCATGGCAATCAATTCCTGATGAGGGTTTTTCCGATTTTGCTGAGTTTGGGTTTGCGGCGCAATATCTAAGACAATCCCACCTTTTTCAGCAATTATATTAACACTTTCCAGGAAAGGGACTTGCCTGTAATCTTCAATAAACTTAAAAACATCGCCAGAACGCCCACAGCCGAAACAATGGAAAAACTGGCGGTCTTCAATGACGTTAAAAGATGGTGTTTTCTCTTTATGGAAAGGACAAAGTCCTAAATAATGTCTGCCAGTGCGGGTAAGACTGACAACTTCGCCAATAATATCAACGATATTTACAGCATTTTTAATCTGGGAAATCATATCTTTGTCAATTGCCAAATCTTCACCTCCCCACAAAATACCCATTCTAATTTTTTATAGTTAATTATAGCATTTTCAAGACTTTTTGTAAATTTATAAAAACGAGCATATTGTTGTTCATTATAAATTATGATATTATTTAATAAATATTGAAAGGGGAATTCTCATGATTAAAGAATTAAAAGAATTTTTGTTTAAAGGTAATGTCTTAGATTTAGCTGTTGCCGTTGTTATTGGTGCTGCTTTCAAAGCTATCATCGATTCATTAGTTGCTGACGTGGTTACACCACTTATTTTAAATCCAGTTCTAAAAGCTGCAGGTGTTTCAAACATCGCTGAATTAGCTTGGAACGGTGTTAAATATGGTAGCTTCATTGCTGCTGTTATCAACTTCCTAATTGTTGGTACAACTCTATTCTTCGTTGTTAAGGCTGCAAATAAAGCGATGTCGTACAGAAAAAAAGAAGAGGAAGAAGTTATTGCTGGACCTACTCAAGAAGAACTTCTTGTTCAAATTCGCGACTTACTTGCTAGCAAATAATTAATAATTCGAAGTTGCTCTGCAACTTCTTTTTTGTAGTTTTCATAAAAAAATATCTATTTACAAGAGTCAAAAACAGTCTTCAAAAAGAAGACTGTTTTTTTTATCTAAAATTAGAATTTTTTACGTTTGCGAGCTGCTTCTGATTTACGTTTACGTTTTACAGAAGGTTTTTCGTAGAATTCACGTTTACGTGATTCTTGAAGAGTTCCAGCTTTAGTAACAGAACGTTTGAAACGACGAAGAGCATCGTCTAATGATTCATTTTTACGTACTACTGTTTTTGACATGTGATTCACCTCCTCAAGATATTGTAACATTTACACGTTCTTTAACATCTTACATGACTTTTAACAAAATGTCAATAATATTTGCACTTTTTCAGCGTGGTTTTCAGAATTGATGAGAATTAGAAGAAAATGGATTCTGACAGGTCCAGTCTTGGTTCTTTCTGAACTTGCTTTAGACTTCAGTTTGGACTAATCTTCTAGACAGAAACTACTTCCAATTCGTCCCCTCCTAATAATACCAGGTATTTTTCCACCAAAGGGATACCATAGGCTTTGGTCAAGGCTTCAGCATATAAATTAAGTTGGCTTTGGTAGCGCTCTTTGATTTTCTGAGCATCTTTGTATTTATCTGTTTTGTAATCAAAAAGGATAATCCGGTCGTCAAAGAGGAGGTAGCCATCAATAATCCCACGAACAACAAAATCTTCTTGGCTTAAACTGTCTTTTTTCAACATGGCAAAGGGCGCCTCACGATGCAGATGCTCACGTTTCTTAATGAGCAATTGTCCCAATTCTGTATCTGTGAAAAAGGCAAGAATTTTTTCTTTATCTAGTTGCGCTTTTACCAAATCATTTGCATCTACTAAAGCTATTGCTGCTTCAATGGCCTCTTGATTAGGTGTCTGAGTTAAATCAATTTTTTGCATGGTTTCATGAAGTGCAGAACCAATTTGGCTAGCTTCCACCTCAGCATTTGCCCCAAATTGTGGCAGGTCAAAAGCTAACTTCCTTTGCCCATTACTCTTATCAATAATCGCCATACCTTCGGCGTCCATGACTGGTTGATAAAAGTTTTTAATCTGACTTGGAGTTTGAACGGTTGGCAAATGAATAGCCGCCTGATAACCCTGATTAAGAAGATTGACTTTTTCCAACATATCAAGAGCACGCGCAATCTCATCTGATTGGTGGTTATGGCTTAAATCATCAGGACGAAGGCGTTCAACTTGCTTCAATTGTCCAATTTTGTCATCAGTCAGGTCATCATCACCGACAAAACTGATGTCAAAATGCAAATCTTCTTGCTCAAAATTAGCTGCCACAGCCAAAATCCAGTCTTGGAAGGACTGTAAATTCTCACGCAGACTTTGGGATAAATGATTATCCTGACGCTGGCCCTCAAACTTATCCACCAACTTCTCTTTTTGACCCTTACCTACCAAATAAATCTTCTTCTCCGCCCTGGTCATGGCTACATAAAGAAGCCGCATCTGCTCTGACAAAGTCGCACGTTTAATAGCTTTTCGAATCACTTGATAAGGCAGGGTTTCAAGGCTAACTTTGACACTTGAGAATTGCTGAGCATCTAAGTAAGATTTAAAATCTGCCAGGTATTTGATGCCAATTCCTTGATGTCGGTCCATGATGGCCGTCGCCTTTAAATCCTGGAAGCCAAATTTTTGATCACAATTGAGAATAAACACATATTTGAACTCTAGTCCCTTGGACTTGTGAATGGTCATTAGATTGACAGCATCTTTTGGTTTTGCCACATCAACGTCAGTCAAATCATTCTCAGTCTCAAGAATGCGATCAATCATAGTGATAAAACGAGATAAGCCTTTATAACCAGCTTTTTCAAATTGACTTGCCCGGATCGCCAAAGCATAAAGATTGGCTTGAGCTTGTTCCCCTTTTGGACCAGATGCGACATAATCGAAATAAAAACGTTGATTATAGATGTGCCAAATCAAATCATAAAGTGAATGCTTTTGTGCAAATTGGCGCCAATTCTTCAATTGATTGATAAAGAAATCAATTTTACTGCTTAATTCATGAGTGATTAACTGAACATTTTTCCCCGTTTTAACCTGACTATTAAGCATTTTTTTATAAAAGGATTCTGTAAATTCTTCTGAAGAATCTTGCAGAGCAATCCTAGCTAATTGATCTTCATCAAAGGCAAACATTGGCGACTTGAGAAGAGCAACTAGGGCATAATCATTGAGAGGGTTATTAATGGTTCTTAAAGTATCTAACATAACCATCATTTCAACAGATTGTAGATAGTTTTCCTGACCGCCATCTGCAACTAACGGAATCCCAAATTGATTAAAGGTTCGGAAGATATTATCATTTCGTGTCCTTGAAGATACTAGTAGCGTGATATCAGAAAAAGCCACATTTTCTGTCTCATGCAATCGAATAATTTCTTTGGCCACTATTTTAATCTGACCTGGAGATAATTGTGGTACTTGAGAGGAATCATCTTTTTGATCCGATTCTTCATCCAGATCTGAGCTTGCGCTACTATCATATAAGATGATTTGGGCACGATTTTCAGGATACTCTTCCTTCTGACGGTCACTACCTGCAAGCAAGCGGTGACTGTCATCGTAAAGAATATCACCGATTTCCTCATCCATTAAATGGGTAAAGATACTATTAGTAGCATCCAAAACTTCTGATTGACTTCGGAAATTTTCTTTAAGGAGAATCAAGCGTCCAAGCTCTGGATTCTCTTGGTAATCTTTAAATTTCTGGTTAAAGATTAGAGGATCGGCCTGTCTAAATCGATAGATGGACTGTTTAATATCCCCTACCATAAAGCGATTGTGACCATTTGCTAAGAGTTCTAACATGCGCTCCTGCATATGGTTATTATCCTGGTATTCATCCACCATGACTTCATGGTATTTTTCTTGATAGGCTGCTTGAATGTTCGGATATTTTTCAAGAATCTCAATAGCAAAATGGGCAATGTCTGAAAATTCAAAGGCATTCTCTTTCCTTTTTGCCTCAAGATAGGCCTGACTAAAATCCATGACGAAAGCTTTGAGGAGTTTCAAGAGGGGCTTAGTTTCCTTTTGGAAATGCAAAATGGTTTCCAAATGTTGCCATTCTTTTAATCGTGGCTGCAAATCCTTATAGATAGGATAAGCCTTCTTATTTACGGTAATACTATCCCCACTAGGTAGTAAGGCTAGGATATCCTTGGCTAATTGACTTAGTTTCTCTTTACCATAATAAGTTTCAAAATGAAGAGATTTTTCTTCCAACTCCTGAATAATAAGCAAATGTTTTTGATACTTGGCACTTGGTTTTCCGGCTTTAGTCATTTTGCCGTATTCTTCTAATTCTGTCAGATCCCGCAAATCTTGGGCTGTTTTTTGCATGGTTTGGAGCAGGGCTTCCACTTCTGAATCCGCTATACTCTGGAAATCAACATACATTTCACTCGCTCTGAGCAGATCATTTTCCAACCAAAAAGCAGGCGCCTGTGTCGATTGGCTAAAATAATAAACGTTATATACAAGATTTCTAAAAGCAAGGGAATCCTTCCGTTTTCCTGAAAAATTCTTTACCAAAGATAGGAAAGTCTCCCGCTTTTCTCCCTCTAGGTATTTGGAGAATAGTTCCTCATAAACAGCCTTTTTCAAAATATCTTGCTCAGACTTGTCCTGCATGATTCGAAACTTTGGCGACAGCCCTAAGAGATGACTATGTTCAGTCACCAATTTTTGCGTGAATGAATCCATTGTCCCAATATCTGCCTGATGTATCAGTTGCAACTGTTGATTAAGGTAAACCTTCCACTCTGGATCCTGACTCTCTTTGATGGCCGCCACTAATTTCTTTTCAAGACGCTCCTTCAATTCAGTAGCTGCTTTAACCGTAAAAGTTGAAATAAACATCCGGTCTATTGGAATGCCACGCATAATTTTATCAATAATCCGTTCAACCATAACAAAGGTCTTTCCAGACCCTGCAGAGGCTGAAACAAGGATATTATGCCCATTTAAATAGATAGCCTCAATTTGTTCACTGGTCCGTTTTTGCACTTTATCAGAAAGCAATTCCTCAGTTTGGAGGGTTTTGATTTGATTTTCATTTAAAAATTTTGGAAATTCCATCTTATTCCCCTCCTTTTAATTGTTCGGTCATTAATGTAATTACTGCTTCCTTCTTTTGCCGCCCTGGAATTTTTAATAAGGGTCTAGCTTGATCAAAATTGAGGTCAGCTTCAAAACCAGTAATGGCTTTTAATTGGTCACCTTGAACCGTTTTTCCATCTTTGGTGTACGGGTTAATCAAGAAATGACCCTTACGGATAATACGCTCAGCTTCTAAATAAAGCCATTTATTATAGGCTAAAATCAATGCCAATTCCTGGTCACTATAGGTATTATTCTGAAGATGATAAGGACCAGAAGCGAGCTTCTCCTTTTCTTCTTCCAAGAAAATACCTTGATACTTCATTTCTTTATACTGCCTTTCCAAGAGACTTGAGGCAATATCGGATTTTTCCGTCATCTTTATTTTGGGCTCTTGCATGTGTAAATACATGGCCCCAAAAAGTGGAAATTCCTGATCATTCGGTTGATTAATTCCTTCTTTCAATGCTGATAAATAGGTTGGCAACTGGGAATTTAAACCATTATAAAAGAGACTAATATCAAACACATTGGCACTTGATTTATAATCAACAATACCTAAAGACTGATCATTCAGTTGGTCAATTCGGTCAATAACGCCTTTAATGATTACCCTATCTTCAAGAGCTAAGTTGAAGGGTTTTTCTTGAGCAATAATACTAATGTCACCATGACTCTTAAAAATATCTGTCGTTGAACGAGCGATTTCCTCTAAGAGATTGAGACTGTATTGTCCCTGTGAATCAGCAAGATAAAAGTCCCTAAACTCATTTTCTTGATTAGTTTCCTGAATGGCCTGATTAACTTTACTATCAAAATAATCCTTAGAAGAATTTTTCATAACCTTTTCTAATACTTTGTGTAAGTAGGCACCATGGAGTCTAGCATCTGGATGAATGGAAGCTAATTCTTGTAAGCCTAAAATATACTGGAGGAAATATTTGTACTGATTGTTATAAAAGACAGTCAGTGCAGAATTGGACAAGGAAATCGGTTGATTAAGCGGAAAACGCGCCTGAATAACCTCTGAAGAAAGGGGTTTACTTTCCCGACGATGAGTGGTTAACTGCGGAATAGTAAATTGTTCACTTGCCAAACGTTTCCTTAAGTACCTGCTCATAACCGTCCAGAAATTTTCCTCATCACTTGATAAGTTATAGTCTTGATCAAGATTATTGATTTCGATGATAGATGATAAAAGGGATTTATAATTACCGATATCAGTATCTAAATTTGAAAAGCGATTTTTATCCTTTTCAATCATCGGAATCCCTAAATCAATCAGGGTTTTAAGATAAGGTGACCTATTTTCTGAAACCTCATTTAAAACCAGGGGAACACTAAGGACTAATTTTTGATTAGCAGCATTGAGCACAGAAAGAAATGAAAAATGATTCTTTTTAGTTATGTCATATGAAGAGACTTCAAAAGACCTAAAAGCAGACAAACTTTCATTTGTTTTACTCCGTTCCTGATCAGAAACTAAGGATTTGTTCTGAGAAATTTTTGGAAAATGACTTTGAGTCATGCCAATGGCATAAACAAAGTCTTTACTATGAGGCTCGACTAAGTCATAGGATTTAATGGTAACTACATCCAATGTTGCTGGAACTGCTCGGTACTTGCCCATTTGCATACCGGTCTTGATGAGACTAAGCATTTCCTCCAAGGACATCACTTGGTCATTAAATATCTGATAAGCCTTTTCTAAAATTGAGGTCACATTTTTCCAAACTTCAAGATCTTTTTCCTGTAGATTCTCATTTTGGAAATAGCTGAGCTCTTGCATATTGGCAGTAAAATCAATGTCATTTAAAAATGTCAACAAGCTCTCAATCAGGCTAGCGCCACTATCTTTTTTACTGCTGAGAAAACGATTGAGTGGGCTATAAATAGCTTCCCTTACTTTATTAATATTTTCAAGATTAAAGCTTTGCCGACCTTGATTATCTTTTAGATTCACTTTGAAAACTCTTGAGAATTTTGCAGGGCCATTAATATCAGCAAACTGCAAGTAGCTCTCAAAACTATCCAATTCAAGACTCGAAAAATGACCAAAAAGGCCTGTTTTTAAAATACTTAAGAGATCTTCTTTGCGCCACTTATAGGTTTGAATCCTTTCCAATCCATCAAAAAATTGCAGAATAGGATGGTGAGCCATCTCCTCCGACCTACCAAAATAATAGGGAATTTCAAATTTTTCAAAAATTTGCCCCATTTGTAATTGATAAGCATCAACATCGCCCAAAAGGACCAAGATATCTTTATAGCGATATCCCTCATATAACTTTTGACGAATATCTTTAGCCAAATGCTCGATTTCTTCTTTTTGGTTAAGGGTTTGCCAAATCTCAATAACTTCTGTATCAGCCTTCTCCAAACTTTCTGCTTCTTCCGAAAAGTCATATAAAGACTCAATGACATTTGTTATATTTTGGAAAGCTAATGGATAAGTTTCTTTGCTTAAACGATACTCAGCTTTTACCTGATATTGAGTTGATAATTGTCGGAAAAAATCAATACTAGCTTGATAAAGATTACCTTCGGTATAGGTTTTTTGATATGCCTTAGGACTAATGTAGGTACCAATAACGACTTGATGGCATTTTTCTTGTAGGAGAGAGACTAACAAGGCTTCTTCGGAAGAAAAGCGTGTAAATCCATCAATCACAACGACTGTTTCTTTTAATTCTTCCTCAATTTGACCACTTGCCAGTGCTTGTGAAAAATGGTCTAAGGAAGATTCCTGAATGAGATTCTTTTCCCGTAAGATATCTTCCAGTTCCGTAAAGATAGTCACTAAGTCGGCTTTTTTGAGAGGGTCTTCAAAAGCAATATCCATAATCGAGATATTTGCTGACTTCAGCTCCTTATATAAATCCATTAATTGCGCTATAAAACTTAAGTCTTTCCGAATATGGTAATATAGTTTTAAGTTCTCTTCGCTTAAGCCATCTAAAGCACGATAGAGAAGCATGCTTAAAGCAGCATCATCTAGGGTTTCTTGACTTTTAATCTTATCAAGCGTAAAATAACGCGCCATTTGACCAAAACGTGTCACCGTAATCGCAAATGAAGCCTGCTCCTCCAGACTCTCAAGAACACTTCTTTCCTTTTCAAAGGATAAGGAGTTTGGAGCAATATAAAAAACACGATAGCCTTCCTTGGCATAGCGGTCTGCTTCTTCAACTAACAAATCTATTAAGGAATGATTGACATCCGTGTAAAGTAATTTCATAGGCACCTTCATCTCTTGAATTCTTACCTCTATTATATCAAATGAAAATGCAAATACCATTTTCGGGAAAAAATAAGAGAATTTAGCGCTTTCAACTTAATATTCAAGCAATTCTCAGAAAAATAAATTATAATAGTAATAACAAATAAGCTAAAGAGGAGAAAAAGATATGAAAACAGATGATCTTAGAGAAAGCTCCAATGTCGAAGACGTCGTGGAGAGAGTTCTGGTTCTTATAGCACTGGTGGTGGAGGCGGAGCCGGAATGCTACTGCAACTCCTCTTCTCACGGGGTTCTTGGAAAACGAAACTAATCCTTCTTATCATCATGCTGGTCATGGGAGGAGGAGGGCTATCTGGCATTTTCCCTGGTGGTCAACAATCCAGTACAGGTAATAACCCCTATCAATCCACTGAAGTAAATCGGACAAGTGGTGACAAGGCGAGTGATCAACAAGTCGAATTTGTCAGCAAAGTCTTTGCTTCAACAGAAGATTACTGGACCAAAGAATTTGAGAAACATGGCAAAACCTATAATAAACCAAAACTTGTGCTTTACTCAGGCTCAATTACAACAGCCTGTGGTCAAGGACAAGCCTCTTCAGGACCTTTCTACTGTTCTGGTGATAATAAGGTTTATTTAGACATCTCATTCTACAATGACTTGTCTGAAAAATATGGAGCTGCCGGTGATTTTGCCATGGCCTATGTTATTGCCCACGAAGTTGGTCATCATATTCAAAACGAACTAGGTACTATGAATGAGTATGGTCAAGCTAGACAGGGCAAGAGCGAAGCTGACGCTAACAAACTCAATGTCCAGTTAGAATTACAAGCTGACTACTATGCCGGAGCTTGGGCAAATTATGTCCAAGATGAAGGTCTCTTAGAAAAAGGTGACTTCGAAGAAGCTATGAATGCT
Organism: Streptococcus penaeicida; assembly: GCF_002887775.1. Taxonomy (GTDB): domain Bacteria; phylum Bacillota; class Bacilli; order Lactobacillales; family Streptococcaceae; genus Streptococcus; species Streptococcus penaeicida. The sequence continues at coordinate 33,925 of NZ_LOCM01000011.1, read as the reverse complement.
GCAAATGCCGTTGGTGACGATACACTACAAAAAGAAACCTATGGTAAAACTGTTCCAGATAGTTTCACTCACGGAACCTCAGAACAACGCCAACGCTGGTTCAACAAAGGCTTTGAATATGGAGATATCGAACACGGGGATACTTTTAGCATTGCTTATAATGATTTATAAAAAATATAAAGACTTGAACATCATTGTTCAAGTCTTTTTTAATTTAATCAAAAATGAAAATAGGATACGTCAATTAATCAGTTACATGCCCAATAACATAATGTTAATATTTTTAAGAACCACTTAGTTTACCACTTTTAAAACACCATCACGAATTTCATAAACTTTATCACAAGATTCAATCATTCGTTTATCGTGTGTAACCATTATAACTGTTTTTTCTTTTTCTTTACACTCTTTAGCTAAAAGTTCTACAACTTCAAAAGCTTTTTCAGTGTCTAAACTTGCTGTAGGTTCATCAGCTAAGACCAAAGCAGGATCGTTATAAAGTGCTCTAGCAATGGCTAGGCGTTGTCTCTCACCACCAGATAAGTCTTTGGGCAGTTTATTTTGAAGATGTAAGATGCCTAACTCTTTAAATAAAGAATCTTTTAAGTCATTCTTTTTTACTTTCATCAACTTATCAACTAATTCTAATTGTTGCTTGGCTGTTAAAAAAGGAATTAGATTTGACGCTTGTAAAATAAACCCAATGTCTTTAAAACGTAACTGCGATCTTTCTTTTTCACTTAAGGTCGTAAAATCATTGCCATTGATTCTTATTTGTCCACTAGAAGGTGTTTGTAGACCACCTGCAAGCGTTAAGAATGTTGATTTTCCTGAACCTGATGGACCTATTATCGCAATAAATTGGCCCTTTTCAGCACTAAAATTAGTTTCTTTAAGTGCTTGTATTTCTGTTTGACCATCCTTAAAAGATTTGACAACATTTTTGAATTCTAAAACATCCATTACATTCTCCTATCCTATAGCTTTCAATGGGTCGATTCGGACAATAGCAAATACTGAAATGAGAGTACCTAAAATTGAAAAAATGATGATACTGATAAAAATGATAGCATAGAATAATCCATTACCATAGAATGGAACTGACTCAGTTAAGAATAACGAAGTACCCCAATTGACAAGTAAACCAAGCTACTCCCTAAGATACTGAGAATGAAAGTTTGCGAAATAACTGCATTTGCAATAGTCTTATTTGAAATGCCTTGAGCCTTCATAATTCCGAAAATAGGTGCTTTCTGGATGGTTAAGACATACATAAAAATTCCAATAATAATTGCTGAAATAACCACTAAAAAGCCTATCATAAAACCAAACGTCATTATTTGAGCCTGGTAACCAGGTAATTTATCTATGAAAGTCTGAACCGGTAATTTTTGAAATGTTTCTTTATCGTACTTATTTAGTTTTCCCCTTATTACAAAAGCATTAACGAATTGATTTTTAGAAGTTAAGCTTACATGCCCACCTGACTTTATAGCATTAAAGTCCTTTAATGTCATATAAACAACTGAGGAAACATTAAAAGTAGCTTTCCTACTCATTCCTACAATTTTCAATTTTTGATCTGAATTAGAAAGATATAAGTCGTCTCCTATCTTATATTTAGACCGTTTAGCGAGAGATTGATCGATGATGACTTCATTAGAAGCTTGAATAGCCCGACCTTTAATCATTTTAGGTTTCAAAAATTCCCTATTATGAATACCAAATAAACTAACTTTTGCTTTATCACTCTCTTTAGGATTTTCTTTATTCCAGACAACAGTATTCATTTGCGCCAAAGAACTTATTTCAGATGCTTCAACTTTTTCTTTATCAGCCTCTGTTAATGTAGATAAATTAAGTGTGCTATTTGCGTTTTTTGATAACAAGACGGTGTCAGCTTTCCAGTGATCAATCGCAGAACGATTTTCTTGAATCAAGCCATTAGCTAAACCTGATAAAAAATACATCAAAAACGCAACTAAAAATAAAAGACCCACAATCAAACTATATCTTAATTTAGACTCTTTCATCTCATTAATGGCTAAAAACATGTCTTACCTCCAATTCAAATTTTATGATTAACAATTACTAGTGAAAAATTTAATCTGAATTTCAACGTTTTCAGCCAGCAATTGACTAACACGACATTTGCTTTTAACGAATTTCAGCACTTTTGCTTCTTCTTCAGGTGTAAACTCATTTTCTAAATAAACATTGAGCGTGAAAGCACGATTTTCATAAGTAGCATCAACTTTTAAGGGCATTTCACTTATCTTGTGGTAAAGATTAAAATAGGATTGAATACACATGGTTACACAAGAAGCTAAGGCAATGTTAAGGAGGCTCATTGGTGTTTCGCCATCTTCAGTGACGCCAAAGAGTTCAACCGGAGTACCATAACCCTTTGAAGTTGTGTGATATAAATAATGTCCAGAAATTTCAGTTTGATACATGCTTTTCCTCCTTTTATCTTTACTATTATAACAAAAAAGAACCCAGTTCCTTACCATTTCGCTTAATGGCAAAGACTGGGTTCTTCTAGAGATTATCTGATCTGTGCGCCTGATTTTTCAACTAAAGCAGAGCTAATTTTTTCCATATATTTAGCAACTTCTTCATCTCGCAAACTTTCTTGCGGATTTTGGAAAGTTAAACTGTAAGCCATTGATTTCTTACCAGGCTCTATATTGGCACCAGCATAGACATCAAAGAGTTTTATATTTTCCAAATATTTAAGACCTAAACCTTCAATAATCGTAAGGATTTCTTGATGGCTTAAGCTATCATCAACCAAGAGGGCAATATCACGAGAAACGGCTGGTTGTTTACTGATTTCTGTAAAAATTTGAGCAGATGTCATGTTTGCCTCTAATGCTTGAAGATTCAATTCGGCCACATAAGTTTCTGGAATTTCATAATCATTAGCCACTTGTGGATGCACCTGACCTAGGAAACCAATTGTCTCTTCACCTAGAAGAATTCTAGCTGTCCGTCCTGGGTGCATGCTTACCATATCCTTTTCTGCCACAAATGTTACCTTAAGGTTTAATTTGGCAAATAGGCTTTCTAAAATACCTTTAGCATAATAGAAATCAACTGCTGTCGCTTGTGTTTGGAAATCTTTCTCAGCAACTAAACCAGTCAAAGCAAAGGCAAAGGTATCAATTTCATTAGGAAGCTCCACTTTAGGATCAGCCTTTTGTTCAAAGACTTTCCCAATTTCATAGATAGCTAAATTCTTTTGCTTACGAGCAACATTGTAGGCAATAGTATCTAACATACCAGAAACAATATTTTGACGTAAAGCCGAACGCTCAATGGTCATCGGCCACATTAATTCCGTCAAGTTGCTGCTTTCAATGGCAAAAGCTTGAGCTTTTTCAGGAGTTGTTAAAGCATAAGAAATAATTTCTGTTAGCCCAGCTCCTTCGGCGATAGCGCGAACACGTCTCCGTAAAACTTGACTTGCGGTCAATTCACCAGCTGTCCCGCCAGCTTCCGGCAAAGTCGTTGGAAGATTGTCGTAGCCGTAGATTCGCGCAATTTCTTCGACCAAATCAGCCTGAATACTAATATCCCAACGACGGCGTGGCACAGAGACAGTGAAGGCTGACGCATCTCCAGACAAGCCAAATCCTAGCTTGGCAAAAATATCTTCAATGTCAGAATAAGCTAAGTCGGTGCCCAAGCGCACATTAACATAGTCTAAAGTTGTTAAAACTTGAACCGCATCCGTCGGTAGGCTACCCGCCTGAGGACGACCAGCAAGGACTTGACCACCAGCCAATTCTTCTAACATAGCTGCCGCAAAATCAAGGGCTTCAATGACTGTATCGTAGTTAACACCTTTTTCAAAACGAGAAGATGACTCTGAACGAAGGTTGAGACGGCCACTTGTTTTACGAATCGATTTACCATCAAACACAGCAGCTTCTAAAACGACATTTTTTGAATTAGCATCAATTTCAGTTGCTTTACCGCCCATAACACCAGCTAAAGCAACTGGTTTGTCATTTACAGTAATAACAATATCTTGATCAATTAAGTCACGTTCTTCACCATCAAGTGTTACTAATTTTTCACCATTGCGGGCTTGACGAGCAACAATATCACCTGATTCAAATTTATTCAAATCAAAAGCATGCATTGGTTGACCAAAATAGAGGAGAACATAGTTGGTAACATCAACAACATTGTTGATTGGACGAATACCAGCATTCATCAAAATATTTTGTAACCATTGTGGACTGGCTTGAATGGTCACATTTTCCACCAGACGGCTAGCGTAAGTCAAAACCTTGTCTGACTCAATAGCAACTGTAATCAAGTCAGAGGCTGCTTTAGAGTTTTCGTGAACTTCTTTTACTGGGAAGTGGACTTCTTTTCCATAAATAGCCGCTACTTCATGGGCAACCCCACGCATTGAAAGGGCATCTGCACGGTTTGGAGTGATCGATAATTCAATGATTTCATCATCCAAATCGAGGTAAGGGAAGATAGAGTCACCTGGTTTTGCATCTTCAGGTAAAATTTGAATACCTTCGGAAAACTCTTTAGGAATAATGGAATCTGGAAGACCTAATTCTTGGAGAGAACAAATCATCCCAAGAGATTCCATCCCTCTGATTTTCCCTTTTTTAATTTTGTAGTTGTCGGCAATACGTGCGCCTGGAATGGCTACTATAACATTAATACCAGCTTGGACATTTGGAGCACCACAAACAATTTGTCTTGGCTCATCATCACCAGTGTCTACCTGACAAAGATGTAAATGGGTTTCAGGAACATCTTCACAAGATAAAACATGACCAACCACTAATTTTGACAGACCCTCAGCAGGGACTTCAACGCCTTCAACTTCGATACCAGTTGTTGACATTTTTTCAGCCAGTTCAGCTGAAGGAACATCGATGTCAACTAACTCTTTTAACCATTTATAAGATACTAACATACTTCACTTTCTTTCTATTTTAAGGCTTTTTTCATTAACCAGTCAGTGTCAACTAGATCACCAACTGCAAAGGAATGTTCAGAGAATTTTTCGAAACCATACTTGCGATAAAGTGCTTGCGCTTTAAAATTATACTCCCAAACACCTAACCAGGCCCAAGTTTTCCCAGAGGCAAAGGCTCTTTCCAAAGCAAACTCAAAAAGAACTTTACCTAAGCCAAGACCTTGGTATTTATTCAACAAATAAATGCGTTGAATCTCAAAAGCATCATCTAACTCATGTTCTGTTTGATCATGACCCCAATTGACTTTCAGGTGGCCAACAATGAGGCCGTTCATTCTTAAAAAGTAAACTTCATTTTCTGAACTTTTTAATTCTTTGCCGAGTACCTCTAAGGTGTAATCTTGCTCAAAAAATTCCTGCAATTGTTGGTCAGTATTATGACCCCCGAATGTTTCGGTAAAGGTCTGGATGGCTAGGTCTCTTAATATTGCGACTTCCTCATCTTTTACCAGGTCAATGGATAGTTCTTTCTGCATGGCAATTCCCCCAAAAATTCATCAATTACTTAGAACAAGACACTTTTTATTTGAATTGTTCTGAAAAACGCATATCTCCCTGATAGAATCCACGAATATCGTTGATTCCATAACGGAGCATGGCGATCCGTTCTTGTCCAAGGCCAAAGGCAAAACCAGAATATTCTTCGGAATTCACGCCTGACATTTCAAGGACACTTGGGTGAACCATACCGGCACCGAGGATTTCAATCCAACCAGTCCCTTTACATACGTTACAACCTTTACCACCACATTTGAAACATGAAACGTCAACCTCTACGGATGGCTCAGTAAATGGGAAGTATGACGGACGAAGACGAATCTTACGTTCCTCACCAAACATTTTTTTGATAATCATTTCCAAGGTTCCTTTTAAGTCACCCATAGAAATATTTTTACCAACCACTAATCCTTCAATTTGGTGGAATTGATGTGAGTGAGTCGCATCATCAGTATCACGTCGGAAAACACGACCAGGAGAAACCATTTTAAGTGGTCCTTTAGAAAAATCGTGTTGGTCTAAAGTCCGAGCTTGAACAGGGCTGGTATGGGTACGCAATAAAATTTCTTCCGTGATATAGAAGGTATCTTGCATATCACGAGCTGGATGATCTTTTGGTAAGTTCATTCGTTCGAAGTTATAGTAATCTTTTTCAACTTCAAAACCATCCACAATTTGGAAACCCATTCCAAGGAAGATATCCTCAATTTCTTCACTGGTTTGTGTTAAAACATGACGATTCCCAAGTGTCATTTGACGCCCGGGTAAAGTAACGTCAATTGATTCAGCATCAAGCTGAGCTTTAATTTTTGCTGCTTCAACCACTTTAGCTTGTTGGTCAAAGGCAGTTGTTAAGACATCGCGCAACTCATTCACTTGCTTCCCAACTAAAGGACGCATGTCTGCCGATAAGTCTTTAAGACCTTTTAACAACTCCGTTAAAGAACCTTTTTTGCCTAAAACTGCCACTTTCAAATCTTGCAGTTCTTTGGCATGATTACCATTAAACTCTTTTAATTGGTCTAAGGTTTGATTTCGTAACGCTTGTAATTGCTCTTGTAAATCCATAATTTTCCCTTCTATTTACGGACAAAAAAAGCGTGTCAAAACTCCATTTATGCGGAGCGTTGACACGCGGTACCATCCGAATTCATCTGCAAAAGCAGACCTTAATTTAACATCATATGTGAGTGAATTCCTTACATTTTCATTAAGAAGGCTTCCAGTCTATGGCCTTCAATCCCTGGTAACTTCCCTGTAATTACTAGTCTCACTGATTGCTATTCAATTATTATTAGTGTATCAAAATTGCTGCAAAAAGACAATAAGATTTATCAGAATATCTTAGAAGATATTGGTACTAGCTAGCTTTCTTCTGATAAGCTTCATTGAAAACTTCACCAGTTTGATAATTCATTTTTAATCCTTTTTGGACATTAGGAATAAAGACATTAAATTCCAGGCTACCATCATCTGATTTGGCTTCCAAATGACTACCACTTGCAATCAGGTTATTACCCTCATATATTAGACTAACCCGGTAACGGACACGCTTATTATTGTCCAAAGCCCGTCTGATTTTCGTCTCATAATAATTCTGTCCAGTTGAATCCTCTAGATATGCCTGATTGGCCCAAGACATTTGAACCGCAATATTTTTGGGGTTACTAGTTGAAGCATCAAAGCCCTTAAGCCCTCCAACAATAGCATAACCCAAAAGATGCCCACGATCGACAGCATGCTCATATTCACCAGAAAGGCCATGAATTTGGTGCCAGCCAACAGGTTTCCAATAAGTATAGCCATTACCAGTCTCATTGCGATCTCGATATTGACGAGTAGAACGAGCTAAAAGTGCATTAGCTCTAGTCGGAAGCATCTTACCTTGAACCATTTTGGTTTCATTATTAGCATAAGGGGGACTAGCAACCTTGGCATTGAGGTCTGTTTTATTATGGTTGATTTCAAAAGCGCCAGCCCCATTCCAGTCAATAGATGGGCCTAATTGTTGCTTAACCTCTTGACTTAAAACTGACGAAGCTAGCTGATAAGAAGGGGTGTCAGGATTGTTTGATTCCCTACGACTAACTTGACTACTACTCGTTCCTGAGATGCTTCGCAATATACTTTGAAAAGCGTTATTGTTTGCTAATTGATCCCCTTGAGATAAAGCAGTTACGGCAGCTATTAGCAGAGCTAGCAGAATCGAATTCCTTTTTTTTCCATTAAAAGTCTTTTTTGCCATTATTCCTCACAGTTAAAAAGTAGGCTAAGCCTACTTTCCAGTAAATTTGTTTATTAATTCAGTCCACTTGTCCATGGATAATATGGATGAGGCATGATGACCATCGCCAAAAACACTATAGCCAAGCATCAAACCAATTGCTAAAAAGGCACAGGCAAGTAGAGCAATGACTATGAGCAAGCCAACTTGCTTAAGTACATATTTCCATCCGCTTGTCATTTTTAGTCCTCACTTATACGTTCGATTTTTGCTCCCAATTTTGCTAATTTTTCATGGAATTTATAATAGCCACGATCCAAATGCGTTAACTTTGTAACAGTTGTTTTACCTTGCGCAACCATTCCACTTAGGATAAGGGCCGCACTAGCACGTAAATCTGTCGACATAACGGGAGCACCTTGTAATGGGTGACCACCATGAATCATTGCAGTGTCACGTAAAATTTCAGAATGAAGCCCCATCCGACGCATTTCTTCTAAATGTTGGAAACGATTTTCAAAGACCGTTTCAATCATGGTTGATTCTCCATTAACAACAGCCATTAAAGAAGTAAATTGGGCTTGCATATCTGTAGGGAAACCAGGGTGTGGTAAGGTTTTAACAGTAACTGGTTTTAACTTATTAGTATCTGATTTAACACGAATACCTTCTGCTTCCTCAGTCACTTCAACACCCATTTCTTTTAGTTTTGAAATCAAAGGACGATTGTGTTCCCAAACGGCATCTTTAACCAAGACATTACCAGATGTCATGGCAGCTGCTACCATAAAGGTGCCGGCTTCGATTCGGTCTTGAACAACATCATGCTCAACACCGTGCAATTGGTCAACCCCTTTAATAGTTAAAGTTTCCGTTCCGGCACCTTTGACCTTGGCACCCATTTTATTAAGTAATTGAGCCAAGTCAACAATTTCAGGTTCACGTGCAGCATTTTCGATGATAGTTGTTCCTTCTGCCAAGGTCGCTGCCATCATCAAGTTTTGTGTGGCACCAACTGATGGGAAGTCCATATAAATAGTGGCACCTTTAAGACGTTCTGCACTAGCTGTGATATCACCATTGCTTTGCTTGATTTCAGCACCCATTGCTTCCAAGCCTTTTAAATGTAAGTCTATCGGACGGCTACCAATTGTGCAGCCTCCTGGCATTGACACTTTGGCATGACCATTTCGAGCTAAAATTGGGCCTAAAACAACAATTGAAGCGCGCATTTGACTAACGTATTCATAAGGAGCTTCGTCAAGAATTGGACCTGAAGCATCGACAGTTATTTCGTTTGCTTCTTCTTTAAATTCAACAGGGATATTAAGGCCACGAACCACATTGTTCATGGTAAAAACATCGGAAAGGATTGGGACATTTCGTAAAATGGTTTTTCCTTCTGATGGTAGGATTGTCGCTGCTAACAAAGGAAGGACTGCATTCTTAGCTCCTTCAATAACAACTTCACCTTCTAATCTGGTGTTCCCACCTTCAATAATAATTTTATCCACAATTTTCTCCATTTCATTTGTCTATATAATATAAAATTATATCACATTTCTCATTTACTATCTGAAAACGAGCACTAAAAGAGTGTTTGACTCATTGCAATTAATTCTAACATAAAATGACTAACCAAGTAACCCATGATGATTGCAAGAAAGAAAACAAAGAGCTTTAATTTACCAATATTTTCAGGCGTCATTTTTATGATTTTTGACCATTCAAAAAGGCTTAATAAGAGTTGAAAGCTAATGCCAATAAAAAGCAAATGACTGATCAATTTTAATAAATTATTGATATATTCCATAGGCATATTATACCAAAAGTCTTGCTGCAAAAATAGAATAATGACTAAATAAAAAAAACAAGTCAAATCTAATCCAACTTATTTTAAAAACTTAAAATAATAAAAATCAGCAATCGTCATTTTATGGCGATTGCTGATTTTTATTTATTTCCAACGCTAATCCGGTTAAGGGCACGTTGAAGAGCAATTTCTGCACGACGGGCTTCATTGATATCCTTACTTGATTTAGCTTCTTCAATTTGGCGTTCTGCTCGTTGCTTAGCACGTTCAGCACGACTAATATCAATGTCACGAGAGCGTTCAGCAGAGTCTGCTACAATAGTAACAACATTATCTTTAACTTCAATAATTCCACCATTAATGGCAATCCAATCGACATGATTATCATCATCAGTCCGACGGATTTTCATTTCATGGATAACTAACGGTGCAATAATATTGATATGTTTAGGTAAAATACCCATCTCACCCTCAGGTGTGGTAACTGAAATAAATTTTGCTTGATGGTCATACTTGACCCCATCTGGTGTCACGACTTGAACAGTCATATGTGTCATAGTGGAACCTCACTAATATCCCATTTTTTTAGCTTTTTCAAGGACATCTTCAATTGGTCCAACTGAACGGAAAGCATCTTCAGGAATATGGTCATATTTACCATTGAGAATTTCTTTAAAGCTACGAACAGTGTCTACAACTGGAACATAAGAACCTGGTTGACCTGTAAATTGTTCGGCAACATTAAAGTTCTGTGATAAGAAGAACTGAATCCGACGAGCACGCCCTACTAAAGTTTTCTCATCATCTGATAACTCATCCATACCTAAGATTGCAATAATATCTTGCAATTCACGATAACGTTGTAAAACACGTTGAACTTCAGTAGCAACAGCATAATGCTCTTCACCAACAATTTCAGGTGATAGGGCACGAGAGCTAGAAGCTAACGGGTCCACGGCTGGGTAGATACCCATTTGTGTTAATTTACGTTCCAAGTTGGTTGTTGAATCAAGATGGGCGAAAGCCGTTGCCGGCGCTGGATCGGTATAGTCATCGGCTGGCACGTAAATAGCCTGAATAGAGGTAACTGATCCTTTTTTCGTTGAGGTAATCCGTTCTTGTAATTGACCCATCTCAGTTGCAAGCGTTGGTTGGTAACCTACGGCTGATGGCATCCGACCTAGCAAGGCAGATACTTCGGACCCAGCTTGAGTGAAACGGAAGATATTGTCAATGAATAAAAGAACGTCTTGGCCTTCTACATCACGGAAATATTCTGCAATCGTAAGACCAGTCAAGGCAACACGCATACGTGCTCCTGGGGGTTCATTCATCTGACCAAATACCATGGCTGTTTTCTCAATAACGCCAGATTCTTTCATTTCCCAATAAAGGTCATTTCCTTCACGAGTTCTTTCACCAACACCGGTAAATACAGAAATACCACCATGTTCTTGGGCGATGTTATGGATTAATTCTTGAATAAGAACGGTTTTACCAACTCCGGCACCACCGAAAAGTCCAACTTTACCACCTTTTAAGTAAGGGGCAAGAAGGTCAATAACTTTGATCCCTGTTTCAAGAATTTCTGATGACGTTGATAATTCATCAAAAGCTGGTGCTTTTTTATGAATTGGTTCACGTTCAGCATCTTCAGCGAATGGTGCTTCCAAGTCAATGGTTTCACCAAGTACGTTAAAGACACGACCTAAAGTTTCTTTACCAACTGGTACACTTATTGCCCGGCCAGTATCCAAAACTTCCAATCCACGAGTAAGCCCATCAGTTGATTCCATAGCGATTGTTCGAACCATGCCATCCCCTAATTCTAGGGCAACTTCAAGTACGATTTTATCTTTTTTATCGCTATCTTTATAAACTATCAATGCATTATTAATCTCTGGAAGTTTTTCCCCATTCGCAAACACAACGTCTACGACGGGTCCTACAACCTGAGCAATTTTGCCTGAGCTCATTAATTTCTCCTTATGTCAATTTGTAAACAAGTGACTCTTTTGAGCCAATGTTTATGGGTGTTTTAATAAATGACATGCCTAAATAGCAAAAGAATTACCTTAAAAACTATTTATTCTAATGCATTTGCTCCAGCGACAATTTCCGTAATTTCTTGGGTAATTGCAGCTTGACGAGCGCGATTATATTGAATGGTTAAGTCACTGATAACATTTTTTGCATTATCCGTTGCCGTTTGCATGGCGGTCATTCCCGCAGCGTGCTCGGCTGTTTTTGCATCAATAATAGCTCCGTATATTAAACTTTCTGTAAACTGTGGGAGTAATTGATTTAAAATGGTATCACGATCAGGTTCTAGTTCAAATCCTAGTACACCATCATCAGTTGCTTCTTCAGCAACCAAATCAGAAATAGGAAGCATTTGTTGAACACGGACCTGACTTGTTAAGCTGTTGACATGGTGATTGTAACAAACATATAATTCATCAAAAATTTCATTTTGGTACATATCAACGGATTGTGAAATGATTTTAGCAACTTCCTCAAAAGTTGGTTGATCTGCCAACCCTCTTAATTCAAAAGCGACATTCATTCCTCTGGCTTTGAAAAAGTCTGTTCCTACACTACCAATCGAAATAATGGCATAATCACCATCTTGGTGATATTCTTCAACCATTTCCATAATTGATTTCAAGATTTTTGAGTTATAGCCACCGACTAAACCTTTGTCTGATGTAATGACAATATAACCGGTTTTTTTAACGGGTCTTGAAACCAACATAGGATTACTTGAAGTTCCACCAGATAATTCGGCTTTCAAAAAGTCCGTTGTTATTTGACGAATTTTAGAGGCATAAATTTGAAAATCACGCGCAGCTTGTTCAGATTTAACAAGTTTTGCTGAAGAAACCATCCGCATGGCACTTGTAATTTTACTTGTTTTCTCAGTTGAAACAATTTTTGCTTTAATTTCACTTAGAGAGCCTGCCATACTGAAATCCCTCCCCTATTATTCAAAATGTGTTTGAGCCTTAAATGCTTTTATGGCATCATTTAATTCATTCTCATCAGGAAGGTCTTTTGTCGTACGAATTGTTTCAAAAAGGCCACTATAATGCATATCAAAGTAATCATACAAGGCTTCTTCGAAGGCAAGAATATCATTTACAGGAACATCATCCAAGAAACCATGAGTCAAAGCATAAAGAATAACGACTTGTTTTTCAACAGGAAGTGGTTTATGCAATGGTTGTTTCAAGATTTCAACAGTACGACGACCACGGTTTAATTTAGCCTGTGTAGCCGCATCTAAATCAGAACCAAACTGTGTAAAGGCTTCTAACTCACGGTATGACGCCAAATCAAGACGTAATGTACCAGCAACTTTTTTCATTGCTTTAATTTGTGCAGAACCACCTACCCGTGATACCGAAGATCCCGCATCAATAGCCGGACGAATACCTGAGTTAAAGAGGTCTTCTTGTAAGAAAATTTGGCCATCTGTAATAGAGATAACATTTGTTGCAATATAGGCTGAGATATCACCTGCTTGTGTTTCAATGAATGGTAATGCTGTAATTGAACCACCACCTAGTGCATCGGAAACCTTTGCTGAACGCTCTAACAAACGACTATGTAGGTAGAAAACATCCCCTGGATAAGCTTCACGACCTGGAGGACGACGTAATAGCAATGATAGCTCACGGTAAGCAACGGCTTGTTTTGATAAATCATCATAAACGATTAAGACGTGTTTACCTTGATACATAAATTCTTCTGCCATTGCAACACCCGCATAAGGGGCAATAAATAGTAATGGAGAAGGTTGAGAAGCTGATGCTGTTACAACAATTGTGTAATCAAGAGCACCATTTTTTCTCAAAGTTTCAACTTGCGTACGAACAGTTGATTCTTTTTGTCCAATTGCTACATAAATACAGATCATATCTTGACCTTTTTGGTTCAAGATAGCATCAATAGCAACTGCTGTTTTACCAGTTTGACGGTCACCGATAATCAACTCACGCTGACCACGACCAATTGGTACTAAAGCATCAATAGCTTTAAGACCAGTTTGAAGGGGTTCAGAAACGGATTTACGTTGCATAACACCTGGTGCAACAGCTTCTACTGGTCTAAAACCAGTTGTAGCAATGTCACCTAAACCATCGACAGGTTGGCCAAGTGGGTTTACAACACGTCCAATAAGAGCTTCACCTACTGGGACTTCCATGATTTTACCGGTACGCTTAACAAGGTCACCCTCACGAATGGTTGAAAAATCACCTAAGATGATAATACCAATATCGTTGGTTTCCAAGTTTTGGGCCATCCCAAAAGCACCGTTTGAAAATTCAAGAAGTTCTCCACTCATGCATTATCTAAGCCACGGGCACGAGCAATACCATCACCGATATAGGTAACAGTTCCAGTTTCTGTGACATCGAAATTTGGCTGGAAGTTCTCAATTTGCTTTTTTATTAAAGCGCTAATTTCTTGTGCATTAATTGCCAAAAGTCACACCACTTTCTATTTTAATTTCATTTTAAATTCACGTAATTGTTGACGAACGCTAGTATCAATAACCTTATTATTAACTTGAATAATAAAGCCACCAATAATATTCTCATCAATAACTTCGATTAATCGACTTGTTTTCATCCCTAATTTTTGGGCAACAAGGGATTGGATACGTGATTTCTGTTCCTCAGTAAGAGGAATTGCAGATATAACTTTTACATCATATTCATTTGTTACTTGTTCTATTTTTCGAACAGCTTCTTTCAAGATTTCGTATAAGAAAGCTTCACGCTGATTGACTAAAATAACTTCAAGTAAATTGTTGACATATACTGAACTCGTATTTTTCAGTAACCCAATTAATTGTGCTTTTTCAGCTTGCGAAACAGCTAAACTTGATAATGACTGATCAAGATCTGTTGTTTTAAAAATATCCAATAATGTTAAAAGTTCACTTTTAACAGATTCAAGGCTATCACGTTCAACAGCAACCTCAACAAGGCTTTTAGCATATTGTGCAACAAGCGCCTGTTCTTTTTTGGTCATTAGGCTTCTCCTAATTCATCAAGATAGGTATCAATAAGTTTGCTTTGTGCTTCCTTATCAAGTTTAGTACCCATAATCTTCTCCGCCAAAAGTACTGATAAGTCTGTCATTTCAGATTTAACACTTGAAATAGCGTCATTTTTGCTATTTTCAATATCGATATGTGCTTTTTCTTTCAAACGATTTGCTTCATCATTAGCTTCGGCAACGATTTGATCACCTTTTGCTTGACTAAGTTCTTTGGCATCAGTGATGATTTGATTAGCTTCTTGCTTAGCACCACTTAACTCAACTGCTCTTTTTTGAGCTAAATCTTCTGCCTCAATTCGAGCTTCTTCAGCACGATCAATATCATTAGAGATTTTTGCTGCTCTCTCATCGAGAATATTTGTAATTGATCCCCAAGCGAATTTTTTTAGTAAAAGATACAAAACAAGAATTGAACCCGTTACTAAAATAAAATTCCCAATAAGTTCACCTACTGTTAATTCCATTACGGTTCTCCTTTCTTATTCTTCTTCCTCATTTACTTTTTTTCCAAGATACATTGAAGAAAGTTTCGTCAAAACATATGCCTGAATACACGAAATAAAGATTGAAAATAGTGTCCAAACCATATTCAATACTAATGTGACTGGAAACCAGGCTGCATTGGATTCTAACATTTTTATAATCAGACCCATTACGACTTCACCAGCAAAAATATTACCGTATAAACGTAAAGCTAATGATAAGACATTTGTTACTTCTTCAAGTAAATGCATTGGAGTCATAATTGCCGGCGTGATAAAACGTTTTAAGTATGCTTTAATACCCCTTTGTCGGATACCTTCAACATGACAAATTATCGCAATTAATAAAGCCAAAGCAATATCGAAACCAACATTAGCTGTTGGTGACGTCCAAAGATTCATTTTATGTGTGGTTTCAATCTTAGTCATTAAACCTAAGTTATTTGCAACCATGACAAATAGAAAAAGACAGAAAAAGAATAAGGAATATTGTTTCCGAAATGGTTTTTCAATATGTTCATCTGTAACACTGGAAACAAAATCCAAAATAAACTCTAAGATGGTTTGTTTTCCTTTTGGTTTCAAAGTCATATTACGACTTGTTGAATAAACAAAAGAAAAGATTACTGCAATGATAATGACACACATAGCAAGCAGGGTTAAATTAAAGGTTACTGGACCTAGAGTTAGCGTTGGAGTATGTTCTTCCAACCTTTTTCCCTCCTTCCTTCATAACAGGCAAATTGCCTATTCTAACCATTGATATTATGGTTAGGATTTTGAAGCATCGTATTTTTTTATTTTAATACAAATGCCATTGCAAGTGTTACGAAGAAAGTACCCTCAATAAAGGCAATCCCTAAGATTAACAATGAACGAAGATCACCAATAATTTCTGGTTGACGTGCTGCAGATTTAAATAATGATCCTAGAATGAAACCCTCAGATAAAGTTACACCCATGCAGGCAAGTACTAAAGCGAAAAACGTATTCATAATTGAATTCTCCTTAAAAAATTTTTTACTTTGCTATTCTATTCCTTAAAATTAAGAATGTCAACTAATTTCTGAAAACTGTTTACGCTTTCTTAAACCTTTACTAACCTTTATCCAACAAGGTTTTTCAAGTTTGTGTATTCTTAAAAAATCGGATAGCTTAACAATACTATTATACCAATAAAAAAAGAATATTACAAAGTTTGTGAAAAATAAGAGAGCAAGTCATCTTTCTCTCTCTATAGGTTAAAAGTTTCAAAATATTTAACTTTCCAAGTGCCAAATTTCTTTGGCATATTCGCGAATGGTATCATCTGAGGTGAATTTATCAGATGTCGCGATATTGATTAAACTCATCTGCATCCATTTTTGGCGATTACGATAGAGATCATCAATTTTTCGTTGCGCTTCAATATATGATTCTAAGTCTTCTAACAAGAAGTAATCATCATTGTGGGTAATCAAAGCTTCATAAATTTCCATACCTTCGCTTTGGCAATTTGGAATTATACCATTGACAAAGCTATCAACAATACGGCGAATCATTGGATTAGATTCATATAAACCGCGTGAGAAATAGT
Organism: Streptococcus penaeicida; assembly: GCF_002887775.1. Classification (GTDB taxonomy): domain Bacteria; phylum Bacillota; class Bacilli; order Lactobacillales; family Streptococcaceae; genus Streptococcus; species Streptococcus penaeicida. The sequence continues at coordinate 17,245 of NZ_LOCM01000011.1, read as the reverse complement.
CATGTTTAGCATAATGATCGTAGACTTGATCCTTATCCATACCAAAAATAACAATATTCTCATCCCCGACTTCATCTTTGATTTCAATATTGGCACCATCTAAGGTTGCTAAGGTAATGGCACCAGTCATCATGAATTTCATATTTGAAGTACCAGAGGCCTCTTTAGAAGCAAGTGAAATCTGTTCTGACACATCAGCTGCAGGAATAATTAATTCTGCCAGACTAACATTGTAATTCTCAAGGAATATGACTTTGAGTTTACCTTTTAGGGTAGCATCCTTGTTAATCAGGTTGGCCAGTTCATTAATAACTTTAATGACTGACTTGGCAAAATGATAGCCCGGCGCAGCTTTTGCCCCAAAGATAAAGACGCGTGGTACAACATCCAAATCAGGATTCTCTTTCAAATCTAGGTAACGTTTGATGATATGAAGAACATTTAACAACTGCCGTTTATAGGCGTGTAGTCGTTTGACTTGAACGTCAAATATAGCATCTGTGGAAACCTCTTGACCAGTGGTTTGGTAGATGTATTTTGCTAAACGTTCTTTAGCTACTTGTTTAACTTGATAGAAATCCTCTAATACTTGATCATCACCGACATAGTCCTGTAAGTTCCGTAATAGATGAATATCTTTACGCCATTCTTTTCCAATAACTTGGTCAATGGTTTTTGACAATTCAGGTGCTGCAATTTGAGTCCAGCGTCTTTGAACAATCCCATTGGTCTTATTATTGAATTTTTCCGGGTAGAGATAGTAAAAATCTTTAAGTGTATCTTCTTTCAAGAGTTCTGTATGGAGTTTAGCTACACCATTAACTGAATGACCACCTATAATAGCTAAGTGAGCCATGTGAATCATATTATCTTTAACGATACGCGTATTTTCAATGATTTCAGGAGCTACACCTTTTTGAGCCTGTTCTGCCACAAAACGGTTATCAATTTCAAGAATGATTTGATAGACACGTGGCAATACTGTTTTGAAAAGTTCAGCATCCCATTTTTCCAAGGCTTCAGACAGAATCGTATGATTGGTATAAGACATTGTCTTAATGGTTGCTTGCCAAGCATCTAACCATTCTAAATTATAATCATCAATCAAAAGTCGCATAAATTCAGCTGGTGCTACTGCCGGATGCGTGTCATTAATATGGACAGATACTTTTTTGTAGATATCTTCCAGTGGTAAGCCTTGTTTTAAATAGGACTTAATGATCGTCTGCAAACCAGCACTGGTCATGAAGTATTCTTGAATGAGTCTGAGTCGTTTGCCCTCATAACTACTATCATCCGGATAAAGGACAGCTGTAATATCTTGAATAGCACGTCTTGACTCGATTGTTGGATAATCTAATTCATTTTCTTGGGGAATTTCCACATCCCAAAGGCGAAGATTATTGATAACATCATTTTCAAAGCCAATCTGAGGCACATCGTAAGGCACTGCCTTAAGAATTTGTGCGCCTTCATAAACAGGGACTAATTTGCCTTCTGCATTTGATTTTAAATAGACGTTACCATATAACTTAACATCCACAATGTCATGATCTTTACGGACTTCCCAGACATTACCGGTTGACCCGAACCAGGAATCAGGCAATTCTACCTGGTAGCCATCAACGATGCGCTGCTTAAATAATCCATATTGATAGCGTAAGCCATTACCAAAGCCTGGGTAACCGGTCGTCGCTAGCGAGTCCATAAAAGCCGCAGCAAGACGACCAAGGCCACCATTCCCCAAAGCCATATCATGCTCAGCAGACTTAACGGCATCAAAATCAACATCTAATTCCGCAAAAGCTTCTTTGGCTGTATCTAAGATACCTAAATTTAAGAGGTTGGTTTCAAGCATTCGACCTGGCAGAAATTCAATTGAGAAATAGTAAGCAACTTTTGCTTTTTCTTCGGTTAATGCTTTATTGCGACTAATCCAAGTATTAGTGTAATATTTTCTAATCAATTTAGCTAAGGCAACAAAGAGTTCTGTGTCTGTCGCTACAGGGACTTTGATTAGTTGTTCTTCGTGTAAGGTATCCTTAAAATCACGAATAAATTGTTCTTTTGTGACTTTCATTTTTCCCTCTTAATAATGATTCATCAGGTACTCGTAAAGAGTCAGATAAGCTAAACTTGCAGTATCCCAAGAGAAATCTTGAGTCATGGCATTTTTTTGCAGCATTCGCCAGTCGCTGTGATTATGATAGTAAAGTTCCAAGGCAGAAAGAATTGTTTGAGTCATCCAATAACCTGAAAAATGATTAAAGGTAAATCCAGTACCTGTTTTTTCAAAGGTATTGTATGCCTGGACAGTATCTTTTAGTCCGCCGATTTCATGAACAATTGGCAAAGTACCATAACGCATTGCCATCATTTGCGATAAGCCACATGGTTCGAAAGCACTTGGCATTAAGAAAAGATCGCAGGCTCCATAAATCATCTGAGCCAATCCTAGGTCAAAAGTGATATTTGCTGATAACTTTTCAGGATATTGTTGGGCAAACCATGAGAAGGCTTCTTCATATTGTTGGTAGCCAGTTCCTAGAACAACCATTTGAATATCTAATTGCATCAAGCTTTCAAGTTCAGATACAACCAAATCAAAGCCTTTCTGATCTGTCAGACGAGAAACAATACCAATTAAAGGAACATCTTCCTTAACAGGTAAGCCTAATCTTTCTTGCAAGGCTCTTTTGTTAATCGTTTTCCCATCTAAATCATCAACAGAAAATGGATGAGGTAGAAAAGGGTCATTTTCAGGGTTGAACAAATCTGTATCAATCCCATTGACCACACCACTTAATTTTCCAGCTTCCATCCGCATCACATGATCTAAACCTTTCCCAAATGCAGGAGTTTGAATCTCATGAGCATAAGACGGTGAAACGGTTGTCACTTTGTCAGAATACAAAACGGCCGCTTTCATCCAGTTTAAACAATTATTCCAACGCAATGTGCCATCTTCGTAACGTTCACTCCCCACACCAAAGAGGTCACCTAACATATCTGGTCCAAATTGACCTTGGAATTCAATATTGTGGATAGTAAAGATTGTTTTGATATTGCGATAAGCATTTACCCAAGCATATTTTTCCCTTACTAGATAAGGAATCATAGCTGTATGATAATCATGAACATGAAGGATATCGGGAATAAAATCAATTTTTTCCATAGCTTCAAGTGCTGCTAATTGGAAGAAAGCAAACCGTTCACCATCATCCCAATCGCCATAAACATGACCTCTAAAGAAATAATCCCGATTATCAATAAAGTAAAAACTAACTTGATCTTTGACAATCTTTTTGATACCTACATATTGACGTCTCCAACCTACTTGCGTGTAAAAATATAAAACATCTTCGACTTGATCTCCAAACTTGTGATCAATCATATCGTAATATGGCAGAATGACAGCAACTTGATTGCCGTGTTTTACAAGAGATTTAGGTAATGCTCCAATGACATCACCTAAGCCTCCTGTCTTTGCAAAAGGTGCTCCCTCTGCTGCGACAAATAATATTTTCATTTAATCATATCCTCTACTACATGACTTCCTTTAGGAACAACAATCGGATTTTCTTTTGTTCCTCGGATAACAACACCTGGAGCAACTTTAACTGATTTATCAACAATTGCGTATTCAACAACAGCTCCCTCACCAATAGTGACTTTTGGTGAGACAATAGAATGGCTAATTTTTGAATCAAGCTCTAAATGACAGTTACGTGAAATAATGGAATGATTCACAGTTCCTTTTACGACACTACCAGAGGCGAATTGTGAATTATTTACTTCTGACTCCTCAGCGAAATAAGTAGCTTCCTCATTTTTAACGCGTGTGTATACTTTTTGATTAGAGTATAGTAATGAATAGAATTTAAGAGGATCCAACATATCCATATTAGCATCATAATAAGATTTAATAGAATGGATATTGGCCATATAACCAGTATATTCAAAGGCCAAGGCCCCTTCATTTACTGTTAAATCACGAAGCAAGAAACGCAATTTTTGCGGATGTTCCTTTTGCGTTTCAATTTCCATTTTAGAAATCAACCAGTCTGTATTCACAATGTAAATACCAGCAGACATTTTTTCAATACCTTCTTTTTCACTAACATGACTACGGCCAACTACGGTATCCGTTTCATCAATTTCTAAAATATCATTTTCTGGTGAGATAGATTCAACTGGAGTCTTTTTATAAACAACAGTAATATTACGTTTATTTGCATTATGGAGGTGAATAACCTGGTCAAGTTCAATATTACACAAAATATCACAACTCATATAGATGGTTTGGTCAGAGCCAGACCGTCTGAGGTATGTTAGAATTTGCTCGTAATAGTCAGCATCAGTCTCTTTGGAATTTTCTTTAGTGTCATAAAAACCAAGGAAATAATGACTTAAAAGAGAATTTAGACCCCATTCACGTCCACTACGAACATGGTCAAAGACTGAACGAATATTTTCAGCACGGAAAATACCATAAATACTTTTAACACCAGCATTAGCAAGATTTGAAAGGTGGAAGTCGATTAGACGGTATTTACCGTCAAATGGCAAGTTGGCTAAAGGACGTTTATCTGTTAAACCACCCATTTCTGGAAAACCAATTGCACTCCCTAAAATCGCTGAATATTTATCAATCTTCATTTGAAACCCCCACTACTTCGTTATAACCAATTACTTGAATCTCATCGGTACCATCAATGACCACATCATTTCCAATAACTGCACCCTCACCAATTATTGCACGGTTTATCTTTGCACGCTCACCAATGATTGCTCCAGACATGATAAAGGAGTCTTTAACTTCTGCACCCTGTTTCATATGAACATTTGCTGAAAGAATTGAGTGCTCAACTTTCCCAGTTACAAAACAGCCATCGACGATGAGCGAATCTTTAACTTCTGAATGCTCTGAAATAAAGTTTGGTGGCGCAATATGGTTTTTAGAATAGATTTTCCAAGAACGGTTACGACTATCCAAGGCGTTGTTTTCAGCTATATATTCCATGTTTGCTTCCCATAAGGATTCAATAGTACCGACGTCTTTCCAGTAGCCTTGGAAATTGTATGTATAAACGCGTTCACCAGCTTCTAAATAAGCAGGGATGACATTTGAACCGAAGTCTGACATATCGATATTATTTTTTTCAGCATCAACTAACATGCTTCTAAGTCTTTGCCAATTAAAAATATAGATCCCCATCGAAGCTTTTGTTGATTTTGGATTTTCTGGTTTTTCTTCAAATTCAACAATCCGATCATTAGTATCAGTATTCATGATGCCAAAACGACTAGCTTCTTTTAAAGGAACGTCTAAAACCGCAACTGTCAGGCTGGCTAAGTTGTCTTTATGAGTTTGGAGCATCTCATCATAATCCATTTTGTAAATATGGTCCCCAGAAAGAATAAGAACATATTCTGGATTAATAGAATCAATATAATCAATATTTTGATAAATAGCGTGGCTAGTTCCTTGGAACCAACGATTGCCTTCTGTGGCAGAATAAGGTTGCAAAATAGTTGCCCCTCTATCAATTCCTTCCAACCCCCATGAAGAGCCATTACCAATATGATTATTCAAGGCTAAAGGCTCATACTGAGTGATAACCCCAACATTATCAATACCAGAATTAGCACAATTTGATAATGCAAAATCGATAATCCGATAGCGTCCTCCAAATTGAACAGCTGGTTTTGCGATACTTTGTGTAAGTTTCCCTAAACGGGTCCCTTGACCACCAGCTAAAATGAGAGCTAACATTTCATTTTTCATAAACTTTCCTTTCTTGGTCTTTTGACCAATGCAACTATATCATAACTACCGAACTACTTATTTTTTTCTTCTTTTGATTTTCCAAATACTTGCCCCTAAGGCAGGTAAGGTGAAAGTGAGGGTATTTTGATAGTCTTTCCAAACTTCTTTTTGACTCTCAGTTATTGGATTATGCTCTTTCCAAACACCGCCGAAATTTTCCATTTCAGTATTCCAAATTTCTTGATAAATTCCCGCTTGCGGAATACCTACCTTAAAATTTTGTCTTTCTACTGGTGTCATATTAAAGACACAAAGTAGGTAATCACCTTTATTATTTTTTCGGGTAAAAGATAAAACAGATTCTAATGAATTATCAGCATCAATAATCTCAATCCCATCATAGTTATGATCATTTTGCCATAACATATTATGCTCTTGATAAAATTGATTTAATAATGACGTGAAAGACTGCATTTTCTGATTTAATTCATCTTCTAAATTATTCCAAACCAATTGATCGTCAAATTTCCACTCAAGAAACTGACCAAATTCCGAACCCATAAAGAGTAATTTTTTTCCAGGGTGACAGATTTGATAGGTTAAAAGTGTCCTTAATCCAGCAAATTGATTGTAGCGATCTCCCCACATTTTATGCATTAAACTTTTTTTCCCATGAACAACTTCATCATGTGAAAATGGCAGAATAAAGTTTTCATTGAAGCAATACATAAAACTAAAGGTTAATAGGTTAAAATGAAACTTACGATCATATGGATCCATTTCATAAAACTTCAAGATATCATTCATCCATCCCATATTCCATTTATAATCAAAACCTAAGCCACCTTTAACTATCGGTTTTGTAATTGGAATTTCAGATGTAGCTTCTTCAGCAACCATCATGACATCAGGATGGTCTTTTTTGATGACTTGGTTTAGTTTTTGTAAAAAGGCAATAGCCTCCAAATTATGATTACCACCTAAATGATTTGGTTGCCAAGGTCCCTGATCATAATCAAGATAGAGCATATTACTAACTGCATCAACGCGGATACCATCTATATGAAAAGTTTCAATCCAATAGAGAGCACTCGAAATTAAGTAAGATTGAACTTGATTTTTTCCAAGATCAAAATTGAGAGCACCCCAACCAAAATTACGAGCCCTATCAGGGTCTTGGTATTCATATGTTGGCGTCCCATCATAATAGGCTAAAGCATCATCATTTTGTGTAAAGTGACCTGGTACCCAATCAACTAGAACTCCAATATTATTGAGATGACACTCTTCGACAAAATCTTGAAAATCTTCAGGACTACCATAAGTTGTTTCAAAACCAAAATAAGCCATTAGTTGATATCCCCAACTCATCCCTAATGGATGAGACATTAGAGGCATGAATTCAACATGGGTGTAATGCATTTGTTTCAAGTAAGGAATCAAATGTTCTTTTAGTTCTTTAAATTGATATGGCCTTCCATCATCATCTTTTTTCCACGAGTTGGCATGCATTTCGTAGATTGAAATAGGTCGCTCTTTAAATCCAAAGCGTTTCCGCCTTGCCATCCATAAAGCATCCTTCCATTTCTTATCCGCTAGTGGCTGGACAATCGCGCCAGTTCCAGGTCTATTCTCAAAACGAATAGCAACCGGGTCTAACTTCTCAATTTCTTGTCCACCTTGACGTCTAATGAGGTATTTATAGATTTGACCAATTTGAGGTAAATCTGTAAAAATCTCCCAAACACCAGCTTCATTTCTCTCCATGGCAAGTTTATTATGAGACCAATCTGTGAAATCTCCAATTAAAAAAACTGCCTCAGCATTTGGTGCCCAAACTCTAAATACAAACCCCTTATGGCCATCCATTACCGTTTCATGTACACCAAAATAATCTTGAATGCGGTAATTTTCTCCTAGACCAAATGTATATAAAGCTAATTCCTTATCCATCACTTCCCCTTCTCTAATTTTCTAAATAATAAGTTAGAAATTTAATAAAACAAAAAGTAACCTGAAAATTCAGGTTACTTTTTGATATCAAGGATCAATGCTGCCAACTGATCAATGTTTTCATTCTCAATTTGAAAGCGCTTATCATTTGTTACAATTATAGCACTTTGAGGGTCTGTTTGCAAACGTTTACTGAAACAAGTGAAAATAATTTGGTATTTCCGCAAATCATCTATAGTATAGCTGATGTAGCCCGTATCTTTTTGAGCAGATTCAATATAAACATGTTTGCGAATATCTTCAAATGTTGGGTATGAAAAATAATTTGTTTTCGTCTTTAAAGCAATCAACTGACTGACAAAATCTACTGTTTCTGCTTCTTTGGTAACTAAATTCCAATCAACCTGGTTTACAGAATCAGGCGCATTATAGGAATTCATGGCTCTTTCCAAGTCTTCTTGAGTGTATGTCCCATTTTCACCACTAGCTACCCGTTTTGTTCGTAAAAATTCCTGTCCAATTTGCATAAAAGAAAGACCTTGAGTCAAAATATTCATAGCTGTTGCTAATTGAACACGTTTCCTATGAACTACTTGAGAATCATTTGGATTCAAAGCCCAAAATAAATCATTAAGATTATAATTATCATGTGCTTCAACATAATTAACCACTTGATCTGGACTTAAATAAGGGATAATCTCATCACTACCTAGAAAGGCTTTAGCAACAATATCTTCACTTCCAGCTCCTGAAGCAAAGCCACTTTCAAGACTACCATAGACTTCCGCTCCTTTAATAGCATTTCTTTGGTCATCATTAAAGAAACCGATTCTTGGCATTTTAGCAGCGTTAGCTTTCTTGGCCTTTTCTTCTGGCAATAAACCTGTCCCCATATCCCAACCTTCACCATAGATGAGGATTCTTGGATCGACGGCATCAAGTGCTTTGCGAACTTGATTCATAGTTTCAACATCATGTAAACCCATTAAATCAAAACGGAAACCATCAATATTGTATTCATTGACCCAATAGAGTAAGGAATCAATCATATATTTTCGGAACATTTCCTTTTCACTAGCTGTTTCGTTGCCACAGCCAGAGCCGTCTTGGAAGGAACCATCCGGGTTCATCCGATAATAATAATCTGGAACACTCAATTGAAAGGCCGAATCACGTGATGAATACGTATGATTGTATACCACATCCATAATGACATTAATACCGGCATCATGGTAAGCTTGGATTACTTTTTTTAATTCATGTATTCTTCGAGTTGGATTATGGGGATTGGAACTAAAACTTGCTTCTGGAACATTGTAATTTTCTGGGTCATAACCCCAATTATAAGCATAATCACCATCCTCAGTAAAGGTTTGATGATGGTCAAATATTGGTTGTAATTGGATATGTGTTACACCTAGGTTCTTGATATAATCAAAACCAGTTGCATCACCATAAGCATTTTTGGTTCCAGTCTCTATCAAGGCTAGATATTTTCCACGATTTTCTGGAGCTACACCTGACGATTCTGACATGGAAAAATCACGAACATGCATTTCATAAATCACAGCTTGATTGGGATTATCTAATCGCCAAGTTGCTTCTTCTCTTTGCCTAACTTGGAAATCACTAGGTCTTAAATCCACATTAGCAATGACAATTGACCGCTTCCCTTTAGCAGTCGTCGCAATAGTATAGGGATCGCGCGTATCCCGGAAAGTCCGCTTTCGATAGTGAACCCGATAATGATAAGCTTGAAAATTGAAATCATCTTCCAAAGCAATTTCCCAAAGACCATGCGTATTTTTACTATGGTCATGCTCATTAACTTGCTTACCTCTAGACATCGGGTAAACTGCAGCAACACTGGCATTTTCATCCGTTGAAGAAAATAAAATCAAATCAACCGATAAAGCAGTTGGTGCCCATAGACGAAAAGTGGTTTCTTCTTTTTGATAAGAATAGCCAAGCCATCCAGCAAAACCCCACTTTTTATCAAAAGCCTTACTATTAACAGCCATGTCAAAAGCATGCGCTTTACGATTTTTGTAGAAATGACTACTAGTTGCGGCCTGACGAGAATAATAGACGGTATCATCTCCATCCACCAACCAAACCTCAGTCTTAGGAAGACCATAAGACCGTTCAATGCGGAAATCCTTAGTCTTATACTGCCAATGCTGTTTTTTGATAATCACATAAGCATGACTAAGGAAATAAGGAGCCTCATATTCTAGATTGGCAACAATACCAAAACTATCAAAGCGATCAAAACTAGCATCTTTACCTAATTTACCATCCCGCCATTGCCATAAACTAAAGTCAAAATAATTACCCTGCCTTGAATGAAAGTGCACCGTTACTGCATTTTTCATTAGTCTGGAATTCCTCCATTCTTTTCTTCCATGTCTTCTACCTCATGGGCGAATTTTTGAGCAATTTCTTCAATTTCTGGTTCATCTTCATCCAAGCTATAAGCATCATCTGAAATTAAGTCAGTATTAGCAAAGAAAGTAATATGATTTTTGAGATTCTCAATAACAATTGGAGCATCTCCACCATATTCACCATCTAAATTAATCATCATTTTACTTAATGATTTTGGTTCAATTTCAATCCTGCTCGTTTTAATGTATTCAATTCGACGGTCGTTAACATGTTTACCACCATCTAGAACCAGTCTTAAAAGATGTACAATTTCAAAGAGGTTAGCTGTTTTAACTAAAATTAAGGTGAACATACCGTCATCTAATTTCGCATCCGGGGCAATCATTTCAAAACCGCCAACTGAATTGGTAATAGCCGCGAATATCATTGATACTTTCCCTTCGAAAACACCATCGTCATGGGTGATTTTTACCGGTACGTTTTTAACACGTGGTAACAATTCAACCCCTTTAGCCAAGTAGGCTAAATAACCAAACATTGTTTTCAACTGACTTGGAACACTATAGGTTAATTCTGTAAGGGAACCCGCTGCCGCAATATTGATAAAGTAAGAATCCTCACGCGCTTTACCAATATCCATATTAATCGTTTGATTTTTCCCAATCAATCGGGCTGCTTTAATAGGATTACCACGTGGAATTTTTAAAGCTCTGGCAAAATCATTTGTCGTTCCCGTAGGAATAATAGCCATTTTAGGACGCTTCTTCAAGGGAGCAATTCCTGAAACAACTTCGTTGATAGTCCCATCACCACCAGCAGCAATAATCAAATCAACTCCTGTTTCAGCAACTCTTCTAGCTTCATTATGAGCTGATTTAGGTTCAGCAGTCGTCTGAAATGCTGATGTTTCATAGCCATAGCCTTCCAAAATATCCAATACATCAGCGACATTTTTTTTCATGATTTCCTGACCTGATGTGGGATTGTAAATCAATCTCGCTCTTTTCACTTTTTTCATTCCTTACCTCATTATTACAAATCAAGCAACCATTGTTCGTCCTCGACACGGACACCCAATTGCCTTGCCTTATCCAATTTAGAACCAGCATCAGAGCCAGCGATTACCAAATCCGTTTTCTTAGAGACACTAGAAGTTACTTTGGCACCTAACGCTCCAATTTAGTCTTAGCCTCGTTACGACCCAGTGACTCAAGCTTACCAGTCAAAACAACTGTCATGCCATATAAGGCGGCTGACTGATCAACTTTTTGACCAAGGAAAGACAAATTCACACCTTGGGACTTCAACTCTGACAATAAGATACTAGCTTCTGGCTTAGCAAAATACTGGGCCAAAGAATTAGCAACGACATGCCCTAGACCATCTATCTTGGCTATCTCTTCTTCATCAGAACTTGCCATGGTCTCAATATCACCAAATCTTTCTAAAAGAAGTCTTGAAGCTTTTGCTCCAACGTGGCGAATCCCTAAGCCAAAGAGTAACTTATCTGCTGAATTTTCTTTGGAAATAGCAATGGCATTCAGCAATTTTTCAGCTGACTTTTCTTTCACACCCTCTAGAGACAAGAGATTTTCAAGACTAAGTCGATAAATATCAGCAACATCCTTAATCAAGTTAGCCGCAAAGAGTTTCTCAACAACAGCAGGTCCTAAGCCCGTAATATTCATGGCATTACGACTAGCAAAATGCTCTAAGCTACGCTGAATCAAGCTTGGACAAAGGGGATTAATACAACGCAAAGCCACTTCTTCTTCCAAATGCGTTAGCGGACTTTGACAAGAAGGACAAAGACTTGGTATTTCCATTGGAACTTGGTCTGCTCTCTTATCAGTGACGACACGTAAAACAGCCGGAATAATGTCCCCAGCTTTATAAACGATGACCGTATCACCTACGCGAATATCCTTTTGAGCGATATAATCAACATTATGGAGAGTCGCACGACTGACAGTTGTTCCAGCTAATTGAACAGGTGTTAAATTAGCTGTTGGGGTGACAACACCTGTCCGACCAATAGTCCAATCAACGGAAAGAATTTCAGCTTCTTTTTCTTCTGCAGGAAACTTATAGGCAATGGCCCAACGAGGAGCTTTTATGGTAAAACCAAGTTCCTCTTGCATGGCCAGGTCTGCTACCTTAATAACAATACCATCAATATCATAAGCTAACTGATCTCGTTCAGCTTCAATTTCTTGAATAAAATCCCAAATCTCATCCATTGACGATGATAACAAACGACGTCTGTTTACCGCAAATCCTAAGTTAGCAAGTTTATCAAGTACTCCTACTTGGCTGACTTCTTGACTAGGGCTGGCTTCTTGATAAAGAAAACTTGCAAGATTTCGCTTAGCTACAATTGATGTATCTAATTGCCGTAAGGTACCCGCAGCTGCATTACGCGGATTAGCAAATTCTGGCTCCCCATTTTCTTGCCTTTCCTGATTAATGGTTAAGAAAGACTGTCGTGACATATAAGCTTCGCCACGAACTGTAATATCAATAGCTTGCTTCAGCTTATGAGGTATGTCTTTTATTTTTTTAATATTTTCAGTAATATTTTCACCAACAGTGCCGTCGCCACGCGTTGCCCCTGTTACCAGTTGACCTGCTTCATAGCTTAAAGAAATGGATAAACCATCAATTTTTAACTCAGCAACATATTGAACTTGAGGAAATTCCGCCTTAACCCGACGATCAAAAGCCAATAATTCGTCATGCGAGAAAGCATCTTGCAAACTGTATAGGGGATAGGGATGTTGGTATTTTTCAAAACCAGACAAAATAAGCCCGCCAACACCTTGTGTCGGGCTATCTTTTTGAATCAATTCTGGATAAGCTTTTTCTAAGTCTAAGAGCTCATGATACAATTTATCATACTCTTGATCAGATACTGAGGGTGCATCATTGGTATAATATTCTTGTCGGTACTGATTTAAGAGCTTAGTCAGCTCAATTATTCTTTTTTCCATACTTTTATTTTATCACATTTCCTTCAAATTGCATGTTTAGGTCTTTTACTTTACACGAAAAAAACCTTCAAATATTCATTCGAAGATTTTAAATGTTTTTTATGATTTTTAAAGACTTAAATCCATACTTTTTGACAGCTTATCGATAATAATAGAACCAATAATCAAGGAAGCAAATTCTCCAACTCCTGTGGTGAACCATGTCATTAATAATGGTAATTTTGCCACAAAGTATAATTCAATAGCAACAGTAATCATTGATGCTGCAAAAAAGAGTGAAAAGTAAAAGAAGGCTTTATTGATTTGACCATTAAACAGGTATTCATTTTTATATTTGCTAAATAGATAAACACCTAGACTTACAAAGATAAGGGTTGAAGCTCCGCCGACAAAGACATCGATGATTCCGAAACTATAAAAGTTTGCAATCATACAACCGATGGTCACGGCAGTAATGTATTTCTTGTTATAAAAAGCAAGAAAGTTTAACATCTCAGATACTCTAAATTGGTACATTCCATAAGAGATAGCATTGAGAGGTGGTGTAATAGTTAAAACCACGTAAAGAGCAGCCACTAAAGCAATGTGAACATAGTCACGGACAGTATAAGATTTCATGTTTTCTCCTTTGACGCTCAAGTTATCTCATCTTTGAGCGTTTGTAATATGCTTGGCGAAAGGGAACTAAGCACCAAGGGTTGCATGGCAACTTTAATATTGTAGCACAATTAACATGAGAAAAAAAGAGCTTTCGCTTGAAAAAAAGCAATTAACTAGGCTGACTAGACAGGTTATGGTAGAATAAATCAAAAAGAAAAGTCCCTAGTGATTTTGGGCAGAAGGAAAAAATGAAAAGTTCACGATTAGAAGCCTTTAGTGATGGTGTCTTAGCCATTATTATCACCATCATGATTTTGGAACTCAAAGTACCTGAATCCTATCAACTAGCAAGTTTACTTGCAGTTCTACCAAAGCTTTTAGCCTATCTCTTAAGCTATGCCTATATAGCTATCTATTGGAACAACCACCACCATTTATTATCAAGCATAACTAAAACCAACGCCAAAGTCCTATGGGGAAATATGATATGGCTCTTCTTTATGTCCCTAATCCCATTCTCAACAGCTTGGCTCAGCCATTTTTATAAAGAACAATTACCAGCCATGTTCTATGGGATTGTCCTACTCTTAACAGCCTTTGCCTATATCTACCTCCAAAGGCAAGTGGTCAACCTCAGCGAAGCAAAATTAGAAGAACTCCAAGAAGTAGGAAGTGACAAAAAAGGAAAATTATCAGCATTCTTCTATAGCTTAGCTATCATCCTCAGTTTTGTTTCATCCTATTTATCCATCGCTTGCTATATTACCGTAGCCATTATCTGGTTCGTCCCAGACAGACGCTTTTCAAAAGTCCTAAACGGTAACTGAAAAGCTTGGAATTTTTCCAAGCTTTTTTAATTTTTAAAAAAATACTAGATTTCTGTCTTACCGCAAAGAGTATTGATAAAGAATGAGTGTTCACTTTTCTATGCTTTTCTATAGTTGTTTCGGACGACAACGACTCACTTCGTGATTCCATGCCTATATCTTGAGCCTAAATAGTCTCAAGATATCCGAGTGGCTTATTTAGTAACATGCCACTATCACCACTATAGAAAAGCATCTTAAGTATGAAATATATCAATTCTTTTATACAAAATCTTTTGTAATATGTTATTACTTAATAAATCATTTAGGTTATTCAATTTTTTAAATGGAACAACAATTGTATCAATCGTTTCGTAAACTGAATTATTAATATCAATAAATTAAATCGATAAATGCTATTGAAGATAATACTCCAAAAACCCCAAAAGAATACTTTCTCTAGTTGATAATTTATCATCTGAAAAATTGTTAACATTATTTAAATATTTTTTTGTCAATTTGATATAATTCACGTCTTTTTTTCTGATGAGTTAATGAAACTTATAATTGAAATCATTAATATATATACTTTTCATATTAATTTCCTTTAATCAATCCTTGACGATACTCGAACGCCTCTGCATTTTCAATTAGTTCAATAGTTAGTTCTTTATGACTATCTAAAATATTTTGTATCATACTAAATGGAACATTGAAGTATTCTTTCCTACCATTTACTTTATTGACTCTAAATTGTGAAAGTTCAGTATGTATCTCACTTTCTAAAGCAAATGCCTGTTCACTAAATACCAATGCATGAACATCAAATTGGAAAGGAACAGATGCACTACTAAGTTCTCTAATTCTATCTAATGGCTCTAATCGCCTTGTGACACCAATTTTGTATACATTTTCTCCGAAAGAACCAATATTCGAGATTACGTATACATATCCTGCTGTAGCGTGACCTTCCCTATAATCAATATCTTCTTCGATTTCATCTAATTCAGATAATTTAGCTTGGTATTCTACTAGTTGAAATTTCAATTGAGACACTTCATCTGGTTGAGCATTTTTTAGCATTTCAGACACATTATTAATCATTTGTTTAAAATGAGTACGATCCTTTTCTAGTTCTTTTCTCTTTCTAGCAATTTCTGCTTGTAATTTTTTATCCTCCTTTTCTTTTTCTCGTTCTTCTCTTAAAATTTCTTTTTCTTCTTGTTTTTTTAACTCAAATTCAACAGCAAGTTGTAATTCCTTAAATTTCAGCTCCAGATAAGAATTGGTAATTTCTATAAAATTTTTTGAATACATCTTGTTTAATTGATCAAAAGATCTTTGCATTGCTTTTCTTTTGTTTTCTAAATTTGTAGGAGTCACTTTAACCAAAAGTGCATCACATTCTCCATTAAAACCTCTTATTGCCGCTTTAATCATTTGTTTTTGAATAGCTTCACCTTTTTTTACACTGTTATTAAATGTTAGAGGTGAGGTTATTTTACCAGCAACACCATCTTTAACCATAGTTTTTTGAGTAAGTCTTAGACTTTCCAATTCACCTTTAAATTTTATTGAATCACTAAATTTATACTGTCTTTCAAAAAATCCATATTCTTGAAAGCCAAGTTCATCATTCGCAATTGCAATTTCTTGTTTTAAAATATTTAACTCTTGTTTTTTCTGATCAATCTCTCTTTTTAAATTTTCAATTTTTAATTCTAATGTTACATCTTTTGGCTTTCCTATATTAAATAATCCCATAATTTTGAATTCCTTTGTTTTTTTAAATAATTATATCACTTTGATTTTTTAGGATGTCACTTTTTTAAGTTATAAAACAGAATCTTGTTTATTTATCTATTTTTTCTTTTTATTATTTTTAAAATAAAACTTTAAAAATAGCAAATTAAATTATAAAGATACTTTTCAATCGTGGTGTAGTGTTTGGCTATCTTCAATTTAGCCAAACGCTCGGAAATCTTGAGACCTTAGGCTCAAGATTTAGGCATGGAATCACGCAGTGAGTCGCTGTCGTCCCAACCACATTAGAAAAGTATCTTTATTAAAAATAAACCAAAAAATTGAGAATTCTCATAGATTTCTGTCTTACCGCAAAAAAAGAAAAGAGTCTGGGACAAAAGTCTACACGACTATAACAAAAAAGCAACGGTTTTTGCCGTTGCTTTTTGCATGGTTGCGATAGTCTTGATAAAATAGAATTGTCTAAAAACACTTTAGAAAGGCTACCTCATGCATATTCACTATAACACAAATCAAACAACTTTACCAATAGAAATTGCCTGTTTCTTGCCACCAGACCATATTGTCTTTACTATCGAAAAAGTGGTAAATGATTTGGAAGAAAATTGTTTTACTGACTTTTACTCCACCTTTGGTCGTCCTTCTTATCACCCTAAATTGTTATTATCTGCTCTCTTGTTCGCTTATACTCAAGGAGTCTTCTCTGGTCGCAAAATTGAAAAATTAATGTTGGAAAACATGGCTATGCAGTATCTGACTGGTCAACTGGTCGTTAGTTATCGAACCATTAATCGCTTCCGTGTGGCCAAAGAAATGGAAAACTTAATCAGAGAGTTATTCATCGAACTAAATCTTCGTCTCAAGATGGCGGATTTAGTTACTCTAGACTGTCTCTATATTGACGGTACTAAGATTGAAGCCAATGCCAATAAATACAGCTTTGTCTGGAAGAAAGCGACTGATAAATTCTCTGC
>NZ_LOCM01000010.1 GCF_002887775.1 Streptococcus penaeicida | reverse complement strand
GGTTTGGTCCTCATGGCCAATAATCTACTGAAATACAATAAGAGAATGATAAGAAATTAAAAACAGAGAATCACATCAAACGTGAGTCTCTGTTTTTATTAGTTATGAAGACTTTTGTCCCAGCCTCTCTTCAATAATTTTACCTCGCTAATAAATTAGCTCAGGATAAATTAGTCCACAATTAATTTTAATCGTTTAGAAAGAAAAAAGCTTGGGATTTCCCAAGCTTTCTATTCTATCACTTTTGCGTCGTAGCTGTCTGAATGATCACTCCTAATGTCGTGACCATTCTAGTCAGCCTGACGGGGGTGCGACAACGAAATCGCATTCTGCGAATGACCGATTTCTGTTCTTACCGCCTAATTTATTTTTTCAAGTTATAGAATGATTTGATTCCTTTGTATTGTGCTACTTCACCAAGTTGATCTTCGATACGAAGTAATTGGTTGTATTTAGCAATACGGTCTGTACGTGATAATGAACCTGTTTTAATTTGGCCTGCGTTTGTTGCAACTGCGATGTCAGCGATTGTTGAATCTTCAGTTTCACCTGAACGGTGTGATACAACGGCAGTGTAACCAGCTTCTTTAGCCATTTCAATAGCTTCGAATGTTTCAGTTAATGTACCGATTTGGTTAACTTTGATAAGGATTGAGTTAGCAGCTTCTTCTTTGATACCACGTGCTAAGTAATCAGTGTTTGTAACGAAGAAGTCGTCACCAACTAATTGTACACGTCCACCAAGACGTTCTGTAAGAGCTTTCCAGCCATCCCAGTCATTTTCATCCATACCATCTTCGATAGTGATGATTGGGTATTTGTTAACTAATTCTTCAAGGTAGTCAATTTGTTCAGCTGAAGTACGAACTGCTCCGCCTTCACCTTCAAATTTAGAATAGTCATAAACGCCACGTTCTTTATCGTAGAATTCTGATGAAGCACAGTCAAAACCAATCATGATTCCGTTTTCGCCAGCTTCATAACCAGCAGCTTCGATAGCTTTAAGGATAGTTTCTACACCATCTTCAGTGCCATCAAATTTAGGTGCGAAACCACCTTCGTCACCAACAGCTGTTTCAAGACCACGTTCTTTAAGGATTTTCTTAAGAGCATGGAATACTTCAGCACCCCAACGAAGAGCTTCTTTAAATGTTGCAGCACCAACTGGCATGATCATGAATTCTTGGAATGCGATAGGAGCATCAGAGTGAGATCCACCATTGATGATATTCATCATAGGAGTTGGAAGAACTTTAGTATTAAATCCGCCTAAGTAGTTGTAAAGTGGTACTTCTAAGTAGTCAGCAGCTGCACGAGCAACGGCAATTGAAACACCAAGAATAGCGTTAGCACCAAGTTTACCTTTGTTTGGAGTACCGTCAAGAGCAATCATCGCACGGTCAATAGCTTGTTGATCACGAACATCATAACCGATGATAGCTTCAGCGATAATGTTATTTACGTTGTCAACTGCTTTTTCAGTTCCAAGACCGTTGTAACGAGATTTGTCACCGTCACGAAGTTCAACTGCTTCGTGTTCACCAGTTGAAGCACCTGAAGGAACCATTCCACGTCCGAATGCACCTGATTCAGTATAAACTTCTACTTCAAGTGTTGGGTTACCGCGTGAGTCTAGGACTTCGCGAGCGTAAACATCAGTAATAATTGACATTATAATACTCTCCTTATGAGTTTTAATTTTTTACAAGTTAATAATACCACAAATGACATGTGGTTTCAACTTAAAAAGCGTATTAATGAAAAAAATCACTAACTTACAAATGACATTTTCAATTTTTTCTGAAATTTACAGAAATAAACTGAATACGGCTTTTAATAGCTTTTTAATTAAAAAGTAAGTATAATGAAGTTATGTTTAAACTAGCTTAAGGAGGCGCATATGGACTCATTAGATAAAAAAGTTATGCAGAGTGCGACGGGTGAACACCGTTTTGATCCAGATCAACAGCGTTATTATCTTGGTACATTTTCAGAACGTGTCTTATTAACCATTCCTTTAGAAGGAATTGAAAACGATATTGCCAAGTTAGAATTTGAACGCTTATTGCCAAGTCTGGTTGAAAAATATGAACCACTCTCTTTAAAACTGTCCTCTGAGTTGGAATCTCAATATCAAATGAGTTATATGAAGATGGCTAGCAAAAAGAATATCGCTACTACTATTGTTGATGAAACTGGGGCCCATTCACCATTTGCACTCGTTCTCCATACGGATCACGCCGTCAATTTGAACGAAACGTCCATTTCATCTTCACTTAACCAGCAGGGCCATTCAACAAAAGACAAAAAATCTAAGCCATCCTTCTGGCAGAATCTCTTTGGTAAACAAGATTAGTTTTCTTAAATTGTATAAAACGAAAGAAGCCATTGCCGGCTTCTTTTTAAGTTGTCGCAAGGTACAAACTGGTTTTTCCATTTCGAATACTGACTTCTTTATATAATTTTTGTTTAGCCAATTGGGAGTGATAGTAAGATTTTGCATAATTTTCTTCTTTATCAATCGTCCAATACAATGCGAACTGCCCTCGATAAAGGACTTCACCAGTTTTCAAGTCAAGTTGATTCATAAATTGATCAATCATTTCTTTCTCTGTAGTTGGCAGAAAAAAGAGAACATTCTTTCGAAAGTGGTCTTTGGACCACCAGTCTGGTAATTGTGAAAATTCTTCTTGGTAGTCTGCTTTATTTAAGAGTAAAAATGGGATTGGAAAATCATAATCATTCTCGAATATGCTCTTGATTCGAGTAATAATTTCCTTTTCTAGTAAGTCTGAAGAAAAAAGAAGATTTCCACTATTGATATAGGAAGATACTGCTTCAAATGAGGCTTCTTCTAATTGACTTTTTAATATGGCCATGGAAACTTTATGATGACCACCGACATTAATCCCTCTAAGTAATAAAATGTAGTCAGTCATTAAACAATCACCATATCATTTTCGTCAAAAGGCATAAAAAGGTTCCAGCAAACTTCCCAAACATAATTGTCTGGATCCGCAAAGTAGGCATGGTAGCCGCCCCAAAAGACTTCTTGTGGTTCCTTCAAGATTGTTGCGCCAGCCTGACGGGCTAATTCTAGCACCTCTAAGACTTCTTGCTTTTCCTTAACATTATAGGCAAGGGTCATGCCGTTAAAATGTCCCTCTGCAAGAGTTGGTAGCCCAGAACCAAAGTCTTTTGCCAGCTCAGCAATTGGAAACAACTCCAACTTCGTTCCTCCGTTACTGAAAAAGATGACATCAGGGTTGGAGCTTGTTTCCTTACTTTCAAATCCTAAACCTTCCCGGTAAAAGGCCACGGACTTAGCCATATCGCGAACACCTAAACAAATTAAATTAATACGATTCATTGTCATTCTCTCTCTTTTCGATCAGTGGAATCAAAGCCGTCAAATCAGCAACATCAATTCGATTTGGAGCTTCCTGACGAACAAGTTCCTTTGCACAAAACGCTACACCTAGGCCTGCTTTGTGAATCATTGGAAGATCATTTGCACCATCGCCCATGGCAATCGTCGCAGACAGAGGAAGATGATTGAGATGGGCCCATTCTTGTAATTTCTGAACTTTGACTTCTTTGGTAACAATAGGTCCAGTGACCTGGCCTGACAAAGTGCCTTCGACAATTTCAAGACGATTGGCTGTGACATAATCAATGCCCAACTCTCTGGCTAGGCGGTCAACAGTTTCATGAAAACCACCCGAAACCAGACCAATTTTATAATCCTTTGCATGTAAATAATCAACAAGTTCTTTCGCCCCTTTTTGGAAATGAATTTGGTGATAGACTGTATCAAAAATAGTCTCAGGTAAACCTTTTAATAAGGCAACTCTCGCCTTCAGAGCAGCTTCAAAATCAAGCTCTCCATTCATAGCTTTTTCTGTAATTTCTGCAATCTGCTCACCAAAACCAATCTGATTTCCTAAAAGATCAATGACTTCTTCTTGAATCAAGGTAGAGTCAACATCCATGACCAGTAATCCTTTTACTTTTCCCATAAAACTCCCTACTATTCTTAAGGTATTCATTCATTCTATATAATTTTTCATTTCCTAGCAAGTTTAGCGAAAAAAAGTTTGAGCCAGGCGGCTCAAACTATTAAAAACGAATGCGTTCTTTTGTCCGTTCATAGGAATTAACGAAGCGATCCGTAACTCCTGGCTCAACGGTTTCTAAAGCATATGAAATTTCATCAAATGATGCTTGGTAGTCACAATCAACTTCAAAGAGCTGCATAGCAACTTCAAAGGCATGTTGGACACCAGGTTCGAAACTACGGTAACGGTTAGAGTACTGTAAAAGTTGCTCAGTTAAGGTTGCATTCCCAACAACTTGGTAACTATAATCTTCTAAATTAGCAATTGATGCTTGAGCAATATTAGACAGTCTCGTAATGGCCTCAATATCAATTTTACCTTTACTTAATTCATCCATCAAGGCTTCAAGTTGAGATGATGTTGTAAAGAAGACATTTAAGTAATCCTGAGGAATCCCTGGTAAATGACGTTTTTCCATAAAGCGTTTGATCATATGTAATTGTGCTACATAGATATCTGCATCTTTACGTGCTTTTGCTTCCGTTGCTTCAATATCTTTAATGGCTTCGAAAACTTCCATTTGACCAGCTTCAACAGTCGCCAATTTTTTCAAATGTTTATCAAAAAGTTTTTCTAATTCTGAATATGGAACTTCTTGAGCTGTCACATCCTCAGCCAACTCAAGTGCATTATCTTCAACATCTTGAATTTCTTTATCAAAAGCTTTGACATTTGCAGATTGAGTCTCGTTAATAATGTATTTTCGAGAAAGACGAGTCATTTCATCACTTAATTTTTGATTATTTTCTTTAGCATGAGCTAAATATGAAGGGATAATTTTACTGTCTTTGACAACTTGTTTGTGTGATTTGATTTCACGTTCGAAGAGATCATATAAGGAATCAATGCGCTCTTGAATATGGTCGTTATCTTCACGTGCACGATCCAAGTCAAGACTGACTAATTCTGAAGCATTGGTACGAATAGCTTCGCGAATTTCTTGGAAACGAGCCTCAATATTTGACTCAGCAAAATGATAATTTTCCTCTAGGAGACGACGATAACCTGATTCCAAATCATCCAATTGTTCTGGAAAATCTTTTTCCAATTTTTCAACAATAGCTGGAATTTGTTCTGTAATCTGACCTAAAGCAATTGTATGCTCTTCAGCACGATCAAGAACTTCAGATGCTTCTACTGGGTCACCTGTTGAGTTCAAAGTTACAAATTGAGAAAACTCAGTTTCGATGTTTTTCATTTGTTTTTCAATTTCAGGCTTAGTTGTCCCGAATTGATCATCATGTTCAGAAATCCATTCTTGTAAGTTTTCATATAAGTCTAGAGCATGAGTAACACGTGCACTATTTTTTTCCTCTTGTTCTTTGAGGATGCTCAAAGCTTCGCGAATGGATTGAATGTCTTCTTCAACGACATTTAATTGACTTTCAACATTGCTAATCTCATGCTTGGCGCGAATAAAATTAAAAGTATCGTTTAATTTTTCAGCTTCAAATAAATGGTTTTCAATATCAGCAAATGAATTAACAGTTAAATCAACCCATTTTTGATTCCATTCTCTGAAAGAGGTTTGACTCTGACCAATCAAATGTAGAGATTTCACTTCTTCAATCTCATCATTAACGGGCAAGCCAAAAAGTTCTACTTTTCTATCTTCTAAACTGCTAATCAATGAATCATTACGTTTTCTAATAATAACCCCAATTAGATAGGCAATAATCACAAGTAGGACTATAGCTACAATTAGCAAAATAATTCCGCTTGACATCTTAATCTCCTTATTATGCGATAAATCATCTTTTATATACTCACCTGATAATACGGTTTATCGCCTTTTATTAAAATTTATAAAAAATGCATTATAACGTTACGATTATAACATACTTTAAAGCGCTTTTCAAAAGTTATTTCACTAAATATCAAGCGTACTATAGACAGCATTTTCCTCAATAAATTCACGTCGAGGTTCAACTCTATCACCCATCAACATATCGAAAACTTTATCAGCTTCAGCCGCGTCATCAACAGTAACTTTGGCCATCAAACGATTTTCAGGATCCATAGTTGTTTCCCACAATTGATGATCGTCCATTTCTCCAAGACCTTTATAGCGCTGAACTGTTGGTTTAGAACGACCAACACTGTACTTTTCAAGTGCAGCTTGTAATTGATTTTCTTGGTCAACACCTGGTTGGATATATTCTTTAATTTCATTTCCAACCTTAACCCCATAAATTGGCGGTTGAGCGATATAAACAAATCCTGCTTCTAAAACGGGACGCATAAAGCGATAAATAAGCGTTAAAAGAAGGGTTCGAATATGGGCCCCATCGACATCGGCATCGGTCATGATAACTAATTTTTGATAACGAGCTTTCGAAACATCAAATTCAGACCCAAAACCAGTTCCCATTGCAGTAAAGAGACTTCTAATTTCTTCATTGGCCAAAATTTTATCCATGGTAGCTTTTTCAACGTTAAGGATTTTACCACGAATTGGAAGAATAGCTTGGAACTCACGGTTACGACCTGATTTAGCAGAACCACCCGCAGAATCCCCTTCGACGATAAAGAGCTCATTTTGACTGGCATCATTTGAAGAACAGTCAGCTAATTTACCGGGTAAATTAGAGATTTCAAGACCTGATTTCTTACGGGTTACTTCTCGAGCCCGTTTAGCAGCAATGCGTGCTTTTGAGGCAAGAATCCCCTTATCAACAATCTTGCGCGCAATTTGAGGATTTTCTAATAAGAAACGTTGGAAAGCTTCACTGAAAAGACGATTGGTAATTTTAACAACTTCTGAATTTCCTAATTTTGTTTTCGTTTGGCCTTCAAATTGCGGATTTGGATGTTTAACAGAAATAACTGCTGTTAACCCTTCACGAACATCTTCACCCGTTAAATTATCATCATTTTCTTTGAGAATTTTATTCTTTTTGGCGTAATCATTGATGACCCTAGTTAAAGCAGTTCTGAAGCCTTGCTCGTGCGTTCCACCTTCATGGGTATGAATGTTATTAGCAAAGCTCATAACATTCTCGTGATAACCTGTTGTGTATTGCATGGCAACTTCAACGGCTATGCCATCCATTTCACCATCCGTATAAATAGGACTTTCGATGATGACTTCTTTCTTCTCGTTGAGGTAGTCTACATAAGAGGCAATACCACCTTCGTAATGGAAGTCTTTTGCCTGCTCCATGTCAGCACGACGGTCAGTTATAGAAATTCGAAGACCGCGGTTAAGAAAGGCTAACTCCTGAATCCGTTTGGCTAATTTATCAAAGCTAAAAACGACTGTTTCAGTAAAGATTTCAGGATCTGGTGTGAAGTGTACAGTTGTACCTGTCAAATCAGTATCACCAATCACTTTTAAGTCGTCCCCAACTACACCTCGCTTGAACTCTTGATAGTGAATTTTACCATTTTTATAGACTTTTACATCAAGTTGGGTTGATAGGGCATTAACAACTGAAGAACCCACCCCGTGCAATCCACCAGATACTTTGTAGCCACCACCGCCGAACTTACCTCCAGCATGGAGAACAGTAAAGACCGTTTCAACCGCAGGTCGACCCGTTTTCGCTTGAATATCAACTGGGATACCACGTCCATCATCGACAACAGTGATGGAATTGTCTTCTTCGATAAAAACTTCAATATGACTAGCAAATCCTGCTAGTGCTTCATCAATCGAATTATCAACAATTTCCCAGACCAAATGGTGAAGTCCTTCTGCAGATGTTGATCCAATATACATCCCAGGACGCATACGAACAGCCTCAAGTCCTTCTAAAACTTGAATCTGACTGGCATCATATTCTTGGACTTTTTCAGTTTGTTCTTTATTTTCTTCAATCATTTAATTTACTATCTCCAATAATGACTTATTTTCATCGACAAGTAGGGTATCAAACCCTGCAGCTTGTCCAGCTTGACGATCTATTGGTCGATCTCCGATGACCAATGCTTTATGAATTTGGTACTTCTCTTTTAAGTAAAAAAGACTTTCTGGATTTGGTTTGCGTTCAAAGCCATTTCCTGACGTAATAATTTCGGTAAAATAGTCTAGCAAATGAGCCTGACTTAATAGATGCAAGACTTGCTCATCTCGATGAGAAATAAGAAAATTTTGACCACCACTTTTCGTAATTTTTGCTAGAACCTCTTGAGCCCCATGGCGCCAAATAGGATTAGCTAAAGCACTGGCTTCCCGTTTCTTATAATCTTTTAAAAAGTTACTTTCAAAAGGCGCAAAAGTAGCTACTGCAACTTCTGTAGATACCTTTAATTTAGCATAGACTTGATCATGATTTCCAGGTAAGTTGTAAGCAGCCAAAGTTTCAACAAAGGCTTTAGTTGAGGTCTCATAATTATCCAAGAGTGTACCACCTAGATCCCAAATATAAACGTCATAGTTCATAGCCATAATTATATCATATTTTCGCCATTTTTTGTAGTATAAAGGCAAAATAAAAGGCTTGCAAACTCGATAAATCTAGACCTTGCAAGTCCTTATTTTTACTTCTACATAGCTTTATTATTTTCCTTTTTTTCATAGTTTTGCAAATCTTTTGCAGAAACATGTTGATAATGCATTGATAGAATCAAACCGACACCAATTAAGTTGGAAATAAGAGCTGACCCCCCTTGCGATATGAAAGGTAGAGGAATACCAGTTAAGGGTAAAATTCCCAATGCTGCTCCAATGTTCTCAAAAATATGAAAGAGAATCATCATGATGAAACCAGTAGAAATATAGGTATAAAATAAATTATTTGATTCTAAAGTCACTCTAAGCATCCGATAGATTAAAATCAAATATAACATGAGTAAAATAGCTGAACCAATAAATCCGAAGTTCTCCGCAATTACTGTGAAAATCATATCACTTTCTCGAACAGGAATTGGTAATTCAAGTTTGTTAAAACCTTTTCCAAAAATCCCACCACTACCAATTGAAATCATACTTTGTGTCTGTTGATAGGCTATCGTTTTTGAATAATCAAAAGGAGCTAAAAAAGCCGAAATCCGGTTGATCTGATAAGCATCCATCCCCAAATTAAAGAAAAATTCCTTGCCATTGGGCATTAAGAAAACTGTAAAAAAGAGAGCTATTGCCACAATCAGACTGATCAAAATAGGCAACAAGAGCCACCAGGAAATACCTGCTATTAAGACAACACCCGCTAATATCGCCATAAAGACCATTGCCGTTCCTAAATCTTTCTGCAAGGCCAATAAAACCATAACTGGTATTGTTACCAAAGCATAAAAACCTAGCAGCTTCCAGTCGTCTTTGAAGCTATCTCTTTCCTTTCGTCCCTTAAACCATACTGTTAAACGCGCTAAAACAAGAATGAAAGAGATTTTCATAAATTCTGATGGTTGAAAGAGAGTCACTGACCCAATGGTAATCCAATTTTTAGCACCCGTAGCAGCAACTAACTGGGGACTAAAAAAGAAGAGAGGTAAAACCATTAAAGCAATTCCAAGTAAATAGAATAAGGGCGTCAATTTCCACAAAAATTTGGTCGTGAAAAACATCAGAATATAGGCTAAAAAAGAACCAAATGCAATCCATAAAACTTGTTGGATCATTACTTTAGCCAACAAATGGGGATAATCATGGTAGGTTGCCACAAAAATGGAAACCAGGCCAATCACAAGAAGACAAGACACCGGAATAATAATGCCATAATCATATTTATTTTCTAGATTTCTCTTTGGAGATGCCATTTAACCCTACTTTCTTTATCATGACAAAACTTTACAAGTCATTTTCACTAAACACTTACAAGACAGCTGAAAAATGAAAAAAGGACCAAAAATTTGGTCACTATTAAAGCTTTTTCAGAAATGGCCCCTGCAGGAATCGAACCTGCAACTACTCCTTAGGAGGGAGTTGTTATATCCATTGAACTAAGGAGCCTAAGGCAAGAATACCTTATCTATTGTAGCTTAGAAAATTGAGAAATGCAAGGTTAAATTGACTAGTCTTCTTGACTCTCACGGTACTTAACCATTTTCTTTTTAAAGAGATCACCATTAGTTGGGGGTGTTATCGTTACTGCATTTGCACCTGCTTCAATGACAGCTTTGACCGTCTCATCAGTCGGTCCTCCAGTAGCCATAATGGGAAAATCCGGAAAGGATTTTCGAATTTCACGTACAACTCGAGGAGTATCTGGTCCGCAAGAAACATTTAAAATATCAACACCAGCAGCAATGCGTCCGGCAATATCAGAATGTTCCGTAACAACCGTATAAATGATTGGAATATCAATAAAATCTTCAATATCTCTTATCGTTTCTATCTTAGTTGGCCCGTTAACAACAACTGCATAAGCACCTTCTGATTCAGAAAACAAACTCATATTGGCAGAGCGAAAACCTGTGGTTAAACCGCCACCAACTCCTGCCAAAACTGGAACGGTCGATGCAATCATAATTGACTTCAAAATAGCTGGGTGTGGCGTAAAGGGATAAACAGCCAAAACAGCGTCAGCATTACTATTAGCGATAATTGCAACATCAGTACTAAATAAGACGGAACGGATACGACGTCCGTAAATAAAAATACCAGAACATTCAGAAATAACCTCTGGCATTCTGATGATCTCTTTTCGAAGATCTGACATTACAATAGGTGCTACTCTTTTTTTATCTGTCATATATTTTCCTTAACAAATTATTTTTACTTCACTATATTTTATCACAGACCTGTCTTATGAAAAAACTAAAACCGTTTTAAAAATAGTAAAAATTTTGTAAAGGACTATTAAACTGATTTTTTCAACAAATAGCATTTCATTTTATTTCACTTACTAAAATCAACAAAAGAAAAAACCCACCATTTCTGATGAGCTTTCTTGTCGTAATTGAGCACTGCCTACGAGCTGAGCAAAAAAGATAATCTCTCCTAGAGTCCTGTGACTCTGCGTCAAGATTCCTATTTTTGCGGGGCTCGTTTGACGGCCTTTGCATCTTAGGAATTCGGAGTTCAAAAAAAGCCTCCCTCAGGAGACTTGATTTGCCGAATCGTACTCGGGCTAACCGCTTCGAGAAAAAGATAAATTGTCTTGTGTCCAAGGACACTGCGCCAATTTCCTATTTTCTTTTCGCGGTTTTAACGCCCTTAGTAACTTAGATTAACGACGGATTTCTTTAATACGTGCTGCTTTACCTTGTAATGCACGTAAGTAGTAAAGTTTAGCGCGACGTACTTTACCGTAACGGATAACTTCAATTTTATCAACACGTGGAGTGTGGATTGGGAATGTACGTTCTACTCCGATACCGCCAGAGATTTTACGTACTGTGTACATTTCTGAGATTCCTTGACCTTTACGTGAAATAACAACACCTTCAAAGATCTGGATACGTTCGCGAGTACCTTCGACAACTTTCGCGTGAACGCGTACAGTGTCCCCAGCGCGGAACTCAGGAATATCAGAGCGTAATTGACTTTCAGTCAAACTTTGGATTAATGGATTCATTTTTTCTATTCTCCTATCTTACTAATCTTTAGAGCGAGCTTGACTGTCTAAGCGGATTAGCCGTAATTTTATGTGTCCATTACACACAAAGGATATTTTACCACACTTTTCGAGCTCTGTAAAGCGTTATTTTGGCAAGCTAAGACTTTCTTGCTTATTGTAAATACTGTGTTTACGGTCAATGCTGTATGCAAAAACAAGTGTGATAAAGAAAAGGACAAAATGGTCTGGTCCGAAGACTTCAAAGGCGATAAAGAGCGGTCCAAAGAAGGTATTGGTGGCGCTAGAAAAAACAGCTACATAGCCAAGGGCGGCAACCATTTCAATGGGTAATCCAAATAGTGGTGCTAAAACGGCTCCGAGAGTTGTTCCGATGGCAAAGAGTGGTGTCACTTCGCCACCTTGATAACCGGCTGCAATAGTGATGACCGTAAATAACAATTTAAAGAACCAATCATAAGCATAGATTTCTTTTCCAGCAAAGGTGTCCGCTATCAAGTTTGTTCCCAGTCCACTGTAGCGACCAAAATGCATCACTGTTAAACAGATGCTCAAGCCCAATCCCACCATAGCTATTCGCTTATAAGGATTTTCAATCAGTTTGGCCAATTTGGTTTTCATTTTAGCTAAACTGATGGCAAAACTATTACCGGCAAAGGCAAAAATGAGACCTAATACCATTAATTTAATAAAAAGTTCCAAAGTTAGACTTGGAGCATTGGTAAGCATGACTTCAAATTTCTCTAAACCTAAAAAATGACTGGTATAGGAGGCTGTGAAGGCTGCTATTACTGTTGGAACAAGGGCTGAGAAATAAATATGATTAATTAATAAAAGCTCAATGGCAAATAGAATAGCTGCAGTCGGAGTTTGGAAAAGACCGGCAAAACCAGCTGCCATCCCCATAACTAAAAAGAGACGGGAACTATTTTCACTCTTAATGTATTTGGAAAAGAAATGAGAAACAGTGGCACCAATTTGGACTGCTACTCCTTCTCGACCGGCACTGGCACCAAAGAGGTGCGTCAGCCAAGTGGAGATTGTAATGAGAGGAATTAAAACAAGAGGAATCTCTTTTTCCCGTCCATGGCCCACCTCAAAAACAAGGGCCATGCCTGCCTTAGCTTTTCCACCAAAACGCTGATATAGATAAGTCATGGCTAATCCTGCTAAGGCTAAAAATGGGATGAGGTAGATGAAATGTTGAGTCCTAAAAGCCGAAATCAAAAGTAAGCCTTGACCAAAAATAAAGTCGATACAACCAACTATTAATCCGATGAGTAAAGCTAGAATGCAAATAAAAAGTTGGTCTATTAGTTTTGTTTTAGTCATTTAAATCCATCCTTTTAACTTGGTAGGCTTTAGACAGATCCATGATGGCTTGCATTGACTCTAATATCGTTTCCTCATAAGTTTTTGTTTGAATATGACTGGCAACTTTATCAAGCACTTGTTTTTCTCGACCACTATCAAGGACAGAAAGCCCATGTTCTTTTTTATAGTCGGCTACAGCTTGAACCAAGTCCATTCTTTTTTCCATTAAAGCGACGAGTTGACGGTCAATGGCATCAATTT
This sequence comes from Streptococcus penaeicida, assembly GCF_002887775.1. Classification (GTDB taxonomy): domain Bacteria; phylum Bacillota; class Bacilli; order Lactobacillales; family Streptococcaceae; genus Streptococcus; species Streptococcus penaeicida. The sequence goes on along the minus strand of NZ_LOCM01000010.1, from coordinate 21,057 downwards.
GGGGACGAATCTCTTTTAAATCCATTACGACTTCCTTTCAATACTATCCTCTTATTATAAGAAAAATCTAAGGACAAAACAAGTTATGAAAAAATACTAGGTTTCCCTAGTATTCTCATTCTATTCAACAAATGACTTATAGGTTATCCATTGCCTTAGAGATAGCTTCCGCAAATGCTTCTAAATTGTCAATGTCTTCATCTTCGGCTGCCAAATCCACTTTAACAGAGTCCGCACCCTTGATGGCACCTGTCAGAGCAAACTGCTCCTCAAATTCATCAACTGATTTACAAAAATAATCATAAAAGGTATCGCCAGAACCGACTACACCATAAATTTTACCTGACAAATCTAAATCTTGTAAATCTTCATAGAAGTCTACGATTTCATCGGGCAGATCACCATCACCATAAGTATAAGTTGCAACAATTGCTATGTCAGCATCTTCAAATTCTGAAGCATCAACTGAGGTACACTCGTCACATTCAACGTCATGTCCCAATTCTTGCAACTTACTGGCTACAATATCAGCGATTTCTTCAGTATTTCCGGTCATGCTGGCATAGACGATCTTTGCTAATGCCATAATTTCCTCCAAAAACTAAACTGCTCTTATTTTACCATAACTTTTGGAGAAAAGCATCCGCATTTTAGAGATATTGGTCATAAGCTAATGCTAACTGCTTTAATAGGAGTTTTTTCTCAGCCTTGCTTGTAAAGGAGGCCTCGATGGCAGCTTGATTGTGCTGATAGAATTCACTAACTGTGGTTGCAAAATGCTTCTGATAAAGCTGGTACTCTTTCGTTAAATTGGTATCGGAGACGGTTCTATTATCTGTATTGATGGAAATGTTAGCGCCAGCTTTTTGCAAAAAGAGATAGGGAAAATCCGCCAGAGTTTTTGCTGCCTTGGTTTGTAAATTACTGGTTAAACATAATTCCAGACAGACTTCCTGGGAAAGAACCTTATCTAAGAGTTCTTTTTGTCCCTGGATAGCGGTCGCATGGCCAAGTCGTTTAATGCCTAATTCAATGCTATCATTGATATTCTGTGGGCAACCACACTCTCCGGCATGAAGGGTAAAAGGAAGTCCTAATTTTTGCGTTTCTTTAATGATGTCCGCTAAATAACCTGGTGGAAAATCGGCTTCATTCCCTGCAAAATCAAAGCCAACTAGTCCCTTATCTGCCCATTCGATGGTTTGCGAAAATATTTCTTGACATAAAGTTATGGAGGATTGTCGAAGACCACAAACGATAGCCCGAGCCATAATTGGAAAATCAGCTTCGGCCTTAGCAATCCCCATCAAAACAGCTTCTACCACTTGGCTAGCAGATAGGCCCTTATCCATGGAAAGTTCAGGTGCAAAACGAATTTCAATATAAATGACATTCTCTTGGACTGCCTGCCTGATGACATCGTAAGTAGCTAACGTTAAAGCCTGACTTGTTTGTAAGAGAGGTCGGATAACATCAAAAGTCCTCAAATAATCCATTAATGACTGACATTTGGCTGGCGCTGTCACAAGTTGTTTAAGCTCCTGATCCTCTTTAGGCAGACTAATTTGAGCTAAGTCGGCTAACTGCCGTATCATGGGTAAGGAAAGAGAACCGTCTAGGTGACAATGCAACTCTGTCTTGGCTAAATTTCGAATCATTTCAATATCCATAGCTGACCTCCAAAAGTATTTTTATTATCATACCATATTATTAGTCCTGACTTACAAGTCAACTTTCACCTTTTAAAGTAAATTTTTGACTTTTTTCATCCCTCACTACTTTTGTTCACTTTCAGTCAATTTAATTTTTTGTTTTAGCGTCTCTTTTTTGATATCATGACTTTAAGAATAAACAAGGAGAAAAAGCATATGACAGAATATCATTTACCTGAGGTTTGGGAAAATACGGCTAAGCCTGAAGATGGCAATCAACCGACGGCAGGAAGTCGTTTTCAACAGGAATTACCAAAAGGTCAAGCAGCCTTTCAACTTTATACCCTTGCAACGCCAAATGGCATTAAACCGCTGATTATGTTGGAAGAATTGAAAGAGTTAGGTATTGAGGAAGCTCAATACGATGCCTTCAAAATTAATATTGGTAAAGGTGACCAGTTTGGATCTGACTTCGTCGCAATCAACCCAAATTCCAAAATCCCTGCTCTCGTAGATCAAAGCTTAGATGCACCAGTAAACATTTTTGAGTCAGCTAATATCTTGCTTTACTTGGCTGACAAATATCAAATCTTAATTTCTTCTGACTGGCGTCAACGGACAGAAGTTTTGAATTGGCTCTTTTGGCAAACGGGGGCTGCTCCATTTGTAGGTGGCGGTTTCGGTCACTTCTTCCATTATGCTCCAGAAAAATTGGAATACCCTAATAACCGGTATACAATGGAAACCAAACGACAATTAGACCTTTTAGATAAAGAGTTAGCCAAAAAAGACTACATTGCAGGAGATGAATACAGTATAGCTGATATCGCTATTAGGTCTTGGTATGGTCGATTGAGCCAGGATAAAATTTATCCTAAGGCTGCTCAATTTCTAAATGTTAGTCAATACCAACACTTACAAGAGTGGACAGCTCGAATTGCTGATCGTCCTGCGGTCAAACGGGCTCTTGACATTTCTTTAACAGAAATCAATTAAAAAAATGATGGCTGAGTCCATCATTTTTTTAATGCCTGTAAAACTTTCAATACTGTTTCCATATCACTCTGGCTACCGATTGAGATGCGGAGATAATCTTTGATTCTAATCGCATCCGCAAAATAGCGGGTATAGATATGGTGCTCTTTTAAGTGCTGATAGAGGTCGCTGGATGCAATGCCTTGCGGCTTAACCAAAAGGAAATTAGTAAGACTTGGAAGAACGGTATAATCCATTTTCTCAAGCTCCTGTTTAAACCAATCCCTTGTTTGGCAAATAGATGCAATGGTTTTTTCGTAATATGCCCAATCCTCAATGGCTGCTTTGGCTAAAACTTCAGCAATACTATCCAAATTATAAGGATTGACTGAATCTTTAATGGCTTTCATAAGGTCGATGATTTGGGGGTGACCAATGCCGTAGCCAACTCGTAGTCCAGCTAAGGAAGCATCTTTAGAAAAAGTTCGGATGATGAAAAGATTTGGATAATCTTTTAGCAAGGGGAGGGCTGTCTGTCCACCAAAGTTTATATAGGCTTCATCAACGATAACCATTACCTGAGGGTTGGCTTTGAGAATAGCTTCAATTTCTGAGAGGGGTTTCCCAAATCCAGTTGGTGCATTTGGATTTACCAAAACAATACCACCATTATCCTGTAAATAGCCGTGATTGGATAATGTGAAATCATCCTCCAAAGGAATTTCATGATAGGGAATTCCATAGAGGTTAGCTAGGATTTTATAAAAGCCATAAGTCAAATCTGGAAAGAGAATAGCTTGGGGGTTATTAAAGAAAGCAAGGAAGGACATGGATAGGACTTCATCACTGCCACTGCCAATAATAACCATTTCTTTATTCACTCCTAAATGGTCCGCAATGGCTTGTCGTAAATCATCCTGTTCAACTGGTGAATAATATTTCAATTGGTCCACATCAAAATCTTTCAAAGCCTTTTTAACTTTTGGACTTGGAGGATAGGGATTTTCATTGGTATTCAATTTTATCAGTTTTTGCTCTTGGGGTTGTTCCCCTGGCACAAAGGGACTAACCTGTCTTAAGCCTTTTATTTTCATAAGCTATTACCCTTATTTAGCTTCTGTATAGGTTGCGGCTTTGTCGATGTATGATTTAAAGGTATTACCCTTAACTTTTTTAACAACCTTGTTTATAGTTTTCTTTAGTTTACTAGACCCCTTTGGCATGGCAACAACCTTAGAGTCTGCATTATTGGTTTTAAAGGTGTAGTTAACAACCATCAAGTCCTTATTTTTGGCTACAAAGCCTGTCGCCACTGGTCCATCCATTGTGATAGCGTCCAATTGGCCATTTTTCAATTCATTAACCACTTCACCCATGTCCGTCAAGCTAACAATGTTAGAGTCTTTCAACTGGTTTTTTGCTAAGTTTTCTTGGATACTTGCTTTCTGAGCGCCAACTTTTTTACCAGCTAAACTTGCTATGTCCTTTAATTTATCAGCATTTTCTTTCTTGATGACAATAGCATTTTCAGTGTCATAATAGGAGTCTGAAAAATCATAAACCTTGGCCCGTTCCTTTGTATAAGAAATACCAGAAATCGCAATATCAGCTTTTCCTGACTGGAGGCTTGAAAGAACATTATTAAAACTCATTGGTGATAATTTCAACTTAACATCAAGTTCTTTAGCTATATCTTGGGCCAAACTAATATCTGCTCCAACAATGGTATTTTTACCATTCTGTAGTGTTTGAAATTCAAAAGGGGCATAGTCAGGGCTAACAGCAACAACTAAAGTCCCCTTATCTTTTACCTTATCTTCTGTATCCTTGCTCGATTGGCCAGAACATGCAGATAAACTAATAATAGTGGCAAGTCCAAGTGTTGATAAAATTAATTTTTTATAAGTCATATACTACTCCTTTAATGTTTGACACCTATCTTATAACATAAATATTCACAAGTCAAGAGTTTTTTGAATATTTATACCATAATTTTTACTTTTTCTTTAAATATCCATAACTTATGTGGTATAATAATGACATCTTAAAACTAGAGAGGTCGGCACCATGTGGACTATTAAACCCTTTGAACAAGTCACTACTGATGAATTATTCAAGTTCCTCAAAGCGCGGGTTGACGTATTTGTCGTTGAACAAGAATGTCCTTACCCTGAAATTGATGATTTGGACCTAACTGCCATGCATTTCTTTAAAACAGATCAAGATGGACAGATAATGGCCTATTGTCGCTTAATCGAAACTGAAAAAGAAATCAAGTTAGGCCGGGTTTTAGTTAGTCAAGACTACCGTAAAGATGGCTTAGGTCGTGAGCTAGTCGAAAAAGCCCTAAACTATTGCGCTGAAACTTACCCTACAAAACCAGTTTACGCCCAAGCACAAGCCTATTTGGAAAGCTTCTACGGCTCCTTTGGCTTTGTCGCTACTTCTGATGTCTACCTAGAAGACGATATCCCCCATATTGATATGATTAAAAAAGATTAGAGGCAAAATGACTATTTTTCAAGATATTTTAGAACAAATCAAGACATACCAAACCATTATCATTCACCGTCATCAAAACCCAGACCCAGATGCCATTGGCAGTCAAATGGGGTTAAAAGAACTTATTTTGGCAAACTTTCCTGAAAAAAGAGTTTTGGCAACTGGTTTCGATGAACCTAGTTTGGCTTGGATAGCTCAAATGGATCATGTTGTTGAGTCGGACTACCAAGATGCCTTGGTCATTGTTACAGATACAGCCAATCGTCCTCGTATTGATAACCCTAAATATGATACCGGGAAATTTTTGATTAAAATTGACCACCACCCTAATGACGACGTTTATGGAGATATTGTACTGGTCGATACGACTGCTTCAAGTGCCAGTGAAATCATTGCCGATATGGCTTTCAGTCTCAAGCTAAAGCTTTCCAATTTAACAGCCCAACACCTCTATACTGGAATTGTTGGCGATACTGGTCGCTTTTTGTATCCTGCAGCGACAGCTAAGACTTTTGCTATTGCGGCTAAACTTAGAGAATACAACTTTGACTTTGCTGCCATTTCCCGCCAAATGGATTCTTTCCCATATAAAATTGCTAAGCTGCAAGGCTATGTCTTTGATCATTTAGAAGTCGACGACCATGGAGTAGCTCGTGTACTGCTGAGTCAGGAGACTTTAAAGGCATTTGAGGTCTCCGAAGCAGAGAGCTCAGCAATTGTGTCAACTCCTGGAAAAATTGATACTGTCTCTGTTTGGGCTATTTTTGTTGAGCATGAAGACGGTAGTTATAGAGTCAGAATGCGTAGTAAAGACAAAGTCATTAATCAGATTGCTAAAGCTCATGAGGGGGGAGGTCATCCTCTAGCTTCTGGTGCCAATTCTTATAGTTTAGCCGAAAATGATCAAATCTATAAAGAAATGCAAGCTCTCTTTGATTAGAAAAATTTTTCTAATCTTTGGGCAAAAAGCCTTGTCAAAGTTCTAAAATTTTGATACACTAGTTTGGTTAATAACTATGGGGCACAAGTGCATGGCAGAAAGGAAATTATTTTAAAGATGAGAAAAGACATCCATCCAGATTATCGTCCAGTTGTATTTTTAGATACAACTACAGGTTACCAGTTCCTTAGCGGATCTACTAAGAAAAGCAATGAAACTGTTGAGTTTGAAGGTGAAACTTACCCACTTATCCGTGTAGAAATTTCATCAGATTCACACCCATTCTATACAGGACGTCAAAAATTTACACAAGCAGACGGACGTGTCGATCGTTTCAACAAAAAATACGGTCTCAAAGACGAAAACGCAGCAAAATAAAAGATATCACCACTTCTTCTTTAGAAGTGGTTTTTTCTATCAAAAAAAAGCCAAAACAAGTTTGACTTTTTATATCATTATAAATGAATGCCTATTAGTCTTTTTCCGGCTACATTCTGATATTACCTTCATCATCTGCCGGAGTTAAGATAGCCATTATCCCTTCAACGACCCCAATAAATCCAGGAATCAAGGTCCAACAAAAAATTAGATACAAGATACCTTTGCCATTTTTACCAGCATAAAATTTATGCAAACCAAACTCCCCTAAAAAGAGGGCGAGAAGGACATAAATCACTTTGTTGACTTTTCTCATAATCAATCTCCTTATTAACTTTCATTGTTACTCTATTTCTTTTATTGTACCAAAAATGATTTAAAATACCTTATTTCAAGGTCAAAACCGAAATAAAAGAACTGAAATTAATTCAGTTCTTTTAACATTATTAATGGGCATTAATTTCTTGGGCAATTTCACGTCCTGATAAATCAGAGCCGTAATATGTTGGCCAGTGCTCCATTTCTTCTAGAAGTTTTTGATGACTTTCTCCACCCCAATAAATATGGAAGTGCTCTGCTTTTTCTGGTGCAATAGCATGGTCTGAGAATTGAATGTACTTGAATTCACCAGCATCAGCTTCTTTGGCTTCAAACATGTAACGAACACCACGGTTTCCTTTTTCATAAGTGAGTACTTTTTTACCAGAATATTTATATGTGAAGGTCTTCTTCTCACCGTTTCTTTCAAAAGTAATGGTTTTTTTCTTACCATCAATTTTGATATTGTTAACGTCTGTTTTATAACCAGTGTCGTAATAGTCTTTATATTCTTTAGCCGTCATTTCACCTTTAGATTTTTTAGCCTTATAATCCATAACTTGATCTAAAGTACCGTCTTGTAAGTATGGGTAAACTGATTGCCAATTTCCTGACCAGTCACTTAACTTACGGTCTTTAACTGCTGAATCTTTAAAATAACCATTATAGACAGATTTACTTGTGTCTTCTTCAGGTTTAATTTCTTTACCTTCGCGTTTAGTGGTTAATTGAAGAGCTTTTAAGTTGTCACGCATTACGCTAAAGTAATCTTCACCATTTTTGATTTCTTTGTCAGTTAACCCTTCTAGTGGACTTAAAACAACTGATTTTACACCAGCTTCGTTAGCCAGTGTTTTGGCAACTTTGCTTGAAGCATTTTCTTCAAAATAAATATATTTAATATCGTATTTTTTAACATATTTTGAAAGTTCAGCCAAGCGTTTAGCTGATGGTTCACTTTCTGCTGATACACCATTAATTGAAATTTGGTTTAAGCCATAATCTAAAGCCATATATCCAAAAGCAGCATGTTGTGTAACAAAACTTTTTTGTTTTGCTGAAGAAAGTGTTTCACTGTATTCTTTGTCTAATTTTTTTAGTTTTTCGATATAAGCTGCAGCATTTGCTTTAAAGACATCAGCTTTCTTAGGGTATTTTTTAGATAGAGAATCACGAATATTTTCGACAACAGTAATGCTACGGTAAGGTGATAACCAAACGTGTGGATCAAATTTATGGCTATGTTCTTCTTCACCATGTTCATCATGATGCTCATGCCCTTTTTCTTCACCTTCATGATCATGACCTTCTTCACCTTCATGGTCATGCTCTTCACTTGAACCCGCTGCTAAAAGCATTGAGCCTGTTCCTTCAATATAGTTAACCTTATCTGATTTAATGGATTTTTTGACTTCAGGAATCCAAGTTTCCATGTTGTCATCCATATAGATAATGGCATCTGAATCTTGGATTTTCTTTACATCTTTAGTTGATGGTTCGAAATCATGAGGTTCAGTTCCTGCTTTCATCAGCATGCTAACTTTACCTTCATCGCCAACAACACCTTTGGTAAATTCATAGACTGGGTAGAATGTTGTAACTACCTTAACTTTACTGTCATCTGCATTAACTTGTTGGGCCTGACTTAATTGCCAAGCTGATGTCAAACCAACAAAACTCATCATTAAAAGAACTTTCTTTTTCATGACTCCTCCTCTTTCATTAACTGGTTAATTTTTAACTAGTTAAGTATAACACACTATTATATTTTTGCAAGTTTTTTTATTTTTTAATTTAAAAAAGCTTTGGTGATCATCCAAAGCTTATAATTCTATTATTAATCACTGACACTAAAACGATTGGTCATTAAGTTGCTTGCATCAAAAAGGACTTTATTTAGAAGATTTTGTGTTTCGACTTGGATATAGTCACTCATTTCTTGATTCTTTTCAGTTAGGTTGACACTGTCACCTGCAGCAATTGATTCTTCCACACGATGTATCATGGCATGCCCTGCTGCCATTGTCTTTTCAGCGTAAGCTTCGATAGCAGCTTCATGATGGTTGAAATGTGGGTCTGCAAGTGCTGCAATGAGGCGATTTACCCAATAAAAATTATCCGTAGAAGCATTTTCAGTGGTGTTTGTGAAATATTCTGGCATTGCATTTACTTGGGTGAAGAATGGCATGATAGTATTAAATGGCATTGAACCAAAGGCAACCCATTGGATAGCAGCAATTTCCTTAGGCTGATTTGGTCGAACTTGCAAAATAGACGTTTGGCTAGTCCGGTTAATTCCGATAGTACGGAATGTTCTTTGACTAACAGCATCTCCTTCTGGCCCATATGGATCATAAATAGTGTCCTGATAATGACTACTCAAGACGTACTTAATATCCTCAATGGTTACTTTACGATAGGGTTTTTGACACCAAGGAATGTCAAAACTTCTTGGGTCTTGTTCAATTTCCGGATTAAGGAATTTTTGCATAATCCAAGCCCGCGGTGTATTGTAATGACGATCTTTATCTCTTTGGCTACCGAAAGCATAGCGTGGGTTAAAATGCTGATTACTGTAGGTTAAATCCAAATGATATTTGGCAATAAAGTCTTTTAAGTCTTCTGAACACAAGTATTCTTCAGGGTTATTAAATTCAAAATGATCGATACCCAATTGATTAGGGTTAGTTACATAAGCGTCATCTGGTACTCGGCGAGCAATCCAATGATAACCACCAATAGTTTCTAACCACCAAATTTCATTTTCATCTGAAAAAGCAATCCCATTTGATTCATAAGTTCCATATTGACTTAGCAATTGACCAAGACGAAGAACACCTTCTCGCGCTGTTTTAATATAAGGCAAAACTAAGGTAAAGATATCTTCTTCACCAATCCCATCTTCAACAAGGGGATCTGCCCCAAGCACACGCGCATTTGAGGTAATAGTTTCCGTAGCACTCATGGCCACATTTTCTGAGTTAACCCCTGCTTCACCCCAAATACCATCTTTCCCTAAAGCATCAGGAATTGAAGTATAGGTTAAAGGGTTTTCTGGCAATTCAATTGAGAATTTTGAACAAACAGACTGGTAGTGACGAGGATGCTCTTTAGCCGTCACTAAGGCCATTTTCTTGGGCGTAAAATCGCCATTTTGAGAATCTTCAGTTCGAGCCACAAGAGTCGAACCGTCATAAGAAGCTTTTTTTCCTACTAAAATCGTAGTACAGGCCATATTATTTCTCCTTTAAATTTTATTAGTAAGCACAAAACCAGACGGACATCTGGCTGCGCTAGCAGAATTCACTTTCCGACCGCATATTAGATAAGCAGCTCACAGACTATAAATCTTCTGCAATTTTATTCAATTTGCGCAGACGGTGGTTAACCCCACTTTTAGACAGTGGCGTTTCTAAACTATCCGCAATCTGCTGAATCGAGTAATCGGGATGATTAATGCGAATTTGAGCAATCGACTGTAACTCAAGGGGCAAAGTCTCCAAGCCAACTGTATCCATTATCTTGATAATGTTATTAATAGTTTTCATACTAGCGTTAATGGTTTTAGTAATATTAGCCGTTTCCGCATTATTTGCTCGATTAATATCATTCCGCGCTTCTCTCATCATTTTAACCGATTCAAAGACTTCTTTACTTTCCATTGCCCCAACGATAATCAAAAAGTCCATGATATCTTCTGCTTTTTGCAGGTAAGTAATGGCGCCACCTTTGTGTTCAAGCGTCTTGGCATCCAACATAAATTTTTGCAAGAGTTGGGCCAAATCTTGAGCATGGTCTAGATAAACGGAATAAATTTCTAATTGGTATTTACCCGATTCAGGGTCCCGAATGGTTCCCGAAGCCAGAAAGGCGCCTTTTAGGTAGGCTCGACCAGCGTCATCATCTTCTAACATCCAAGTTTCCATGCCAGTTTCGATGCCAAAGAAGGAATCGGCTAATTTCAAATCAGCTAGAATTGTTTCAACCTGATTCCAGACAAAAACCGTATAAACCCGATTCTTCTTAAGATTAGTTTTTTGATGGTATTTAATTTCCGGTTGAATACCATAGAATTTTTCAAAGAGGGCATAAATGTAGCGAGCAATGCGGGCATTTTCTGTTGTAATCGAAAGGGTGAGACCTTGACTATTTAGACCTAAGCTTCCTGATAATTTAATAATCGCCGAAAGTTCATTCTTATCACTGACAGCTTGATCAATCAGCTCCTCTTTTACTTGGGTCGTGAAACTCATAGTTGTCGCTCCCTTACCAAGCGCATCAACTCTTCCACCACTAAGCCCCCATCATGAAATGCTCCGCCATTTTTTAAACGTAAAAAGTTAGAGGAAATAATCTTTTTAGCCTCTTTTTGCAAGCCTTTGAAATCATGGTCAACTTGAACCAGATACTCATCAAACTTATTGCTGTTCATGTAAGTTTGAGGAACTTTTTCAATGTTTACCAGTACAGTATCGATCAAATCCTGACCTAGATGCTTGTTTAATACTGACAAGTGGTCTGCATCAGAGAAGTGCTCAGTCTCCCCATGTTGGGTCATGATATTGCAGATATAAACCACTTCAGCATTGGTATCACGCAAGGCTTCATTTATTTCTGGAATGACTAAGTTTGGTAAAATTGAAGTAAATAGCGAACCTGGGCCTAAAACAATCATATCACTTTCTAAAATAGCCTTAACGACTTTGCGACTAGCTTTAGGCTGTTCATCATTATAGGTGTTAGTCACATAGACATGGTCAATCATTCCTTGATAACCTGCGATACGACTCTCACCAGCCACCACGTGACCATCTTTAAAGACAGCATGCAAGGTCAAAGCCTGTTCACTTGAGGGAAAGATTTTACCTGTAATATGGAAAAATTTGGTTAAAATTTGAATAGCATTGTAGGTTGAATTCTGCATCTCAGAAATCCCAGCAATAATTAAATTGCCTAAAGGATGACCAGATAGGGCACCATCATTGCCATTAAATCGGTATTGAAAAACTTTCTCATAAAAACGAGGCATGTCACTCATAGCCAACAAAACATTACGCAAATCCCCTGGTGGCGTTAATTGCATGGCATTACGAATCTCACCTGAAGAGCCCCCATCATCAGCAACAGTGACGACAGCCGTAATTTCCACTTCTTCATTACGCAAACTCTTAAGAATGACCGGTATCCCCGTTCCTCCTCCAATAACCGTTATTTTAGGTTTCTTCATGATCTATTAACTGTTTCCTTACGTTTTTCTTTATCGCGATGGCTCTCATTCATTGGCCACTCTTCTTTGATACTTTGGGCTAGCCTATGGGCAAAAGCCACGCTTCTATGCTGACCTCCAGTGCAACCAATGGCAATGGTGAGTAATGATTTTCCTTCTCTTTGGTACCCTGGCAGAATTGGCATAATAAGGTTGAGCAAGTTTTGGAAGAAATCCTCTGATTCCTGATGCCCCATTACATAGTCATAGACTTCTTGGTCTAAACCAGTTTTTTCACGCAATTCCGCAATGTAATATGGGTTAGGTAAAAAACGGACATCAAAAACCAAATCAGAATCTAAAGGTATTCCATACTTAAAGCCAAAGCTCATGACTTCAACACGGAATGAGACTGTATTGGAAGCATTTGAAAATTGCTCACTGATGGTTTGGCGCAATTGTCTTGGCGTCAAGTCACTGGTATCAACCACATTTTGACTCATACTTTTAAGTGGAGCCAACATTTCGCGCTCTAATTTAATGCCATCCATCACTCGGCCATCAGGAGCCAGAGGATGACTGCGACGAGTTTCTTTATAGCGTGAAACTAATTCATTATCTGTAGCATCTAAAAAGAGGATGCGGAAAGAAATATTTAGATTTGATTCAATTTGATCTAAAATAGCATTGATTTCTTTAAAAAATGAACGACTACGCATATCTACGACTAAAGCAATTCGCTCATATTCATTGGTTTGTTCTAAAATTTCCAGAAATTTAGGCACCAAAGTAGGCGGCATATTATCGATAGTAAAATAACCCAAATCCTCAAAAGATTGGATAGCTACAGTTTTACCCGCTCCGCTCATTCCTGTAACAATAACAAGATCAATTTTATGAGATACCATGATAGAAGTTCCTTTCTGAAATTAAGCCTATACAGTTCTATTATACCATAGAAAAGTAGCTGAATAATAGATTAGATTTTTGAAAGCTGACAAGAGATGAACTTTAACCTTACAAATAGAAGTGTAAGATAAATAAATAAAAACCCAATATTTTAGGCTTCTTAATCTAAATTAATTTTGAAATCTGTCCATCAATTCTTCTGCATCTGGTGTTATCGAATCGTTTCCCAGTATTTGCATTTGATTCAATTGTTTTGTAATTGATAAAAGAATTTCTGTCTGTAATTTTTGAATTTGAAGGAGATCAGATTGATCTTGTAAAACCAAGTGATCAATTTTTGAATGGAGAAGTCGGATACCTTCTTCTGAAGTTTTATTAACTTGATAGTCATTTTTAGCTTGCAAGCGGTCATATTCAGAAGCCCGATTTTGACTCATCATAATTAAAGGTGCTTGGATAGCTGCAATGGTTGACAAAGCTAAATTCAAAAGTATAAAGGGATAGCGGTCAAAAGCTAATCCAAATGGGTCTAGTATATTAAAAGTCATCCAAACTACCATAAAAACGACAAAGGCAATAATGAAGGTCCAAGTTCCACCAAAACGAGCAACTTGGTCAGCTAGGCGTTGACCAAATGTTATTTTGCTATCCAATTGTTCTTGGACATCTAATATAGCGTAATTATTATTCTTAGAAACATCATTTATCATGTCTCTAATAGCTTCATTTTTTAGTTTGGCACTAGCAATCATCTCATCCAAGTAGTTAAGTCGATAGCTGGCTAAATTTTCCTGGCTGATAAAAGAGGTCGAATCAAGGTCAGGGTGATCATCCATAATTAGTAATTGCAATTGTTCATCTAATTCATAAAGGAATACGCCTTCTGAAGGGAGGAATTTGCCACCATCAATAGCATCAATTACCCAACGTTTTCTGTTCATCTTTGACCTCTTTCTTTTCTTTGCTTTTAACTACCCTAGAAGGAAAGAATACTTACTCCTGTAAGTTAGTTTATTTTTTAGTTACCTCTTTAGAATGAATTAATAAAAATTTCTAATAATGTAACCTAATGGATTATCCACCCTTTAACTTAAACAAGCCTTAAACCTGGACTAAAATGAACCAGTCAAAAAAAAGTGTGAGGACTTAATCCTCACACTTTTAAATGATTTTTTTGTTATTTTGTTGGCCTTTATTATGGTTTGATACGGTGTAACATACGTGGGAATGGAATCGCTTCACGGATATGTTTTGTGCCGGCAACGAAGGTTACCATACGTTCAATACCAATTCCGAAACCACCATGAGGAACTGATCCATATTTACGCAAATCTAAATAGAATTCGTATTCAGATTTATCCATTTCCAAAGCATCCATCTTAGCAACAAGAGCATCATAGTCGTCTTCACGCATAGATCCTCCAATGATTTCACCATATCCTTCTGGTGCCAATAAGTCAGCACAGAGGACACGCTCTGGATTTCCAGGAACAGGTTTCATATAGAATGCTTTAAAGCTTGCAGGATAGTTAACAACAAAGGTTGGAACGCCAAAGTAGTTAGAAATCCAAGTTTCGTGTGGTGAGCCAAAATCATCACCATGTTCTAAATGTTCATAATCAGTATCTTCATCAGCTTCATGCTCTTGAAGAAGTGAGATAGCGTCGTCATAAGAAACACGTTTAAACGGCTCAGCAATGTAACGTTTTAAGGCATCAACATCACGTTCTAAGATTTCGAGAGCTTGTGGAGCACGATCCAGAACGCCTTGAATTAAAGCTTTAACATAAGCTTCTTGTAAGTCAAGAGACTGGTCATGGTTAAGGAATGAATATTCAGCATCCATCATCCAGAATTCTGTTAGGTGACGACGTGTTTTTGATTTTTCAGCACGGAAAACTGGTCCAAAGTCAAAGACGCGTCCAAGAGCCATTGCACCTGCTTCTAAATAAAGTTGGCCTGATTGGCTTAAGAAAGCTGGAGTTCCAAAATAATCTGTTTCGAACAATTCTGTTGAATCTTCAGCAGCATTTCCTGAAAGGATTGGGCTATCAAATTTGATAAAACCATTTTGGTCAAAAAAGTCATATGTCGCATAAATGATTGCATTGCGAATTTGCATAATAGCCATTTGTTTACGTGAACGTAACCACAAATGACGGTTATCCATTAAGAAGTCAGTTCCATGTTCTTTTGGTGTAATTGGATAATCAACAGATTCACCAATAACTTCAAGGTCCGTGATATCAAGCTCATAACCAAATTTTGAACGATCATCTTCTTTGACAATACCTGTTACTTTAACTGATGTTTCTTGGCTTAAACGTTTGATGGTATCAAACTTAGTTGCCCCCTCTTCTTCACCAAATTTTTCAATAAAGTTTGGTTTAAAAGCTACAGCTTGGAAGAAGGCTGTTCCATCACGTAATTGAAGGAAGGCTAGTTTCCCTTTCCCAGATTTATTAGCTACCCATGCTCCGATTGTGATTTCTTGACCTACATATTTTTTAACATCGATAATTGATACAAATTCTGTTGACATATTACTCTTTTCTTTCTATAAATTTTTCAGTTTTCTTACTTTTTAGCGTGCTTATTCATAAAGTCTTTCAAGCGACGAACAGCTTCTTTCAAGGTATCCAAATCAGTCGCATAACTCATACGAACATTTTCTGGCGCTCCGAAGCCTTCTCCTGAAACTAGGGCCACTCCAACTTCTTCCAAAATGGCATCTGTAAAGTCATTAATATCCGTAAATCCGGTCATCGCCATTGCTTGGGATACATTTGGAAAGAGATAGAAAGCACCTTGTGGTTTAACTGTCGAAAATCCTGGTACTTCTTCCAATAGCGGATAAATCGTATTGAGCCTTTCTTCAAGTGCTAAACGCATGTCTTCAACGGAAGACTGGTCACCTTCGAAAGCTTCAATAGCTGCATATTGTGCTACTGTACTTAAGTTAGAAGTCGTTTGACTAACTATTTTTGCCATAGCAGCAATAATTTCTGGGTCTCCTACTGCAAACCCAACACGCCAACCAGTCATTGAATAGGTTTTTGCGACACCATTAACCGTGATAGTTTGTTGGCGAATAGCCTCAGAAAGACTTGAGATAGCTGTAAAAGAGTTTCCATTGTATACCAAGCGACCGTAGATATCATCGGCAAGAATTAAAATGTCATGCGCCAGAGCCCATTGACCAATTGCTTCTAGCTCGGCTTTATCGTATATCATACCAGTTGGATTGGAAGGAGAATTAAGCAGGATGACCTTAGTTTTTTCAGTTCTAACTGCTTCTAATTGTTCCACTGTCACTTTATAGTGATTATCTGCTAAACAGTCGATAAAAACAGGTTGACCTTCTGCCATTTTAACTTGATCAGAATAAGAAACCCAATATGGGGTTGGAATAATGACTTGGTCACCAGGATTAAGAACTGCCATGAAGAAAGCATAAAGAATAAACTTAGCACCAGTTCCAGCTACAATTTGATTATGAGCAACTTGGTAGCCATAAAAGTTTTCCATGTAATTGGCAATGGCGTCTTTTAAGGCAGGCATGCCACTTGCTACTGTATAAAAACTTGCTGTACCGTTAGTAATGGATTCAATGGCTTTTTCTTGAATATTACTAGGTGTTACAAAGTCTGGTTCTCCTAAAGTCAGGCTCAAAATGTCTCGGCCTTGTGCTTTTAAAGCTTTGGCTTTAGCACCAGCAGCCAAAGTAGCACTTTCTTCCATTTCTAAAACTCTCTTAGATAGCTTGGTCATAACCCCTCCTGCTTGTTTATCAGCTATTTTAGACGTATTTCAATTATAGCAAATAGCACTTGTTTTTCAACATAAATTTTCTTCTAAGCCACTGGCTCAGAAGAAATTGTCTTTAACTAGAGCGAAACACTATGAATATCAAGCACTCTTACTGATTTTCTTTTCTATTATAGCAAAAATTCTCGGCTAATTCGTATGGAATCGACAAATTTTTCACAACTTATCAGAAAATCCTCATTTAAACTCTTAAAGATCAGATCACCATATGATTTGGTTAGAATTCGACCGTCTAAAATCAGCACTAAGGACTTTTGATTTTGGCGCCGCATGGTTCGACCGATAGCCTGCTTTAATTTTAAGATAGCAAATGGTAGAAAATAATCATTAAATGGTTTTTTGCCTTGGCTTACTAAATAAGCACTCATTTTTTTAACATAGAGATCTTCGGGATTTTCGAAAGGCAATTTGCAAATAACTTCAATCATGCGATCGGATTGAACAAAGTCAACACCTTCCCAAAAAGCTCCCATTCCAAGTAACATCGACTGCTCGCCACGGTCAAAACGTTTTTTGATGGCATAGGGACTGCCATTTTTTTCTTGGGTTAAATGCCAAGGTGCCATTGGTCTAGGATGTCAGATACCATTAACATCTGTTTACGTGAGTGGAAAAGAACAAGAATTGGTTTCCCTTCTTGGTTTAAGAGGTATAAGCGCTTAGCAATGGCTTGACTGTATGTCTCTTCGTCAACTTCTGTAATAATGGGCATATCAGTGTCAACAATTACTTTTTGTTGCTGACTCTTTTCTTTAGCTAGTTTTGCGTAACTATAATCGTCATAACCTAACAATTGAGCGATATGGACATGATGACTGATATCAAGGGTAGCTGATACAAAATAATTTTTCTGTGTTTCAGGTAGTAAACTCTTGAAATTAATAAAGCGCTGGCTACTGGTATTGAGGTAGCTAATCCGTTTTTCACCTCTTCGTTCACAACTAATCCAATAATCAGCTTCTTGATATCTGAAGAAATCATGTAAATCAGAAAATTTTTGAGCATCTAATTCTTTAACTAATTGTGGTAACTGTTGAGAAATCGTAATTTCCATATCAGATAGCTGATCAGCATGATAGTGACTAACCAGATTGTCTAATTCAAAGAGTAAACTTTCGAGAAGTCTCTTCTCTAAAATAGTATCAGCTGCTTCTTTGGCTGTTATCAGACGCTGCATTAATTCTTGTAAATTAACTTGTTTGCGAGACAACTGATCCAATTGCAAGAGCAACCTTTGCGCTTCATCAAAAACTAATAGTTTATCGCGGGCAAAGGCTTTATCATCTTCCACTCTATGAAGAAAATAAGAATGATTTGTTAGAAGTACTTTAGCCCTTTTACCCTGCTCATAGCTATTTAACCAGAAATCATAATCATAAAAGGGGGAGGATTTTTTCAGTTCGCCATCATGTCTAATGCTATCAAAATAAGATGCAAAACGATGCTTTTGCTTAATTTCATCTAAATCACCACTTGTGCTTTCCAACAGCCAGACTAACAGTTGCATTTTAAAACGATTGACTAGACGATTATCATCCCGTTTTTTTAAACTCTCAAAAAATGCATCTAGTTTAAGGTAATTGGCAGGTCCCTTAATGCTGTGACATGAAATATGAAAGGCTTCTTCAATCCGACTTAATTCCTGGGCCATCAATTGATCCTGAAGAATTTTTGTTGGAACTGACACAAAAATTTGCTGGTCCTCTTGACTATGAGCTAAAAGAGGTAGGAGGTAACCATAACTTTTACCAATCCCTGCCTGAGCCTGAATAAAGCTAGCTTGAGGAATGGACAAACTCTCTTGGATAAGATTAGCAAATTGATTTTGAAGTGGACGATTGTCTAAACCCAAGATTGCTGTATTGATACTAAAATCCTTAGATAACTTAAAAGGCTTTTGAGGCCTTGCTTTTTTGGCTAATAGGATACCTTCTACAAGGTCATAGGACTGAGCATCATAACTTTCTGCCTGCTCAAGAGCCTGTGAAATCAGCTGGCCGCTTTCAAAAATAAGGCTGTCTGCGTAAAGTTGCATGACCTGCAAGCATTCTTTGGGGAGACTGGCAATCCTTTCCAATATCCTAATAAAAAGTTGAGCTGTCGCCATGGCATCATCGATCGCTGTGTGAGCATTAGTCAAGTCTAAGTCCATATTCTCAGCCAAGTGTCCCAAATTGTATTTTTCAAAATCAGGAAAGAAGACTTGAGCTAATTCAACCGTATCCACGCGCGGTGTCAGTAAATCATAGCCCTCAAAAAAAAGAGCTTCTGCCAGAAGATTAGCATCAAAAGAGACATTATGAGCTACAAAGACACAATCTTCAATCAGTTCATAAATCTTTGCTGCCACTTGCGAAAACTCGGGCGCTTTTTCTAACTGTTGATCTGTAATTCCTGTTAATGATTTAATGTGTTGTGAAAGTTTTTCATGTGGATTGATATCGGTTTGAAAAGTCTGAGTGATTTCATTGTTTTCAATAATCACAATTCCTATTTGTATAATTCGCGCATCGAGACCAGCATTGGTGGCTTCTAAATCGATGACCGCATATTTTGTCCATTTTTCTGTCATAGTAAGTTTATTATACCATTTTTTAGCTATGCTTATGCTTCCAAGTCATCTTTAAAGCAAAGCAAAGGCAGGAATTTATTTGCAAAGGTGTTCATTGAAATGGCAATTCATGTTATAATGAAGCAGAAAATTTAAGAAAGGAAAAGACGCAATGAAGGAGTCTTTAGCTCAACTGAAAACCCACTATTTTGCTCTGCCATTCAACAAGGAAGAACGACGGGTGCAAGTCTTATTACCCAAAGACTATGATAAGGATTCGGAAAGGCGATATCCCGTACTTTACATGCATGACGGCCAAAATCTCTTTTTTGACCAGGAATCCTATTCAGGCAAATCTTGGGGACTCTTGGAAACCCTGAACTCACCCAAATGGCCACAAATCATTGTGGTTGCCATAGACCATGCTGGAGCCTACCGCCTTCCAGAATATGCTCCTTTTCCAATCGAGCAGAACTTAGGCTATACCATTCCTCGTTATTCGGGAAATGGCCAAAGCTATGCAGAATGGTTAGTCACAGAGCTTAAACCAATTATTGATGTTAATTATAGAACCGAAAAAACTGCTGAAAAGACTTATATAGCCGGTTCCTCCATGGGTGCACTGATTTCAGCCTACACAGCAAGTCGCTACCCCGACCTTTTCAGCGGACTTGGGATTTTCTCAATCGCATCTTGGGTCAGTGAGAATGCATTTCTCGATTTCTGCCGTCAAAACCCGCTGAATAAGAAAACCAAAGTTTATATTCAAGTTGGGACTAATGAAATGGATAAGGCCGGTCAGAAAGCCAGTCCTGAAGAAAATCAAATTTATATCGATAATAGTAAAAATTATTACCAGACCCTTATTAATGGTGGCTTAGATCCCAATCAGGTAAAATTAGAGATTGTGGAGGGGGCCATCCATAACGAAGGCGTTTGGTCAAAAACTTTCCCTCATTTCCTCCAACATCTCTTTTCATAAGCATTTACAAAAGATCCAAAAATCGACGAACGGAGTTTTAAAAGCAATGATGACAATAACAACCATCACAAATGATGTCGCTAATGAGAACACTTACCTTGTCGAAAACGATACAGGAGTTTTAGTAATAGATCCTGGTAGTGACACCAAAGGTATTTTGAAGAAAATCAAAAAGCTTGAAAAGCCAGTTCAAGCTATCCTCTTAACCCATACTCATTATGATCATATTATGAGTCTTGAAGCTGTTAGAGAAGCTTTCAATCAGCCTGACGTCTACGTCTCAGCTTTAGAAGCTTCTTGGCTCTTTAACCCGAAAGACAATTTATCGGGACATATCCGCCATGCCGATATCCCTGATGTTATCTGTAAACCTGCAGAACAACTGCTCCAATATCAAAAACCATATACAATTGGCGACTTTCACTTCCAAGTTGTTGAGACCCCAGGACACTCCATCGGTGGCGTTTCCTTCATCTTTCATGATGAAGAAACCATCTTCTCAGGAGATGCCCTCTTTAAAGGCAGCATTGGCCGTTATGACTTACCAACAGGTAACTATGACCAATTAATCAAAGGGATTGAAGACAAGCTTTTCAGCCAACCAGAACAATATAAAGTCTACCCAGGCCATGGCCAAATGACAAGCATCGGCCAAGAAAAACATTACAACCCCTTCTTTTAAGAAAATCAAAAGAGTCTGGGACAAAAGTCTACACGACTATAACAAAAAAGCAACGGTTTTTGCCGTTGCTTTTTGCATGGTTGCGATAGTCTTGATAAAATAGAATTGTCTAAAAACACTTTAGAAAGGCTACC
>NZ_LOCM01000009.1 GCF_002887775.1 Streptococcus penaeicida | reverse complement strand
GGTTTGGTCCTCATGGCCAATAATCTACTGAAATACAATAAGAGAATGATAAGAAATTAAAAACAGAGAATCACATCAAACGTGAGTCTCTGTTTTTATTAGTTATGAAGACTTTTGTCCCAGCCTCTTTATTTTTTATGACCTTTGAAACAAAATAAGAGAGGAATCTTTTAAACATAGAAATCCTCTTTTTTATAATCATCCTGTCTCTTACAGTTACGACAGGGAGTTTTCAAAATCGATACTATTTTGAAAACGGACTTAGTAAGTTAGCTAGGAAGACCGCATCATAGCGGCTTCCGTAGACTTTCAGTGCTCGAAGAGCACTAGAAAGTCTTGCTAAGTTAAAATTTAAGATAACGTCTCATTGATAGAACAGAACCCAATGAACCAATAATGATACCAATAACAAATAGCGCTGCTATTAAGATATAAAGGTAATAATTAATTGGATACATTGATAAACCGTTTAAGTTCAACTGTGGCGTAAACTGTCTATAGGTATATTCATAAAGATAATAAATAATGACAGATGGAAGAATTGCACCTAAGAATCCAACCCAAGCTCCTTCAAAGAAGAATGGACCACGGATATAAGAATTTTTAGCCCCTACCAAACGCATAATCTCGATATCTCTTTGACGACTCATAATGGTCATGCGGATCGTATTTGAGATGAGGAAAATAGCAACTAATAATAAAAGTAAAGTTCCAACCAATCCCCATGTCTTAATAAATGAAGCGAATTTCATTAATTTATCTGAATTAATACCACCGTAGTCGACATCATCAACGCCTTCAATTTCCTTGATAGCTGCGCTGACAGATTTAACTTGTGAAGGTTTCTTGGTTTCAACCATATAAATATCTTGAAGTGGGTTGGTATCTTTATCATACATCTTCCAGACATCACCCATGGTATCTTGCAATTTTTGCAATTGTTCATCTTTACTTGAGAAAGTAATTTTATCAACACCATCAATCGCAGTGATCTGATCGTAAACCTTATGATATTTATCATTTTTAACCTGTTTACCACCGACCTTTTGAACAACTTTTGCAGTATCAGTAGAATCAACTTGTAGATAGGTATTAATTTGAATATTATTTTGAACCCCTGTCGCCACGCGCTCAATATTTAATAATGTAGCAGCGAATATTCCCACTAGGGTTAAGGTTATAGCTACTGAAGAAACAGCAGCAATTGTCATCCACCAATTACGCTTAAGGTTTTTAATGGATTCCCAAATATGACGGAAAAAGTTTCTAATCATCGTAACCGTACTCTCCTTCCTCTTCATCACGGACAATCCGTCCGTCTTCAATCGCAATTACTCGATGGCGTAGAGAGTTAACGATATGACTATTATGAGTTGCCATCAAAATGGTTGTTCCTTGAACATTAATACGTTCAAGTAATTGCATAATTTCCCAAGAAATTTCTGGGTCCAAGTTACCTGTTGGTTCATCGGCAATCAGCAATTTTGGATTATTAACAATGGCCCGGGCAATGGCAACACGTTGTTGCTCACCACCTGACAATTGATCTGGGAAAGAACGCATCTTGTGTTTTAATCCTACTAATTCAAGGACTTCCGGAACACGTTTCTTAATATTACGACGTTTCTCACCAATAACTTCCATAGCGTAAGCTACATTTTCAAAAACAGTCTTACGAGGGAGTAATTTATAGTCTTGGAAGACGACACCGATATTGCGACGTAAAATCGGAACATGTTTTGCTTTTAATTTGGTCAAATTAAACTCACCAACAAAAAGAGAACCACTCGTTACTTTCTCTTCCCGATAAAGGAGTTTAATCAAACTTGATTTACCAGCACCAGAAGGACCAACCAAGTAAACAAATTCACCTTGATTGATTGAAAAATTTAAGTCTCTTAAGGCTGTTGTCGAGCGTTTATACTTTTTATTAACGCCCTTCATTTCAATTAATGCCATTCTTTTCTTCTTTCTATTTCTATAATCTGTTAATCAATTAGTCATCAGTCATTCGCCACTTAAGGTAAGCATCGATAAAGCCATCAATCTCACCATCCATAACTTTGTCAACCTGAGCTACTTCAAAGTTAGTCCGGTGATCTTTGACCATGGTATAAGGTGTAAAAACATAAGAGCGAATCTGACTGCCCCAGGTGATCTCTTTTTTATCACCTTTAAGAGCATTGACCTCTTCTGCTTTTTTCTCTTGTTCCATTTGGTAAAGTTTAGCCTGCAACATTTTCATTGCACGATCGCGGTTACCATACTGTGTTCTGTCTACAGTTGAAGCAACAACTATTCCTGTAGGAATATGGGTCAAACGGACACCCGTTGATACCTTGTTGACGTTCTGACCACCTGCACCGCCTGAGCGAAAGGTATCCATCTTAATATCATCTTCACGAATATCAACCTCGATGGTATCGTCTAGTTCCGGCATGACTTCTACCGATGTAAATGACGTATGTCTGCGTTTAGCTGAATCAAAAGGGGAAATTCGGACTAATCGGTGAACACCCATTTCCGATTTCAAGAAACCATAAGCATTTGGCCCCTCAAAAGAAAGGGTTACAGACTTAATTCCAGCTTCATCACCCGCTTGGTAGTCCAGCGTCTCAACCTTAAACCCTTTGGCATTCCCAAAACGCGTATACATTCGAAAGAGCATATCCGCCCAGTCTTGCGCCTCAGTACCTCCAGATCCAGGGTGAATTTCCAAAATTGCATTGTTATGATCATAAGGCTCAGACAAGAGCAAGGTCATTTCGTAAGAAGAGAGAATTTGATCCAGTTTTAACAAAGATTCTTCCAATTCTTCTTGAATAGAAGGATCTTCATCTAACATTTCTAGATAGAGCTCTGTCTCTTCCGAAAGAGTTTGCATATTATGGAAAGTATCGAACTTAACTTTCAATTCATTCAACTCTTGCGAGGTTTTTTGAGCAGCTAAATTATCATTCCAGAAGTCAGGCTCAGTCATTTGGTTTTCTAAAAGAGCAATCTCTTCTTCCAAACGATCTAAGTCAAAGAGACCTCCTGAAGCTAGTCAACTTCTCATTGTTTTCTACTATTTTTTGGCGAATTTCTGCCACTTCCATGTGCTTACCTCATTCTCGTTTTTATCTTCATTATTTTAACACATTGACACTAGAATTGCCATTTTGCTCGAAGCATTTCCAATTCTTTTTGACTCTCCTCTTCTTTTGGAGAAAGGCCACGCATATAATCCAACATGATATCATCCGGTTTTTTTATCAGCTCACCAAGTGCCCAAATGGCTGTCGCGGTATGAATTGGATTGTTATTCTTATCAATAATTTCCATTAATTTAATAATGGCCGTCCGGTCATGACCATTTGCAAGGGCAATTATGGCATTTCGCTGGAGAATATTTTTACCTCGCCATGAAGCTGCAATTTGGCCAAATTTTGACTTAAAATCCTTATTGGATAATTCCAAGAAAGGGATTAATTCTGGCTGAGCTAAGTCCGGATTAATCTCACTGGCAAGAGGGTTGGAAATGCCTTTATTATAGGGACAGGCAATCTGACAAATATCGCAACCATAAATAACCGTTTTGATTTTTTTCCGGAACTCCAAGTCCATCATCCCCTTATCTTGGGTCTGGAAAGACAAACAGCGCTTGGCATTCATGGTTCCATCACCAATTAAACAGGAGGTCGGACAGGCGTCTAAGCAGCGACGACAATCACCACAGCCGTAATCAACAGGTTGATCGGGTTCAATGTCCAAATTGGTAATCAACTCACCCAAATACATATAAGAACCAAACTCTTTGGAAATCACCAAACCATTTTTGCCAATAAAACCAATTCCAGCTCTTCTAGCAACAGCTGTATCCACTAAGGCTCCCGTATCAACCATTCCCTTATATTCAAAATCTTCAGTTAGTTTTTCGATAGCCTCAGCTAATTGGGACAGTTTTTCTTGAAGAACATGATGGTAATCTGTTCCCCAAGAATTAGGGGTGATTTTACCGCGTTTATACTGTGTTTTTTGAGGTTGGATGGGTAACTTATGGGGATAGGCCACAGCAATGGAAATAATGGTCTTAGCTGAAGCCAAGGATAGTTTAGGTTTGATTCTTTCCTCAATAACCTTGTGCTCAAAACCTGTTGTTCGACCTTCTTCAAGACCTAACCGTAATGATTTTTCCAGATAAGAAAAATCATCAGCTGTCGTAAAGCCGATTTTTGAAATACCAATTTCTTTCGCTAATTTTTTGATTTCCGCCTTAAGTTCCATAATACTATCATAATGGAAAAATATAAAGACTTCAAGACCAAGAAATGACTTCTTGTAACAAATATTAAATTGTCATAACAAAAAGAATATATCAGGTTGAACCGCAAAAATCAAAAAACCAAAAGAGGTGAAAAATTTGTCTTCACCTCTCATTATTATTATTCTATTTAATAGTGATCAAAATGTTGGTAAAGATGATCAAGATCAGCTATTTCTTGTAGTAGTTTTTTACCATTATCAGTATCTTTAACCAAGGTCCGATTTTCAACTAATTCGACTAAACGCTTGATAAAGATAATATCACATTTACCTTCTAAAACATCCTTAACAGATGAGAAGGGTTTATGAGCAACTAATTCCAAGCCATAAGAATTAGAAATTAAGGTGTAGCCAGCAATACCAGTCGTTTTTTGATAGCCTTTAGCCAATCCACCATCAATGATAATAATGCGACCATCAGCTTTAATAGGTAATTCGCCACCTTTTTCCTTAACAGGTGTATGGCCATTGACAATATGAGCACTTCCATCCAAACCAAACTCTGCTAAAATGCGAAGACAGATTTCTTGATTTTCCCGTAAACGGTAATAAGGATTCTTTTCCTCATGATGGCTTGCCTTGTCAGCAATATAATAACGTTCAAAAGTGGTCATCCGGTCCTTACCAAAGAGGGATGATACTTCACCACACCAGAGATACCAAAAGACATCGGTTGCTAAATCAAAGTGTTGCTCCCGATTTTTGTAAGACTCCCTAACTTGCTCTTGGAAGAAATCTAAGAGAGCCTTGCCTGAATAGATTTTCTTGCCAAAACGCATGGATTTAAAATCACCATTTGAATGCATGGGCATACAACCATGGAAAAGCAAGTGATTATTGGAAACATGATACATTGAGCCTTTTGCCATCAGGAAATCAATTTGACTCTCTAATTTTTCAGAGTTTTGGAAACGGTACATGAGCCCTTTTAATATTTGCTCTTCTTCAGAAGTTAGAACATCAGGCTGATCCCAAACCATTTTATGAAATGGGAAGGATTGTAAAGGATATGTCTTTTCACCAATAGTAATGCTTTTCTTTTCAGGGTCAATTTTGGGGAACAATTGCGAAGCTTGCATGCCAAATTCTGGCCGCCGCTTAATTAGTTGGTGCTCCAATTTAAATTGCAAGAGGGCTGTCGCTTGCTGTAATTTATTAAGGGTCAGGCGCTCTGTTTCGGAGATGACATCACCATCTAAAATCGGGTTGAAAACCTCTTCATCCTTAAAGTAGCGTTGGCTGTAATCAATAAGGCGTCGGAGATTAATACCATAGCGATCTTCGATTAGTGCTAATGAATTATATCTGGCCGCAATCCGAATAACATTGATCATACAAATATAGGAACCAGACATAGCTCCAATCCAAGTAATATCATGATTCCCCCATTGGATATCAATGTTTTGGAAACCTTTTAAGCGGTCAATTATAAAATCAGGGTATTGACCGCGGTCAAAAATATCGCCAACCACATGAAGATGGTCGATGGATAGACGTTGAATCAAGTTGGCAAAGGCAATAAAGAGATTGTCTAACTGCTCTAACTCAAGTACTTTTGAAATGATAGCGTGATAGTAATACTGTTTATTCTTATCAGGCTGCTCTTCCGTCAGCAACTCCTCCATGATATAGGCATAGTCAGTTGGAAGCATCTTACGAACCTTTGAACGAGTGTATTTGCTTCCGATATGCTTAACAAATTGGAGCAAATCTAACAGATATTGGCAAAGTTCGATTTCCAAGTCATTACGATCTAAAACTTCTTGTTGTGCCTGAATTTTTTCAGCCGGGTAGTAAATGTATTGGCAAAGTTGTTCAATCTCTTTTTCTTTTTTTTCTGGAAAACATTCTTGTAGTTTCTTCTTTATAGAACCTGAGCCATTTCGTAACAAATAATCAAATGCTTGGTATTCACCATGTAAGTCACTCAGAAAATGCTCGGTACCTTTTGGCAAATGACAAATGGCATCCAGATTGATCATTTCGGTAATAAGTGACGACTTTGTTGGGAATTTTTCTTTCAACAACTGATAATATTGAGACATGATTGACTTTAGGTTCCTTTCTATTTTCAAAAAACAACAACCTTTAAAAGAGGCCTCTATTGCCATTTTAAAACTAATTTGCCTAAATGGCTAGTAAAAACCGTAAGCGCATACAAAAAAGAGAGCTTCCCACTCTCCCTTCCTGCTAATCTTTTTTAAAGTGCTTTTTATTTGACTTGTCCTAAATGATCGATAAGCCGATCGGCTTGCGACTGGTCAATCCCATAACGTTTGTCCTTGATTGCCCAGACTTGCATCCCGGCAGACTTACCAGCACTAATACCCTTTTGACTATCTTCAATAATTAAAATATGAGCTTTATCAATCCCCAATAAACGAGCTGCTTTGAGATAAATATCTGGTTGCGGTTTTGGCCTTTCTACGTCTTCACGACCTAGAACAAAATCAAAATTGGACAAAATTCCTGAAGATTCTAAAGCAAAGAGAACATCTTTCTTCTGCGTGTTGGAAGCTAAGGCAAGTTTTAGACCTGCCGCTTTTAAATCAGCTAAGGTCTGCTTAACTTCTGGAAAAATGATCTGGGCATAAGGCGCACGATGCTTTTCTTTATAGGATTCATATTCTTCATGAATAGCATCCGCTTGACCGGCTTGCTCATTTTCACTTAATATCTTTTGCCAAACTTGCTGGAGATTGCCCCCAATAAATTCCTTGGCTTCCATATGGTCAATGGTTATGCCTTTACTTTCTAAAAAGGTTTTTCGTCTCTGATAATAGAAATCTTCGGTGTCAAAAATGACACCATCCATATCAAAAATAATAGCTTTAAACATGATTATTTCTCCTTAAAGCTCTATTTTACCACAAATAGCCAAGTCAATTCATTTTTGTTACAATAAAAGTATGACTAGATTAGCAATCATGAGTGATTTACACATTGATCTTAACCATTTTGGCAGATATGAAGAAAATTGTCTCCTTCAAGTACTCAATGAGAAAGGCATCGACCATCTGCACTTTGCAGGAGATATATCCAATCATTTCTATGAAACAACTTTACCATTTATGCTTAAACTGAAAGAACATGTTAGAATAACCTATAATTTAGGCAACCATGACATGTTAGATTTAAGCGAAGAAGCTATTTCGGAGGCTGATTTTAAATGCTCCCCCTTGAATGACACTACTATGCTTCTTGCCTTTCATGGTTGGTACGATTATAGTTTTTTCTCTGAAATGGACGAGGCAGGTAATTTACGCTTCAAAAAACAATTTTGGTTCGACCGCCGCATTAAGCGTCCTAATTCTGATCCTCAAATTACTGAGGCCATTTGTATAAAACTTGAACAAATCCTCAAATCTAATTCTGATAAGCGGATCATTGTTGCTATGCATTTTGTTCCTCATCAGGCCTTTCTCCTGACTTATCCAAAGTTAAGACCCTTCAATGCTTTTTTAGGCAGCCCCAAATTTCATCAGATTTTTACTAAATACTCTGTTACTGATGTCGTTTTCGGCCACAATCACCGGCGTATTAAAGTGCAAAAATATGATGGTATTTTATATCACAGTCGACCCCTTGGGTATTCTAAAGAATGGCGACTCACAAACGACTTTTTAAAAGCTAACCCCCAGTTAATTAGTCCTACTGCATGGACGCCCAATAAGCGCTTTGCGGCTATCCACAAGAATGAGAACTTTTTAGCCTACAAAGCTACTCATTTGAAGGAAGAGTTGGCTTCTGCCATGACCATATTCGAGATTGACTAGAGAAATGAGAAAAAATATGAAAATAAAAAGACAAACCCATTTAGCCAAGGTGGGTGCGCCGATTACGGTAGACATCGGTAACATTGAAAAAATCCTCCTGCAGAATGGCCAAGAGATTGAGATTCCAATTGCAAAAAACGAGACCCCAATAAGGTTGCGTCAACGCTTTAGTCCTCGAATTTTGGTTAACGGGAGTGATTCTTATGTGATTGTAGATAGGCCAAAAACAATTATAACCTTTTGGTTCAGTATTATCCTAATCATTATCAGTCACCTACTGCTACCCTTTGATTCAGATTTACTATGGTGCTTATCAGTTATCGGTATTAGCCTTTTGATAATAACCTTTAATCTTCCAAAATATGAACTCCAAAATAGCAAAAAGACCTTATCCTAATGCGATAAGGTCTTGATTTTTTTCTTGAGCTAAACGGTCATGAACTTGAACGGCTAACTCCGGTTTGTCCGTCATAAAACCTGCCAATTTAAAGCGAAAAGCAAATTCCATTTGTTTTTCCTTATTCAAGGTCCAGGGGCGAACCGATTTTCCAAATAAGGATATTTTATTTTTATTGTTCATAGCCCACAATTTATTTGGATGAATGGCACCTACAAATGTTGCCTTCTGGCCTAGCCAAATATGAAAGGTTCCTGTTTTCATCAAATAGGCTAATTCAATATTGGGATCTGCCTTTTCCATAATTTTCAAACTACGGAAATTAAAGGAACAATAAAGATAATCAAATGGCCACTTTTGCGATTGCATCAATTTTGCGATATCTCTTTCGATTCTTGGGTAGTGGTATTTATCCGTTTTAATTTCGATATTCAATGTTCCTTGAAAGTTTTCAGTAACTAAAAAATGTAAAACTTCTTCTAAAGTTGGTACTTTTTCCCTAAAATAAAATGGAGCAAACCAAGAGCCAGCATCTAATTCTTTTATCTCGTCTAAGGTTAAGTCTCGGACGTAACCAATTCCATTAGTTGTTCTGTCCACTGTTTCATCATGGATAACGACTAAGTGGTGATCCTTAGTGCGGTGGACATCTAGTTCGATACCATCAGCACCAACTCTAATGGCTTCTTTAAAGGCTGCCAAGGTATTTTCTGGGCGATTACACTTACTTCCTCTATGGGCAAAAATGGTTGTCATACGTTCTCCTCACCATATTCTTCTATTAGTTTACCATAACTTTCAAAGGAAATAACTTGAAGAGTCTGAAAAAATGCTATAAAAGCAAAGTAAAACGTTTTCGGAGGGGCTTATGACAATTAGCAGTCAGGCAAACATTTGCTCCTATTTTTATATCATAATTCCCAACTACACTTTTGTAAAAGAATAATTGATTTTCAGACCAACTTGATTTGCTCAAAACCTATAAAATGACAATCCATTCTTCAAATCAAAAAAGTGAAGACAAGAAATTGTCTTCACTCTATGGCGATCTATAAGAATCGTTTTTTATTTACTTTAGATTGCTTTTTCATCCATTCCCATTGCACGTTGAATAGCTTTCACAAGCTCAACTAGAACTACCATGAGTAAGCTGCCGATTATAACAACTAACCACTGACTACCACTTAAATGTGCCACATGGAAGAATTTATTAAAGCCAGGGACCACTACAGTCACCATTAACATAATGAAAGCAACTGGAATTGAATAGTTAAACAATTTATTTTTAAAGAGACCAACTTTAAACATGGATTGATAAACAGATTTAACATTGTAGGCATGCACTAATTGGATTAAACCTAGTGTTACATAGGCCATGGTTAAGGCATCTGCATGAATTTCTTTATAAGTTGAGTGTTCTGGGAACATTAGAGCGAAACCATAAACACCTAAGACAAGTATGGTTTGGAAAGCACCTTGGTAAAGGATGGCTTCTTTAACCCCACCGTCAAAGAAACTAGATTTACGGCCACGAGGTTTATGCTTCATAACACCTGGTTCAGCAGGTTCTACACCTAATGCGATGGCTGGTAGCGTATCTGTTACCAAGTTAATCCAAAGCAAGTGAACAGGTTGAAGAACATCCCAACCAAAAAGGGTTGCAAGGAAGATAGTGAAGACCTCAGCCATATTTGCTGAAAGCAAGTATTGGATTGTTTTTTGGATGTTAGAGAAGACTTTACGTCCTTCTTCAACGGCAACAATGATAGTTGCAAAGTTATCGTCAGCAAGAACCATATCAGAAGCACCTTTAGATACTTCAGTACCAGTGATACCCATACCAATACCGATATCAGCTGTTTTAAGAGATGGGGCATCATTAACACCATCACCAGTCATGGCAACAACTTTACCTTCGTTTTGCCATGCCTTAACAATACGAACCTTATGTTCTGGCGAAACACGCGCATATACAGAGTATTGTTTAAAGACTTTTTGGAATTCTTCATCTGAAATTTCGTTTAACTCAGCACCAGTGAATACATGGTCTTCATTATCAGTTTCGTCAATGATTCCTAAGCGTTTGGCAATAGCTTCCGCAGTGTCCTGGTGGTCACCAGTAATCATGATTGGACGGATACCAGCTTCTTTAGCCACTTTAACGGCTTGCGCTGCTTCCGGACGCTCAGGGTCAATCATCCCAACAAGACCTGAGAAAATTAACTCCGCTTCAACTGTTTCGGTATCAAGAGTTGGAATCGTATCAACATATTTATACGCCATCATCAAGACACGAAGGGCTTGTTTAGCTAATGACTTATTCATATCCAAGATAGCTGCTTTATCACCCTCAGTGATTGGACGAATAGAGCCATTATCTTCAATTTGAGTAACACGCTTTAAAAGTTGATCAGGAGCACCTTTTACAGCAACAAAATATTTAGCATCAGCTTCTTTATGAATAGTTGCCATCAATTTACGGTCAGAATCAAAAGGTAATTCAGCGACACGTGGTTCATTGACTAAGATATCACGAACATCAAATCCATGGTCTAATCCATATTGTACTAAAGCTGTTTCAGTTGGGTCACCAATCAATTTACCAGATTGATCAATTTTCGTATCATTAGCAAAGTTCATGATGCGAAGGGTGCTGTTTGAAAAATCAATATCAGATCCAGCTGATTGTAACTGGCCATTAGTATAAATTTTTTCAACAGTCATCTGATTCATGGTAAGGGTACCAGTTTTATCTGATGCGATAATTTCAGTTGAACCTAGGGTTTCTACTGCTGGTAACTTACGGATAATGGCATTACGTTTTGCTAATACTTGAGTACCTAATGAAAGAACTACTGTTACAATCGCTGGTAAACCTTCAGGAATAGCTGCAACGGCAAGGGCTACCGATGTCATTAAACCTTCTAATGGATGTTGTCCACGAACGAAAACACCAACTGCAAATGTAACAGCTGCAATAACTAAAATCAAGTAAGTTAAAATTTTAGACAGGTGGTCTAAGTTTTGTTTAAGTGGCGTATCTGTTTCATCAGCATTTGCTAACATCCCAGCAATATGACCAACTTCAGTATACATACCAGTATTTGTGACAACACCCATACCGCGACCATAAGTAACATTTGAGTTTTGGTAACCCATGTTTACTCGGTCACCGATACCAGCATCTTCAGCAACAGTAGCTGAAAGGTCTTTCTCAACTGGTACAGATTCACCTGTTAGAGCTGCTTCTTCAATTTTTAATGAATTTGCTTCAAGAAGACGCATATCAGCTGGTACAACATCACCAGCTTCAAGAAGAACGATATCACCAGGAACTAATTCTTTCGAATCAAGCTCGATAACATGTCCATCTCGACGAACACGCGCTAGCGGGCTAGACATTGATTTTAAAGCTTCAATAGCTGCTTCGGCTTGACCTTCTTGGTAAACACCAAATGCCGCATTAAGAATTACAACAGCTAAGATAATAATAGCGTCGGTCATTCCTTCTGTTCCTTCAGTAATAACTGAAAGCACAGCAGCAACAATCAAGATGATAATCATTAAATCCTTGAATTGATCAAGGAACTTCATAAAGAGGCTACGTTTTTCCCCTTCATCAAGCTCATTCCGACCATATTGGTCTAAACGGCTTTTAGCTTCACTTGTTGAAAGACCATCTTGACTTGATTGTAATTCTTCAAGTACAGTCTCTTCGGATTGCGTGTAGAACACGTCTTTTCTTTGTTCTTTTGACAAATTTTCCATCCTCCCTGGCCTTTTAAAAGTATATAAAAAGACCTGTTTAATAAAGTTAAACAAGTCTCGCTGTTTCAGATTACACCGGAAATCGAAATTCCGTAGTGACGATGCAATCACGGGTAAACCCGTCTGCTACTCCCTTGATATAGGTACCATTATATAAAAAAAACACTTAAAAAACAAGAAATAAATATAAAAAATCAGCCAAAAACAGGCTGATTAATTGGCTTAATGATTGATTTGGTAATTTTCTTGAAAAGTATCCGTTTCAATATAAATAAAAAGTTTATAGTCTGGGAGAGATTGTCGAACGGTCTTTTCAATTGTATTAACCAATACTGAACTATCTTTAATAAAAGGTGAATCAATTTCGATTTTTGCTGTAATCAAGATATCAGTAGCACTTAAGTGAATCGTTTTAATATCAATTACGCGTAAAACTTCTTCCTTCTCAAAAGCCTGATGGATGATTTTTAAATCTTCTTCAGTCACACTTTCACCTACTAGTAAGCTGTAAAACTCAGTGGCTAAAAAAATTGCTGCTAAGCAAAGCATTATTCCAATGCATAAGCCTGATAGGGCATCAAAAATAGGATTCTTTGTTAGATAAGCCAAGATTGTTCCAAGTAGTGCAATAACAAGACCGATAACTGCACAGGTATCCTCTGCAAAAATAATTAGTATTTCACTGTGACGACTTTCTTTAAGAAAGCGAAAAAGAGGAAGTTTGTTTTTATTCAGTTCCTTAATTTCTTTAAATGCCACCCGTAAACTAAAGCTTTCTACCACTAACCCAAAAATTAATACAGCAATTAAAAGCCAAAAGTGACTGTTTGCATGCTCTGGTTCAGCAATTTTTTTAAGAGCTTCCATGATACCCAAAGCACCTCCGCCAAAAAAGAGCATCATGGCCACAATGGTAGAGAAAAAATATTTGGCTCTAGCTTCACCAAATGGATGGCGTGCACTTTCTAGTGATTTGGCTTTTTTATCACCAAATAAGAGAAGAATTTGATTGCCGCAATCAACCAAGCTATGGATGGACTCATTCATCATTGCCACTGAACCTGAAAATAAAAATGCAACAAATTTTGAAAGTGCCACTAAGATATTGGCAACAAGGGCAGCTATAACACTTCCCATTCCCTGATGTTTCTCATTTTCCATTTTAATACCATGTCAATTCTAGTCGATATGTCGCAAATTGAGCCAAACTTTCTGGCTGAAGCAAATCATAAGATAAGTTTAATATCTTATTTTCTTCATCAAATAGATAGCTATGGGTAGAGGTCACTAACTGCTGAATACCCATGGGTGTAGGGATATCAAAAATATGATTAACACCTTCCTCAAAGGTCATCAAAGTGTGCGGGTTTGAAAAACGATTAATACTTAAACTATTAGACTGACATTTGATGATAACTTTTTCATCTACTTCATTTTGATAAATGAAATAAATCGCATCCCCTTTTACCTTCATTTGGCAATCATGAATCTCTTTAATTTTTTCAATTTGATCATCTATTTTAATGGCATTTTTTATTTCTAATTTCATACCTTATCCAATCTCTTTTTTTACCGTGTCTATTCTATCAATTTCTTCTTAATTTAGCAATTTTTGGTATAATATACTTATGAATGAAAAAGTATTCCGGGACCCCGTCCACAACTATATTCACATTAATAAGAAAGTAATCTATGATTTAATAAATGCTAAAGAATTTCAAAGATTACGACGGATTAAGCAAGTACCAACGACTGCATTTACCTTTCACGGGGCAGAACACAGTCGTTTTTCACATTGCCTTGGTGTCTATGAGATTGCTAGACGCGTCACTGAAATCTTTGAAGAGCGCTATCCGGATGAGTGGAACAAAAAAGAATCTCTTTTAACTATGACAGCCGGACTTTTACATGATATTGGCCATGGCGCATACTCTCATACTTTTGAAAAACTTTTTGAAACAGATCACGAAGCCATCACACAGGAAATTATTACAAACCCAGAAACTGAGATAAATGCTATTCTTAGACAGGTCTCTGTAGATTTCCCTGATCAAGTAGCTAGTGTCATCAATCATACTTATCCTAATAAACAAGTCGTTCAACTTATTTCTAGCCAAATTGATTGTGACCGGATGGATTATCTCTTACGTGATTCTTATTTTTCAGCGGCTAATTATGGCCAATTTGATCTTATGAGAATACTCCGTGTTATTCGACCCGTTGAAAATGGCATTGTTTTTGAAAAGAATGGTATGCATGCTGTGGAAGATTACATCGTCAGTCGATTCCAAATGTATATGCAAGTTTACTTTCATCCAGCAAGTCGTGGTGTTGAGCTAACGCTACAAAATCTACTTAAAAGGGCTAAACGGATTTATCAAAAAGACCCAGATTACATCTGCCGCACCGCACCAGGCTTAATTCCCTTTCTAAAGAATCAATTTACTTTAAGCGACTACCTCAGACTAGATGACGGCGTCTTAAATACATATTTCCAAGAATGGATAACAAGTGAAGACCAGATATTAGCCGATTTAGCAAGTCGCTTTATCAACCGCAAAATCCTTAAATCAGTAACTTTCGACCAGGCAAATGAAGGTAAATTAGAACATCTAAGACAATTAGTTGAAGCTGTTGGTTTCAATCCGGAATATTATACCGGAGTCCACGTCAATTTTGACCTACCATATGATATTTACCGTCCAGAGAATAAAAATCCAAGAACTCAGATTGAAATGCTTCACAAAGATGGTCGGCGATCTGAACTATCCCATTTATCGCCTATCGTAAAAACACTAACCGGGACAACCTACGGCGACAGAAGGTTCTATTTCCCTAAAGAAATGTTAGATGCAAATGACCTCTTTGCAAAAGATAAAGAAGAATTTATTTCTTACATTGAAGATGAACATTTTGAATTTCCAAACTAAGAGCTTTTGAGCTCTTTTTGGCTCTTTGTCAACTGTAGTGGGTAGATGAAAAGCTAAGTTCTAGAGAGTATCAAATTGATACTCTCTATTTTGATGTTCAAAGCAATCAAAATACATTTTTTAAAGTTTTCAAAGTTCCGAAATCCAAACGCAGCTCTTTTAATATCTTTTATGAGTTTGTTAGTCGCTTCTAGTTTGGCGTTAGAATAAGAAGTTTCGAGGGCATTAGTGATATATGTCTTATGTTTTATGAAGGTCTTAAAGACTGTTTTAAAGTTTTTGTTTGTGACTGTTAAGTTCTCTTCAATCAAACTAAAAAATGCATCAA
>NZ_LOCM01000008.1 GCF_002887775.1 Streptococcus penaeicida | reverse complement strand
TCACTTCCTTCGGAGTTACAGTTTGACCTAAGGTTCTGCAGTAAAAGGGTTTAACTGAGAGTTTACGCTGTCTTTCTGAAAGAATCGCCAATGGTATTTCAAGAGACGGTAAGTCTGAGATTTAGTATCAAAAGATTTCATGATGGCAATTCTTGTCGTCATCATAGCACGGGATAAGTGTTGGATAATATGAAAGCGATCAAGGACAATCTTAGCTTTAGGGAACAATTGCTTAATGATAGGAATATAGCTTCCTGACATATCAACAGTTACAACTTTAACATGTTCTCTCACTTTTCTAGTGTATTTATAGAAATAATTTTTGATGGTGGTTTGACGGTTGTTGTCAAGAATGGTGATGATTTTACGAGATTCAAAATCTTGAGCAATAAAAGCTAGTTTTCCTTTATTGCGAGAGAACTCATCCCAGGAGAGTATCTCAGGTAAAGATGAAAATCCCTCTTTGAAGGTAAATTGTGCTAACTTACGTTGAACAACAGATACAGAGACATGAAGGGTTCTAGCAATGTCAGAATTGGTCATTGTATTAGTGAGGAGTTGGGTAATCTTAAATAGTACAGGCTGAGATATTTGATGATTCTTTAGAACTAGAGGAGTCTCCGAAACAGTCACTCTAGAGCACGATTTACATTGGAAGCGACGCTTTTTGAGATGGAGAACACAAGGAAATCCTTGGCAATCAAGTATAGGAATTTTTGATGGTTTCTGAAAGTCATACTTGATCATAGTACCTTTACAATGAGGACAAAGAGTAGGCTTGTAATCCAGCTTAGCCCTCATTTCAATATGTGTTTTATGTTTTAAGACAAATAAGATTTTGATATTAGGGTCTTTTAAACCGAGTAATTCTGTGGTATTCTTAAGTAGTTCCATATGATTCTTTCTAATGATGGTTTCGTCGCTTTTCATTATAGGTCATATGGGGCTTTTTTGATGTGAAAAATTTCAATAACGAAAAAGACCCTATAACCTCTTTAGTGGATTTACCCACTACAGAAATTATAGAGCCCTCTTTTTTATTTTCAGTAATTCTAATAATTAAAACGTTTTCTTTATTAAATCAAGGTTTCAAGATGTTCGATTTCATGACAAAAGCTTGCTTTTTTAGTATGATAGAAGGTAGATATTTTTGAATAAATGATAAATGATAAGAAACAAGGAGATCTCCATGTCTATCAAATTAGTTGCTGTCGATATTGACGGCACTCTTATAACCGATGATCGTAAAGTGACAAGCCAAGTTTTTGAAGCTGTTCAGGATGCAAAAGCTAATGATGTACAAGTTGTTATCGCCACTGGTCGACCAATTGCCGGCGTAACTGGGCTCTTAGATGAACTCAATTTAAACCATAAAGGATCTTATGTCATTACTTTTAATGGTGGCTTAGTCCAAGATGCTGAAACTGGTGAAGAAATTGTTAAGGAAACCATGTCTTACGAAGATTACTTGGACATTGAATTCCTCAGTCGTAAAATTGGACTCCACATGCATGCTATCACTAAAGAGGGAATCTACACCGCAAACAGGAATATCGGTAAATATACAGTACATGAATCAACCTTGGTTAATATGCCTATATCCTACAGAACGCCTGAAGAAATGGCTTCAAAAGAAATCGTCAAAATGATGATGATTGATGAGCCAGATGTTTTAGACGCCGCCATCAAAAATATTCCACAAGAATATTACGACAAATACAATATTGTCAAATCAACACCCTTCTACTTAGAATTCATGCTGAAATCAGTTTCAAAGGGTAATGCAATTATTCATTTAGCTGAAAAATTAGGATTAGACATGGACCAAACAATGGCAATTGGTGACGCCGAAAACGATCGAGCAATGCTTGAGGTTGTTGGCAATCCAGTCGTTATGGAAAATGGAAGTCCAGAATTGAAGAAAATTGCTAAATACATCACTAAATCTAATAACGAAAGCGGCGTAGCTTATGCTATACGCGAGTGGGTTTTACATTAATGTTTACATACAAAGTTGGCATTCCAAAAGAAGAACACGATGCCTTTGTTCTCGGACATCCTAATTGTAACTTATTACAAAGCGCTAATTGGGCAAGTGTCAAAGAAGAGTGGAAGCAAGAAATCATTGGCTTTTATGAAAATGAAGAATTGGTCGCTTCCGCTGCCCTTCTCATTCGTCCATTGCCTCTGAATTTTAGCCTAATCTATATTCCTCGTGGACCTATTATGGATTATACTAATTTCGAATTAGTCGATTTTGTCATCAATTCTTTAAGAAAATTCGGAAAAAGTAAAAAGGCACTCTTTGTTAAATTTGACCCAAGTCTTTTTCTAAAACAATTTCCTGTTGATAAGGAAATCACAGATGTCGAAGAAAATGACTTAACTTTATCTGCCATTTCCTTTATGAAAAGTCACGGTATTGAATGGACAGGTAGGACAGAAGATATTGGACAAAATATCCAACCACGCCTTCAAGCCAATCTCTATGCCAAAGACTTTGACCTTGTAAACTTCCCTAAGAAAACACGACAAGCAATCCGTACAGCTCAGAACAAGGGAGTCACCATTACTATTGGTGGTCAAGAACTCTTGGAAGATTTTGCTGAATTGATGAAGAAAACAGAATCCCGTAAAGGCATTAATCTTCGTGGTATCGATTATTATCGAACTTTGATGGAGACCTATCCAGGTGAGCAATCTTATATCACAATGGCAAAAGTTAATATGGTCGAAAGAAAAGCACTACTTGAAACTCAAATAATGAAAGCACTATCAGAAAAAGAAAAATTTACTGAAAAAACAAGAGAATCAAAAGTCAAAGAAAATTTTAACACCATTACTAGATTAACTTCTGAACTAGAATTAATCCAAAATGATTTAGATTCAGGAAAAGAAACCGTCCCACTAGCAGCGACCTTGTCCCTTAACTTTGGACAAACATCAGAGAATCTTTATGCTGGAATGGATGATAGCTATAAAGTCTATCAAGCTCCACTATTAACTTGGTACGAAACTGCTGCTGAAGCTTTTCGTAGAGGATGTCAATGGCAAAACATGGGTGGGATTGAGAATCAATTAAATGGCGGTCTCTATAGTTTTAAAGCTAAACTAAATCCACAAATAGAAGAATTTGCTGGTGAATTTAATATTCCCGTCAGCCTCTTTTACCATCCAGCCATGTTGGCTATAAAATTCGAAAAAAATTAAGGAGTAAACATTAATGCCTTTAGTAACTTTAACCAAAGAAGCATTTGAAGCCTTTGCTTCTCAAGTAGAATTCCGTTATTTTGAGCAATCTGCCAATATGAGTGCATTACTTGAAAATAGAGGCTATGAGACCGAAATGAAAGGCTTTCAAGATAATGATGGTCAGTTACAGATAGTTGCTCTACTTTTCACTACTCCAATCGCTGGTGGCTTACACATGGAAATTCATTATGGTCCCCTCTGGAAGGATGAAAGTTATTTAGCCGACTTTCTTAAGGATTTAAAATCATATGCTAAATCCAAAAAAGTAATGGAATTAGTCATCAAACCATATGGTCACTTTCGAATGTTTGATGATCATGGTAACCCATTAACTGAATTAGATCAAAACTATATTGATTTATATCAAAACTTAGGTTTTGTCCATGAACAACCTCAAATTGGCTTTGATAAGCACGATTGGCATTATGTTAAGGATTTGACTGACTTGACAGGGAAAAATCTTCTAAAGTCGTTTAGTAAAAAAGGGAAACCCTTAGTCAAAAAAGCAAAAACCTTTGGAATTCAAATCAAAAAATTAAAAAGAGACGAACTTATTCAATTTAAAGAAGTTACCTCTTCTACTTCTGAGCGTCGCAATTATGATGATAAACCTATCGAATACTATGAATACTTTTACGATGCCTTTAATGATAAGGCCGAGTTTCTAGTTGCAACACTCAATTTCAAAGACTATCTAACAAATTTGCAAAAAGATCAAGCAAAATTGGCAGAAAAAATACAAAAACTAGTAGCCGATTTAGAAGTAAATCCTAATTCTGAAAAGAAACGTAATCAACATAAAGAATTCTCAAGTCAACATCAAACTTTTGATGTTCGTATTGCAGAAGCTAATGAATTTATTCAAAAATACGGTGATCAGGATGTTATCCTTGCCGGGTCTTTATTTGTATTTATGGAGCAAGAAGCAACCTATTTCTTTAG
Source organism: Streptococcus penaeicida (assembly GCF_002887775.1). Classification (GTDB taxonomy): domain Bacteria; phylum Bacillota; class Bacilli; order Lactobacillales; family Streptococcaceae; genus Streptococcus; species Streptococcus penaeicida. Next base: position 71,387 of record NZ_LOCM01000008.1, on the reverse strand, counting down.
TGGCTCCTATTCAGAATTCAATAAATTCTATGCACCTGCAGTACTACAAGAATATGTAATGCTTGAAGCAATTCAGCGTGGTATTAAACGTTATAATTTATTAGGAATCTCTGGTTATTTTGATGGAACTGATGGAGTCTTAGGATTCAAACAGAATTTTAATGGTCACATTGAACAAACAATGGGTACATTTTACTATTACCCAAATCCAGTCAAGCAAAAAATCATCAAAACTATTAAAAAAATCTTAAGACGATACTAAAAAGACAGTGTAGACTGTCTTTTTTGATGCCAAAAAAGCTATTGTTTAAACATAAACAATAGCTTTTTAAGAAAATTATTTAACGAAATCTAACAAAGCTAAGAAGCTTGCGGCATCAAGTGATGCACCACCAACTAAAGCACCATCAACATCTGGACATTCCATATATGAAGCAACGTTTTCTGGTTTTACTGAACCACCGTATTGAACACGGACTTTATCAGCAACTGCTTGACCAAAATCAGCTGCTACAACATCACGTACTGCTTTACACATTTTTTGTGCATCTTCTTGAGTCGCAGATTTGCCAGTACCGATTGCCCAAATTGGTTCATAAGCAATCACTAATGAAGAAACTTGTTCTTCAGTTAAACCAGCTAATGCAGCAGATACTTGAGCACCTACGAAGTCAACTGCTTTACCTGCTTCATAAGTTTCAAGAGTTTCACCACAACAAATAATTGGTGTCAAACCGTTAGCAAAGATTGCTTTTGCTTTTTTGTTGATGTCTTCATCAGTTTCATGGAAGTATTCACGACGTTCAGAATGACCAATAACAACATAGTCAGTACCCATTTCAGCTAATACTTTAGGGCTGTTTTCACCTGTGAAAGCACCTGAGTTTTCAAAATAAGCATTTTGAGCTGCAACTTTTAATTCTGATCCTTTAGCCGCTTCAAGAACAGTGTAAAGATCGAGAGCTGGAGCTGCAATCCCTGCTTCAACAAATTCTGATGAAGTTAATTTAGAAGCTACTTCTTCAATAAATGCTTTAGCTTCTTCAGGATTTTTGTTCATTTTCCAGTTTCCGGCAATAAATGGTTTACGTGACATTTCACATACCTCTTCTTTTTTTATTTACACTACTATTTTATCACAATTTTGGACCTAATAAAAGAATATGACTACATTTTAGGATTTTTTTCACAAAGAATTACTTATTTTCTGAAAATATTTTCTAAAAGTATCTCAGAATATAAAAAAGACCCCTTACGGGGTCCCTACAATCTGAGTTGTCTGACTCTAATTGTTATTCTGGGAACTTAATTAAAATTAAGCTTCGATTTCTGAAACGATACCTGAACCAACAGTACGTCCACCTTCACGAATTGAGAAAGTTGTACCTTGTTCTACGGCGATTGGGTGAATCAATTCAACATTGATAGTCACGTTATCACCAGGCATAACCATTTCTGTACCAGCTGGAAGTTCGATTGAACCAGTTACGTCAGTTGTACGGAAGTAGAATTGTGGGCGGTAGTTGTTGAAGAATGGAGTATGACGTCCACCTTCTTCTTTAGAAAGGATGTATACTTCACCTTTAAATTTAGTGTGTGGGTTGATTGAACCTGGTTTAGCAATAACTTGTCCACGTTCGATTTCATCACGTTGAACACCACGAAGAAGGATACCTACGTTGTCTCCTGCAAGACCTTCGTCAAGTTGTTTACGGAACATTTCAACACCAGTAACAACAGCTTTTTTAGTATCTTCTTTGATACCAACGATTTCGATTTCGTCGTTGACACGAACAGTACCACGGTCGATACGTCCTGAAGCTACAGTACCACGTCCAGTGATTGAGAATACATCTTCGACTGGAAGAAGTAATGGTTTGTCAGTATCACGTTCTGGTTCTGGAATATATTCGTCAACAGTTTTCATCAATTCCATGACGATATCTTCATATTTAGAATCACCTTCAAGAGCTTTAAGAGCTGAACCTTGGATAACTGGAAGGTCATCACCTGGGAAATCGTATTCTGAAAGAAGGTCACGGATTTCCATTTCAACTAATTCAAGCAATTCTTCATCATCAACAAGGTCAACTTTGTTCATGAAGACGATAAGGTGTTTAACACCAACCTGACGTGAAAGAAGGATGTGCTCACGTGTTTGTGGCATTGGTCCATCAGTTGATGCAACAACAAGGATAGCTCCGTCCATTTGGGCAGCACCAGTGATCATGTTTTTAACATAGTCCGCGTGTCCTGGGGCATCGATGTGGGCATAGTGACGAGTTTCAGTTTCATACTCAACGTGTGCAGTGTTGATTGTGATTCCGCGTTCGCGCTCTTCTGGAGCAGCATCGATAGAAGCATAATCTTTTGGTTGGTTAACTGAAGTTGGTAAGCGACGTGCAAGAACAGTTGTAATTGCAGCTGTTAATGTAGTTTTACCATGGTCAACGTGTCCGATTGTACCAATGTTAACGTGGGGTTTACTACGATCGTATTTTTCTTTTGCCATTTTGGGAAAAGCCTCCAATAAAATATATTTTATAGATAGACGGTAGGCAATACAGTCTAACTTTACCTTACTATTGTAGCAAATTATTAAGAAAAAGCAAGTGTTTTATATTGATTGGCAATTCTTTCTTATTTCAAAATGCTATTTTTAAAATACAGTATTCTTAAGTTACTACTTCTTCAATCACTTTCCTTTTTGAAGGTAAAAAAATAGACCTACTTGTAATAGGTCTATTCTTTTAATAACTTATTTAAAACGACTGATATTAACAATCTTACCATTCTCGTCACGCATTGTTTTGCGATAGGATAGTTCAGCTTCTTTTAAGATATCTTCTTTCTTCTCGTTAGCATCAATATTGAGTACAAAACCAATGGCAACTGATAAAACCAGTAAACTATTACCACCTTGAGATAGGAATGGGAAAGTTACACCTGTTGACGGAATAATTCCTGAAATACCACCAATATTTACAAAAACTTGCATTAGTATCATACCACCAACACCTAATGCAACCATGGCATTGAATGGTTTTTTAGCTTTAATACCAACATTCATAATACGGAGAATTAAAAAGAAGACTAGAGCCAGAATCAATCCTGCCCCAATCAAACCAAGTTCTTCAATAACGATTGAAAAGACGAAGTCTGTTTGAGCTTCAGGTAGGTAGCCCCTTTTTTCAATTGAGTTACCTAAACCGACACCGAACCAACCTCCATTACTCATAGCATAATAAGAGTGAGCTAACTGGTGCCCAGAATCCGTTAAATCTTTGAAAGGATTAAAATAAGCACTAAAACGTTTAGCAACATAACCAAAAATGGGTACCTTTGCAACACGTTCCACACCAATAACTTTAATTGAGCCTAGGAATATGGTTGAAAGAACTGTAATTAAAGATAATATTCCAGAGAACCAGCGATAGCCGATTCCACTAATGGTAATCATTAAAATTGCTGTTAAAACAATAATGGCCGCATTACCTAAATCGGGTTGAGCAGCAACTAACAAGATTAGAAATAGTGAATAGACACGCCAGTCTTTTAAATCACTACTCTGTCTTGGCCACCATCTTCTTTTTGTCAAAGCTTGATAATCATATAAGGCAATTTCTTCTTGTTTACGGGCAAAAGTATGTGCCAGATACCAGACCATGATAATTTTCAGGTATTCTGCTGGTTGAAAACTTAGTGGTCCTAAAACAATCCAACCATGAGCTCCATTAACTTCCTGAGTAAAAAATCGGGCAATCAAGAGCAATGCTGCTTCAAATAACATGACCATTACCAACAAACCATGGTTATTTAAAAAATTTAGTTTCAACTTATAAATAAAAGAAATTGCAGTTAAACTAATCAACCAAAAAATTCCCTGACTTAAGACCGACTTAAAAGGATTTGCATTCAATTGGATCAATGTTGCACTAGTCGTAGAATAGACCATGATCAGACCGATAATCGAAAGGATTAGATAAGGCAAAAGAATCGAATAATTTAAGAGATGCCTTTTATCAATTTTCATAATTTCCCCTGTTTTTCTGATAATCTTTAAGCATTATATCATCTTTCTAAAGCAAAAAAAAGGGAAAAGACAGACTAATGTCTGTCTTAATCTCTCTAGTAAATTGAACATTTTTTCAAAAATGATATTAATTTTTTTAAGGTAGTTACTTCTTATCTTACTTAACCAGAGTTACGAAGACCAGTCGCTATACCATTAATCGTAATATGGATTAATTTTTCATAATCTTCATCCAGTTGGTGATGACGTAAGCGTTTAATAAGCTCAATTTGAATATAATTTAGAACATTGAAATAAGGAAGTCGGTAATCCAAACTTTGTTTCAATGATTGGTTATCCTCTAATAACTCATCATGTTGCTCAATAGCCAAAATCATATTTTTAGTTAATTGCCACTCATCTAAAATGGTATGGAAAATATCTCTCACTTCCTCTTTTTCAGCCAACTGAGCGTATTGGAAAGCAATATTCATATTTGATTTTGAAAGCACCATATCAACATTTGACAATAAGGAATGGAAGAAAGGCCATTTTTCATACATATGTTGCAACTTAGCTAAATTACCTTCTTCTTGATCAATATATTGTTTAAATGCAGAACCGACACCATACCAACCTGGGAACATGATTCGATTTTGAGACCAAGAGAAGACCCATGGGATAGCCCGTAAACCAGAAATTTCAGTAATGGTTTTACGAGCAGCTGGTCTAGAACCGATATTTAAACTCGATACTTCTTTAATAGGACTAGCCTCAAAAAAGTAATCATAAAAATGAGGATTACCGAAAACTAAATCTCGGTAGACCTTATTACTAAAGTCCACAATACCTTCCATGATTTCTCTAAACCCATCAATTTCATCAGGTTAGTAAGCATTCTTGTAACCATGCGATTGACAGAAGCTGAAATCAACATTTCTAGATTATAGTAGGCAACGTCTTTGTTACCATACTTATTCTCAATGATTTCACCTTGCTCAGTCAAACGAATACGATCTTTAATGGATCCGAACGGTTGGGACGTTATTGCATCATAAGATGGACCACCACCTCGTCCAACAGTCCCACCACGACCATGGAAGAAAGTAATTTTGATACCATTTTTTTGTCCGATTTCAGTTAAATCATTTTGAGCTTTATAAAGAGTCCAACCTGATGATAAATAGCCACCATCCTTATTGCTGTCAGAATACCCTAACATAATTTCTTGATAGTTACCTTTGGAAGCAATCCAATTCTTAACCATAGGATAGGCTAGGTACTCGGTCATAATATGATTCGAGTTGTCCAAATCTTCGATAGTTTCAAATAGTGGAACAATCTGAACACGTGCACTATCCCTATCCACAAGGCCAACTTCTTTAAGCATGATTGCTAATTCAAACATATCTGACACACTCTCAGTATGAGAGATGATGTGTTGTTTGATAACCTCATCGCCTAGTTTATCTTTTAAGCGACGTGCAGCTCTGTAAATAGCAAGTTCTTTCTCTAAGAGTTCTGATTTCTCAACATTTGTCGAAGATAGTGTTCTTGGATCTTCGGATAATTGTTTGTGTAGAAGTTGACATTTTTCAAACTCAGAAAGGGATGAATAGTCTTCTTCAATATTTGCTGCTTTCAGCAATTCAGCCACACATGCTTCCTGAACACTGGAATCTTGTCGCATATCAATACTTGCCAAGAAGAAACCAAATATATCAACAGCTTGAATTAGTTCCGTCAGATCACCAGCAATCAGAGAACGGTCTCCGTTTTCAACTAAAGAATTTTTTATTTTTAAAAGGTCATTTTTAAATTCTTGGGCATTTTCATAGGCTGGAACTAGAGATTTTTTGAAGCGACTTTTCGTAAGACTTGAATGCGTTTCTTGTAAACGTGCCTTAATATAATGAAAAGCTTTTCGATAAGGCTCATTTTCACGGTAAATCGATTTATCACTAGATAAATCTGCTAACTCTTGAACATCCTCACTTGTTTTTATTAATGTCGAAGACATGGAGAAAGTCCTATAAAGAACTGATAGCTTATCAAGATAATAATTTAGAATCACTTCACTTTGAAGAGTAGCCGATTGTTTTAAGGTATCTGCTGTAACAAAAGGATTCCCATCACGGTCACCACCAATCCACATCCCCATGGTGATGGGGTTTGGATTGTCTAAAACTAAGCCTTTTGATTTAGCTAGATCTTTATATTGTCTGGTTAATTTTGTGATTGCTGGAATCAAGGAATTGTCATAATATTGCATGACATTAGTGATTTCATTTTTAACTTTTAATTTTTTTTCACGAATGATGTCGGTCTGCATGATAATTTCTATGTAGCGACGTAATTCTTCCAACCATTTCTCTTGGTTAACGACACCATTTTTGACATCACGGTATTTCCGTAACAAATCATGGATATGATTCGTCAATTCTAAGACAGTTTTCCGTTGCACTTGCGTAGGATGAGCCGTTAAAACTGGTACAACATTTACCTTTTCGAGAATGTCTTGCGCATTTTCTTTAGAAGCGACTTCATTAATTGTGTTTGCTAATTTCCCTAAGTAGTCAATATTGGTATTATTTTGATAATTAATCTCATAGGCCAAGTCAACATCTTCAGAAATATTAATTAGTAAGGGCAAAATTGAAAAATAACGAGAGATGATAACCATTTCGTCATTGGATAATTCTCTTATAGTATTCTCCAGTAAAACAGCATCTTTCCCTTGTGATAATTCCAAAATTCTTTCAATTTTAGCATATACTTGGTCTCCGGCCATAGACCTTGTAATATCTTCGAGTAGATTTTGTAAAATAGCTACTTCTTCAGTAATCATTTTATGATGGTTACTACTCTCTAATTTTTTAGCAGTCAAATCAATCACTCCTTTTCTCATTGCTTAAGTCAATGATACCACTTTTTCAAGTAAATGTAAGTTCTTTTTCATATAATGTTTGCTTTTTACAAAAACTTTACCAAAAATTCATACAAATGTTTGCTTTTACTTATTTTTCTATTCTCTTAAGCGCTTTTTTGTTATACTGAAACTATTAGAACAAAAGGAGATAAGCATGGAACTCAAAAAACGCTCTACATTTCCCGAAAATGAATTATGGGATTTAACAGCTCTTTACAAGGATCGACAAGATTTCCTTCTAGCCATCGAGAAAGCTTTGGATGATGTTCAAACATTCAAGAAAAACTATGAAGGTCACTTAAACACCAAAGAAGACTTTGAACAAGCCCTTTATGAAATTGAACATATCTATATCCAAATTAGTCACATCGAAACCTATGCCTTTATGCCACAAACAACTGATTTTTCTAATGAAGAATTCGCTGAAATCGCACAAGCTGGTGATGATTTTGTTACAAAGGCTTCTGTTGCTCTGAGCTTTTTTGATTCTAGCCTAGCTCAAGCTGATTCTGCTATCCTAGATGAATTAGAAGAGGTCGAATACTTTAGATCCACAATTCGTCAAGCTAAATTGCAAAAGCAACACCTACTAGCCCCAGAAGTTGAACAAGCCATGACCAACCTTCGCGAAGTCATGAATGCCCCTTATGATATTTACACTAAAATGCGTGCAGGTGACTTCGAAATGGAGCCTTTTGAAGTTGAGGGTAAAAGCTATCCAAACAGTTTTGTTTCTTATGAGAATTTCTATCAAAACCATGAAGACCAAGCTATTCGCGAAAAATCTTTCCGCTCCTTCTCTGCAGGTCTTCGTAAGCATCAGAATGCTGCAGCCGCCGCTTACTTAGCAAAAGTTAAGTCTGAAAAATTAATGTCAGATATGCGAGGGTATGATTCTGTATTTGACTATCTCCTTGCAGAGCAAGAAGTCGATCGTGCCATGTTTGATCGTCAAATCGACTTGATTATGTCTGAATTTGGTCCAGTGGCTCAAAAATACCTTAAGCACGTCGCCCATGTAAATGGCCTGGAAAAAATGACCTTTGCTGACTGGAAGTTGGATATTGATAACGACTTAAATCCACAAGTGAGTATCGACGATGCCTATGATTTTGTCATGAAATCCATCCAACCACTTGGTCAAGAATACAGCCAAGAAATCGCCCGGTATCAATCAGAACGTTGGGTTGATTTTGCTGCCAATGAAAATAAAGATTCTGGTGGCTATGCTGCCGACCCTTATAAAGTGCATCCTTATATCCTCATGTCTTGGACAGGTCGCATGTCAGATGTCTATACCCTGATTCATGAAATTGGGCATTCAGGCCAGTTTATCTTCTCAGATAATAATCAATCCTACTTCAACACTCACATGTCAACCTATTATGTTGAAGCACCATCTACTTTCAACGAATTGCTTCTTTCCGATTACTTGGAAAATCAATTTGAAGATGCCCGTCAAAAACGTTTTGCCCTAGCTCATCGCTTAACAGATACTTACTTCCATAACTTTATTACGCATTTGTTGGAAGCCGCTTTCCAGCGAAAAGTATACCAGTTAATTGAAAATGGTGGGACATTTGGCGCTGAAAAATTAAACGAGCTTATGAAGGCTGTGCTAACAGAATTCTGGGGGGATGCTATTGAAATTGATGATGATGCAGCCCTTACCTGGATGCGTCAAGCTCATTATTATATGGGCTTATATAGCTATACTTATTCTGCAGGACTCGTTATCTCAACAGCTGGCTATTTAAACCTAAAAAACAATCCAAATGGTGCACAAGAATGGCTAGAATTCTTGAAATCCGGTGGAAGCAAAACACCACTTGAAACAGCCCTTTTAATCAATGCTGATATTTCAACTGACAAGCCACTCCGTGATACCATTCAGTTCTTAAACCAAACCGTTGATCAAATTATCGACTACAGCAATCACATTGAAAAATAGAATCAAAGAACCAAGGACACTGTCCCTGGTTCTATTTTTATTTGATTTTTTCCATATAGAAATAAATCTTATCACCCTTTTTGACTTTTAAAGCATTGGCAGCTTTCGTGGCCATTTTCCCATTTACCTTATAAAACCAATAAGTCTTTTCTTTTGGTTTTTGAGCATAACCATCAATAGCTATAATAAAACCATCTTTTTCCTTTACCTTGTAATTAGCTTTAAGGACATCCATTACCGTATCCCCTTTTTTGAAGCTAACCTTCTCATCGATTTTATTTGTATCCTCTTTAACAATTAATCGCACAACCTTTTCTTCTTTAGTTGAGACTTTGTCAGCATTTTTTTCACTACAAGCCGATAAAGAGACTAAACTAACGAAAATTAAAATCCATTTAAAATACTTTGTCATTAAAAACCCTCCGAAAAATTGTTAATAAGATTGGATAAAAGAGAAAGGTTGAAATTGCGTGTAAACCATTAAAGACAGTACCTGCTAAAAGATAAGACCACCAAGGCATACTATATAGATAAGCAAAACAAGAATCAATGATCAAACCATAAAAGAATGCTAAAATAGCTGCAAAAAGTGACTGCATGACAATTTCTGGACCTTTAATTTTCTTTGTCAATGGATAGAGTAAAAAACGCCAAATTGTCATAATCATAATAAATGCTGTTATTTGCCAGAAAACCCAAGGACCAAATCCTAATAGAAAAGAACTTAGTAAAATAGAGATAATCATTGCTAAAATAGCTTCATAATAACCCATCATTAAAGTTGTTAGTAAAAAAAGAGCTGAAATGGGTTGAATATTTGGCAAATGCGAAAACGTCATTCTGAGGACAAAAGCCAAAGCTGCTAAAATGGCAATTCGAGCCATTTGTTTTGAAGTCATATGCGAACCTTTCAGTGTTTTTTACTATTATGACAGAAAGCCAGAAAAAATGCTAGATAAGAAAAGGACAAAAAAGTGTTAATTTAAATTAAGATAAGAAAAATATTATAATTTTCTTATCTCGGATACGGTTATAGGTAATGCAGCTATTAAGAAAAAGAAACTATTTTTTCTTAATCCCTTATCACAATCAAATTGGGCAAAGGTATAATGACAGTCCTGAGGAATTTTTCTGACATTTTACCAATTTTAGCTTAAATTGTAAGATAATATAAGAATATAGTTAGGAAGTTTTGATTTTTTAGACCAATTAAGGTACAATAGCAATAATGAGAAGAAGAATAAAACCGATAGTTGTGCTGGTTTTTTTTCTCTTATTTGCACTTTTATTAGTGATTGGCAAAACACATACAGACCAATTAAAGGAAACTGAGCTAAAGCTCGCAAAATCACATGTTCCAATCATTTCCAGCAAAGAAGAAACAAAAACATCAAGCACAACAGACACCGAAGAATTTATCTTAAATCCAATCGTCGATGTCTCAGGTTGGCAATTACCAAGAGATATTGATTATGATACCTTATCGAAAAACATTTCGGGCGCAATTGTCCGAGTATTTGGAGGGTCTCAAATCACTTCCAAAAATAATGCAGCTACACAACTGGAATAGATAAATCATTTAAGACTCACATCAAAGAATTTCAAAAGCGTAAAGTACCTGTTGCTGTATATAGTTATGCTTTAGGTTCAAGTACAAAAGAAATGCGTGCCGAAGCAAGAGCCTTTTACAAAAATGCTTCTCCTTACAACCCAACCTATTATTGGATTGATGTCGAAGAAGCAACCATGAAAGATATGAATAAAGGAGTAACAGCCTTTCGAGAGGAATTGGAACGATTAGGGGCTGAGAATATCGGACTTTATATTGGAACCTATTTTATGGTAGAACAAAATATTTCAACTAAAGGATTCGATGCCGTTTGGATTCCAACTTATGGAAGCGATTCTGGATATTATGAAGCTGCTCCTGATACAAAATTAGACTATGATTTACATCAATATACTTCTCAAGGCTATCTACCTGGCTTTGATAAACCACTTGATTTAAACCAAATAGCTGTTAATAAAGATACAAAAAAGACCTATGAGAAACTTTTTGGAAAACAAAAATGACCTCAAGGTCTTTTTAAAATCATCTCCTTGACAGTTTATTAGAAAAAATATTATAATTAGAAAAAATAATATATGTCACAAAGGAGTGCTTTAGCTGAGATCGCATTTGCGAAATCCTGACAACCTGATCTTGTTAGTACAAGCGTAGGGATTGTGAACTTGAACTCAATCAATATGAATTCAGGCTCTTTTTGTGAAGAAAAAGGAGTTTTTTTATGTCTCAAAATAAACAGATTAAGTATTTAGTCGAAGCCGCAATTTTCGCTGCGCTAGCTATGGTACTATCATTCATTCCTGATTTTGCCTCATGGTTTACCCCATCATTTGGCGCAATTCCACTTGTTTTATTTAGTCTTCGTCGTGGTTTAAAATATGGACTTCTTGCTGGACTCATTTGGGGACTTCTTCATTTCGTACTTGGTAAAGTATACTATCTCAGCATGTCACAAGTTCTAATTGAATATATTATTGCCTTTATTGCTATGGGCTTAGCTGGATTGTTTTCTAGTCAAGTAAAAGATGCCATTGAACAAGATAATTCGAAAAAGGCCATCAGCTTTGCTTTACTTGGTGCAGTCCTTGCCGTAACTGTTCGTTACATCTTCCACTTCATCGCTGGTGTTATTTTCTGGGCTTCTTATGCACCTAAAGGAATGTCAGCCGTTTGGTATTCATTTACCGTAAACGGTACAGCCGGATTACTAACCTTAATTTTCGTCGTCATAGCTATTTTTATTCTAATAAAAACACAAAAACAATTTTTCGCACCTAGAGATTAATCAAATCAAGCTCTTAACCCTATACAAAAAAAGTGGTATAATTATTTTTATATCATTTTTTTATTTTTAAAGGAAGACTATATGGCGAAAAAGAATAAACTAAAAAAAACCTTAGTTGAACAAATTTTAGATAAGGCCAATATCAGTTATCAAAGCTTAGCTTTAAATGCCCTTAAGAACGAACTCCCAGATGGTATTCAAAAAGAGGATATCTATAAAACTTTGGCTTTATCAGGAGATAAAACCGGGCCAGTCATTGGTATTCTACCGATTACAGAACATTTGTCAGAAAAGAAATTAGCAAAAGTATCTGGCAATAAGAAAGTGAGCATGATTCCCCAAAAAGACCTTCAAAAAACAACAGGTTATATTCATGGTGCCAACAACCCTGTCGGAATACATCAAAAACATCCCTTCCCAATTTACATTGATAAGATTGCTTTGGAAAAAGGAAATCTCATTGTTTCTGCTGGCGAGCTCGGTCGTTCCATTAAAATTAATAGTCAAGAATTAGCCAATTTTGTGGAAGCAGAATTTGCTGAAATTAAGGAGTAATTATGAAATTTTTAGGTAATATTATTTGGTTCCTCTTTTCAGGCCTATGGGCATGGCTGGCATGGTCACTTTTAGGTGTCCTACTTTGCATCACAATCGTCTTTCTTCCCTTAGGGCTTCAATGTTTTAAAATTGGCAACTTCGGCCTCTTCCCATTTGGAAAAGACATAGAAATTGGACAATCGTCAACAAGTCTCCTTTTCAATATCATTTGGATTGTCCTCTTTGGTTGGTCATTAGTTGCTATGCACCTAACCTCAGCTTTTGCATTATGCCTTACAATTGTCGGCATCCCTTTTGCCATTCAATCATTAAAACTCGCAAAACTAAGCCTCTTCCCATTTGGGGCAAGAATCATATCAGTATAAAGGAATTTTTGCAATGAAATTTTATTTTGTTCGTCATGGGAAAACCGAATGGAATTTGGAAGGACGCTTCCAAGGAGCTTCGGGTGACTCGCCACTCTTAGAAGAATCTTATCAGGAAATTGAAGCTTTAGGCCAATTCTTGAAAAATATTCCTTTGGATGCCATCTATTCCAGTGATTTGATGCGTGCCCAAAAAACAGCTCAACTCTTAGCTGACGCTGCTGAACTTGACTTAGACATAAACTATAGCCATGACCTTAGAGAATGGCAATTGGGCAAATTAGAAGGTACAAAAATTGCCACTATGACTGCTATTTATCCCAGCCAGATGTCAGCTTTTCAACACAATTTGGCAAAATTTAATGACCGTCAATTTGAAGCCGAATCAATTTATCAGACGACCACTCGTGTTAAAAACTTTATTAAAACCTTTGCAGATAAAAAGGTTGAACATGTCTTGATTGTTGGTCATGGAGCTAACTTAACGGCATCAATCCGTTCGCTACTAGGCTATGAACCAGCTTTACTTAGAGCAGAAGGTGGCCTAAAAAATCTTAGCATAACAGTCTTAGAAACAGACGATTTTGAAAATTTCAACTGCCTCCTCTGGAACGACAAATCCTACTTAGATGATAAAATTCACTAATAGATAAAAAATGAGAGTTGCAAAGCAACTCTCATTTTTTATTTAGCATATTTCAAACGAAGAACTTTTTCCTGACTCTTAGTCAAACGTAATAACATCACTACTTTATCAATGCTAATATTGCTTTCAAGCAGACGCTCTGCCGCAATCATTAAACCATTGTTCAGACCCATTTCTAAAATAGGGTTTTTCTTATCATTGATATCAAAGATAAATTTATTATCAGGTAAATCAAAGAGAACTTTAACGGCCCCAAAGAGTTGCTCAAAATTATCAATAGCAACATCATAAACTGGCTTAGTTCCTGCTTTTAAGCTTCTGCCACGGTGGTTAAACCACATGGAATGCCAGCCCCCATGAAAAGCCCCCATAATATCATTGTCGTAAGAATCACCAACATAAAGTGTTGTTTGCGGATTCATTCCAAACTGTTCAGCAGCCAAGTTAAAGATTTCTTTTTCAGGTTTTTGGAAACCAGTCGCCTGACTAACGATCACACACTTAGGATCCACGTAGTCGTAAAGTCCTAATTTTCTCACTTTTTTCAATTGGTGTTCCGTTGGACCATTAGTTATAATTCCCATGGGTACACCCTTAGATTTCAAGAAATCCAAAGTCATACGCATTTCGTCCAACATAGTAATATTTTCAAGTTCTTTTTCGTAGACTTCTTGGAAATGAGTCCCAGTTTCCTGGTCAATCTCTGGGTAATCAAATTCCAAAAGCGTTTCACGACAACGCCAGAACCGGAAATAATCAGTTGTCCATTCACCGGCCATTACCCTTGGAAAGCCGGTATCTGAATAATGCCGAAAGCGAATATAAGCTTTATTAATCATAGCCATATTAAAGTCTGGGAAGCATTTTTCCATCGCAATGCGATAGGGTGCTTGCTGGTCATAGATAGTATCATCAACGTCAAAAACAATGGCTGTAATCATGAGTCTCATTTCCTTCTTTTGTAATGTCTGTCATATTATACTATTTTCTCTTGTTGATTTCAAATAGTGAAATAGTATTATCTCCTTTAAAGGCATTGAATCCAAGGAAAAATAGGGTGTATTCTAAAGGCTTTTATGTTACAATAAAAGGGAAAACTTATTGGAGGAACTCATGTCAAATCAACATATCGAAGAATTAAATGACCAAGAGATTGTCCGTCGTGAAAAAATGACGGCTTTGGCAGAAAAAGGCATCGATCCATTCGGAAAACGATTCGAAAGAACAGCCAATTCTGAACAATTAAAAGCAAAATATGCTGACAAATCAAAAGAAGACTTACACGAAGTAAACGAAACAGCTATCATGCTGGTCGTCTCATGACCAAGCGTGGTAAAGGAAAGGTTGGTTTTGCTCATATCCAAGACCGCCAAGGTCAAATCCAAATCTATGTTCGTAAAGACTCTGTTGGCGAAGAAAACTATGATATTTTCAAAAAAGCTGACTTAGGTGATTTTCTTGGTGTTGAAGGCGAAATCATGCGTACTGATATGGGCGAGTTGTCCATTAAAGCCACTCATTTAACTCATTTATCAAAAGCCCTTCGTCCACTACCTGAAAAATTCCATGGCTTAACTGATATTGAAACCATTTACCGTAAACGTCATTTGGATTTAATTTCTAACCGTGAAAGCTTTGACCGCTTCATCACGCGCTCAAAAATTATTTCTGAAATTCGTCGCTACCTAGATGGCAAAGATTTCTTAGAAGTTGAAACTCCTGTTCTTCACAACGAAGCTGGTGGTGCTGCTGCTCGTCCATTCATTACTCATCATAACGCGCAAAATATTGATATGGTACTTCGTATCGCAACTGAACTTCACTTGAAACGTTTAATTGTTGGTGGTATGGAACGTGTTTATGAGATTGGTCGTATCTTCCGTAACGAGGGTATGGATGCAACCCACAATCCAGAGTTTACGTCGATTGAAGTATACGAAGCTTATGCTGACTTCCAAGACATCATGAATTTAACAGAAGGTATCATTCAACATGCTGCTAAAGCCGTTAAAGGTGATGGCCCAATTGAATATCAAGGACAAGAAATCAGGATCAATGAACCATTCAAACGTCTTCACATGGTTGATGCTATTAAAGAAGTTACTGGGATTGATTTCTGGAAAGAAATGTCAGTTGAGGAAGCACAAGCTTTAGCTAAAGAAAAATATGTGCCACTTGAATCTCATTTCACTACTGTTGGTCATATCATCAATGCTTTCTTTGAAGAATTTGTTGAAGAAACACTTATCCAACCTACATTTGTTTATGGACATCCCGTAGAAGTATCACCATTGGCTAAGAAAAATGCTGATGATGTTCGTTTCACTGACCGTTTTGAATTGTTCATCGTTACCAAAGAATATGCTAATGCATTCACGGAGTTGAACGATCCGATTGACCAATTAGCTCGTTTCGAAGCGCAAGCTCAAGCTAAGGAAATGGGTGACGATGAGGCAACTGGTATTGACTACGACTACGTTGAAGCTTTAGAATATGGTATGCCACCTACAGGTGGACTTGGTATTGGTATTGATAGACTTTGCATGTTGTTAACAGATACGACAACTATTCGCGATGTTCTACTATTCCCAACCATGAAAAATCTTTAAAATAAAAAGAGCCACTAATATCAATTAGTGGCTTTTTGCTGGCTTATAAATTTTCGACATATTCTTTGGCTGTTTTCAAATCCAATCCAGTATGGTCTCTTAATAGTTTGATGGCTTTAATCAGTTGACCGGATTCTTTGAGTGTTAGCAGTTTTGCTTTGAGTTCATCTGAGATTTCGGCAGCAATTACAGGTTCATTTTCATTTGGAAAGGCAGCACCCGGTATCATTTCTTCTTGTTCTTTAATGCGTGTTTTCATAAAGAAAATGACAAAAAGTAAAATTCCAATAACCACTGCTAAGAGCATTAATTTAAGTGACATAAGCTATCCTCCTACTGCCATTATATCCTTTATTGTCAGGCTTTTCAAATACTTATAGCAAGAGCATCCCACATTTCTCTGTCTTCCTATGCTATAATGAATTATTAGATTTTCAAAAATATTATGAAGAAAGTTAGTGTCATGGACAACACCAGAGATTTACTCTTAGCCAATCGCTTTAATAACCACGGTTTACTTGAACCATTCACATCACCTGAAGAACTCTTGGAAAAATCCTTAGGAATTCAAGCTCAATACCTCAATCATGCCCTCTTTAATATCGCTATCCGTTTACCAAAAGACCAGAAAGAAACTTTCGAAAAGCTAGCACAAAATGCTATCCTAGCCTGGGGGCAACGGCAAACCTATCACTTTTTTGCCTATGAGCAATGGAAAGCCATTTGCCGCTTTTTAGATCACCAAAAATTATGGCCTGAAAATTACCTGAGTCAAGAAGGCCACCAACTGGAAGAGCTTCAAGAACAATTAGCCAATCAATTGCTAAAGCCCGTCGAACGACAAGTGCTCCTAGAAAACTTTCAACCTCATAGTAAAGTTCTTTTCCAATGGAGCGCTCTCTTCTTACTCCATTCACGCAAGGGTCAACTTTATCATAAGTGGTATCCTCAAGCAGAGGATCGTTTGGTTTTTTGGGATAATCTACCCTCCGAAGCAAATCTGGATCTTGAAAGCCAGCTACTAGAAGCCTATTTTGCCTTCTATGGCCCTGCTACTTTGTCAGATGCAGCTCACTTTTTCGGACTAAAACTGTCAGAAATAACCAATATCCCATTGCCAAACAGTAAGTCTTTAAGCTTTAACAAGGTAACTTATTACTATCAAGCCTTAAAACCTGAAATAGACTTACCAAATATTTTAGTGATTGGAAAATTTGATCCCTTACTAGTTGCTTACCATCATAAAGACTTACTCATTCCACCAAGTTTAGCTCCTTTAGTCTGGAAAAAAGCCGGCCAGATTTCAGCCTTAATCTTGAAAAAAGGACAGTTACAGGCTACTTGGACTTTTAAAGTCAGTAAGAAAGATATTCGTTTTACAGTCAATTATTTAAAAGCTTTCAGCAAAAAAGATAAAAAAGAAATCGAAAAAGTCTTTAGCCATTATTGTCAGATGATGAAGCGTCTTTTGCATTCTGTTACATATGAGGAAATTGTTTAAATCAAGCTTTTCAAAAAGACGATTAGTTTAAATCTTTCCCAAACGACAGACCTTGCAATTAGCCAAGTCATAAAAAGCGATAAGAGAATCGTTAATAAAATTGAAATTGACTGTGCAATCAAATGGCTTGGATAGAATAAAAGAATTCCTAGTGAACCACAAAAACCTCCTACACCATTCATGGCGAAAGAATCGACCACATCATCAACTAAGTTTCTTAGTCTCAGTTGCCACATGGCTAAAAATGCTATAGTAGAAGAAATACTGACAATCAAAAGCATCTGCCAGGGAGCAAGATAGCCAACACCAGCTGTGCTGGTGACCAGTCCAACAACCATCCCATTTAAGACTGCAGGGCTGATTCTTTCTTCTCAATCAAGAATTCCGCTACTGACCAGCTGATCCCGCCAGCAATAATAGCAATGAGACTATTTATCAGAACCAGGCCTGCTTGCTGATTTAACTCACCTACAGGACCGGCATTAAACCCAAACCAGCCAAGGGTAATGAAAAGCATGCCAAGATAATGCCACTTCACTTCTACTGGGTCATTATGCAGGTGAGGACTTGGTCCAAGCAAAAGTGCTAAGACCAAACTTGAAAAACCCGCTGATAGATGTACAACGATACCACCTGAAAAATCTAGAACACCTAGCTGTGCAAGGAAGCCCTCTGGATTCCAAATCAGGTATGCTAGTGGACAGTAGACAAAAGTCATCCAAAGCACTCCGAGTAAGATTAGCTGGCCAGTTCTTAAACGATCCATAACAGAACCGACAAGCATTACGATGGCATAAAGAAAGAAACAGAGTTGAAAGAAAGTTTCAAGACTATCTTTCAATTTTATGTTTCCGGCAAAAAGTACCGACCAAATACTAGTTCTGAAGGAAAGACCATAACCCCAAAGCAACCATGCTAAAGAGGCCATTAGAATGAGGATAACAAACTGGAAAATGATTTTTCCACTTAGTTTTCCAGAAAGATTGGCATAATAGGTCATTCCTACGCCAAAAATCATCAACCACATCATTAAGATACAAATAAATAGAAACACAAGTAACCATCCTTTACAAACTAAAATTCTTTTGTTAAACTGAGACTAGTTTTTACTTAACTGGTTAAGTATTTTAAAGCAGATTTTTATTTTTGTCAAGGAGATTGTATGAAGAACTATAAGATTATTATCATTGGTGCCGGTGCAGCTGGGATTGGCTTTGCAGCAAGTTTAGAACGACTTGGAATCAAAGACTATATTATTTTAGAGAAAGGAATTATTGGCGATAGTTTTCATAAGTGGCCAAAAACCACTCAGTTTATCACCCCTTCTTTTACCAGTAATGGATTCGGTTTTCCAGATATGAATGCCGTTATTCCAGACACTTCTCCTGCTTATTCATTTGAAAAGGAACATCTTTCAGGGCAAGAGTATGGTCAATATTTAAGATTAGTTGCTAAAACTTATAGCATCGCTGTACAAGAAAACTGTCAGGTTACTAAGATTAACAAATCAAATGGTTACTATCAACTTGATAGCAGTCAGGGACTCTACCAAGCAAAGTATCTGATTCTTGCTACCGGTGAATTTCAAAATCCAAATACCACCGGTATCCAAGGTGCTGAACTAGCTATGCACTACGGCCATGTTGAGCATTTTCATGTCACTTCTGACAAACCCTTTATCATTATTGGCGGAAATGAGAGTGCTTGTGATGCCTTAACCCATCTGGCTTACTTAGGGAATGAGGTTCATCTTTTCACTGATTGTTTTGGGGCTAAAGAAGATAATCCCGACCCCAGTATATCTCTGTCACCAATAACAAAAGTAAGACTGAAACATATTCAATCAGATCCTAAATACCATATTCACATTAAAGAAGGTAAAAAAGCTCGCAAGATTGAACTTATTAAGCAGATTTATCATGTGACTTTTGAGGATGGGTCTTGCGCCAATAGTCATCATAAACCTATTTTAGCAACCGGATTTCGCAACTGTTGTCACTTAATAGATGGCATTGACCTTTTTGACTATGATGCTCAGCAATTACCCAAAGTCAATGAAAAGGATGAATCGACCGTCCAAGATAATTGTTTCTTAATTGGTCCTAGTTTGAGACAGGGACAAACCATTTTTTGTTACATTTATAAATTCCGTCAACGCTTTTTACCAGTCATTGCTGAAATAGCCAAACGGGAAAATTGGACTTTAAATCCAGAAGAAGTCGCTTTTTTCAAAGCAAATCAAATGTATTTGGATGACTTATCTTGTTGCCAAGTCAACTGTGATTGTTAGGAGTGAAAGGCCAATTTATGGTACAATAAGAGAAAGTTTCTTAAAGGAGTTATCATGAAAAAAGAATACATTTCCTATCTTTCAGCTGCTATTTTTATCATTTATGGATTAAGTAGTCATAAGATGAGCTTCTTGATTTTAGGTTTTATCCTAATCTTAATTGGCCTTGCTGATCGCCTAAAAAAATAAGACCCTAAGGTCTTATTTTTTATTTTGTTTTATAAGCTTGAGAAAAGTCTACATCGAGACCAGTTGAGTTACGAACCAATCCTTTAACGTTTGGATTTTGTAAGCCTGCGTTAGAAAGATTATAAAGTGGGTTATAATGAGCACCTTCATATAGGGCTTTTTCTGCGGCTTTGTAGTCATCAGCAGCTGCATCTTTGTCTAAAGCATGAGTAGTCAAAGCTTCTTTATAGGCTTTGTCGTATTCTGGACTAGCAATTTTACCATAGTTGTAATCAGATGTTGTTGTGAATAATCCATAGAATGTTGATCCTTCTGGATAATCACCACCCCAACTAACAAAGGCAATTTCAAAGTTTTGGTTGCTAGTATCTTTTAGGCGTTGTTTAAAGGTAACAAATTTTTCTTCAAGAGTGAATCCAGGTAGATTCTTTTCCCAAGC
Organism: Streptococcus penaeicida; assembly: GCF_002887775.1. Taxonomy (GTDB): domain Bacteria; phylum Bacillota; class Bacilli; order Lactobacillales; family Streptococcaceae; genus Streptococcus; species Streptococcus penaeicida. The sequence continues at coordinate 51,046 of NZ_LOCM01000008.1, read as the reverse complement.
TTCTTTTAGGTAATCAACAGCAGCTTTTTTAGCCGGATTATCAGAATCAGCTTCCATTGTTAAAGTTAGCTTATCCACCCCAAGTTCTTGCAAGCCTTCTTTGAATAATTTAGCCGCTTCTTCTTTATTATAAGAGTATGGTTGAGCAACGTGTTCACTTAAATCTGTCCCATCAGTTAGTTTTTCCAAACCAGTTGGTGCTAAAGCTTTAGCTGCTTTAGAACCTGTATCAACAGCTGCTTTGACCAAACCTTCACGGTCTGTAGCTAAGTTAAGTGCCTTACGAATTTTAGCATTAGTTAAGGCTTTTACAGAACCTGTTTCATTATAAACAATATAATCAGCTCGAGCTTCAGCAATTTCAATCATATCTTTATTATTCTTATTAGCATTAAAGATTGCTGAAGTACCTGAGATATTAGCAAAATCCAATTGTCCCTGTTTATACATTTGAACTGCTGTATCAGGCTTTTTGACCGTTTGAACATTGATTGTTTTGGTTTTTACTTTTTTAGCATTCCAATAATATTTATTTTTGACAAGTTTGAAACTACCACTTGTACCATTCCAGTCTTTGACTGTGTAAGGACCGGAATAAATGAGTTTATCTGAATTAGTCCCGTAATCTTTACCCGCTTTTTCAACAAAAGCTTTTTTCTGAGGAACGAAGTTAGAGAAAGACAGTAAGCTTTCAAACTGTGGTGCTGGTGTGTCTAAAGTAAAAATGATTTTATTCCCTTCTGCTTTGACACCTAATTGACTAAAATCTTTGATTTCGCCTGACAGAATCTTATCAGCATTTTTCAAATGAGCATCTGTTGTTAAATAGGCGTACTCAGAAGCTGTTTTAGGATCAACCATCCTTTGCCATGTATAAACAAAGTCTTCAGCTGTTAAATCAGATCCATCCGACCATTTGAGACCATCTCGTAATGTTGCTGTATAAGTTTTACCATCTTCTGAAATATCGACTTTTTCAGCTAAGTCTGCGACTAATTTTCCATCTTTACCAACACGGAGTAAATTACTACCAGAATTTCCAATGGCCATTGCAGAATACCGGTCAGTATTTTTTGAGATGTCTAATGTAATGATTTCAGTCGGTGTGTACCAGTTAATCACATCTTTTGAGCCAGTCTTGGTTTCCTTAGACTGCCCACCACAAGCAACCAGAGTCACTGTTGAAAGTGCCACAAGCCCTAAAGTTGCATATTTTTTCCATTCCTTCATAAAAATAGCTCCTATTATTTTCTTAACTTTTAATAAATAAGTTATATATTCAATCATATCACTAGTTTTATTAATTGTCAAACAATTTAGAAAATTTTTTCTATTGTATTTTTATCCACAAAGATTAAGAAATAACCTAGATGATATCTAGGTTATTTTTTTTGATTGAAGAACATTTTAGTTTTCTTTAAAAGCTTTAACCAACTTGTCAAACTCTTCGTTGCTTAAAGTAACTCCTTTTCCCATCTTGGTGTGATCTGGACTCCAGGTTCTGATATCCCATTTAGGTTCTGCACCATTAAAGGAGACACGATTTAATTCCTTTGTCCAACCCTTCTCACTTTCAGAAAGGGTTAATAAATGTTCTTCTATTGTAAATGTGAATTCAGCCATTTTTATCCTCCTAATAGTTGATTCGAAAATCTTTTGAAAAAATTGCTATTTCTTTAAAAATTTTATGATTTAAGGTAAAATACTATAAAACTATTTTAACAAGAAAAAAGGAATTTAGCTATGAAATCATTTATGACTATTCTCAAAGACCACCTTATCGATTTTATAGAAAGTAAACCTAGAGAAAAACATGGTAAGATTTCATTAAACCATAACCAACTTATTACGAAGATTAAAAAGGCAGTAAGTGAACAAGTACCAGTCCATCTTATCGCCAATCAAAAAAGCTATACTGGTCTTATTGTTAAATATGATAAAAATGAAGGACAAATTATTTTCAATAACAGTCAAAACAAATTGACTTCGATAATCACTTTAAAAGACATTGAAAAAATTTCTCCCTTACCTCATACAAAATAAAAACGATGGTAGAAAGAGCAAGAAAATCTCTTCTATCATCATTTTTTTATTATGCTCTTACGGTTTGGCTACTTCCATCTTTTTTATAGAGGTTTACTAATCCTTCTTTACAGGCTCTGATCATGTCACCTGGCTTCACAACTTGCGGTAAACTAATGGTTAAGAGAGCCATTGGATTTGGTGCACGGTCAATTTTATTGCCATCTTCATCATGAAGATCTGTCACGATTGTTTCGAAATGACGGAATCCTGGTCCGTAAAATTCAATCCGATCCCCTTCATGGATAACATTGCGTTGGCGGATAGTTGCGGTCATGGTGTCATCATCAAATGCGACAACTTCGCCAACAAATTTATATTGTGGTATTTTACGGCGGGCACCGAAGAGTTGCTCGTTCTCAGTTGGCGTTCCGTAGTAAAAGCCTGTCGCTAATTCTCTCTGTGCAACCTTCCAAAGCTCGTCAATAAGTTCCTCTTTGATGGCATGAAATTTTTCTGGACTTTCCATGTAGGCATCAACGGCAGCTTTGTAACAGTTAGTCACGGTTGACACGTAATGAATTGATTTCATTCGACCTTCAATTTTCAAGCTGTCAACGCCGTTTTCAATTAAATCAGGTATATGGTCAATCATACACATATCCACTGAAGACATGGAATACTCCTCTGGTATTTCACCCTTCAAAGAACGACGTTCAGAACCAAATGGCATGTCATATAAATCGTATTTCCAACGATAAGACTGAGAGCAGCCTCCTCGGTTAGCATCGCGATGACTCATATGGTTTGAAAGAACACAACGACCAGAATATGAGATACACATAGCTCCGTGAACAAAGGCTTCAATTTCTACATCAGTCCGTTTACGGATTTCAGCTAGCTCAGCCATATTAACTTCCCGGGCTAAAACAACACGGGTCAAGCCCATTTCTTTCCAAAATTCAAAGGTTTCATAGTTGGTTGATGAAGCTTGAGTGGAAAGGTGAATTTCTAAGCCAGGAGCTTCAGTTGAACAAATAACAATTAGGGCTGGATCTGAAACGATGACAGCATCTAAGCCCATATCACGTAATTGGCGGAACCATTCGCCAGCACCGATTTCGTTACCTTCATGGGTAACCATATTTGCAGCTACATAGACCTTAGCATCCCGAGCATGGGCGTAGTCTATTCCTTCTTGCAATTCTTCCATTGAAAAGTTTCCTGCCCGACTACGTAAACCGTAAGCCTGACCACCTACAAAAACGGCATCTGCACCATAATCGATAGCAACTTTTAATTTTTCTAGAGTTCCAGCAGGTGAGAGAACCTCTGGTCTTTTTTTCTTATTTGTCATTATTTTTTCTTTCTATTTTCAAGATAGGTAGATAAAAATCTATGTATAAAAATTTTTCCTCAAGCCTTGAAATAGCAAAACTCGCACTTAAGGAAAAGTTACTTATTTAACTGTTTTTGGGTCAAAATCATAGAAGCCAGTATCTAGACCTCGACCCTTTGGATGTAAATCTTTTACTTTTTGATCAAGCTCTTCTGCTTTCTCTAAACTCCATTGGCCATTTTCAATCAGATCTTTTGCTTGCAAGAACAAGCTACAAATCTCGACAAAGTTATCACCAGGACAATAGATACCGTCCAATTTCCAATGGCCCAATCGATGCTCATATAGCTGACCTAACTTGGACATCATATCAATATCATTGTTCATAAAGATATGCGTTCCGTGTTTGTCTTGATAGACAGAATAGTGACTATCATGGTCGCTTGGTTCAGCAAGAAATAGCCCCCGTTGTCTTGTGACCTGGTCATCAATATGAGTGAAATGATAGTAGTTTTCCAGCAAAGGACGTTTTGAATGATGAATAACTGATGCCCCATAAACTAATACTTCCGCAGGAAAATCTAGATTTTCCGCTAATTGGAAGAGCTCTTCAGAAGGGATTTCCCTTGCTAACACACTTTCAACTGCACCATGTTGTCCCCAAAAATTGACTTGTCGACTAGAAGTTACAAAAACTGAGGTATCATAGATTAACTTAAAGTTGTAGCCGTCTCTTTTATTGACATAAAAAAGACCAGCATCTCCGACAACCAAGTAATCCACTTGAATTTCTTTCATCAAATCCAAAAATGGCTTAACATTATCCATCATATCTTGGTGCATCAAGGCATTGCAAGCGACAGTAAGTTCTTTTCCAGCTTCATGCACTAGGCTGGCAATTTGCCGAATCTCATCTTCTGAAAAATTATAAGGCAAACGCAAGCCGTAATTTTCTTCACCAATGTAAATGCGATCAACTCCAATGGCTAAGAGTTGTTTTACTTGTTCAATACTTTCAGCAGTAGCTGTTACAATTATTTTTTCCATAGGATTCAATTATACCAAATTTATCTCAACCTGAAAGCACATTTCTTGTCAATTTCGCCATTTTGTGCTTAAATTTTCAAATATTTTAAATAGTAGTGACAAAAGTCATTTTTTATGGTAAAATGACTTAGTATCTCGTAAGAAAGGAGTGGACTATGCCTTCACCATTAAAGAAGCAAGAAGAATTTGATTATCTTTATCAAGAAGCTGACTTTGAACCAAAGTATCAAGATTTTCAAGAATTTAATACCCAAAGTTCAAAATTAGAAGAATTACTCTTCTTTGCACGTGTTGCTATTTTTTCCATGATTACTGTTTTAATCGCATTTGTCCTACTCGCTATGAATTTAGCTCCCCTATGGGCTTTCTTAATCTCTAGCTTTGTTAGCTACGGTGCAACTTCAAAATTAACAAAATCAATTCATTCATTCCTATCCTAAAGTTCTGACTCCAGTCAGAACTTTTTTCAATTGTAAAAACTTTTAAAAAAATGAACATAAAAACAGACTTTGTCAGTGACAAAGTCTGTTTTGGGATTAAAAGTTGCTTTCTGAATGTTCTTCTGAAAACTCTGGTGTTTGAGCAGCTTGTAAGCTATCTTCACCTAAATCACTACTTGTTTCAGGATCTAATTCAGTCATAACAGGAATTGTTTCTGCCATTTCTGAATTTTCTCCAGCTTCTTGAATAGCCTCGTAATCAATAATGACATCTTCTTCTGAAAGATTAACATCACTTGATTCAGTGTAATCATGTTCTGATTCTTCAGTAAATTGTTGACTTGTTTTTTGAACAAACTGACTTGTTTTTTCTTTAACAGTTTCAAAAACTTGCTCAGGAGTAATTTCTCCAGTTTCAAATTTTTGTTTATAAGTGTTAAAGGTATCTTTAGCTAAGTGGCTATACTCATTACTTTTTTCTTTAGCCATTTGGTGGTATTCTTCTGGATTTTCTTTATAAGCTTCATAAGCCTTTTCAGCACGTGCTTTTAATTCTTTTCCTTTTTCAGTACCTAAGAAATAAGCTGTTGCAAGTCCTGTAGCTGTTCCGACCACTAATGATTTTAAAAATTTACTCATGCTTTTTCTCCTTTTTTGTTAAAAAATTTATTGGCAACTTTTCCAACAAGTGCTGCTTTACTAATTGTTGAAGCTTGACTAGTTGCAGTACTTGCTTTATGACCTAAACTCCGAGCATGAACATTTAAGTCCGAAACGCTTTCAGATAGGTCTGCAATAGCAACAAATAATGGATCAATAGTGGATACTTTTCCATTAACATCTTCAACTAAAACATTGGCTTTTGCTAAAATTTCATTGGTTTGATAAAGTGTGACGTTTACATCACTTGTTAACATGCTAATTGTTTTTTTTGTTTCATCAATTGTTGCTGAAACTTTTTTCAATACTAAAATTAAGAAAACAACTAAAGCAACAAAAGCTAATGCAATAATAATAAGGGCAATTCCGACTAAATCCATATTCTTCTCCTCTTTCCCTATTTTTGATAGTAAGGGACTTCCTTCATTTGACGTCTAATAATAACAAAAATACTTCCAAAAATAATAAGGGCTAATGAAACAATTTGTGAAACTCTAAAGCCACAGAACATTAAACTATCCGTTCGCATTCCCTCAATAATAAATCTCCCAATACCATACCAAATTAAATAAAAGGCTAATGGTTCACCTTCCTTTAAAAAATGCTTCTTCCGTCTCACAATTGAAATTATTGTAAACCCGATTAAATTCCAAAGGGATTCATATAAAAAAGTTGGTGTTCGATAATGCCCATCAATAAACATTTGTTTTTGAATAAAGGCTGGTAAATAATCTAAATGACTTACAATTTTACCATAGGCTTCCTGGTTAATAAAATTCCCCCACCGTCCAATAGCTTGGGCAATCATCACACTTGGTGCCAAAATATCTAAAAAGGTAATCGGATTAATCACTTTATAATAAGAATAAATAAAGAGAACAATTGCACCGGTAATCAATCCCCCGTAAATGGCTATTCCACCATTCCATATAGCAAAAAGTTCATTTAAATGTTGTGAATAATAGGACCACTCAAAAATCACGTAATAAAGTCTGGCTCCGATAAGAGCTAGCGGAAAAGCGATTAAAATAAAATCAATAATATCATCACTTGTAAGATTTTTACGTGGTGCTTCTTTACTAGCAAGATAAACAGCTAAGAATAAGCCTAACATGATACAAATAGCATACCAATGAATGGCTAAGGGTCCAATTTTAAAGGCTATTGGATCGATCATCTAACTTCCTCATTCTTGCTAATCAATTGCGTCAAGCGGTCTTCAAAGGTTTTGGTTGCATCAAATCCCATTTGCTTAGCTCGATAATTCATGGCAGCAGATTCGATAACGACTGAAACGTTACGTCCTGTCTTGACTGGAATCCGAATTCTAGGGATTTTAACGCCAGAAAATTCGACTTCTTCATTACCATTCCCAAGTCTATCGAACACTTTTCCAGCTTCAAAATTTTCAAGATAGATAGCTAATTGAACTTGAGAAGAGTCTTTAACCGCACTAGCACCGTATAAAGACATGACATCAATAATACCAACACCACGGATTTCTAAAAGATGACGTAAAATTTCAGCTGGTTCACCCCATAAGGTTTCTTCATCTTTAGAATAAACATCAACTCGATCATCAGCAACTAACCGATGTCCACGTTTGACTAACTCCAATCCCGTTTCACTTTTACCGATACCTGAGTCACCTTGGATTAAGACACCCATTCCATAGATATCCATTAGGACACCATGTACACTTGTCCGTTCTGCTAATAGCGAATCCAAATAGTAAGAAATAGAACCTGAAAGTCGACTTGTTGAAACCTTGCTTCTTAAGAGAACAATACCTTCTTCTTCTGCTGCCTGAATCATTTCTTCAGGTATTGGTAAATCCCTTGAAATAATAACTGCCGGGGTATCATTTTTAAACATCTCTTTTAATACAGAATAACGGTTATGTGATGTCATCTTAGTTAGATAAGACCATTCTTTCATCCCAAAGAGTTGTATCCGCTCTGGTGAATAATAATCAAAATAGCCTGTCATCTCTAATCCTGGGCGAGAAATATCAGATGTTGTGATTTCCTTTTTCATGATCTCATCGGTACCATAGATGATTTCTAAACGCAGTCTATCAGCAAGTTTTTTTACTGTTACAGTCATATTTTCTCCTTTTTTTTATTATACCATAAATCAAAAACATAACTGAAACAGAGACTTAGAAATAGGGCTTTTAGTGAATTTTTTTGACAGAAAAAGTCTTTATTTTGGGAAATAAAGACTTTACTTAAGCTATTGACTTTTGGTAAATGCTTCCTGTTATGGCATCTACCTCAAAGAGCTTTATTTACCAAGACCAACCATCATCTTCATCGTTGGCTGGATCTGCATTTTTTCTTTTGCGTGGTCCATAATTAGTTCCTTTACCAATCAAATCTTCTTTATATGGTAAGAAAATGGCTAGCATTATGTAAATAACAAGTCCAAAGCCAGAGAAATACATCAATAAAGCAGCTAGGACTCGTGCGACTGGTAAATCCCATCCGTATTTATCGGCCAAACCAGCTACAACACCTGCAACTAATCGATTCTTCCTTTGTTTATAAAATTTACTTTCCATGATAAAACTCCTTTTATCTTCATTAATATTATTTTATACCTTTAGAGGTAAAAAAGAAATCAGTCTTTCGACTGATTTCTTTTAAATTATTAGCTTTTCAAAATTAGCTTTTTCTTACCCTAAGAATATTTATCGTCTAAGACTTGCTTATTTCAAGCAAACTTCCTCGGCAACGTCCACAAAAATATTTTTTTGTATTGATACGTCGTTTGCGCTGGTAGAGCATTTGACAATTCTGACAGCGATAATACTTGTATTGTCCTTCTTGCTGACTTTTGGGTGCAAACCTGAGCCCATCAACTTCCCTCAAAAGCTTTTTAAAATCTTGATCTTGGTGTCGGTAGCCTTTATTCTCAAAATAAAGATGATAATGGCAGAGCTCATGACGAACAATCTGACGAAAGACTTCCAGTCCAAATTCCTGGTAAAGTTTTGGGTTAAAGTCTAAGTGCCCATCTTTGGGAAAAAATCGCCCCCCTGTTGATTTCAACCTTTTATTCCAGCTAGCCCAATGTCGAAACTCTTTTCCGAAGTCTTCCACCGAGACTTCTCTGACATAATCAGTGAGATTCATTTGGCGCAAGTAGGGAGAGGTTGACTTTGTGTCTGTTTAAGTCAATTTTAGAAACCCAGACAGTGACTAAATCGCCAACTGAAAGGACTTGACTAGGGTGGTTGACAAAAGTTTTACTCATTTCAGAAATGTGAATTAAACCATCCTCATGGACACCAATATCGACAAAGGCCCCAAAATCAACGACATTTCGAACAGTCCCTTCCAATTTTTGTCCAATGACTAAATCTTTAAGATCAAGGACATCTTGGCGAAGTACCGGAGTTTGAAAATCATCACGTAAGTCGCGACCTGGTTTTAAGAGATCTGCAATGATGTCTTTTAAGGTTTCAAAACCAATTTCTAATTCAGCAGCCATTGCTTTTTTATCCACAAACTTTAATTTAGCTTTTGCTGCTTCATCAAGCTCTGTTATGACTAATTTTTTAAAGAGTTCTTTAACAGCCGGGTAGGACTCAGGATGAACACCGGTATTATCAAGGATGTTTTCAGCATTTGGAATTCTTAAGAATCCTGCTGCTTGTTCAAAGGCTTTAGCACCTAAACGTGGAACCTTTTTAATTTCAGCACGAGATTTTATGCGACCATTTTCTTCTCTGTACTTAACAATATTTTCGGAAATAGTTTTATTTAGTCCAGAAACATGCGATAAGAGAATCGGACTGGCTGTATTTAAATTAACTCCAACTTGGTTCACCACTGTATCAACAACGAAGTCTAGATTATCAGATAATTTCTTCTGACTAACATCATGTTGGTATTGACCGACACCGATGGATTTGGGATCGATCTTAACTAATTCTGCCAATGGATCTTGAAGTCTTCTGGCGATGGAAATAGCTGAGCGTTTTTCGACAGTTAAATCTGGGAACTCATGTCTGGCCAATTCTGAGGCAGAATAAACAGAGGCTCCGCTTTCATTTACGATGACATAAGAACAGTCAGGGAAATCTTTCAATACATCTGCTACAAAGGCTTCGCTCTCACGACTAGCTGTTCCGTTACCGATTGCAATAATTTCAATCTTAAAGTCATTAATAATAGCTGCTAAATCTTTTTTAGCTTGAGCAATCTTAGCCTGACTTGCTGGGGCAACGGGATAAATCACTTGCGTGGTCATCAATTTTCCTGTTTGATCAACTACCGCTAGTTTAGCTCCTGTTCGAAAGGCTGGGTCAAATCCTAATACCATTTTCCCTTTAAGTGGTGAAACCAATAGAAGGTTACGTAAATTTTCCGAGAAAAGACCAATAGCACCATCTTCTGCCGCTTCCGTAAGTTCAGTTCGAATACGTCTTTCCATTGCTGGTACTATTTTTTTCTTGATACATTGTTGAATAACATCATCAATGTATGGATTCCTTTCTTTGAAGCGAACGCTATAAAAGCGTGTCATCTTATCAAAATGATGATTGAAAGCAACTTTTAAAACGCCTAATTTTTCACCACGATTGAGTGCTAAGGTTCTGTAACCTTGCATTTTTGAAACTTTATCAGCGAAATCATAGTAGATTTGGAAGATCTGCTTTTCATCTAAACTTTGATCTTTAAGTTCTGAAGTTATCTCAGAATAAGACCAGATTTCATTATAAGTCCAAGAGCGTAATTTAGCATCCTCTGACATGGCTTCGACCAGTATGTCAACCGCACCCGCCAAAGCTGCTTCAGGCGTTGGAAAACCTTCAGAAATGAAGTTCCCAGCTTCATCTTGGAGATTATGAGCATTTTGTAAGATCAATCTAGCAAGTGGAAAGAGACCAGCTTCTCTAGCAATTGTCGCTTTTGTCCGTCTCTTTTCTTTATAAGGTAGATAAAGCTCTTCAACATCAGCTAATTTTTCAGCTGCTAAAATACTAGCTTTAAGGGATTCGCTTAATTTCCCTTGTTCCTGAATTTTAGCCAAGACAGTTTCTTTACGATCTGCCAAGTTACTTAATGCTTTTTCCTGATCGATAATAGCCTTAATGGTGACTTCATCAAGATTCCCAGTAACTTCTTTACGGTAACGGGCAATAAAGGGAATAGTATTTCCTTCAGCTGTTAGTGCTAAAACATCTTCAATTTGCTTTTGTGAAATTTTTAAATCACTAGCAATACGTTCAATAATATTATTTTCCATAGTATGACTATTATATCATAAATCCTTACTCCCACTTGGCAGATGGTGATTTATAAAAAAAATCACGCTACGAATAGCGTGATTGATTTTTAATTTAATTCTACTAATTCACCTGTTTGCAAGTATACAAGACGTTCACAAATATTTGAAATATAATCTGCAAAGCGTTCAACGTGACCTATCATGTATAGATATTGGGCACCGTTACGAATCGATGTTTCTTGTTCCTTCATAACAGTTAATATTTCTTTTGAGATTGAATAATACAACTCATCAATTGCCTCGTCTTGATTTGCGATTGTGATTGCCTTATCAGCATTATGACGAGGGAAAGCAGCTAATAAATCGGCCATCATTTTAAGGGCTTTTTGACCAGCTTCATGGATACGTTCTTCAATAGCTTCAAGCGTATCAACTTCTTTCAAGTGAAGAATCGCTTTGGCAATACCTGCCATATGGTCACCCATACGTTCTAAGTCAGAACAAGCAGACATGATGGTAAGAACAAAACGTAAGTCTGTTACTTGTGGTTGCTGCAAGGCCAAAAGACGAGCACAGGCTAATTCTATCTCCAACTGAGATTGGTTGATTAACTTGTCTTCTTTAATGATTAATTCCGCCATTGCAACATCTTTAGCAGCTAATGCTAGTAATGCTTTTGATGCTGACTCTAAAACGGCGTTGCCCATTTCCAAAAAACGTTGTTCAAGCTCTTGTAATTCTAATTCAAATTGGTCTCTCATGACTTATCCTTTCTCTATCCAAAGCGTCCAGAGATATAATCTTCTGTCCGTTTATCTTGTGGGTTAGTGAAAATATCAACCGTATCACCAAATTCACAAATTTCTCCTGTTAAGAAAAATGCTGTTTTATCCGAAATCCGTGAAGCTTGTTGCATGTTGTGTGTAACAATGATAATGGTATAGTCATTTTTCAAATTTTGAACCAAATCTTCAATTTTCAAAGTTGAGATTGGGTCTAAGGCAGAAGTAGGCTCATCCATAAGTAGGACGTCCGGTTCAACCGCTAATGCTCTAGCAATACAGATACGCTGTTGTTGTCCACCAGATAAAGACATAGCACTTTTTTTCAGGTCGTCCTTAACTTCGTCCCAAATGGCAGCACCTTTGAGAGATTTTTCAACTAAAGCATCAAGTGTTGCTTTGTCTTTAATACCATGTGTTCTTGGCCCATAGGCAACATTATCATATATTGACATTGCAAAAGGATTAGGTTGTTGGAAAACCATACCAACACGTTTACGAAGGGTATTAAGATTCATGTTTTTATCATAAATATTTTTACCATCTAGTTCAATTTCACCTTCAATACGACATCCGGCTACCAGATCGTTCATCCGGTTTAAGGTTTTTAAGAAGGTCGATTTTCCACATCCTGAAGGACCAATTAAGGCAGTGATTTCACCTTGCGGTAATTCAATTGAAACGTTTTTAAGGGCTTTAAAATCCCCATAGTATAAATCTAAATTTTTTACGGAAAAAGTTCCCATTCTTAGGATGCTCCTTTCACAAGACGGCGAGATAATAAACTAGAAATTGCATTAATAATTAAGACAGTAATGATTAGGATAACCCCTGTCGCGTAAGCTTCTTTAACGTGGAGACCTTCACTTGATAACATATACATGTGAAGTGCTAAAGAACGACCTGATGCCATTAGCTTGTCGGTGTATTGGTAGAAGTCCCTAAAGTATACATCAAAGCTGCTGTTTCACCAACTATACGACCAATCGCTAAGATAACCCCTGATAAAATTCCAGGCATGGCCACGGGTAGGACAATTTTGAATACTGTTCTTAATTTTCCTGCACCAAGTCCATAACTGGCTTGACGCATGCTATCATTTACAGAAAGTAAGGCTTCTTCTGTTGCTCGAATAATAACAGGTAATACCATGATAACCGATGTTAAAATACCGGATAGTAATGAATACTGGAAACCTAGAAAGACTACAAAGAAGAGCATCCCAAACAAACCAAAAACGATTGACGGAATTCCGGAAAGGGTATCAGCTGCGATACGAATAATTTTAACCCAAACCGAACCTTTTTTCGCGTATTCAACCAAGTAGAAACCTGCGAAAACACCGATAGGCAAGGCTAATAAGAGGGAACCAAAGACCAAAATAACTGTTGATACGATGGCTGGCATCAAGGAAACATTATCTGAAGTATAGGTCCACTCAAATAATTTAGGTGTAATACTTGGAAGACCATTTACAAGTATGAATCCTATGATTAAGAAAAGGGATCCGAATGTAAGAATGGTAAAAAGATAAACCAAGCTTTTTAAAATATATTTACTCATGAGCTGATTTTCCTTTCACGTAAGCAAAGCAAGCATTGATTAATAGAATGAAAACAAACAATACTGCTGATGTTGCAATCAAAGCTTCCCTATGTTGTCCTGAGGCATAGGCCATCTCAAGGACAATATTAGTCGTCATTGTACGAGTACCTTCAAATATACCAGCTGGGATAATCGGTTGATTTCCTGCTACTAAAATCACGGCCATGGTCTCACCAATTGCACGACCAATTCCTAGAATGATTGCTGAGAAGATACCTGATTTAGCTGCAGGTAAAATAACCTTAAAAATGGTTCTTTCATGTGTTGCACCCAAAGCTAAACTACCTGAATAATAAGTGGCAGGTACTGTTCTAATCGCAGACTCAGACAAAGAAATAATAGTTGGTAAAATCATAATTCCCAAAAGAATTGAAGCAGTCAAAACACTCATCCCATTCCCTGCAAAGGTTCTGATCCAAGGTACAAGTAATTGTAAACCAAAGAAACCATAAACGATTGATGGAATAGCTGCCATTAAGTTTACTGCAGATTTTAGGAAGGTATAGAGCTGTTTTGGACAGTAGTAAACCATAAAAACAGATGTAAAGATACCTGTAGGTACTCCAAGAATAATTGCTCCAATAGTAATTAAAAATGATCCTAAAATCATTGGCAAAATGCCAAAACTTGCTGGTGAATTAGATGGTGACCAGTCCTTTCCTAACAAGAAATTGCCGACCCCATATTTGGCTATAAATGGTAAACCATTCATGAAAATAAAAATACAAATGAGCAAGATTGCAATAATAGCAGTTGCTGCACTTAGAAAGAATATGATTCTAAATAGTTCTTCTCTAAAAGCTTGTTTTTTCACATGCTTTCCTTTCTAAACAATGAAAGTAAGGGAGACCTAAGTCTCCCTTACAAATTAATCGACTTATTTTACTTTATCCCAGCTAGTTACTTTACCAGTGAAGATATCTGTGATTGCGCTCATGCTGATTTCTTCTGCTTTGTTGTCTTTATGAACAACTACTGCGATTCCGTCAAGAGCGATTGCATCATGTTTAAGTCCTTTTCCTTCTTCAGGAGTTAACTCACGAGATACCATACCGATGTCAGCAGTTTTTTCTTGTGCTGCTGTGATACCTGCAGATGAACCATTTGATGTGATGTCGATTGTTACATCTGGATTTTCTTTTTTGTAAGCTTCAGCAAGTTTTTCCATAAGTGGAGAAACTGATGTTGAACCAACTACTGAAAGTTTACCAGACATTTTTTGTGAAGTGTATTCTTTAGTTTCTGTTTTAGCTTCAACGAATTTGTTGTCAGTTACAACTGCTTGACCTTGTTTAGAATGGATGTATGCGATAAAGTCTTTTCCAAGTTCTGAAAGTTCTTCATTGAAGACAATGTTGAACGGACGTTGTAATGGGTACTCACCATCTAATACTGTTTTAGATGAAGCTTCAACACCATCAACTTTAAGTGCTTTAACGTTGTCGTTAAGTGAACCAAGTGAGATATATCCTACAGCGTTTTCGTTACCAGATACTGCTGAGATAACTCCTTCTGTACTGTTTTGAACAACTGCTGATTTAGATGTGTTATCAACTTCTTTGTCACCATCTTTTTTCAAGATTCCAGTGATTTCAGTAAATGCTCCACGAGTACCTGATCCGTCTTCACGTGTGATTACTTCAATTTTACCACCACTTTTAGATGCATCTGAACCAGAATCTGCATTGTTATTTCCACATGCTGCAAGACCAAATCCTGATAAACCAAGAACTGCTAACGTAAGCATTTTTTTCATTTTCATAATATTCACCTTTTTTTATTTTTTGATAAATTCTGTTGTAGTTTTCCTACACTTTATAGTCTACCAACTCTTTGTAAAGATTTATGAGTGATTATTGTAAAGATTTTGTAAATCTTGAACTTTTATCAAAAAAAGAAAGAATTAGTCTATTGACTAATTCTTATTTTCTCGATTTTCTGTCATTTCTCTAATGAGATAGCTTGGCAAAGTCAGTGTAAATTGACTTCCTTTTCCAAGTCGACTTTGGACGGTAACTTCGCCACCTAATATTTGACTTAATTCTTTTACAATAGACAAACCAAGACCAGTTCCACCACTCTGACGACTCCTACCCTTATTTACCCGATAGAAGCGTTCAAATATTCGATCTAATTCGATTTGGCTAATTCCAATCCCTGTGTCTTTTACCGATATTCCTAAGTGGTGGCCATCAAAATGACTTGATATAGTAATTGTTCCACCCTCATCAGTATAGCGAATGGCATTTGACATCAAATTGAGTAATATTTGTGACAAGAGGTACTTATCTGACTCGATTGTTAAATCTTGGTCCAAGGCAAAATCCAATTGTAAATGTTTTTGACCCAACTGGTGTTTCATACTATTGCCAATATATCGAAGGAATTCGTTTACTGAGAAATGCGTTTTCTGCAACTGTGTCTTTTTAACCCTTGAAAGAGTTAACATGTGTTCCACAATGTGTTCTAAGCGTAAACTTTCATTATAAATGATATCTAAAAACTCTGCTTTTAATTCTTTTTCATCTTCCGGCATATTTTTTATGGTTTCAGCGAAACCTTTAATGGAGGTAACCGGAGTCCGTAACTCATGTGAGGCATTCGAAACAAAATCCATATTCAATTTTTCATAAGCTCTGATGGTTGTTAAATCATAAAGCAAAACAAGTACTTGTTCAACTTCTCCTGCTTGATTAGAAATGGGAATAGCCGTCACTTCAAGAATTAAGTCACCATCGTGGAATCCTTTTAATTCTTTTTTTACTGTAAGTCGCGTATCAAAGGCTTGGGAAACCGCTGCCTTGATATCTGTTCTTCCAATATCCTCAATTCGCTCAAAAAACTGACCAGCTTCCGGAAAATAGTTTGGTAGGGATTTACTATAGATTACAATTTCTTTTTCTTTATTGACAAGCAACATCCCCATCGTTAAATGTGAAATAAGAGCTTCCAAGTTACCGGAAAGTCTGGCGTGTTCTTCGTGACAAGATTCCAGTTTATTTTGCATTGCTTCAAATTGCGTAAAAGTAACCTTCAAGTCTTCCTGACTTTTTGGAAAAAAACTATCTGGATTGACAAATTTGCCAGTGCCTAAGACTTGAAATTGTTTTTCCCACTCTAATAATCTCTGTAGAGGTAGGTAGGACAATAAGATGAAAAATGTGGTTATTAACAAGAAAAGCATGTGCCATTTCGGATTTAAGAGAGATAAAACAAGTGCCAAAATAGCAATAGCTAGAAAGATGAGTAAAAGTCTAAGATTCTTTTTCATCCTTTATCTCCTTAAATTTATAGCCATAGCCACGAATCGTTTTGATGAATTTTGGATTTTTAGGATCATCCTCAATTTTTTCCCTTAACTTTCCAATATGAACATCAACTAATCGGGTTTCTTGTCCGAAATCATAACCCCAAATACGTTCTAGTAATCTTTCTCTTGTCAAAGTCATATTAGGATGTTTAACTAAATATAACAAGAGTTCAAATTCTTTTGGCGTTAAATTGAGCAACTCTTGATTTTTATAAATCTCATGTCGCTCTGGATAAATGAGAAGATTGTTGACCTTCCAGTATTCTTCGGGTAAGCCAATACTATCGTCAGTCTGCTGGTCTTCTTTTTCTGTTCTTCTTAAAATTGCCTTGAGACGAGCAATTAGTTCACGAGGACTAAATGGTTTGGTCATATAGTCATCAGCCCCTAGTTCAAGTGCTAAAACTTTATCGAACTCTTCTCCCTTAGCTGATACCATCATAATTGGGGTCTTAATGCCTTTTGCTCTAATCCGTTTACAAACTTCAATACCATCTAATTGTGGGAGCATAATATCGAGAAGAATAAAGTCAAAATGCTCTGATTCAGCTAATTTTAATGCTGATCTACCATCACCAACGAGCTCAGTCGCATAACCCTCTTTTTCCAAATGATAGTCCAATAAACGCAAAATATGTTCTTCATCATCAACTAATAAAATCTGTTTTTTCATTTTCTACTATCTACTCCTATAATTGTCATTATATCATAATTCTAAGAAAAATCTTTTTTAAGTCGCTAAATGAAAAATGTAAGTGCTATCAGCTTTTTTAGCCAACTTTTCCTACAGAAAAACCAAAGATTTTTCACTATTTTTAGAATTATTAAAGATGCCAATTATCGACTTTTTATATATTAAGCCTGACAAAAAAATCAGAGCCTAGGAATATGACCCAGACTCTTCAAGCTTGTAAATAAAAACATTTTTCCAAGTTAGATGGTTAATTCAAGAATGTTACCTTCTAGATCATGAATAACGGCTTCATAGTAGCCGTCACCTGTTGTTCTTGGACCGTTTTGAATAGGAAAACCTTGACTTTGCATGTAATAAGCAAACTCATCAACGGCATCTTTTGATCCCAATGAAAAAGCTAAATGAGCAAAACCAAGACTGTCTGGATGACTTTCCGCTATGTCTTCGCGGTGCATCAATTCTAAACGAGCACCTGATTCAAATGTTAGAAAATAGGAATAAAAACCCGTCTTGGTATTATGGTAAAGTTCTGTTGACCTGGCTTCAAAATACTTACAATAAAAGTCTTTCATAGCCTCAATATCTTTAGTCCAAAGTCCAATGTGTTCTACTTTTACTTTCATAAAATTACCTCGTCATTTTTTCTTAATTATAGTATACTCTTTTACATTTTTTCTGACTTGTAGAAAGAAAGGAATTTCCTATACTATCCTCTGCTTTTCTTCATCAATTTAAAAAGTCAACTTGAATTTTTCTTTTCATTTCTTTCAATTAGATAGTATAATAGGAATATCTTGAATGAAAGTTGGTATTCCAAATGGCTATTACCCATAAAAAAAATGATGATCTTGAAAAAATGATGGCAGGCTTTGCTTCAATTCCAAATTTTGATAAACCAATCAATGTGGATGCTGAAGGCAAACTGATTGATGAACTTGCTGACAAGGAAAAAAAGAATGATTAAGTCTTTACAGCTTGATTCTTATCTTTTTATAGGAGGTCTCCTATGCTAAACCTCTTTTCTAATTTGCCACCAAGTGTCCTCCAATGGTTTGCTATTTTTCTTTCCATCATTATTGAAGCGTTACCCTTCGTCTTGTTGGGCACCATCTTATCTGGCTGCATTGAAGTCTTTGTCACGCCCGATTTAGTGCAAAAATACTTACCTAAGTCCAAATTTCCCCGTGTCCTTTTTGGTACTTTTATCGGATTTGTTTTTCCTTCATGTGAGTGTGGTATCATTCCCATTATCAATCGATTCTTACAGAAGAAAGTTCCAAGTTATACCGCCGTCCCCTTTTTAGCGACAGCTCCGATTATTAATCCAATCGTTCTCTTTGCGACCTATTCGGCTTTTGGGAATTCCCTGCGGTTTTTGATATTGCGACTTCTAGGAGCTATTATCGTAGCCATTACAATCGGCTCTATGCTAGCTTTCGTGCTTGACGAGGATATCTTAAAAGAAGGCGACAACCACATTCACTTCCATAATTACGCGGGAGAATCGTGGCCTAGTAGAATTTATTTAGCGCTGGTTCATGCCATCGATGAATTCTTTGATACTGGCCGCTATTTAGTTTTCGGAACCATGATTGCTTCTGCCATGCAGATTTATGTGCCAACGCGAATTTTAACAACAATTGGGCACAACCCCTTAACGGCAATTTTAGTTATGATGCTTTTGGCCTTTATCTTATCCCTCTGTTCAGAAGCTGATGCCTTTATTGGTGCTTCACTCTTATCAACTTTTGGTATTGCGCCTGTACTGGCCTTTTTATTAATTGGACCCATGGTTGATATTAAAAATCTGATGATGATGACCAAAGCTTTTAAAGGCAAATTTATCATTCAGTTTATTAGCCTTTCTGTTATGGTTATCGTCTTATATTGTTTAGGAGTGGGGGTGATTGGATGATTCGCTTTCTTATCTTAGCAGCCTATTTTGAATTGACCATGTACCTAGAATTATCTGGTAAGTTGGATCAATACATCAACACGCGCTACTCTTATTTAGCTTATATTTCAATGATTCTCTCTTTCTTATTAGCCCTTATCCAGCTATATACCTGGATGAAAAATATCAAGACAGAGAGTCATCTTAAGGGAAAATTGGCTATTATTACCAGTCCAATAATACTAATAATCCCAGTCTTTATTGGATTGTTTATCCCAACAGTTAGCTTAGATTCAACGACAGTATCTGCCAAAGGGTACACCTTCCCATTGGCAGCTGGTTCAACTCGATCAGGGACAAGTGATGATGGAACAACTGTCCAATATCTGAAACCTGACACGAGTCTTTACTTTACAAAGTCTGCCTATCAAAGAGAGATGCGTAAGGAATTGAAAAAGTACCAAGGAAATCAACCCGTCACCATTACAACTGACAATTACATGGAGGTTATGGAGTTAATCTATCTTTATCCTGATGAATTCACCAATCGTGATATTGAATACACTGGATTTGTTTACAACGAACCGGGACATGAACACTATCAATTCCTATTCCGTTTCGGTATTATCCACTGTATTGCTGACTCGGGAGTCTATGGTTTGTTAACAACGGGAAATAAAACTTCTTATCCAAACAATACTTGGCTAACAATCAAAGGTCGAATACAATCCGAATATAGTAAGGAACTTGATCAAACCCTACCTGTTCTTCATATTGAACAGGTTCAGGAAACCAATAAGCCAAATAATCCTTATGTTTATCGTATCTTTTAAAATATGAAGTGGAAAGCTTCTCAATTTTATCCACATGTTGGTGAGCTTTCCCTTCTTTTATCTTGTCCAAAAATCGAACTAGAATATAAAATTCTCAAGGAGGAATAATGCACACAAAAATTGAAAAAGTAAGTAAAGAAACCTTAATGGCTATTATCGCCATTGCTATGATTGGTTTTTCAGGTATCCTGTCTGAAACCAGTATGAATGTGACCTTTCCAAAAATGATGTCCGTTTATCATCAACCCCTAAGTCATTTGCAGTGGATCACCACAATCTATTTATTAGCTGTTGCTATCATGACCACCGCCTCAGCAGCATTAAAAAAGAATTTTGGCGAACGTCAAATCTTTTTCACCGCTTCAAGTCTCATGATCTTTGGAACCTTACTAGCAGCCTTAACAACTTCTTTTTGGGTAATGCTTCTCTCTCGGGTCATACAAGGTGTTGCTACTGGGATTATTATGCCCCAAATGTTTAACATCATTTTAGAACGGGTTCCTGAGAAAAAAATCGGGACTTACATGGGCTTGGGTGGACTTATTATCAGTCTTGCGCCAGCCTTTGGTCCAACATATGGTGGTTTTATGATTAGTCACTTTGCTTGGCAGTGGATTTTTATCTGCATCTTACCTTTTCCGATTATCGCAAGTCTTATTGCTTACCCTTATTTGGTTGATTCTCCTAAAGGTCAAAAAGTTTCTTTTGATTTCATTGGTTTTACTGCTCTCTCTATTAGTTTGACAATGGCCTTATTAATGATTTCAAGCCTAGAAAAAGCTGGACTTAATGTTTGGTATCTCCTGATTTTCTTAGTAACTTTTGCTCTCTTTCTTTATCAAAGTTTACATCGCAAGGAACCCTTTCTTGATATCCGTATTTTAAAAATTCCATCTGTGAGTTTTGGATTGATTCCTTTCTTCACATTCCAGATGATTAATTTGGGCATTAATTTTATTACCCCCAACTTTATCGTCTTGGAAAAAATTGCGAGTAGTTCTACTGCTGGTATGACACTCTTACCAGGAACATTACTGGGGGCCTTTCTAGCTCCACTTTTAGGGAAATTCTACGACGAAAAAGGGCCAAAATTATCATTGTACATTGGTAACAGCCTCTTCTTCCTCTCATTAGTTCTAATTACTATCATGATTCCGAATTTTTCGATTCTTCCATTTACAATCCTCTATATTGTCTTCACTATTGGACGCAATATGACCTTTAATAATACCTTAACTACTGCTATTGGTAATCTTCCTATTTCAAAAAACGCTGATGCGACAGCTATCTTTCAAATGATGCAACAGTTCGCCGGTGCCCTTGGGACAGCCCTTGCTGCAATTATGGCCAACCAAGCTTCTACTTTTTCTAAAGGGGTGGGTTCTGTTTACTTCTTATTCGCTATTTTCGCATTCCTAAATTATCTGCTCTACATTGGAATGTTTTCATCCTTGAAAAAAGGAAAATAAGATAACACAAAAAATCCTTAAGATGACTTAAGGATTTTTTTGAGATTCAAAAGTTAGTAAAGTATTTGGAATTTCATCTTCTATTGCTGCAAAAATCTTATTTGCCACTTCTATTGTGCTGACTGGCGCCAAGTGCTTCAGTTTAGATCTAATAAATGGTAGCCCGAGTATGCATCTTAAAACCCAAGCTTGGAAAATAGTTTTAGGTCGTTCTTCTGCAAACAGGAGTCCTGGCCTGACAATCAGATAATTTATTTCACTCAATTTTACAAGCTCCTCTGCTCGCCTTTTACTTCTAACATAGGCTGGATAACCGCCACTGGCAGAAATATAGACAAAATGTTTAATGTGACTCTCTTGACAGATTTTAATGGCTGACTTGGTTGCTCGGACATTTAGCTTATCTAATTGACTTGGCTTAATGGCACCCACAAAATCAATCATTAAATCAAATCCATAAGATGATAAATCTAAGTGATTATCTTTTAATAAATCAGCTTCAAAAAAGGTGACCTGTTGACTAGCAAATACTAACCCTTTTGCCTGATGTCTGGCAAGATAGGTCACTTGATGTCCCTTTTCCAGAGCTGTCGCAATCAGCTGACGCCCTAAAAAGCCTGATCCACCAGCAATCAATAGTTTCATTTCCGTCCACCTTCTTTTTTCTCTCAGTATATAGAGAATTCATTTGTCTGTCAAAACAGACTAATCAATCAATTAAAATGCCTAACCAACTTCTTTTTTGTTACAATATAAAATATGATTCCTAAAAAAATAAAAATTCCTAAAAATTTAAGTCATAGACACAAGACAAGACTAAAGTGGATCCTCTTCCTTATTGCAGTACTACTAGTTTTTATCTTTTCATCTATGCTTATCAGTATTAAATCCTATGATAACCCAGAAACAGCCATAATCAAATCAGAAAACAGCAAAGCCTATTCTTCCAACCTCCTCCTCTTTCCAAAAGTCCTAACTAAAAATAAAGAGGTCATAGTGACTAGCTATCACTTGGGCTGGTATCGGGGACAAAAAGTTCTCTTTGCCAAAATTAAGGAGCAAAATCATAGTTACCTTATTGATAGTTCTTCACTGAGTATTAATCAGAGCAACCCAATCAATGCATATATCCAATCTTTAGGCTACCCCAAAGGGAAAATTGAAACTGCTTATGTCAAAACCTTTAATCAGATTCCCTACCTCGATTTTCCTTCCAAACCTAAAGGGATAATCATCCATGATACTGGAACTGAAAGCACTACTATCGATGATGAAGTCACTTATATGACCAAAAATTACCCCAAAGATGGTGTCTTTGTCCATACCTTTATTGATAGCCAGGAAATCCGAAAAATAGCCAAAGATAACTTTATGGCTCAAGGTGCTGGGCCAAAGGCCAATCCCCATTACATCCAATTTGAAATGCCACATGAGTATAGCCCTGATAGCTTTGCCTTGCAATTAGCTAACGCTGCCTATTACAGTGCTCAAATGTTAAAAAAATACCAATTACCCCTAGAATTAGGTCAAAAAAATGGCCAAGGCTCCCTATGGAGTCATGAAATGGTCTCCCTTTACCTAGGAGGAACCGACCATGTCGATCCTAGCGACTACTGGAACCGTTCTGCTTATTCCTATTTCAATTCCAGCTACACCATGGCTGATTTTCTACAATTGGTTCAAGCCTATTACAATCAATTAGATTAATATGACATCAAAAAAGAAAGTTTTTTCTCAAAAGCCAAATTTAGCAGTTGCTAAGAGTGGTCAGAGAAGAAAACTTTCTTTTTTATAGACGCGTTTTTAATTTTTCAACAAAGAGGTAGGCTGCCGGACAGGTCAAGGTATTTTTAATAGTCAAATGGTTAATTTGATAGATTTTCTTCCGGTCCGTATGCGGGAATTCTCTACAAGCTTTGGGTCGAACATCATAAATACTGCAAAGATTGTCATCCCCTAAAAATGGACAGGGCATACTCTTAAAAATCTTATCATTATCTTCGTCTACTTGTAAATAGAGGTCCTCGAAAGCTGCTAACTTCATTCGAAAATGCTTAGAAATCCGTTCAATATCAGCTTCCGTAAAAAGTGGACCCAGAGTCTTACAACAATTAGCACAGGCCGTACAATCAATTTCTTGAAAAACTTCCCTATGAATTTCTTGGACAAGCTTGTCTAAATTTTTTGGCGGTTTCTTTTTTAATTGAGCTAAAAATTTTCGGTGTTCAGCTTGTTTTTGCTGAGCTAAGTCTTTGTAATGCTCAATATCAACACTTACAGTTTTTGCCATGATTTTCTTTCTAAATGGGTTAAATTAAATCACCAAGAAGACTCTTCATAAAGTCTTCTGAATCAAATTCACCTATATCATCAATTTTTTCACCAAAACCAATAAACTTAACCGGGATATCTAATTCTTGACGAATAGCTAGAACAACACCACCTTTGGCACTTCCATCTATCTTCGTTAAAATAAGTCCTGTTAGCGGCATGATTTTCGAAAATTCTTTAGCTTGGCTCAAAGCATTTTGTCCTGTTGACGCATCTAATGCTAAGAGGGTTTCATGTGGTGCATCTGGAATAACTCTCTTAATAATACGCCCCATTTTTTCAAGCTCAGCCATTAGATTTTCCTTGTTTTGCAAGCGACCAGCTGTATCAATCAATAAAATATCAATACCTTCAGCTACAGCTCTTTCTACTCCATCAAAAACAACTGAAGCTGGATCTGCTTTTTCAGGACCGGTAACAACAGGAACACCGACGCGACGACCCCATTCAACCAACTGAGCCACAGCTCCTGCCCGGAATGTATCCGCCGCAACCAACATCACCTTCTTACCTTCAGCTTTATAACGATAGGCTAATTTCCCAATAGAAGTTGTCTTTCCGACCCCGTTAACACCAACAAAAAGCATAACAGTTAAATCGTCTTGGTAATTAATTTTTTCATTATAGACGCCATCTTTTTCATAAATGTCGACTAGCTTTTCAATAATAACCCTTCTCAAGGCCTCTGGCTTTTTCGCATTCTCTAATTTAGCTTCTTGGCGGAGCTCATCAGTTAACTTCGTTGCAACAGTCACACCAACGTCTGACAGAATCAGCATCTCTTCTAATTCTTCAAAAAATTCTTCATCGACACTACGGAAGTTGGCAAAAAAGGCATTTAAGCGACTAGCAAATCCTGTTCTGGTTTTTTTCAAGGAGCGATCGTATTTCTCCTGATCACTTTCTGACTCCTGTACTCCGTTTGCCAAGTCCACAGTCTGTTGGTTTGTTCCAACTTCAGCATCTGAGTCTGAACTTTCTTGTTTGGAAAAAGTCCCTTGTCGTAATTGTTCTTCAAAAGCAGCTTTTCGTTGATAATACTCATCCATAACGGAGTATGAGCTAGTTTTAACCTCATCATTTTCATTTTGATTACTGTCACCCTGATTGATTTCAGCCAATTCAGCTTCCTCATTGCCGGAATAGATAGGTTCAATTTGCATGGGTTCTGAAATAACCTGTTCTGAATCTTCTTCTGTATTAACATATTCTGAAACTTCTTGTTTTAAATCAACAGGCTCTGAAGCTTCTTGTCCAATGACTACTTTTTCTGAATCAGAATTGATTATAGTCTCATCAAGACTGACGGTTTCAAGAGGAGTCAATTGCGACCTTTCAAGGTCGTCAAGAGAATTTTGTTCTTGAGTCTCTGTTAAACTTTCTTGAGCCAAGTCAGAGAGACTCTCATTTTCAGTTTGCTCGATATTAGAACTGAACAAGTCATCTTCTGACACTTGAGTATCTTCATTATTTTCAAGACTTTCAAGGTCTTGCGGAGGATCTTCTTCAATCTCAGTCAATTCAGGTAAATCAAGTTCCTCTTTTTTGTCTTCTTTTTTGGAACCAAATAATCTATCAAATAATCCCATTAGTTTACCTCATCTAATATGTATTTTTGAACGGCTTCAGCCACTCCGGATTGGTCATTACTTAGGCTAGTGACAACATCTGCGATTTGTTTCGCTTCATCGACTGCGTTAGCCATTGCTACCCCTAAGCCAGCCCAAGCCAACATGGTAAAATCGTTTGCTTCATCACCCATTGCCATCACATCTTTAGCTTCAAAACCGAGATGTTTACCCAATAACTGTAAACCAAATGCTTTATGAACGCCTTTAGGCATAACTTCAAAGATGATATCTCGTGATTTAAAATATTCAAAAGCTTCAAAAGTATTTTCTGGTAATTTAGCCAGTTGCTGATCAATAAAGTCAGCATCTGTAACGGTTACAATTTTATTATAAATAATATCTTTTGATAAGTCTTCTAATGACCCTAATTCAACAAAATTTAAAAGGGGATTTGCTTGTTGATATTGACTTTTACGACCATCTGGACTGGGGATACTAAATACTGTTCCCTCTGATAAAATATCTGTAGGCAAACCAATTGTTTTAAGTTGGTCATGCACATAGGCAACTTCTTCAAAAGTTAAAGAGCTTTTATCAAGAACTTGTCCCGTATTTTTTTGGACTAAACCACCATTGAAGGTAATGCTATAATCATCTTCATGAATTAAGTCTAATTCTTCAAGTAAATTACCGATTGCTGCTAGAGGACGGCCAGTTGTAATGACAACTTTAACCCCTTTTTCTTTTGCAGCTTGAAGGGCAGCTTTATTGGCATCACTGACAATTTTTTCAGTGTTAAAGAGTGTACCATCTAAATCCAAAGCTAAAATTTTATATGTCATTTCTAAACCAACCCTTCCATATAGGTCATGACTGATTGCTCATTACAGTCGCCTATCACTTCATCAGCAATTGCTATTATTTCTGGACGAGCGTTTGCTGTTGCTACTGCATGACCCACATATTCCAACATCTGATAATCGTTTAAATTATCACCGAAAGCAATAACCTGGTCAGGGGTGATATCAAGTGCCTGACAGAGGTGATCAATACCAAATCCTTTATTGACCTCTGATAAAATAATATCGATGGACTCAAAACCTGTTGTAACAGCTGAAACATAAGGAATTTGCTGATCTAACCAGTCACTTCCTTCAAGTACGGTATCACTGGTAAAAGTGGTTGTAATTTTAAAGATTGAGTCATCATCCATCTGATCAAAATCATTTATTACCGAGATATTTTCATAATAGAGGTGCATACGGTCAATGTAATCTTGGCTAGCACCTTGTAAAATGTAGGCCCCTTTCTGACCAGAAAATAGCATTCCTGTTTCAACATAGAAAGGATTCTTCAAAATAGCTTGGGCAATTTCAATATACTGCTCCTTAGTCATAAAATCAGCAAAAATCACGCGATTTTGGTACTGAACAATTGAGCCATTTTCAGCAATAACAGCAATATCATCTAAGAAATCTTCAAATAAATGATCTATAGCTAATAAAGAACGACCACTAGAAACAGCAAAAACCATTCCCTTTTCCTTTAATTTGGGTAAGAGTGCAGCTAATCGCTCTTTATCATAGCTGCGCTGATTATCTAAAAAAGTTCCATCCATATCACTGGCTAATAATTTAATCATTTATCATCTATCTCCTTTTCAGCTCCTAATTCAAAAAGCTGAGATTTTCTGAATCTTTAAGTTTTACAGAGACTACTTTCGAAATACCTGATTCCTGCATGGTAATCCCATATATACTATCGGCAGCAGCCATCGTTCCCTTTCGATGGGTAACAACAATGAACTGACTATCCTTATCAAAACGGTTCAAATAGTCACCAAAACGTTTTACATTAGCTTCATCCAATGCGGCCTCAACCTCGTCAAGGATAACAAATGGAATGGTCTTAACGCGGATGATGGCAAATAGCAGAGCTAAAGCAGAAAGTGCTTTTTCACCACCAGACATGAGATTGAGGGACTGAATTTTCTTCCCTGGAGGTTGCACGGAAATCTCAATTCCCGAAGTCAACAAGTCACCATCGGTAAGAATCAAATCGGCAGAACCGCCACCAAACATTTGTTTGAAGGTTTCCTGGAAACTTGTTCGAATAGCTTCAAAGGTCACTTTGAAGCGAGCCTTAACCTCTGAATCCATTTGGGCAATTGTTTCAAGAAGCATATTCTTAGCCTTATTTAGGTCAGCCTTTTGTCCATTTAAAAATTGTAATCTTTCCGAAACTTCCTCAAATTGAGCAATGGCATCACTGTTAATTGGACCTAAGGCACGGATTTGACGTTGAATTTTTTGGAGCTCTTGCTTAGACAAAGTAATATCTTCAATGACTTGAGTTTTCGTTTCAGCTTCTTCAAAGCTCATTTGGAATTCTTCCGTTAAGGTCTTAGCATGATTTCGTAAGCGTCCTGTTACCTGTTCCAAGTCAGCTTCTGCTTTGGTTTGTTTACGGATAAAATCTTCATTCTTGCTTTGTTCACGAAGCAGCTTTTCTTCTAATTCTTCCAGCTGCGCCTGATAGTCATCATTTTCAAAGCGGAGTCGTACTAAATGCTGTTCAACAGAACTTTTCCGCTCTGCAATTTCACCCAGATGAGTCTCTAAAGCTGGTAAACGGGTAATATCTTCTTCTGAAATATGGCTGTTTAGAAAGGTTTGTAATTGGTTTAAGTTTTCTTCTTTTTGGTCTTTATCTGCCTGGAGTCGGTGCAAATGACTTTCCTCAAAGCGTTTTTCATTGGCAATGTCTCGTTCAGCCAAGCGAGCTTGGGCCAGAGCTTCTGTTAAGCTGGCTTTTTTGCGATTGATACTGTCTTTATCTGTTTTAATCGTTTCCATTTCCTGATTAAGATCAGTTTTTCGAACATTTAATGCTTGCAATTTTGCCTCTAATTCAGCTATCTCTTCAGTGAAATTCCGCTGACTATCTTGTTTTTGCAAGTTTTGCAAGTTATCTAGAATAGCTTGGGCATCCTCTAGCTTTTCTTGTAATTGAGTCACTTTGAAGGATAACTCTTGTTCTTGAAGGCGACAAGCTTCACCTTCTGCCTTAAGTTTAGTTAAATACTCTTCAGCACTTTCGACGGCATTTTTTTGAGCAGCCACTTCTTTTTCCTTATTACGGATTTCTTGGTGTAGGTCTTCTAAACTGGCTTGGATATTATCCATTTCCGGCTTAATGAAGGTGGTATTATTTTGGCGATTAGCACCTCCGGCAAAAGAACCACCTGGTCGCAATTCCGTACCATCCAAGGTGACTATGCGGACCTTATAGTGAAGTGCTTTAGCTGCTTTATTGGCATTATCGATAGTATCAAAAATAACTGTCATGTTTAAGAGATTTTTGAATATATGAGCTAATTCCTCATTATAGGTTACTAAGGATTCTGCCGTTCCAAGAAAACCTTCAGATTTTTGCAATTGTGATAATTGTGTATCTGCAAGATAACGGGCTTTAATTGTTGTTAAAGGTAAGAAGGTAGCACGACCCTGACGGTTTTTCTTAAGGTAGGCAATGGCTGCCTTGGCTGCTGCCTCATCCTTGACAATAATATTTTGGCTACTTGCTCCTAAAGCAATTTCAAGCGCTGTTTGGTACTGAGTATCAAAGCTAAGGTGTTCACTTACCGCACCTAGGATTCCTTGTAATTGGTTTGAAGCTTGCAGAACGGCACGGACACCGGCATAAAACTGACTATGATTTTTTTGGATGGCTTCTAAGCTATTTAGCCTTGCTTCTTTCGCTTTCTTCTGATCCAAATAATCAAAAAGCTTAGTTTGTGCCATTTGATAAGCTTCTTTTAGACCTTGTATAGACTTAGCTTTTTCTTGATAGTCTTGTAAGAGCTCTTGCAAATGGTTGCTTGTCTCTTGATAGCTATTTGCAAGTTCCTCATAGCTTTGCTTAAATTCCTTAACTTGTTTAGCTTGCTGGATTAAGGTCTGAGCTTGTCTTTCTTTAGCAAGATCTTCCTTTGCCAATTCTGATTTCAATAAAGTGAGTTGATTACTTACTCGGGCTTCGTCTTGCATTAATGCAAGGTAATCGGTTCTGAGTTTTTCCAATAAGTGATCTGGATCACCAGAGAAACGTTGCAAATCTTCTAGAATCTCTTTTAGAGATTGAGTATTCTCTTCTTTTCTACTTTCAATGGTGTTTAAGGCTGATTTTTTTTCATCAATAGAATGCATGAGTGTTTCAAGTTCTGCTTCTAAGTTGGCAATTTGAGTACTGGTTTCTGCTTTTTTCTCATTCTTTTGACTCGTTTCGAGTTTAATCAAATCAATTTGACTTTTGAGTTCAGCCTCAGCTTTGGTTAGTTCAAGAAGTTCGCTTTGCTTACTTTCACTTTCACGAATTAATTCTTGGCGTTTAGCTTTCAGTTTTTGGTTTTCAACTTCTAGTGCTTCTCTTTGCTGATGATAAGCTTTCAAGTCTTCTAGAACTTTTGCTAAACTTTCTTCAGTTTCTGCCAATCTTTTTTTATCAGCTTTGACATCTTCAACCAAAATGGAAAGATGAAGTTCTTTCCGTTCATCCTCAAGACGATTGTATTCTCGGGCAACCTTAGCTTGTTTTTCCAAAGGTCCTACTTGAGTTTCTAATTCATAGATAATATCATCAAGACGATCTAAATTATCTTGTGTTTGGGTTAATTTGCTTTGGGTTTCTTTTTTTCGTGTTTTATACTTAAGGACACCGGCCGCTTCTTCAAAAATTGTTCGTCTTTCCTCTGGTTTACTGTTAAAAATTTCTTCAACACGGCCCTGAGAAATGATAGAGAATGAGTCTCTACCTAAACCTGTATCCATAAATAAATCATGGATATCCCTTAAACGGACTTTTTTTCCATCAATCAAATAGTCACTATCACCATTACGATAGATATGGCGTTCAACACGTATTTCTTTGCCAGCATCTTTAATAAAAGCATCCGAATTATCCAAAACGATAGCAACTTCAGCAAAGTTTAAAGCATTTCGGCTCTCTGTCCCGGCAAAAATAATATCTGGCATTTTGCCTCCACGTAGACTTTTGGCACTAGATTCACCCAGTGCCCAACGGAGACTTTCTGTAATATTGGATTTCCCAGAACCATTTGGTCCTACAACTGCAGTGACCCCTTTTTCAAACTCAATCTTGGTTTTATCCGCAAATGATTTGAAGCCCTGCATTTCAATTTTCTTTAAAAACATTTATTCCTCACTCAACTCTTTCAAGGCATTTCGGGCTGCTTTTTGCTCAGCAATTTTCTTGGATTTGCCCACTCCTCGACTAACTAATTCCTGGTTGACAAAAACTGCCACTTCAAATTCTTTGGCATGAGCTGGACCACTTTCTTTGACAACCTGATAATCAATTTGGATATCGCCTTTAGCTTGGAGCACTTCCTGAAGACTTGTTTTATAATCCTTGACCTTTTCAAAATTACCTTTTTCAACTTGTGGAATCATGACTTGATTGAGAAAGGCACGAACACTGTCAATTCCCTTATCCAATAAGAGAGCTCCTAAAAAGGCCTCAAAAAGATCTCCTAAGATAGTATCACGGTTACGGCCTCCAGATTTTTCTTCACCCTTACCTAATTTGATGTAAGTGTCAAAAGAGCAAAAACGAGAAAAGCCTGCCAGACTCTCTTCACGAACAATCATTGATCGTAATTTGGAAAGATCCCCTTCAGGTTTATTGGGATATCTGCTAAAAAGATATTCCGAGATGATGAGTTGTAGAACGGCGTCTCCTAAAAATTCCAAACGTTCATTATGTGAAATGTTTAGGAGGCGATGCTCATTAGCATAAGAGGTGTGAGTAAAAGCTGTTTCAAGTAGATCATTGTCATTAAAGACAATGTTAAAAGACTCTTTTAATTGGACTTTTAAATTTTTCATAATAACTCCTTTTCTTTGGTCTGCATACAGACTCTACTATTATATCAAAAAAAGCAAGTGACTGCTTGAACCACTTGCTTTTTTCTTGATTTTATAGCTTTTTAAATATCTGACAAGGGAATAGCTGTATCTGGTGATGTGTCATGAACGGTAAAGTCACTTCCTACTGCCAAATCCGCCATTGCCAATTGATTTTCCATAGTCATATGAGCTAATTCCTTAATGTTATTTTCCTTGCTTAAGTGACCGAGAAAAATCTTTTTGGTTTTATTACCCATGCTACGAATCATAGCACTAGCACCATCTTCATTAGACAAATGCCCCATGTCTGATAAAATTCTTTGTTTCAGGCTCCATGGGTAGGAACCCGAACGGAGAATTTCAATGTCATGATTGGATTCAATTAAATAAGCATCTGCATTATCAATAATACCCGACATGCGGTCACTAACATAACCAGTATCGGTTAGCATGACAAAAGATTTATTATCCTTCATAAAACGGTAAAATTGAGGATCAGCAGCATCATGACTGACTCCGAAACTTTCAATATCTAAATCTCCAAAGGTAATCATCTTATCGCGTTCAAAAACATGTTTTTGTGCCACATCAATCTTACCAATCATATTGCGTTCGTCAATAACCTGCCATGTTTTTTCATTGGCATAAATATCTAAATGATATTTCCGAGCTAGCACACCAACACCTTTGATATGGTCTGAGTGTTCATGTGTAATTAAAATAGCATCCAAATCTTCCGGCTTGCGATCAATTTCTGCCAGCAGACTGCTAATTTTCTTTCCTGTTAATCCAGCATCAACTAGGATTCTTTTCTTAGGCGTTTCCAAGTAGAAACTATTCCCTGAAGAACCTGAAGCCAAGATACTGTATTTAAATCCTTCTTGTGTCATAAATTAGTCGATTTCGTCCTCCCATTCATCGTCATCATCCGACATAACATCTTTTTCATATGGCAGAACAATTGTAAAGGTCGAGCCCTTACCGTAATCACTTTTGGCCCAAATAAAGCCATTATGTTGTTTAATAATTTCTTTGGCAATCGCTAAGCCCAAACCAGTTCCCCCCTGAGCCCTGCTCCTAGCCTTGTCGACCCGGTAGAATCGGTCAAAAATAAGTGGCAAATCCTTTTTAGGAATCCCTAAACCTTGATCCGAAATGGAAATGATTAATTGACTGTCAGTCGTTTTCATTTTAACTCGGATTTTGCCACCATCAGGTGAATATTTTATGGCGTTATTCAAAATATTTTCAATCACCTGAGTCATCTTATCATTATCAATTTCTAACCAAACTGAAGTAATTGGGTAATCTCTGATGATTTCGTAACTCTTACCCGCAACTGTATTTTGATTTCGCACTAAATCAAAACGGTTTAAAATAGATGTCATGAAAGCTGTAAAATTGGTCATTTCAACAGCAAGACGAGTAACTTGGTTATCGATACGAGATAGATTTAAAAGATCCGAAATCATCCGCATCATCCGATTCGTTTCATCCAATGAAACCTTGATGAAACTTGGTGCAATATCTTCTTTTAGGGCACCTTCATCTAAGGCTTCAAGATAAGACTTAACTGATGTTAATGGCGTCCGCAATTCATGGCTAACGTTAGAAACGAAGAGACGGCGTTCTCTTTCTTCTTTTTCTTGTTCCGTTGTATCGTGTAAAACGACAACTAAACCTGAGATGAAGCCACTTTCACGTCGATTCAAGGCAAAGCGCAGCCGAAGGGTAATAAACTCACCCGTTTCATCGCGACGGTTTATGGTAACAATTGGTGTTTTGGAAACCAATTCCCGATAGGTATAAGGGGAATCACTGCCAAGCAAATCCGTAATATTTTTCTTGAGAGCCTCTTCTCGGCTAATATTCAACTGCTTCTGTGCTGTCTCATTAACCATCAAAATCTGACCAGTCCGGTCTGTTGCCAAAACCCCATCACTCATATAAGCTAAGATACTTGCTAGACGATTTTTCTCCTGGGCTAAATTTTCATGGGTAAGGCGGAAAACATCAGAAAGGTCATTTAGTTGCTCAGATAATTCAATCAATTCAATATCGGCTTTACCAGTAATATCATCTGTATAGCGACCATTAATCAAATCGCGCATTTTGAGACTCATTTGCTTTATGATTTTAGCATTTCGATAATCGCGAATCGCCAAATAGATAAAGTAAACAGCAACAAAAATGAGTAATAAAAGGATAGCAAGTTCAAATAAGGATAAATTTCCAATTATATCTTTAGTCATGTTGTTTCATGTAGTAACCAACGCCACGACGAGTTAGGATGTACTCGGGACGACTTGGTGTATCCTCTATTTTTTCACGTAAACGACGAACAGTTACGTCAACAGTTCTCACATCACCAAAGTAATCATAACCCCAAACAGTTTCCAAGAGGTGTTCACGGGTCATAACTTGCCCCATGTGATTAGCTAAGTGGTGTAATAATTCAAATTCACGATGGGTTAACTCAATTTCATTTCCATATTTCTTAGCTAAGAAAGCATCTGGCAAGATTTGCAAGTTACCGATTGTTAATTCTTGATTACCTGAAGAAGCATTTTCTTCAGCCACAGCTGTTTCAATAGTTTCTGTGCGACGCAGATGTGCTTTTACACGGGCCAATAATTCACGGTTTGAAAATGGTTTAGTGACATAATCATCCGCACCAATTTCAAGACCAATAACTTTATCAAATTCACTATCTTTGGCTGAAAGCATAATGATTGGAATATGACTGGTTTTTCTAATTTCTTTCGCAACTTCCAAACCATCCATCTCTGGAAGCATCAAATCCAAGATGACTAAATCCGGTTTTTCTTCTTCAAATGCTGCAACAGCCTCACGACCATCAAAGGCAGTGATGATATCATAGCCTTCTTTAGTAAGATTAAATTTTATAATATCTGAAATCGGCTTTTCATCATCGACGATAAGAATTTTTTTCATGTGAGAACTCCTCTTTTTTCAACTTTCATTATTATTCTAAAAAACAAACGGCACTGTCTTTTAGGGTCTCAATTCATATTAATGTCCTTTTAATTATACCAAATTTTAAGTATAAAAGACAATGACAGCCTTTATTAACAAATAAATTTCAACAATACTTACAATTTTCTGAATATATTGACAGAAATTTAGACCTATGATAAAATATAGCAACACTTTATATGTCATATTTTATGACATAAGCTTATTTAGGAGGATACTATGGCACTAATTGAATTTAAGAATGTTAACAAGTATTATGGAGACTATCACGCTTTAAAAAACATTAATTTAAGTTTTGAAAAAGGGCAGGTGGTTGTTCTCCTTGGACCTTCCGGATCAGGAAAATCCACTCTAATTCGCACTATAAATGGCTTAGAAAAAATCGAAGAAGGCAGTCTAACTGTCAATGGACATGAGATTGTTAACAGTAGCAATAAAGAATTAGTCACCCTTCGAAAAGAAGTTGGTATGGTCTTCCAACATTTTAATTTATATCCTCACAAAACTGTGTTAGAAAATGTTACTTTAGCACCTATAAAAGTTTTGGGCCAATCAAAACAAGAAGCTGAGGCTATTGCCGAAAAATATTTAACTTTTGTAAATATGTGGGATCGTAAAGATGCATTTCCATCTATGTTATCTGGTGGGCAAAAACAACGGATTGCTATTGCCCGTGGTCTTGCCATGAATCCTGAACTACTCCTTTTTGATGAACCAACATCCGCGCTTGACCCTGAAACCATTGGTGATGTTTTAGCTGTTATGCAAAATTTAGCTGCTGATGGAACAAATATGATCGTTGTTACACATGAAATGGGCTTTGCCCGAGAAGTTGCCGATCGTATCATCTTTATGGCAGAAGGTGAAGTACTTGTTGATACAACCGATGTCGCAGGCTTCTTTGACCATCCAGAAGAACCCCGTGCCCAACAATTCTTAAGTAAAATTATTAACCATACTAGTGAAAAAGTTCAAGCTAAGAAAAAAGTTCGTTCTTAAGGAGGATTTCAGATGAATAAGATGAAAAAATGGATTCTCTTCAGCCTACTGGCTCTCTTAAGTCTCAATCTTCTAAGCGTTTCTAACACACAAGCAGATGATCAAGCTGTTCTTAAAAGCTCCGCTATTCAAAAGAAAAAAAAATCTGGAGAATTAAGAATCGGTGTTAAACAAGATGTGCCGAACTTTGGTTATTATAGTGCTGAGACGGGTAAATATGAAGGTATGGAAGTTGACCTAGCACGCAAAATTGCTAAATCACTAAAAGTGAAACCCGTTTTTACTGCTGTTACGGCTCAAACAAGGGAAGCTCTTTTGGACAACGGTCAATTGGATATGATTATTGCTACATATACCATCACGCCTGAACGCCAAGCAGCTTACTCTTTCTCCGACCCATATTATCGAGATGAAGTTGGTTTTTTAGTTAATAAGTCTGGCAAAATTTCCAATCTTAAGGAGCTTAACAAACAAACCATTGGTGTTGCACAAGGGTCTACCACTAAAGCTGCTATTGAAGAATATGCCAAAGCCAATCAGCTTTCCTTTAAATTTGTTCAGCTAGGCTCATATCCTGAACTGGCAATCTCATTATATTCAAAACGCATCGATGCTTTTTCAGTCGATAAATCAATCCTTACTGGCTACCTTAGCCAAGAGACAAAAATATTATCTGACGGTTTTAATCAACAATCATACGGTATTGCTAGTACTAAGGCCAATGCAAAATTAACCACTTATATCAATAGTTTGATTAAGAAATGGTCTCAAAATGGCACTTTGCAAAAACTTTATGATCAATATAATTTAAAACCTGCCAAAGAAGAATAAGAAAGGAGCCAATTAATGACCTACTTAGCAGTTGAAAGTCCATTTGCACTTTCGAAATGGCAAGCATTTTTGACAAGTTTTCCGCTTTTTGCAAAAGCATTCTTATATACTTTGGGCATGTCAATTGGTGCCTTAATCTTGGCTCTAGTCCTAGGAATAGTCTTTGGAGCCTTATCAACCTCAAAGAAAAGTCTCAATCAAACTATTGCCAGAATCTATGTTGAACTTTACCAAAACACACCACTACTTGTACAGTTGGTTTTTGTTTACTACGGCCTTGCTATTATTAGTAATGGCAAAATCATGATCTCAACCTTTTTCACTGCCGTTCTTTGTGTCGGTATCTACACGGTGCCTATATTGCCGAAGTTATTCGTTCCGGTATTGAGGCTGTCCCTAAGGGACAAATCGAAGCCTCTCTTTCACAAGGTTTCACCTACCAACAAACCATGAGCTTAATTGTGTTACCTCAGGCGGTGCGGACTATCTTGCCTCCAATGACCAACCAAGTGGTCAACCTGATCAAAAACACTTCAATCGTAGCCATCATTTCTGGCGCTGACATCATGTTCACCGCCAAGGCTTGGGCCTATGACACAACGAATTATGTTCCAGCCTTTGCTGGGGCAGCCATACTTTATTTCATTCTTTGCTACCCCTTAGCCAACTGGGCCCGTCGCAAAGAAGAAGCCAATAAGAAATCTTATTCTGTATAAAGGGAGGAAAGCTTATGTCACAAGTATTTACTGCCGCCAACCTTTCCTTTATCCTGCAAGGCTTGGCATTAACCTTATATATATCCCTAGTTTCCATCATTTTATCAACCATCTTTGGAACCATGTTGGCCATCATGCGAAATGGCAAAAACAAAATCCTAAAATTAATAGCCGGTATCTATATTGAATTTGTTCGTAATGTACCAAACCTTCTTTGGATTTTCATTATCTTTTTAGTCTTTCAAATGAAATCAACGCCAGCTGGCATTACCGCATTTACAGTCTTTACCTCAGCTGCGCTAGCAGAAATAATTCGTGGTGGCCTAAATGGTGTCGACCATGGACAAACAGAGGCCGGTTTAGCACAAGGCTTTAGTCCCAGTCAGGTTTTTCTTGTGATTGTCTTCCCACAGGCATATCGTAAGATGTTACCCGCTATCATCTCACAATTTGTTACCGTCATTAAAGATACCTCATTGCTTTATTCAGTCATTGCCATTCAGGAACTCTTTGGTAAAAGTCAGATATTAATGGGCAAGTATTTCCAAGCCGGACAGGTCTTCGCCCTCTATGCTCTTATTACTTTAATTTACTTCATCATTAACTTTGCTATTTCAAGTTATTCCAGAAAATTAGCTAAGAAATGGGCACAAGCCAATTAATGCTTAAAAACTGTTTACAAAAAAAGCGGTTGAGATTGCTATCTCAACCGCTTTTAATATTGAAATTTACTTT
This sequence comes from Streptococcus penaeicida, assembly GCF_002887775.1. Classification (GTDB taxonomy): domain Bacteria; phylum Bacillota; class Bacilli; order Lactobacillales; family Streptococcaceae; genus Streptococcus; species Streptococcus penaeicida. Next base: position 13,606 of record NZ_LOCM01000008.1, on the reverse strand, counting down.
TTCTATAATGGCTGAATCATGAATGAGTTAATAAAGAAATTTTCGCAACTTATCATTTTATACCTAACAATTTCAGCCATTTTAAGAATCTTATGTGCCAACGGAAATAAAGGCTATTTCGTTTTACATGTCCGTAACTGGACAAACCTCTTCGACCAAAGGCCCCCTTTCGGTTGAAATAGGATAAATCAAATTCATCCATTTGACCTTGATACCATTTTTTAGCAATATGTTTAGGAGAGCGGTAGCCTCGTCCAATTTTCCGACGAAAGGCTGGATCATGTTTTCGAATGGGGTCGACATCTAAGTCCCAATGCCTTTTTCCTGCCGTACCATAATTAAAACTAGCCCCATTGACAACCCCATTTTCAGTGATTTTCTCAGCATCACATTCATTGAGAAAATGGCCCTTGCTGTCTAAAATAAATTCCGTATGGAAGCCCATTAACAATTTAATGTTGTAGGAAACACGATTATCCGGAAAGAGGATTTGATCATCCTCAATTTTTAGTTTATTGTGAAGACGAGCAGATTCTGATAATGAATAATCCACAGATTTTCGCCAAAAAGCTGGGCCTTTCTTATGGCGTAAGTAATCCGCAAGAGCCTGACTATCCGTTTGAATATGGTCCTTATAATGCTCTCTGACATACTGTGCCTGTTGGCTAGAAATCAGATAGCGAAATTGATGGAGACGACGTTCTAAATCCCCTTCTTTTCCCAGTGTTCGGTTTGGAAAAGTTCTGTTTACTAAAGCTGCTAATTGGGTCCAAAAGTCACTATCCGGACTTAAACTGGGATGAAATGCTTTCAGTAATCTTTGTGTTTCTTTTAAGTCACCTGTCAATTCTGATGGCATACCTATCAGGTCTAAAAGATTTCGCAACAAAATCTTCCCTTTCTCTTCATGGTAAGAAGCTTGCCAATAGTCCATAAAGAGGGGTGAACCAACTCGGTAATCCAAATCATCAGAGCGAACGAGTCGTCCTAAGAGGTCCAGAGGCCAACCAAGAGCATAGAGTTTCTTTACAGTTTCATATTTTTTTTGCAGATTTCCCATGGTTAGCTCCTTTCCTTAAAATCTTTGTTCTATTATAGCTTAATTTTATTAATTTCTCATTTCTCTAACTTCACAAGTGATTCATTTTACGTAATACATTTCTCCACTGCATAAGTGCTTAATTTTACTAAGTCCTTATTTCCTTTCCTATTTTTCTACTTCAATTTGAACTTCCTCATGTCTTCCGTTTCATAAAAAAATAGACTAGGTCGTCCTGGTCCATTTTGCTATATCATCAATTCTTACATACCTGATAGAATCATTTGGTATAAGAAGGCACCCAAAGCTCCGCCAATGATAGGTGCGATTACTGGAATCCATGCATAAGACCAGTCAGAATCACCTTTGTTAGGGATTGGCAATAGCGCATGCATTAAACGAGGACCTAAATCACGCGCTGGGTTAAGGGCGTATCCTGTTGTTCCACCAAGACCAAAACCAACTGCAATAACGACTAAACCAACAATCAATGGGCCAAATCCGGATGATAGTTTATTTGGGCCTAATGACATAACGGTCATGACAAGAACTGCTGTTCCAAGAATTTCACCCAAGACGTTAGACCATGTGTGACGAATTGCTGGTCCTGTTGCAAAACAGCCAAGGATAGTTGGAGCGTCTTTTGTTTCTTTCCAATGTGGGTAGTAATGTAGGAAAACTAGAGTTGCACCAATCATGGCACCAAGCATTTGGGCAATAATGTAGGGAGTAACTTGAGCCCATGAGAAGCCTCCTGTTAAGGCAAGGGCAATTGTAACTGCTGGGTTTAGGTGGGCACCACTCATGAAGCCAACCATGTAGACCGGAATGGCAACGGCCAAACCCCAACCTAAAGCAATAGCAATCCATCCAGAACCTTCTGCCTTAGTATTTTTTAAACAAACTGCTGAAACAACACCGTCTCCTAAGAGAACCAAAACTAGGGTTCCTAATAATTCTCCGATAAATGACATTCTTTAAACCTCATTTCTTTATTTCTAATTCTGATAATTGTTGTAAAATGGCTTCTTTGTCGACACCTGCTTGCAAGAGGGCTGCTGCGGTGTAGGAACCTTCTACGATTGGGACTTGCATGATGGTGATTTCTTTGTCAGTGAAATCAGCTACCATCTCTAAGTTCATTCTTGCCGAACCTAGATCGAAGAATGCCAATAAATCGTTTTTGGGGTTTTCATCGACTATTTTTTGTACTTGGTCAAAGCTGGTGCCAATTCCGCCATCTTCGGTGCCTCCAACTGAGGTGATGGCCACATCTTGTGCTACTTCTACTAACAAGTCCCGAATGCCAGAGGCAATCCCTTTGGAATGGGAAATGATGATGATTCCTAAATCTGTCATTAATTCACCTCCGTTTCTAAGAGAGCTTCAAATAAGAGACCAGAGGAATAAGAACCTGGATCAATGTGGCCAAGGGAGCGGTCACCGACGTATGAGGCTCTGCCTTTTGTCGCTACAATATCTTTTGTTGCTTCCACGCTTGCCCAAATATCATCCTTACTGAGCTGGTCTTTTTCCAAACCTTCTATTACGGGAATCCAGACGTCAACCATGGTTTTTTCGCCCTTTTCAGCTTTGCCACGTTTTTGAATCATAGCTAGGCCTTCTTTTATAAGTTCTGCGATGCTGGCATCTGGTCCTTGCTTAGCTATTCCCATAAAAGCAGAACCATAAAGGGGACCTGAGGCACCTCCGACTTTGCTGACCAGTTGCATAGCAACCACTTTAAAGATATCTGCGCCACTTTCAAAACTTTTACCTTCTAAGTTTTCCATAACAGCAGCCATGCCACGCGCCATATTGCCGCCGTGGTCGCCATCGCCAATCGGGGTGTCTAACTCACTTAAGTAATCTTTATTCTTTTGAATTTTTTCATTAAAAAGTTGCATCCATTTTAAAGCTTTTTCTTGTTCCATAATACCTCCATTACCAAGCTGGTGTGATAACCTCTGCATTCAAGGCTTCTAACCAGTTTTCAGATTCTAATTTAATCAATGTTAGAGATAAACCTGCCATGTCAAGGCTTGTCATGTAATCTCCTAATTTCTTGTAGGCTACTTCTACTCCAGCTTTTTCTAATAATTGTGCCACGTCATTAGCAAAGACATATTGTTCCATCAAAGGGGTTGATCCCAAACCATTGATCAGGATACCATACTTTTGACCTGCTTCAAGCTTAAAGTCAGCCGCTAATTTGGTCACCAATTCTTTAGCTAATTCTGCTGATGGCTTCATGCTTTCTTTTTGATAGCCTGGCTCACCGTGGATTCCAACGCCATATTCAAATTCATTTTCGTCAAGGACAAAACCTGGTTTACCAACTTCTGGTACTGTTGCGCCAGAAAGGGCTAAGCCAATGGTTTTGATGTTTGGAACTAATTCATCAGCTAATTCTTTGATTTCTTCTAGAGATTTGCCTTGATGCGCAGCGTGGCCTAAGATTTTGTGCACTAGGATGGTTCCTGCTACTCCTCGACGACCTTGTGTGTAGAGGCTATTCTCCACAGCAATATCATCATCAACAACGACACTAGCAACTTCAATGCCTTCCATTTCAGCCATTTCTTGGGCCATTTCAAAGTTCATGATGTCGCCAGAATAGTTTTTGATAACCATAAAGACACCTGCACCTTCATCGGCTGCTTTAATGGCTTCTAAGATTTGGTCAGGGGTTGGTGAAGTGAAGACAGCTCCACAAATGGCTGCCGAAAGCATTCCTTGGCCAACAAATCCAGCATGAGAGGGTTCATGTCCAGAGCCACCGCCTGAGATGAGGGCGACTTTACCTGATTTTTCAGCTTTACGGACAATGACATCATAGCCATCTAAACGTTCTACTAAGTCCGAGTGGATAAAAGCGAAACCTTTTAACATATCGTCAACGATGGTTTCAGCTTGGTTCATAATTTTTTTCATTTGGGTGTCCTCCCTAAAACTAAAAATTTTTGTTTACGCTTTCAGTTTATCGAAATCTCTTATTTTTGGTAAGGGACAAAATGCGGAATTTGTCCTTATACTTTCCTCATTATTTTTGATAAAGTATAATAAGATAAAGTGACAAAAATGGGAAGGAGGTCTGATATGACAGCATCTTTGATTACTAAGAAACGGATTGCTAAGGCTTTTAAAAAAGAACTGGACAGTAAGCCTTTCGAAAAAATATCAGTCGTCGATATAATGGATCGTGCTGGCATTCGTAGGCAGACCTTCTATAATCATTTTGTCGATAAATATGAACTCTTGGATTGGATTTTTGAGACGGAACTGCAAGAGCAAGTTACCAATAATTTGAACTATATTACGGGTTTTCAATTATTAGATGAGCTTCTCTTCTACTTCAGCAACAATAAAAGCTTTTATGCTCAATTGTTTGCTATTAAAGATCAAAATGATTTTTACACTTACTTCGGCGATTATTGTTTAGTCCTTTTAGAAAAAATTATTTCAGAGCAAGAAACAAAAGCCAAAATGAGTTTGGATGCTAACTATCGATCATTTTTAAAAAATTACCATTCCCGAGCTTTGGCTAATATGATTCGGGCCTTTGTGACTTCAGAGACTATCAAACCAGAAACCAACCTAATTAAAAAGACAATTCTAGCTAGTATGAAAGGAGGTTAAGTCATGGTTACCATTTTAAATCATAGAAATAAAATGATTGAGCATTACATGAAAGGCATGCTACTGGCGCATCCCCATCTGGCCAAGCTTCCTGATCAACCAATCATTTACAATCGAAACCAGAACCCTGACCTGATCCCCATTCTTTCTGGCGGTGGTTCTGGACATGAACCGGCCCATATCGGTTTTGTGGGCGACGCCATGCTGACGGCAGCTGTTTATGGAGATCTCTTCACGCCTCCAAGTTGGGAACAAATCTTAGCAGCTCTGCGATTTCTTAACAAAGGAAAGGGCGTCTTCGTCATTGTCAAAAACTTCGAGGCTGATATCCGCGAATTCAGCAAGGCTATTCATCAAGCTCGGAGTGAGGGTATTGCTGTAAAATACATCGTTTCACATGATGACATTTCGGTCGAGCCTAAGAAGAATTTTCAGATGCGACACAGGGGTCTGGCTGGCACCATTCTTTTGCATAAGATTTTGGGACAAGCTGCGCTTCTGGGGGCAGATTTGGATGAACTCGAGCAAGTAGCCTTTGGGCTTGCTACTGAGATTGCGACCATTGGCTTCGCAACAAAATCAGCGACTATCCCTAATGCCGCCCTACCACTTTTCGACCTGCCAGAAAATGACATCTCTTTTGGAATCGGCATCCACGGTGAAGAAGGCTATCGAACTGTACCATTTTCATCCTCTGAACAACTGGCGGTTGAAATCACCAATAAGTTGCAAATGAAATTCCATTGGCAGGAAAAGGATGCCTTCATCCTCCTAGTCAATAATTTAGGGACCACAACGGAATTAGAACAAGGTATCTTTCTAAATGACCTAGGCCAACTCTTAGATTTAGAAGGATTAGATATTGCCTATATTAAAAACGGCAAATACATGACCAGCCTAGATATGACCGGCATATCGGTAACCCTAGCACGCTTGAAAGACCCCATTTGGTTAGACTACCTCAAAGCACCAACCAATGCCTTTGCTTGGTAATATCAAAAGAATGACAAAAAGGAAGCTACATGCTTCCTTTTGAATGAAGAAAAAATCTATTTTTATGATTCTTTACTTTAGTAGCTCGGACGGTAGCGACGTCCTAACTTAGACTAAAAGATTTTCTGTATAAAACTGTAAATAAAAAGAAGAATGGTTTCTTTCTAAAATCATTCCTCTTTTTGTATTAGTTTTGTAAAACTTAGTTATTCTGCGTTTGGCCTTGATTTGCGGGAAATATCAGCTAGGATAGTTTCCACAAACTGGTCAATAGTTTCAGTATGTGTTGCTTTGCTTCCATAGCGACGGACGTTGACTGATTTCTCTTCCATTTCCTTATCACCAACAATCAATTGGTAAGGAATTTTGCTTGTTTGTGAAGCACGAATCTTGTATTGCATTTTTTCATTTCGTTCATCAACATCAGCGCGAACACCTTTGTCACGTAAGATTTTAGCAACTTCCCATGCGTAATCCACATGAGCTTCGTTTGAAATTGGGATAACAGTAACTTGATGAGGTGCCAACCAAGTTGGGAAAGCCCCTTTGTAAGTTTCAATCAAGATGGCTGTAAAGCGTTCCATTGTTGAAATAACACCACGGTGAATCATAACTGGACGGTGCTCTTCACCATCTGCTCCAATATATTTAAGATCAAAGCGTTCTGGAAGCAAGAAGTCTAATTGAATAGTTGAAAGAGTTTCTTCGTTACCAAGAGCAGTTTTTACTTGGATATCCAATTTTGGACCATAGAAAGCTGCTTCCCCTTCAGCCTCAAAGTATTCAACACCCATTTCATCAAGGGCTGCTTTTAACATGCTTTGCGCATTTTCCCACATCTCATCGTTGTCATAGTACTTTTCAGTATCTTTAGGGTCACGATAAGAAAGGCGGAAACGATAATCTGTTAAGTTGAAATCCGCATAAACATCAATGATTAACTGAAGTGCACGTTGGAATTCTTCCTGGATTTGCTCTGGTGTGACGAATAGGTGCCCGTCATTCAGAGTCATCTCACGAACGCGTTGCAATCCGGATAAGGCACCTGATTTCTCGTAGCGGTGCATCATACCAAGCTCAGCGATTCGAATAGGTAACTCACGGTAAGAATGAACATGGTTTTTAAAGACTTGAATATGGTGAGGACAGTTCATTGGACGAAGAACAAACTCTTCTCCGTCTCCCATATCCATAGTTGGGAACATGTCTTCATGATAATGATCCCAATGCCCAGATGTCTTATAAAGTTCTACAGACGCCAATGGTGGTGTATAAACGTGTTGGTAACCTGAAGCCAATTCTTTATCAGTGATGTAACGTTCAAGGGTACGACGAATAGTTGCACCATCTGGAAGCCAGAATGGTAGCCCTTGTCCTACTTCTTGGCTAATCATGAAGAGGTCTAACTCTTTACCAAGTTTACGGTGGTCACGTTCTTTAGCTTCCGCCAAACGTGTTAAATAGGCTTTAAGGTCTTTTTTATCAAACCAAGCTGTACCATAGACACGTTGCATCATGGCATTATCACTATTACCACGCCAGTATGCTCCGGCAACATTTAAGAGATGGAAGACTTGAATCCGTCCTGTTGATGGCACATGAGGGCCACGACACAAGTCCACAAACTCACCTTGACGATAAATGGTTAAACCAGCAGCATCATCGGAGTGTTCATTAATCAATTCAGCTTTGTAAGGATCGTCTTTAAAGATTTCTAAAGCTTCTTCTTTAGAAACTTCCTCACGAATACAAGGATGATTTTCTTTAACAATTTTTTGCATTTCTTCTTCAATACGAGGAAGATCTTCATTAGAAATTTGACCAGCTTGATTATCTGTATCGTAATAGAAACCTTCAGCAATAGCTGGACCTACACCTAGATGGATTTCTGGGAATAAACGTTTAGCTGCTTGTGCAAATAAATGGGCAGCTGAGTGACGTAACACACCAAAAGCATCTTCATGATCAGGGGTAACAATTTCAATACTTCCATCTTCATGGATTGGACGGGTAGTATCAATTAATTGACCGTTGAACTTTCCTGCTAAGGCTTTTTTAGCGAGGGAGTTGCTGATAGATTGAGCAATCTCAAATGTTGTGATGCCCGCTTCAAACTCACGAACGGCACCATCAGGGAATGTAATTTTAATCATCTTTTCTCTCCTTTTTTATCGAAATACTTCCATATTTTTAACAAAAAAAGCGACATCCTCAAAAGGACGTCGCAACGTGGTTCCACCTTCATTTGTGTATGACAAAAAGCCAGACACCTCTGATTAGTTATAAGGGAACCACCCTTTTATGTTTGCATAAAATCATTGGAAGGAGTATTAGTAAAGTCATCTTGTGCTCTTTTCACCAACCAGCACTCGCTTAATAGAGATGGGTCTCAACTAACTTGTCTTCTCTGATATTATATCAATAATTGATAAAATTTCAAGTCACTTCTTAAAATTTGTCAAACACTTCCATGCAATAGAAAAAGACAATAATTCTTATTCTAAGAAGTCACGAATGGCATTAACCATTTTCAAGGGAGCTTTAACCACTTTGACAGAAGTCACTGCAGTTGCTTTGACCGCTCTTCTTGGAAGGTGGCTCGCAGATTGGACCAATTTCATAGGCTCACGCTTACTTGACCCCGTAATTCTTAAGCTGAGTTTCTGTTTCTTACGGTCACTTTTATTGATAATGGTATCTAAGTAAAAGGTATAAACGGATTGTCCAAAATGCTGTGATGAAATTTCAAAGCGCTTTTGATTCAAAAGTTCTGGTGACATTTCTGGTGTTTCCAGAATGGCATCAATAATCGCATCAGCAAGATCATCTTCGTGATAAAATAGTGTTCCAAACATCTTATCAGAGATTAAACTATCTAAATAGGGATTACCATGGGCAATGATAGGTTTACCTGTTGCCAAACTTTCAATATAGGTAAGACCTTGCGTTTCACTAGTTGAAGCAGAGACAAAGAAATCACAAGCTTTGTAGAATAGACTAACTTGCTCATGCGGCACCATTCCAGTAAAAATAATATTGTCATCTAGCTCTAGTGCACTTGCCATATCCTTTAGATCATCCAGATAAGGACCGTCACCAACAATAACCAACTTAACCTTGCTATTAGCTACCAAGACATCCGGCATTTGTTTGATAATGGCTTGGATATTTTTTTCAAAAGAAATTCGAGACAAACTTAATAGTAAGGTTTCATCCTCTTGAATACCTAGTTGATCTTTCAAAGACAAAATCTCTTCTTGACTGATATCATCACGAACATATTTTTCCAACTCGATACCAGTTGGTATAATACGCTTTGGAATGTCAATTTGATAATCATCAATTAAATTTGAAACAATAGGCTTGGGCAAACCAGGCCATCAATTTCCTTAAGATAACTTTTAAGAATTGGTTTAATCATACTTGGACGAATAATTTTACCATTGGCAAAGTAATTGACATAGTCTTCGTACTGAGTATGATAAGTATGGACAACTGGGATTCTCAAAGCTTTAGCTACCATTTTCCCCAAAACTCCTAAACTGAACTCTGTCTGGGTGTGAATGATATCCAAGTTATACTGCTTGGCGATTTTATAAGAGGAAATAAGGCCACGATAAACCACGCGCCGATCTGTAAAAGAGACAAAGGGAACACTTGGAAGGCGAATAATGGTCGGATCTTCGAAGCGCTTAACATTACGATCAGTAGTCGTGAAGACATAGACTTCATGTCCTTCTTTTTCCAATTCCTCTTTTAAGGTTCGAATACTGGTTGCGACCCCTGAAACTTGTGGAAAATAAGTATCTGTAAATAGACCTACACGCATCTTAGGACTCCATAACTTTTTGATAAGTAGTTACTAACTGAGTAGCAATTTTTTCTAAGCGTCGGCTTTCAGCAACACGATAACCAGCCTCAACCTTATGACTTTGTCCTGAAAGAACCCGCTGAATGGCAGCGACAAATCCTGGAACATCGTCAGCTAATTCAGCAACTGTCTTGATTAACCCAACCCGAATAGACAGGGATATCACGAAGGGACTATATTCTGGCGAACTGGCCAAAGCTTCTAAGACGACAATGCCTTCTGTTTCTTCACGACTTGGGAAGAAAAAGACATCAGCTCCAGTCATGGCACCTTCATAAACAGCACCTTTGATATAACCCGGAAAAATCACGTTATCAGGATGGTCTTTCTCAACAATCCGTCTGATTTCAGCCGGAATCATCCATTTGTTCATCTCGCCAAACCAGATAAAGGTCACATCTGGCATCTGACGCGCAACTCTTACGAAATCGTCAATCCCTTTACGTTTAAAAAAGAGACCCGCTCCCATGACCACTTTTTGACCTTCTTTTAGGTGGAAATAGTCCCGAAAAGCTTGCTCCTTCTCTGGCTGCGCTCCATATTGCGCTAAATCAATACCATTAGAAATAGCGTAAATCGGTTTTTGAATGCCATAATTTTCGATCAAAGACTTTGAATAAAGTGTTGGTGTGATAATAGCATCAGCCTTTTTATAAAAAGCACAAAGATACCGTCTAAATAATGGAGACAGTTGATTGGAAAAAATAAAAGACTCACGGAAATCTTCTTCCGTCGAATGCCCATGCATAATGACTTTCTTTCCTGCTTTTTGCGCTTTAGCCATCAAAAGCCAGCTAGCTAGTCCATAAGAATTGAGATGAACTAAATCATAATCATCCTTTGGATTAGTCGTATATTCCTGATGAGCCATTTTTAAGGCCTTGATTTGGTGCTTGAGGGCACGTCCAATGCCTGATTTTTTTAAATAATTTTCTGCTTCTAAGTATAGTAAGACTTTCATAAAGTCTATTATAGCTTATTTTATCGGAATTTTCACTAGAGAGGAAAAAAATCAGCCAAAGGCTGATTTTCTCATTGTTACTACTATAAACAATTCCGATTATTTATCATTTGACAAAGCGGATTTAGGAATCCAAGCCGAGACGGAACCTGGCTCTACCTTAAAGTCAGCCCAACCATCTTCTCCAACTGTAATTTCTTCTTGACAGTGTCCTAAATAATCTACGAAAGTCTGACCAGCGTAGAGTTGACCAACTTCCATATGTTTCCAACCTCGATCACCATTGGTCATGACGACCGCTAAAGCAGCATCGGTTTCCTCATTACCAAGTTGCGTCCATCCAATACAGTTAGCATGATCAAAGTAATCGACCTGTTTACCATATACATATTCTTTCCGTAAATAGGCTAACTTATCGATAATCTCTTTAAATGACACCTGCCAATGGTCTCCTTGGATTCCATGGTAATCGCCATAGAAGAGGCAAGGTGTCCCTTCTTGACGTAACAAAATAAAACCATAGGCTAAAGGTTTAAACCAGTCTTCTACCCGTGATTCTAACGCTTGTCCACTTTGCGTATCATGGTTTTCAACAAAGGTAATAGCAAATTCTGGGTTCGACTGCATTAAGCTTGTATCTAAAAGTTTTGTCATATCAAAACTATTGCCACTCTTACTGGCTTCAAAGAAATTCATATGTAAGGCCACATCAACTAATTCCACCTGCATATCAACTTCATCAAGGTAATGATGGGTAGCATCCGCATTATCCTTCCAGTATTCCCCAAAGACATAGAGTTCTGGCGCAAGATTTTCGCGAATATAACGAATAAATTGGTCCATAAATCGTGCATCAATATGTTTTACAGCATCAAGTCTAAAACCCTTAACACCAGTAGTATCTAAAAACCATTTTGCCCAGTCTTTAAGATGTTCTTGAACCTCTGGGTGTTTGAAATCAATATCGTTAAACATAAGGTAATCAAAATTACCCTTTTCATTATCAACAGTCTCTTGATTTGCCCATCCTTTATTATCACCTGTAATCAGGTAGATACCCGTTTCATTATTGCGAGCGTCATAATCAATGCCAGTAAAATGATACCAGTGCCACTTAAAGTCATTATATTGATTCTTCCGACCTGGAAAATTGAAACCAGTCCACCCCTCAATTTCAAAGGGTTCTGAGATAGGCTGTTGACGATTTTCCGGATCCATTCTCAAAACATAAAAAGCCTCTTTCTGGTCACCATTTGCCTTATGATTCAAAACCACATCAGCAATCGGCATAATACCAGCATCATTTAAGGCCTCAACTAGAGCTAGATACTCCTCTTTAGTCCCATATTTTGTGGGAATAGTGCCATTTTGATCAAATTCCCCAAGGTCAAAGAGATCGTAAACCCCATAACCAACGTCATTACTACCGGTTCCTTTAAAGGCAGGGGGTAACCAGACTTTAGTGATGCCAAGTTTTTGCATATCAGGAATAGCAGCCGTTAGATGCTTCCAATGTGTTTGGTCTGCCGGTAAGTACCATTCAAAGGCCTGGTACAATAATTGATTTGTCATTCTTTTCTCCCATATCTTTAGTCGATGCTGCTTGCTTCAAATGTCATAAAACCATTATATAATTAATTCTGACATTTGTTTATCGTTTAGTCCTACTACAAGGGATTTGTAGAGAAGAAATGCTTTAAGAAATTTTGGAATATGGAATTCAGTTAATCTTTACATAAATAAAAATCAAGCCATCAAAAAAACTGCCAACCAGTGGCAGCTTTATCATTTTGTTGTCCCACGTCGTTTAATGCCATGATTTAACAAGATTTCTTTTTCTTCTAATTCTTCTTTATTCATAATTTTTGTCAACATACGCATACTTACTGCACCTAAATCATAGACCGGTTGGCTAATAGAACTTAAGTTAGGACGTGTATAGTCAACAACTGGTGAATCATTACTTGTGATGATTTCAAAATCTTCTGGTACTGATTTGCCTACTGCAAAAAGACCATTTAAGAGACCTGCCGCTAATTCATCCTCACCAACATAAGCTGCTGTTGCACCCGAATTAATAACGCGTTGCGCCAGTTCGAAACCTTCTTTGTAAGAATAATTTGCTTCAAAAACAAGGCCTTCTTTGTAATCTAATTTATTAGCTTTCAAACCTTCTTTATAACCAGCTAATCTTACTTTTCCATTAATATCATCAATTAATGGTCCAGAAACAAAGGCAATGTTTTTATGATTTTCTGCTAAAATATCGATAACTTCTGCTACAGCTGCTTTATAATCAATATTAACACTTGGTAATTGGTGTTCTAAATCGACAGTACCAGCTAAAACAATAGGCGTTCTTGACCGTGAAAACTCGGCACGAATTTTTTCTGTTAAATGGTGACCCATAAAGATAATACCGTCTACCTGTTTAGCAAAGAGGGTATTAACCACGTTCACTTCTTTATCATCATCTTCATCGCTTGATGCTAGGACAATATTATATTTGTACATTGCTGCAATATCATCAATTCCTTTTGCCAAAATTGAGAAATAAGCATTTGCAATATTTGGGATAACAACCCCAACGGTAGTGGTTTTTTTACTTGCTAAGCCACGAGCAACAGCATTAGGACGATAATCTAAACGATCGATAACTTCTAATACTTTTTTACGTGTATTTTCCTTAACATTTTTGTTTCCATTTACAACACGGCTAACTGTTGCCATCGATACGCCTGCTTCACGAGCGACATCATAAATCGTAATGGTATCATCTGTGTTCATACTTTATCTTCCTTTCTATTTTGAAAATGACGCTTCCAAAACAATTCTAGCATGATTTGAAACCACTTTCAAGTCATAACTCGCAATTTTTGAAAACTTTTTCAATAACTAAAAGAAAACTTGATTTTTTAAGCTTTTTTTGGAAAAATAGAGGTAGAAAGAAGGTATTTTTATGACTAAAATCACCCAAATCCAAGAATTTTTGAAAAAAAATGAAGCCGAATTGGCAGTCTTTTCAGACCCAATTACAGTCAACTATTTAACTGGCTTCGCTTGTGACCCACATGAGCGCCAAATGTTCCTTTTTATCTATGAT
>NZ_LOCM01000007.1 GCF_002887775.1 Streptococcus penaeicida | reverse complement strand
AGTTGGCTCTTCTGTTTGATGGCTTGCCATCATTCGTTTTAGGGCACCACGTTGATCAAATGCTAGGGCGGAGATTATGCCTTGACGACTGAGTTTTTCTAAATAAGCACGTTTATTTGGTGTTAATTTCATATTATACCTCTTCTACAATAATTTCATTGAAAATATCAAAATAGTGATCCATGTTGACATGACCTGTCAAAGCTTCTTGTGCGTTAAGTATGCCTAAGCTATTTGCTTTTTTTAATAAGGTGATGTCATCGTCTTTTTCAGAAAGCCCCCAAGCAATCCCAGCAACTGTTGAATCCCCGGAACCAACTGGATTTTTTACAGTAATTTTTGGAATCGAAACACGATAGAACTTGTCATAATGTTTCGCAAATGATCCCTTAGCTCCTAAAGATACGATTACCCACTCTACGCCATCAAAAATCTCTTCTCTCAAAACCTTCTTTAAAGCTAAATCTGTAGTGTCCACATTTTTATTTAGTAGCAACTCTAACTCTTCAATATTTGGTTTAATGACTGTAGGTTTCTCAGCTGAATCTAAAACTGCTAAAAGTGGAGCTCCTGAACAATCTAAAACAACTTTCTTTTGAAAGCTATTTGCTAATGAAATAATTTTTTGGTAATAATTATTATCCAATCCTTCTGGAAGGGAGCCAGAAATCGTTAATACATCATATTGACGACAAATAATTTGCATATGATACATGAAACCATCTGCTTCATCTTTGTCGACAAAAGGTCCACTTTCCAAAATTTCAGTTTGTAATCCTTCATGTAAAATGGCAATACAATTTCGAGTTTCACCTTTTATGTGATAAAATTGATTCTTTATAGCCTTTTGCTCAAGTTGGTCAATTAGATATTCACCTTGTCGACCGCCAATTAAGCCAGTGGCTACAACGTCTTCACCAACCTCAGATAAAACACGAGTCACGTTTAATCCTTTTCCACCGGCAGTTTTACTTGTCTTTGATACACGATTAACTGTGTCTAATTTAAAAGACTCATCTAAAGGATAAGAAATATCAATCGATGGATTAAGGGTTACTGTTAAAATCATACATCCTCCTAGTCGTGATATTCACCACGATCCCATTTTTCTAAAAACTCAGTAAAGAACTCTGGATCTTCTTGATTGGTGTTTGGATGGTCTAAATCGGCAATTTTTGCAATTAATTTTTTGTTTTCTTCAGTTTCTTTATATTCAGCATTAATAAATGCTTCAATGATATCACACATTAAAAGTTCACCAGTAATCTTACCACCAAAACCAATAACATTAGCATTCAATTCTTCTTTGGCATAAAGTGCTGAAGTCATATCGCGAACTAATGCTGAGCGGACACCTGCAACTTTGTTTACAGCATTATTAATACCCACCCCAGTACCACAGATGCAAACACCTAAGTCAGCTTGTCCACTAACAACTGCTTCACCAACTTTTTTACCATAAATAGGATAATGGGTTCTTGTGTTATCATATGTTCCAAAATCTAAGACTTCATAACCTTTAGATTTCAAAAAATCTGAGACTGCGATTTTTTCACTAGTAACGATATGGTCACAACCAATTGCAATTTTCATTTTATTTCTCCTTCTCAAGCCATTTTATTTAACATATCAACACGAATCTGATGACGACCACCATCATATTTTCCTGTTACAAAGCCTTTTGCAATGTTTTTAGCTAATAGTTGACCTACTATTTCAGAACCTATAGTAATAATTCGTGCATTGTTATGTCCCCTTGTCATATATGCAGATCTTTCATCAGAAACTTCAGCTGCTACCATTCCTTTGATTTTTGTTGCAACCATAAATGGACCTGCGCCATAGGCATCAATCATAATACCTAAATTTTCATCTGATCCCATTACTTCATTAGCAACGGCAAGTGTATTGTCTACAAAATCTTTATTTAGGTCAGTAACATCATTAATTTGATATCCTTCCTCAATTAAATATTCTTTAATAACTTCTTTCAATGCATTTCCATGTGCATCTGCTCCTAAAATAATTGTCATAACAAGCTCCTTTTTGTTTGTTTGTGTTTGTTTAAGTACATAATAAAACATAAAATTATCTTTGTCAATAATTTTGTGTTTATTTATGATTATTTTTGTTTATTTTCTGGTAAATTATAACACCAACAAAATGTGTCGGTGTTATAATTTGTTAAAATTAGTTTTGTTTTGCTAAATAAATCTCGTTCCGTTTTTTCATTTCTTTAGCATACCAAGCAAATAAACCTAGATATACTACTACGAAAATAATTAAACTAATAACCGCTGAAATTTGACCCGTTGTTGCTTGTCCGATAACATATCCAAAAATCTTTTCCATTGGTCCTTCCAATGTTGAATGGGTAATCAAAGAACCGGCTGGGGCTCCAGCTGGAAAGGCTCCTACTTTTTTAGCCAATTCAGTTGCGAAAGGTGCAATCATCGTTCCAGAAAGTAAGAATAATGGAAGTAATAGAGATCCAAAAGTAATCATTCGAATCAGTCTTCCTCTAGTCACTACTAATAATGCTGGTGTCATACCCATTGCAATGATTCCAGCAAGTGGAAGAATACCATTCCCTACTTTTGATAATAAGAGCGCTTCAACTAACATAATTGGAGCAAGAATATTAGCACAAGCCCAAATTTCAGCACGACCGGCGATAAATGGCCAGTCCAAACCAATATTAAATCGGCGACCACCCATTTTTGAGTTGGCAAAATTCGTAATACCTTGAGAAAGTGGTTCTACTGCAGCGATAAACCAAGAACCAATTAATGAGAAGAGTTCTAAGCAGGCACCTGCCGTAAAGCCTAGTTCAAACCAATGTTTGATTGATGAAATGGTAAAGTGTGGATCACCCATAATACCAATGACAAATCCAAGAATCATACCAATAAAGAATTTTGATCCCCAGAAACCAATTTTTTTATTTAATTTTGCGGCATCAAAGTCATACTTATCTAAGCCAGGAAAAACCCTATCAAAAATTTTATCAAGAACCATGATGATTGGGTTCATCATATAATTCATATGAGTAGAGGTCATTGGTGAATTTGATCCAGCACCAAGGAGATCATCGAAAGTTGGCTTCATCAAATCAGAATTGATTATTTTCAAAACACCAACTAGTACAACGGCGATTGTTGCAATTAGTACTGATAAAACAATTGGTAAATGATTTTTTCCTGCATACCACATAATCAAAAGACCAGTTATGGAAAGATGCCAAATATCAAAAATATCAACATCCAATGTATTTGTTTTATTTAAGATAATCATGACAATATTAACAATTAACATAATTAAAAGGAAATACAATGTGTAAGGTGATCCCCAAGTAATCGTTGCAAGAGGAGCCCAACCAACATCAATGATATTTAAACTAATACCAGTATTTTTAACAAAAGCCTGAAGTGATTCTGAAAATGCGCCTGTTAATATTCCAATAATAGCTCCAATCCCAGTCAAAGCAATTGCTAGTTTAATACCACCTTCGAGTGCCTTGCTAAATTTAACACCGAATGCCATCGCAAGTCCTGTCATGACAATCAGCATCACAACTCCTGAGCCCATGTTGATAAGTGGCGTGAGAGTATGGTTAATAATATCTAAAAATGATTGCATGTCATATCCCCTTATTAGCTCAAACCGTGTTCTTTAATCACACGTTCCAATTCGACAAATACTGGTTCACTCATTACTGGAATACGGTATAAGATTGGTCCTGCTTCAACAGTTGGGATTGGTAAAGTAAATCCCAAATCAGTCTTAGCAATTGGTGTGAAAATATCATATTTTGCAACCATTTCTTCAGTAATATCTTTCACCATAACAGCATCACAATGAACTGAGTAGCCTCGTTCTGTCATTTGTGTTTCGATTGCGTCTTTAATTTGGTGACTTGAATTTACACCCGCACCACATGCAGCCAAAATTTTAATCATTTGCAAGTACTCCTTTTTCTATTAAGAAATTTTTTATGTTTTCAAAATCATTGCCAAATTGATCCAACTTATCAATGTTACCTTTTTCAATAAAGAAAGTGATTAAATTTGATAGTATCTCTGTCTGACCATCATTCGCGAATTAACGATAAAAAAGAAATGACGGACAAAACAATCTTCACTTGGATCAATCATATGCTTGAAATTTAAAGGTTTCGTGTTCTTGACATAAATAACTCTATCTTTCAAACAATATTGTGTTTCTGTATGTGGAATTGCCGCATACAGAATATCACTACCATCTTTATAGTCAATCTTTAGTCCAGTAGGAAATTCTTCCTCACGAGCAAATAGCGCATCTTTATAATCAGAAGTAACAAACTTGTGATTCAGAAGATGATCTGCAACCATATCAAATAGTTCAAGTTGTGAATCCACATCTGTAAAGACGATATCTGTGTACATCTATTACCACCCTTCCTTTTATTCATAGACAAACCTGTCTGTTTTTGTTGAATCTTGTTTAGAAATCGTTTACAAAATGTATTATAGTATACCATCAAACAAAAATCAACGCTTTTTTAAATATTTTTGTTATTTTTTGTTTGTTATTGTTATTTATTGTATTTTTGGTTTCTTTATGCTATGATAAAAAAGAAGTTTTACTGTTTTAATAAGGAGAATACTATGTTAAAAAGAGAAAGACTCCTGAAAATTTTAGAAAAAGTTAATGCAAGCGGCATTATTACTGTAAATGAAATCATTAGAGATTTACAAGTTTCTGATATGACGGCACGTCGTGATTTAGATGAACTTGAAAAGTTAGGAAAATTAGTTCGCATTCATGGTGGTGCACAAAGCATTTCATTCCCTTCTAAAGTTGAAAAGTCTAATACTGAAAAATTATCTGTACAAACAAAAGAAAAAAAGGAAATTGCTGAAGCAGCTTCCTCTTTGGTAAACGATGGAGAAACCATTTTTATCGGACCAGGTACTACGCTAGAGTTCTTTGCAGAGAAATTGATCAACCGTCAGGTTCGCGTTATTACGAATAGTTTACCTGTCTTTTCTATTTTAAAAAATTCAACAAGCATTGATTTAATTCTCATTGGTGGAGAATATCGAGAAATCACTGGTGCCTTTGTTAGTAGTATTACAAACCAAACCATCTCAAGCCTTAAATTCTCTAAAGCATTTATCAGCTGTAATGCAATTAATGGTAATGATATAGCAACATATAATGAAGCTGAAGGTGTTATTCAAAAATTAGCGCTTGATAATGCTTTTGAAAAATTTGTTTTAGTAGATAGTCAAAAATTCGACAGTTATGATTTTTCTGTATTCTACCAATTAGAACAAATTAATCAGGTTATTACTGATACGACTATCGATTCAAAAGTTTTAGAAAACTATCGTAAATACACCGAAATTTCTGTAGCACAATAAAATCCCCACCCCTCGAATTGAGGGGCAGGGATTTTTTCTTATTTTTTTGTGATGCTGAACTTGGTTCCTTTGAGAGCTCGTTTTAATGAGAGCGTGAAGGGATTGCCTGTAATATGGGCTTCCTTACTTTCTAAATCAACTGTTACCTTCTCCACACCACGGACTGCACTCAACTTTTCTGTGACTGTTTTGACACATCCATCACATTTCATGCCTTCAACTTGATAAACTTTTTCCATGATTTTCTCCTTTATAGTTTTACTTTTTTTAATCGCAGAGCATTTAGAACGACTGATATCGAACTGAGACTCATGCTATTCCAGCCAACATAGGATTAAGCAGTGGCCCTCCAAATAAGTGAAGAATCCCCATAGCAACTGGAATCATGAGCACATTATAGAAAAATGCCCAGAATAAATTCTCTTTGATAATGTGGATGGTTTTGCGACTGAGTGACATTGCTGTTACCAAATCCAAGAGTTGCGGATGCATTAAGAGGATGTTTGCTGATTCAATGGCAATATCGGTTCCTGACCCTATAGCGATTCCTAAATCAGCACTTGCCAGCGCTGGGGCATCATTGATGCCATCACCAACCATGGCTACTAAACCTCCTTGCCCTTTTAAGCTTTCAATCATTTGGGCTTTCTGGTCTGGCATGACCTCAGCATAGACTTGGTCAATTCCTACTTGATCGGCTATGGCTTGAGCTGTTCTTTGGTTATCTCCTGTTAATAGGACTGTTTTAATACCTGCTTTATGCAGTTCTTGAATGGTTTTTCGGCTGTCAGGCTTAACCTGATCTTCAATCAATAACAAAGCTTTGAGCTCATTATTTTTAGCCAGATAGACAATGGTGGCCTGTTCAGGTAAAGCAGCAACTTTTTCTAATATCTCCTGGCTTAAAGGGATTTGATGGCCTTCCATTAAGGCTTTATTACCTACTAATAATTCTTGATTCTTAATTTTTCCTTCTAATCCCTGACCTGTAATGGTTTTAAAGTCTTGGACTGAGGTAAGAACCAGCTCTTCTGCCTTAGCTTTTTCCACAATAGCCTGACTGAGAGGATGCTCAGACATAGCTTCAAGAGACGCTACTTCAGCCAATAAATCTTTCTCTTTTGGATCTAGATTGATCATTTGGCTGACTTGTGGTTGGCCTTGGGTAATGGTGCCAGTTTTATCAAATACAATAGTTTTAACTGCTTGTAACTGTTCCAAGTCTTGTCCACTCTTAAAGAGAATTCCCAGCTCGGCTGCGCGACCAGAACCCACCATAATCGCTGTCGGTGTTGCCAGTCCAAGCGCACATGGACAGGCAATCACCAAAACAGCAATGGCTGTGCTCAAGGAGAAGGTCATCCCTTCCTTCATAACAAGTAGCCAGAAAAGCCAGGTTATTAGAGCCAAAACAATGACAATCGGCACGAAAATCCCCGAAACTTGGTCAGCAATCTTAGCAATAGGGGCTTTACTGGCCTGAGCATTTTCGACTAATTGAATGATTTGGGCTAAGAAAGTCTCTTCCTGACGCTTGGTCACTTCGAGGATTAGATTCCCCTGCCCATTAATGGTCCCTGTGTAAACAGACTCTCCTACTTTCTTCTCATTGGGAACACTTTCTCCCGTTAGCATAGACTCATCCACATAAGATTGACCACTTAAAACTTGGCCATCAATTGGAATTTTCTCACCGGGTTTGACCATAACTTGGTCTCCGAGTTTAACTTGACTGAGTTCAATTAATTCTTGCTGATCACCCCTGATAACCCTGACCTCATTTGGTTTCAAAGCCAGCAGCTTCTGAATGGCTTGAGACGTTCTACTCTTTGATTTATTTTCAAAAAAATTACCGAGCGTAATCAAGGTCAAAATGACAACGGCAGACTCAAAGTAAAGGCTGTGTTGATAGTGGGCCATGCCAGACAGAATTTGCTTGGTGGCAAAAAGGCTGTAGAGGAAAGCAAAGGTGGTCGCTAGGGCTACCAAGCTATCCATATTGGGATGTCCTTTAAAGAAGGATTTGAAGCCACTCTGGTAATAGGAACGGTTCAGATACAAAACTGGCAAGCTAAGGAACAGTTGGATAAGGGCGAAATTTTTGGGTGCCTGCATGGGACTGATGATAGCTGGTAAGGGAAGGCCTAACATGGATCCCATTGCTATATAGAGTAAGGGAATTGTGAATAGACTGGACCATAAGAATTGTTGCCAAAGTTTCTTACTTTTTTCATCTTGTCTAAGAAGTAGGTCTTGCTCAGAGTCTGGGTTGTACAAATGAGCTTGGTAACCTGCTTCACTAACAGCTTTAGTAATGTCGTCGCTAGTCAAGGCATTTTCTTGGTAGGTAACCCTTAACTTTTCTGTGGTTAGGTTAACATTTGCGGCTTCAGTTGCAGGTAACTTTTGAACAGCCTTTTCAACCGTTAAAGCGCATGTGGCACAAGTCATGCCATCAATCAAATAAACTTCTTCTTTCATGCTCCCCCCTCCTTTGGATGACACTGACATTGACCAGGGGCACAGTTACAAGGAACGACTTCTAATAGTGTACCCGCTCTCTCATTTAATAAATCTTGGAATGCTTGATGGTCTGAAGCTGTCATTGGAATTTTTGCTAACAAGTCTAACACTAATTTGGCGTGATCTTTTTGACAAATTTTCGCCAAATCAGACTTTACCATCATTTTTTGGTAAGCTTTTTGATCGACAAGAGCACTATAAATAAAAGCGCGGCCACTTTTTTGGCTAGTTAAAAAAGATTTATCAATCAGTCTTCCTATAAGTGTTTTAATGGTCGATGCTGACCATTGCTGTTGCTTTTGTAAAAGTGCTATAATTTCAGAACTCTTAATTTGACCATTAGCCCAGACAACTCGCATGACTTGCCATTCAGCATTGGAAATGGTTTGCATTCTTGATCCTTTCTAGCTTCATTTTAGAGGCTTGTTGAAATAGAGTGATAGGTGTTCATATCAATCTTTGTTTACGTTTGTAAATATATTATAAACGATTTGTTTACATTTGTAAATATACTTGCTTGGCTTTTTTCCACAAAAAAGAGAGCTTCATTTCGAAACTCTCTAATTATTCTTTTTTGAGATAATAAATTCAGACATTACATTTCATCCTCATCATCGTCAGAGTTTGCTTCAAGTAAGTCGTTTACTCGATGGATATTTTCTATAGCAAAACCTTTTATGTCAGTTTCTTCATTGAGCAATAATCCATTTAGAAATCCAATTGCCATAGGCATATTCATTCCAGCATAAAGTTCAAATTGGTAACCTTCCATGAGTAAACGTGAAGCAACGTTACATGGTGTACCACCCATTAAGTCAGCTAAAATCACATATTCAGCATTAATACTATTTATGACTTTAAGCAGTTTGTTTTTAAAAGATTCAGCATCTTCTGTTGGTTCAAGCCCTACTGTATAAATCGAATCCTGAGAACCCATAATCATTTCAGTTGATGCTTTTAATTCATGACAAAATTTTCCATGACTTATTAATATTAGGGATTTATTCATCTTAAACTCCTAGGATTTTGAAGTAAGACATCAGAATTGCAAAAATGATAATAATGAAAATTGCTTTAGTCGGTGTCATTCCTTTTCGACCTAGCAACCAGAAAACAGCAGCTGTAAAAATAGCTGGAACTAAGCGAGGGAAGATTGTGTTTAAGAGGTCTTGAATATTAATTTCTTTAGCACCAATTTTTGGTGCAGCAGTAAATTGGAAATTTATCATAGTTGCAATTAACGCACCTACCATGAAAACTCCCATAACTGATGCTGCGTCTACTAAAGAAGATAATTTGTCACGCATAGTGGTAACTAATTTTGTACCTTCTTTATAAGCTATTTCAAGTTGTTTCCAACGGAAAATATCAATAAGCATTTGAACACTGATCCACATTAAAATACCGATGATTCCTGACCAGACACCATCTTTTGCTAATCCCGCGGCAATAGAACCCATAATCGCAGGTATCAGTGATACAAAGACAGAATCTCCAATTGGAGCGAAAGGTCCCATTAAACCAGTTTTTACACCGTTTACAGCATCTTTTGAATTTGTGCCTTCGCTCTCTTCTAAAGCCAAATCAATACCAGTAATTATCGTATGAAAGAAGTTAGAGGTATTAAAGAACTGCGTATGTACCTTCATCATTTTCTTTAATTCTGGAGTGTTGTCTCCATAGATTTTCCGTAACTGTGGCAAAATCATATATAGATATCCAGAACCTTGCATACGTTCATAGTTCCAACCCCATTGAAAGGTAAATAGACTTCTTTTATTGATTTGTTTAAAATCTTCTTTCGTTAATTGATAATTAGATTTCGTCATCTTCAATTTCCCCACTTTCAGAAATTTCTACTTTTTGCTCAATAATTGGTGTTTTTTGACTATTTTTATAATGTAAAGTTGCTAAGAATCCGCCGATAATTGCAATACCAATCATTGGTAAACTCTTGAAAGGAGTTCCATCAAAATCTTTTGAAAGTCCAGTAACAGCAATACTTACATTTTGTAAATTAGTATAAATTATTGTCAACATAGCAGTTAATACAAATCCCAATCCTAAGTAATGGATATTTCTTTTTACTGGTAAATAGTGTAAAAGAATAGCAAAACCTAAACCTGGCAACATTTTTCCAGCTAGTGTTAATCCGTCAGCTAAAAATTGATAATGTTGAATACCTTCTACTAATGTTTGAACAAAGCCACCACCTAATGTAACAGCTAAAAATACAGGTAAAGCTCTAGACAAAGCCCAAGGTAGAGCTCCTAATAGGTAATTTCTTTCAATTGCCTTATAGTTATGATTTTCCACATGTGTATCAATTCTGTGCGCAAAATATGTTGTTGAGAACCGACCTAAAATATCAGTGTAAACCATTAAGGCTGCTACTGGTACAGCAATCGTTGATATTGCTATTTCCGGTTTAATGCCTTGAGAGACTGAAAATGCTGTTGCAATAACTGCTCCAGACGTTGCATCAATCCTTGAAGCCCCTCCAAAAGTCCCAACACCAAGAACCATCAATTGAAGACTACCTCCAATCCATAGACCGGTTTTTAAATCACCCATGATTAAGCCAGCCATAAATCCCGCAAAGACTGGAGACCCTGCTGAAGAAACAATTGTTAACTCATCTAAAATTTGATAGGCTGAATAAAGGTAAGTAATAGTATTTGCCACCATTGAATCATTTGAATTTCCTCCTAATTGTTATGTGATTCTTATCTTACTTTATCAAGCAATGGCATAAATGTTGCAGGTGAATCCCCTGGAACCATTTGTGCAATTAATTTTGTCCCGTTTTGAGCTATAGCATCAAAATCTTTAATATCCTCCTCAGTTACATTTATCGAACGTGTAACCGATTTTGTTTCAGGAGATTGAGACATATTACCTACATTTAATTTTTCAACGGCTACGCCATTTCTGATTAATTCAAGAAAGCGATCAGGTTTCTTAGCAACGATTAATAATCTTTGTGAATCGTAACGTCCTGCTAAAATATTACTTGCTGCTTTTTCAACTGTTAAGATTGATAATTTCACACCTGCTGGGGTAGCTAATTTCAAAGCGGTTTTTTCTAAATCATTGGTTACAATTTCATTATCAATAACCATAATTCTAGATATATTCAATTTTGTTGTCCATAAATTTGCGACTTGCCCATGAATGAGGCGTCCATCAATACGTGTTGCAATAATTGCCATAATATACTCCTAAATTAATATTTTACGATTAAGTAATCGCTTACAATTTGTAGAAAAATTAAAATCCCTTATATTAATAAATATCAATGAATTTTATAGTTAATTTCGATATAATTTAAATAAAAGCAGTTTATAGAAAAGGGATAAGTAAATGCAAGTTAGAAAGCCAAAATATCAAAGAATAAAAGAAGACCTCTACCATCTAATTCTTTCAAAGCATTATAAAAAAGGAGATTTATTTTTTACAGAGGCTGAACTTATGAATAAATATCAAGTAAGTTCCATTACTGTCAAGCATGCTTTGAAAGAACTTGAGAAAGATGGTTATATTATTCGTAAACGTGGTTTAGGTACTTTTATTAAAAAAACCAGTAAAGATAAAATAGTTGAATTTTCTTATTCAAACAATACTTCTAAGCATAAAGAAGAAATTCGTATTTTAAATTTAGAGAAAGGTAATGATCCTTATTACTTAAATCTACTTGGCCTCCATAAAACAGAATTTTATTTTATTTTGTCCCGTCAAAGATGGATTGATAAAAAACCGTATTTATTTCAAAAATCATATATTGCACATGACTTTATTTTAAATCCAGAAGTAGATTTATCTGCCTACACTTCAGTATATAGACGGTTTTTTGAAGATTTCAATATCCAAATGGCTGAACAACCCTTTTCCCAAAAAACAGATTTAACAGCTGAATATAATGAGGAAATAGCCCAATTTTTGGAATTAAACTTAAATCAACCTTATGTACGGCAACTAAAGTTAACGAAAGATAATCTCTCTGGGCGAATTTTAGAATATGCTGAAGTCTACAAAAATTGGAAATTTTTCAAATTTCAAATCAACTCTATTCACTTCGAGTAGCTATGCAAGCATAGCTGCTTTTTATCATTTATCTGTCCAAGGTGTCGCTGTTTGTTTTAGAACTCGGTTGAGTTCTTCAATATTTTTCAATCCTTCCGTCCGTAGCCATTGACGAGCTGCTTCTTCACCTTTTTTAATATAAACGGGTACTGAACCAGACCATGTGGCACGACCACAGAGTACACCATTAAATTTGGCTCCAGACTCTGCCGCAAAAACAAGTGTCTCTTGGAAAAGTTTCGCTGAAACACCAGCACTTAAATAAATATAAGGCAAGTGACTGGAAGCTTCTTGTTCTTTAAAGGCTTGGGCTGATTCTTCTTTACTTAGAAGAACTTCTCCTTCCGCAAATCCTTCTACATATGTCATATTTACCGGAACTTCTACTTTTAAAACATCAATTCCGAAACGGTCAGCTGAGAATACTCTCATTGCTTGGTTAACTTTATGAGCTTTAACTTTGGCAAATGCAATACTTGAATTGTCTGTGATATTTTCATCATAGGTTAGAATTTCTAAGAAAAATGGAATATCTTCAGCACGACATTCTGAACCAATGCGTTCAATATAAGCTTGTTTTTGGAGATTAACTTGAGCATCACCATCTACATCATAGTAGAGTAGGAATTTGACTGCATCTGCACCAGCTTCTTTGATCCGTTTTACTGACCACTCAACTAAACAGTCTGGTAAGCGGCTAGTCGTTGTAGCATCATAACCTGTTTTTTCATAGGCTAGTAAAAGTCCTGCTTCTTCGTCTTTTACTTTAATTGCTGGGATTCCATATTCTGGATCTAATAGAATTGAGGAAGCGTATGGTGTCAGTTCCTCAGATACCATTACTTTTAAAGTTTCCATTTGTTCAACAGTTGGCTCTTCTGTTTGATGGCTTGCCATCATTCGTTTTAGGGCACCACGTTGATCAAATGCTAGGGCGGAGATTATGCCTTGACGACTGAGTTTTTCTAAATAAGCACGTTTATTTGGTGTTAAT
>NZ_LOCM01000006.1 GCF_002887775.1 Streptococcus penaeicida | reverse complement strand
TTGTTTTTTACTTCATTGACGGATAATATGCATCTAAACATATCACCCTCACATTTGGTTTTTCTTGTCTTATTCAGTTCTCAAAGGTCTTGCCATCTCTTACGAGACAACTATTATATTCTATCAGGTCAGTGTGACCTTGTCAACAACTTTTTTCATTTATTTTTTGATTAATAAATCTAAAATTTGGCAACTCAATTAGTATAGACTATACCTACCTCGCTTGTCAATAGCATTGCTTGCTTTTTTACAAAAAAAAAAAAATAGCAGGGGTTAAGCCCCTGCTATTTGCTGTCTTTTATTTTGCTTCAATAAGCCCAAGGTCGCCATCTTCACGACGGTAAAGCACATTTGTTTCCCCATCTTCTGAATCAGTATATATGAAGAAATCATGTCCAAGTAGTTCCATTTGAAGACGAGCTTCTTCAATATCCATTGGTTTTAAGGTTACGTTCTTTGTACGAACAACTCTTACAACTGGAGTTTCTTCAACTTCTTCTGCCTCAAATTCACTCGTGAATACTTGACCTGTTGGCATTTTTTCACGGTGTTTTTTAGCAATTTTTGTTTTATTCTTACGAATTTGGCGTTCAATTTTATCAACAACTAAATCGATTGAGCCATACATATCTTGTGAAACATCTTCTGCTCTTAAAGTCATAGAACCAAGTAAAATGGTAACTTCAACTTTAGCAGTCTTTTCACGATAGACTTTTAAATTGACACGAGTATCTATTTCATTATCTTCAACAAAATATTTTTCAATTTTAGCGAGCTTTGATTCAACATAGTCGCGAATTGCATCTGTTACTTCGATATTTTCTCCACGAATACTAAATTTAATCATAAGATACCTCTTTTCCGCGCTTTAAGCGCTTTCTTTACTATTATTATACCGTTTTCATGAAAATTTGCAAGTTTTAGCGTACAATACTAAGACTTTTTATTTCTTGAAA
The DNA here is from genome assembly GCF_002887775.1 of Streptococcus penaeicida. GTDB lineage: Bacteria > Bacillota > Bacilli > Lactobacillales > Streptococcaceae > Streptococcus > Streptococcus penaeicida. The sequence continues at coordinate 178,002 of NZ_LOCM01000006.1, read as the reverse complement.
ACCATTAGCAATTAAAAGTTCCTTAATCATATAGATTGTATTACCGGTCTGATACCTGTCACAAACAATAAGGAGTTTCCTGCCACAAAGTTTAGCCATTATTTTAGGATTGAGCGAATATTTTTTTCTCAAGGACTTTTCCATATTAATTGTTGATTTTTTCTTTTCAGCTATTTCATTGCATTGAATCAAATCTTCATATGGAATCTTTGATGCTTTTATAACTTCTTTTACAGGATCATAGCCTAACTTGTCAATTTGCTTTTCTGATGAGGGAATAGGTATCACATGGTAGTGACTAAATTCCTTAGCAATATGCTCCCTCAATTTATCTGAAAAGACATTCTTCAAATGGTAGTCCCCTTGTTTTTTATACAGGTTGAAGAAATCTGACATTGCTTGATTATTCTTGTAAAGGGCATAATGGTCAACTAGATGGCCCTTTTCTTCCCACCTTAGACAATCGTTACATATTCCCTGACAGTCATCCCTATAACATCTTGGGCAGTGGTTTGTTTCTATAGAAACGAATTGATTCTGACAGGAAGTGCACGTCCACCTTTTCTTATTTTTTAAAGTGAGGATTTCTATTAATGAGTAACTTTCTTGCAGGGGATTCTCACAAAACAAACAATTCCTAACCATAAGCCTCCTTATTTAGTCCAATAATTTCTTTTCTTGCTTTGTACATTGCTGCGCTAACTCCCTCATGGAAAAAAACAAGTTGACCATCTGGCCTGTCAAGCGATCTCCCAACTCGACCTGCGATTTGGATGAGGCTGGAAGAATTAAAGAGGTGATGGTCAGCGAGCACAAACAAAACATCAACTCCAGGGAAGGTAACACCCCTTTCTAGAATTGTTGTTGAGATCAGGATTCTCAATTTTCCCTCTCGAAAAGCCTCAATTTTTTCTTTCCGTTCTTCTGTTTGACTACTGACATAGGCCATGGCAATCTCATCAAATGATTTTTGTAAAATCTGAAAAAATTCCTGACCTTTTTCGATGACTGGATAGAATATTAAAAGAGGATATGGGGATTGCAATTGTTTCTTGACGGCTTGATAAAGGGCTCTTGGCAATTTCCCCTTCTCTAGAGCTTGCTGAATCTGAAAGACTAGACGAAATTTTGGTACAACCAAAGGATTATTATGAAAACGCCGTGATAGTGTTAACTTGCTTAGTTGTCCACTTGCTACTTCTTTTTCTAGTGCTCTAGTAGAAGTTGCTGTTAGATAGACCAAGCGCCCCTCTTCTTTCAAAGCAGATTGAACGGCATGATTAAGAACAGCATTATCGACAAATGGAAAGGAGTCAACTTCATCGATAATGATTAAGTCAAAAGCCTGATAGAATTTCAATAGTTGATGTGTCGTCAAAACAATTAGCGGTGATCTCTTATATGGTCCTGACCCAGCATGCATAAGCTGAACAGTACAGGAAAAGTCACGCACTAAGCGTTTATGGATTTCAATGCAAACATCAATCCGAGGACTTGCCAAGGCCACCCAACCACCCTGATTGAGGACTTTGGCTAAGAGAGCATAAATCATTTCCGTTTTCCCAGCACCTGTCACTGCATAGACCAAAGTTTTTAAACCATGCTCATAGTTTCTTAACAAAGCTTTTGAAATTTCACCTTGAAAAGGCGTCAACTCCCCTTGCCATCTCAAAAATTCTCCTTTTGGAAATGGCTGAGCAGGAAAATAGTAGAGCTGCGCTTGACTTTCAACGCGCCCAAAAACAATACATTTTCGACAATAGATATTTCCGTTTGGTAAAATATGCTCCAAAACAGCTTTACTCTGACAGCGTCCGCAGAAAAAATCCTTACCACGTTTGTCAAAACTAGCCTTAGATTGAGCAAGTTTTTTCAGATTAGTATCTAGCTGATTTTCCGTGAAAAGGCGACCATAATAATGTGCTAAAGTATCCATACTTATCTATTCGAGATTTTTTGCCAAAAATGCGAATTTACTGTAAACTTTTCTTATGGAATCCTATAAAACAATTGAAAAAAATACTCAACACGATGAAATCATCAAAAAATCTCGCTTTATTTGCCAAACCTTTCGCATTGAGACAGAAGATCAAGGCCGGGAAATCATCGCAAGAATCAAGAAAGAACATTACAAAGCTAACCATTCTTGCTCGGCAATGATTATTGGTGAAAAAGCTCAAATCAAACGTTCTAGTGATGATGGTGAACCCTCTGGCACAGCCGGAGTTCCTATGTTATCCGTATTAGAGAAGCAAGAATTAACCAATATATTAGTGGTGGTTACCCGATATTTTGGTGGCATCAAGCTAGGAACTGGTGGCTTAATCCGTGCTTATTCAAGTGCTGTTTCAAGCTGCTTGGAGCAAGTCCAAATCGTTGAGGTCAAAGAGCAGGTAGGCATTCGCTTAGAGCTCAGCTATTCTCAATACCAGACCTTCCCCAATTTTTTGGAAGCCTTTGGCCTAGTAGAACATGATCCGGAGTTTACGGACAAAGTCTCAACCAGCCTATACTGTGATAGTGATTTCCAAAAAGAACTATTGGAACAATTGACCCAACATTATCAAGGCAAGTTGGCCTACCAAAAAATTGATCCTAAAGTAATTGAAGTACCAGTGTCAAAGCCATGATAGACTAAGCTTATCAGGATAATAAGATTAAACTATTTTACAATTCTAATTGCAGAGCATATACTAGAAGAGAATAATAGTCTTATTATAAGGGAGAATAGCATGTCAAAAATCTATACAAATATTACGGAATTAATTGGAAACACTCCTATTATCAAATTAAATAACTTAACTAGCCCGGATGCTGCTGAAGTTTATGTGAAATTGGAATCCTTTAATCCTGGTTCAAGCGTTAAGGACCGGATTGCTCTTTCGATGATTGAGGCGGCTGAAAAAGATGGCACAATCAAACCTGGTGATACCATTATCGAGCCTACAAGTGGTAATACTGGTATCGGTTTAGCTTGGGTCGGAGCTGCTAAAGGCTACAAAGTCATTATTGTTATGCCTGAAACAATGAGTATCGAACGTCGCCAACTGATTCAAGCATACGGTGCTAAATTAGTCCTTACTCCTGGTTCTGAGGGAATGAAAGGTGCCATTGCCAAAGCCCAAGCTTTGGCAGAGGAAATTGGTGGTTGGGTTCCTTTACAATTTAATAATCCAGCCAATCCAAAAATCCATGAAGAAACAACCGGTCAAGAAATCATCGAAGCTTTCAATGAGATTGGTTTGGATGCTTTTGTAGCTGGTGTAGGTACTGGTGGAACAATTACAGGAGTTTCACATGCCTTGAAAAAAGCAATGCCTGGTATCAAAACTTATGCGGTAGAAGCTGACGAATCAGCTGTCCTTTCTGGCCAAGAACCAGGACCTCATAAAATTCAAGGTATCTCAGCTGGTTTCATTCCAGAAACTTTAGACACTAATTCTTATGATCAGATTATCCGTGTAACTTCGGAGGATGCCTTCAAAACAGGTCGCCTAGTTGGTGGCAATGAAGGTTTTCTAGTAGGTATTTCTGCTGGCGCAGCTATCTTTGCTGCCTTAGAATTGGCAAAAGAATTAGGTAAAGGTAAAAAAGTTCTCGCCCTCTTACCAGATAATGGCGAACGTTACTTATCAACAGAACTTTATCAATTCGATTAATCTTTAAAAAAGGCAAAAGACATAAAAAAGACAAATTCTTGAAGAATTTGTCTTTTTTAGTCGACCCCTAAACATGAAGGAAAATAGTGAAGCCGTGATCTTCATGGCTTCGCTGGGGAACTAGAAAATATCCTAGTTTTTTTGTTTAAAATTTTCCAGACCTTCTTTTACCCAATTGTCTAGGTTATCACCTAATGGTTTGAAACCAATTTTTAAACGACTATTTGAAAAGCGATGACGATGAGATAAATGGTGTTTTTCTTCTTCCAACGTCCTCATCGATAGACTGACTTTTTGATTGAATTCATCATAGTCAACGACTTGGACATCAACTTCTTCTCCAATAGATAAGATGTCATTAATATTGTCAATGAATCCTGTTTTGATTTCTGAAATATGAATTAATCCAGAGGTACCATTATCAAGGGCTACAAAAGCACCATAAGGTTTTACGCCTGTAATGGTCCCATGCAATTTGTCGCCGATTTTCATTAGTCAATAACCTCAATTGTTTCAATAACAACATCTTCTTTTGGCTTATCTTGAGCACCTGTTTCAACTGCTGCAATAGCATCTAATACAATAAATGACTCTTGATCTAGTAATTGACCAAAAACCGTATGGCGTCTGTCTAAATGAGGAGTTCCACCATTTTCAGCATAAGCTTTGGCAATTGGAGCTGGCCAGCCACCGCGTTCTAATTCTTTTTGAGCATAAGGAATACGGGCATTTTGAACGATGAAGAACTGGCTACCATTTGTATTTGGTCCAGCATTGGCCATTGATAGAGCTCCTCGAAGATTGTAAAGTTCATCTGAAAATTCATCTTCAAAACTATCGCCGTAAATCGATTGTCCGCCCATACCAGTACCAGTTGGGTCACCACCTTGAATCATAAAATCAGAAATAATACGATGGAAGATAATACCATCATAGTAGCCTTCTTTAGCTAAACCAATGAAGTTAGCAACTGTTTTAGGAGCTTGTTCAGGAAAAAGTTGAAGACTCATTTGACCATGATTGGTTTTAATAATAGCTTTTGGCCCTTCAACTGTTTCCAATTCTAATTGTGGGAAGTTTAATTCTTTTTCGATCAATCCTAATTCCTCCAAGGCATACAAGATGCCGTCTTCTTCTACTTTCTTAGTCACGAAATCAGCCTTTTCTTGAACCAATGGATGAGAAACACCCATGGCAACGCTGATTCCTGCAAAATCAAATAATTCTAAATCATTCAGTTCATCCCCGAAAACAAGAATATTTTCCGGTTTAAGTCCTAAGTGTTCCAAAACTTTGGAAACTCCTAAGGCTTTAGATGTTCCTTTTAAGACAACATCAGAAGAATTATCATGCCATCTAACCAGACGTAAATGTTCTGCTAAATCTTCTGGTAATTGTAAAACATCTCCTTGATCTTCAAAAGTCCACATTTGGTATACATCATGCTTCTCATTGAAATCAGGGTCTACTTCTAAGTCAGCATAAACATGGTCAATGGTATTGCTAACTAAGTCATTTCTTACTGATAATACCGCTTGGTGGCGTCCAGCCATTCCGTAGTGAATACCGACAGCGTCAGCCCATTCCTTATAACGTTTAACGAATTCATCCGGAATTGGTGCTTGGAAGATAATATTTTTATCATCGTCCTTTGCGTAAGCTCCATTCAACTTAACACAGTAGTCAGCATGCAAATTCTGCACATCTTCAGGAACACCATAGCGTGCCCGTCCAGAAGCAATCCCTGTCAGAATACCTTTAGCTTTCAATTCTTTAAAAACTTTTTGAATTGACTTAGGCATGTAACCCGTATCTTTAACTCGCAAAGTATCATCGATATCAAAGAAAACCATCTTGATTTTCTTAGCTTTATATTTTAATTTTGCGTCCATTATAATCCTCCGTTAACTCCTATCATTATACCACTAATTGTCGTCTTGTGGCACTAAGTGGTGCCGGAAAGCATAGACAACAGCCTGGGTACGATCATCAACTTCTAATTTTGCCAAAATATTAGAAACGTGAGTTTTAACGGTTTTTAAGGAAATAAAAAGTTCATCGGCAATGGTTTGGTTATCATAACCTTTGGCCAGCAAATAGAGAATATCGTATTCACGCGCCGTTAACTCTTCATGCAAATCAGGATGCTGGTCGTGGGCTTTGATTTTTTTGTCGACTTCCGTCTCAATGGCCAATTGGCCCTTAGACACTTTTCGTATAGCATTGAGGATTTCAGCAGCACTATTTGTTTTGAGCATGTAGCCCTTTGCACCAGCTTCGATCACGGGGTAAATTTTTTCATTATCTAAATAAGAAGTTAAGACCAGAATCTTGGCCTCTGGCCATTTCTGTAAAATTTCTAAAGTCGCTTCGACACCGCCTAGTTCAGGCATAACTAAGTCCATAACCACCACATCTGGTTTCAGTTCAAGAGCCATATCAACACCTTGACGGCCCGTTGCAGCTTCTGCGATGACACTGATGTCCTTTTGCATATTTAAAAAACTTTTCAAACCAAGTCGAACCATCTCATGGTCGTCGACTAATATTACTGTGATATTATCCATTTTTCTCCTCCGTCACCAAGGGTAGACGAATATCCATTGATACGCCCTTGCCACGTTCACTAATAAGATTTAAGGAACCAGCAAGATCATCAATCCGATCTTCAATATTTTTCAAACCGTAGCTGAGGTTTCGCACCTCATCCATATCAAAACCAACACCATTATCAACCATTTTTAGTTGGACTTCATTAGGTGTTTGATTGAGATAGAGTTCAATGCGACTAGCATTGGCATGTTTAAGGGTATTACTGATAAACTCTTGAGCAATCCTAAAAAGATTATCCTCAACAGCTTTAGGGAGACTCTTAATATTCTCTTTATAAACAATCTCAATATCACTTTTATCGGTTAATTCTTTGAGAATCATCCGGATACCTTCGGTTAAGGTACGGTTAGCTAATTCTGTCGGTCTTAAGTGTAATAAGAGAACCCGCAAGTCCTTCTGAGCATTTTGCAACATGGCTTCGACTGTTTGAATTTGCGTATTTAATTCTTCTTTTTCCAAATCATCTATACTCATGGAAATTCCCGAAAGAATCATGGAAGAGGCAAAGAGTTCCTGACTAACGGTATCGTGTAAGTCACGGGCAATCCGTTTCCGTTCCCTTTGAACAATCTTTTGACTATCTAAAATATAGGCACTTTCTTTCTTCTGCAAGCTATTGGTCATGTGAAACATCTTTTTAGATAAACGAATCAAATTTATATTGGTTTCTGATGTTTCTTCTAGTTTGATTGGGCGATTATCAATGATGCGACGGAGATTTTGGTTGATTGTGCGTTTACTGATATCATCAAGAGTAATCCAAAGCAAGAGTAACAGCAAGGTCACTGAAACAATTAACAAGAGGATTGAGAAAAATAGCTTTTCTGCCCGCCAAACATTGAGTCTGAGATAATCCAGATTTAAACCCAAATTATCCATAACGACAAAAACTATTGTCAAAATCGTAATGGTTGAATAGAGCCAAACTAATAAATAATAATGTCTTTTCATCGTCTGATCACCTCAACATTTCCAGCAATCGTATTGACGATTATTTTAACCTTTTTGATAGCATCTTGAGACTGGTCACAACCTAATTTGATGGACTCATTCCTCAGGTCATATTCTTCGGTTTTTAAAAATGAGATAGTCGCATAGATTGAAGCAACTTCAAGAGTGACCGCAACATCAATTGGAATCACAATTTTGGTATTACCAAAAACTTTGCGAATCATAATCATATTATCCTGCCCTGATACGATGACATGGGTTAAGTCAATGGTGTCATTTCCACTAACCCGAACAATATTGATATCATCAAAAGCATAGTAATCACTTTCATAAGTAGCCGCTCCCACCCATTGGTGTTTGGTCTGCTTAACAGCAATTCCTTCTTCCTTAAAGCGAATCAAAGCATATCGATTTTTCTTTTTGACTTGGGAAAAATGGTTGATAAAGACATAAATGATGCCGAAGAGGACCGCTAGAATAATATAGGGGTTGAGCATGAAAATGAGGAAAAGTAATAATAAACTTATCGTAAGGATAAAATTATTCCGACTATCTTGATTGTAAAAGCGCAGGGCCATCAAAATAATAACGACAATAAAAATAAAACTAGCCACATCATTGGCCAGAATGGTCATAATGCCCATGGCTAAAAGGATACATTCTACTAATAAAAAGAATTGAAATTTTTTCATTGTTCTCCTTCCACTACTAGTCATTTTATCAAAAAACATGGAGAATTTCATTAATAGCCTTTAAAGATGACAAAAGACTTGATAAATAACCTTATCAAGTCTTTTTTTGTTATTGTGCTTGCGTAGCAGCTGGGTCTGTATTTGAAGCAGTTCCAGAAGTTGCTGGCGTTGTCTCACTAGTACTTGTATCGCTTGTACCAGTACTAGAATCTGTCGTATCTGTTTTTTCTTCTGAAGACGATTCACTTGTTTGCGCAGAAGAACTTTCAGCCGTACTACTTGTCCCTGTATCACCACTGATATAAAGATTAACATCAGAATTATCAGTTAGGGAAAGTTGTCCATTCAGTAATGGGTCTTGGTAGGTTATGACAGTATTCGCAGATGGTTTTTCAATTAAGGCGGTTGTTCCATCAGCATTCAGTTGATAAACCTTAATACGGTCTCCGTCAACGCCACTTTCTTCCAAGAGCAGTTTAGCATCTTGATAGGACATACCTATTAACTGTGGCATTGCAATTGGATCAGTTGTCGCTACTGTTAAGGTAAATTTCTTCTTACCATTAGGGTTGAAGTGACCACCTTTAGCTACTGATTGACTGACAACAAGGTCTTGTTTGTCATAATCCGTTGTAATTTTACGCTTAACTTTAATTTGACTGCGGTTCAAACCATAATCATTCATTAGTTCATTTATAACACTTTGGTAATCCTTACCTTTATAGTTTTTAACTTTAAAGCCGGCACTGCCTTTTGAAACAAAGATATTGACTTTAGAACCTTCACGTTTGGCAGTTCCCGCCACTGGATCAGTTTCAACAACAGAACCCTCAGCAACTTCGTCACTTTGAATATCCGTCACTTGGCCCACTTTAAAGCCAAGCGTCTTCAATTCCGCTTTTGCAGTTTGCAAATCGCTTCCGCTTAAATTAGGAACCTTGACATTTGCAGGTCTCGTCAGGATAAGGAAAGTGAAAATAGCTACGCCTACAACAAAGAAGGCAAATAATATTTTGAATAATGTCCCTAAGAATCGACCACGTTTCTTTTCCTTTTTAGGAGCTTTACTAGCTTCAACAGCTGTTGGCCCACTTGCTTTATTAGTAGCAGGACTAGGATTTGGTTTTGGAGTCGTATTGGGAACAGGCGTTACTTTTGGTAATGGTTTGGTGTTTTCTCCATCATCAAAGACAAGTTTTTTCTCACGACTACGGTTATAAGAAAGTGCTGTCATCAAGTCCCTACTCATGTCAAAAGTCGTCGCATAACGATCACTTAATTTTTTAGCAGTCGCTTTAATAACAACATTTTCAAGAGCTTGTGGCACTTGTGGATTTTCATCTAAGATAGAAGGTAGAGGTTTTTGGAAATGCTGCAAAGCAATGGTTACGGCACTATCACCATCATATGGAATATGACCCGTTAACATTTCATAGAGCATAATCCCCATAGCATAAATATCACTTTGAATAGTCGCTTTTGAACCACGCGCCTGCTCAGGTGACAAATAATGAACACTACCTAACATCGAGTTGGTTTGTGTTAGGGAAGTTTCAGCAAAAGCCACGGCAATACCGAAGTCAGTTACCTTAACCACACCTGCCTTAGTTAAGAGGATATTTTGGGGTTTCAAGTCACGATGGACAATGCCTTTTTGGTGGGCTAAAGTCATCGCTGACAAGACTTCTTCCATAATCCGAACAACTTGATTATTGGTAAGTGGAGCATTGTCTTGAATGAATTTCTTAAGGTCTGCTCCGTCAACATATTCCATAACTAAGAATTGCTGTCCGTCTTCTTCGCCTATATCTCTAATGGCTACGATGTTTGGATGATTTAATTCTGCCATGGCTCTTGCTTCCCGTTGGAAACGGGCAACTGCTACCTGGTCAGTTTGATAATTGGTCCGCAATACTTTAATTGCAACATCTTCATTATCTAAAATTAAATCATTGGCTAAATAAACATCTGCCATGCCTCCACGGCCAATAGATTTCAATATGCGATAGCGACCAGCAAATAATTTGCCAATCTGTATCATTTCCCATCCTCACTTTCGTTATGAACCAAAGCGATTGTAATATTATCTAATCCCCCACGGAGGTTAGCTAATGAGACCAATTCTTGATTTTTTTCATCAAGACTGATATCTCTGGAAAGTATTTCTACAATTTCAGCATTTGTCACCATGTTGGTTAAACCATCAGAATTAATGACGAGATAGTCATCTTTTTCTAAGACTTTCAAACCTAAATCAGTTTCCACTGGAGAAGCTTGACCAATGGATTGGGTGATAATATTCTTTTGTGGATGACCTGTTGCTTCTTCTTCTGTAATCTGACCAGCTTTAACCAGCTCATTTACTAAAGAATGGTCACTGGTTAGCAAATGATATTCGCCATTTTTAACTAAACCAATACGGGAATCACCGACATGGGCAAAGATAGCATTGTTTTCTACTAAAACTACGGCCTCAACCGTCGTTCCCATACCTTTATAATCTTCCCCTTGACCCATCTGGTAAACACGTTTATTTTCGGATTCAATGGTTTCAAGCAACCATTCCTTGATCTGACTTAATTCCGTCAACTCAGTTTGAACCCACTCTTTGCCAAGATCTGTCACAGTCATTTCGCTAGCAATATTTCCGGCTCTGTGACCGCCCATACCATCAGCTAAAACGACCAGGGTAATCCCCTTTTTGTTATCAAATTTATTGATAAAATCTTGATTATTTGAGCGTTTTTGCCCAATATCTGTTATTAATGAAATCTTCATATGTCTTTTCTGACTAAGTCAGTCTCCTCCTAAATACTACAAGACTCTTCGGAATTGGCTGATAAAGAAACCGTCCGTCTGGTATTGTTCTGGTGTAATCAATAGACAACCATTTTTAACAATATCCGCTTGTGTATGTTTTAGTTCTACTTGTTCAAAATTAGAATGACTTTCAAGAAATTTTTCTACTACTTGAAAATTTTCTTCATCAAAAATAGTGCAAGTGCTATAGGTTATTATACCACCTTTGCGTATCGTTTGACAAACGCTAGCCAATATCTCCAACTGGACAGCCTGTAAGGATTCTAAATCTTGAATATCTTTTGTATATTTAATATCTGGTTTTCGTCTGATTAAACCAATACCTGAACAAGGGGCATCAACCAGGATTTTATCAAAAGTATCTTCTGCAAAATGGTTATGAACTTCTCTAGCATCTAAAGCTTTTGTTTCAATTTTATCAGAGACGCCTAAACGTTCTGCATTTTCCTCTACCAAAGCTAACTTATGCTCATGAATATCGAGAGCAACAACCTTACCACTCGTTAAATAAGAAGCCATGTGACAGGTTTTGCCTCCAGGTGCACTACAAGCATCCAGAATCAATTCATCACCTTGAATAGCCAAGGTCGGAGCGACTAACTGACTAGTCTCGTCTTGAATGGTGATTTGGCCATTCTGGAAGTACTGATTATTGGCAAAATAACCACTGTCTTTTGTTAGGGCTGTTGGCGCCACTGGCGATGGCAGAGCATCTAAGGCTTCTTTTATGGTATCAAATTCTTGTGGGTTGACCACTCGTACACTGGCTTTGCTATGGAGCGAAAGGCTCTCCATAATAGCAAGCGCCCGTTCGTTACCAAATTGTTCAATCAGTTTAGTGACCAACCAAGTTGGTATAGAGTAGGTAACTGAGAGGCGTTTACTTTTACGCTTGATGCTGTCAAAAGAAGGCAGTTCGCCATCTATCAATTGGCGAAGAATGGCGTTGACAAATTTCTCAGCTCCTCGCTTATTGCCACGGTTTTTGGCAATGGCAACAGCATCATTAACGATAGCATGACTAGGCACCTTGTCCAAATAGTGAATCTGGTATAGGCTAATCATCAATAAGTAATAAACCCATTTATCTAATTTATCGCGATCTTTAATAACATGTGACAGATACCATTCCAAGCTAATCTTTTTTGCAATAGTCCCATAGACTATTTCTGTAATCAAGCCCTTGTCCTTATCTTGAACAGAGCTGTTTGACAATTGATTATTAAGGGCAATGTTTGAATAGGCACCATTATCAAAAATATCTTCAATAGCTAGGAGTGCCTTACCTCTAGCTGATTTTTTCCAATTATTGGCCAAAGTAATCTCCTACTTGTAAGTCGCGTCCGACACCATTTAGAAAATCAGTGATGGACATTTTAGGTTTGCCGGCAGGTTGCACTGTTTGCAAGGAAATAGCACCTTGTCCAGTAGCAATGACCAATCTCTTCTTGGATTTTTCAATGATTTGACCTGCTTGTCCCTGACCATCAACAACTTGGACTTCATAAACTTTAAAGCGTTGGCCATGTAATAGGGTATGAGCAACAGGCCAAGGGTTCATACCACGAACTTGATTAAAGACTTGAAGAGCACTTTGACTTAAGTCTATTTTTTCTTGTTCTGAACTGATATTTGGTGAGAAGGTTGCCTGACGATGGTCTTGTGGAACTGGTTTTAAATCACCTGAGAGATAGGCTGGTAATACTCTTAATAAGAGGTCACGCCCGATGACAGCCAATTTTTCAAACATGGTTCCCACATTATCACTTTCCAATATCGGAGTGCTATCTTTGGCAACCATATCGCCAGCATCCATTTCTTTAACCATTTCCATAATGGTGACACCAGCTTCTTTTTCACCATTGATAATGGCGTAATGAATGGGTGCTCCACCTCGGTATTTTGGTAGTAAAGAAGCATGGACATTTAAAGCAAAATCAACAGCGTTTAAGAGTTTGCTTGGTAGGAATTGACCAAATGCTGCCGTGATAATACCATCTGCTCCTAAGGCCATAATCTCTTCTAACTCTTCTGAGCCTGATAATTTTTCAGGTTGGTAAATGGTCAAGCCGTGTTTAAGGGCCACTTCTTTGACGGGTGTCATTTTAATTTCTTTTTTGCGGCCAACGGCACGATCTGGTTGTGTTACGACTGCTAAGACCTCATAGTTGCCTTCAGCCAGAATGCCCTCTAAAACAGTTGCTGAAAATTGGGGAGTTCCCATAAATAGTATTTTTGTCATTTGAAACCTCGATATGTCTTTCTCACCATTATATCATATTTAAGGGCTTGCCCCTAAAATCCAGATTACATGAAGTTTTGCGGTTCATGGTCAATGACCATTTTTAATTCTCGCTGTTCCTTGTCTTGTGTCCAGTCTAAAATGGCATTCAAAGTGTCTTGCAAGTGCTCCTCAAAGCGATATTTAAGGATAATTTGATAATGAAAAAGGTTATGCGTCCTTGCAATCGGTTTTGGTGTTGGTCCTAAAATCTTAATTTGAGCTGATAGTCCCTCTTTGAGCATAGCCATGACTTCATAAGCTTTTCGAATTAAGATTTGTTCGTCTTTGTGAGACATGGTCAAACCAACTGTAAAATAATAAGGGGGATAAGCCATCCGTTGGCGCATCTTCATTTCATGGTTATAGAAAGCTTCATAGTCCTGCGCTTTGGCTAACTGGATAGCATAATGGTTAGGATTATAAGTTTGAATCAATACTTGTCCGGCTTTTTCTGCTCGACCTGCCCGACCTGCGACCTGTGTTAATAATTGAAAGGTCTTTTCTGAGGAGCGAAAATCTGGCAGGTTGAGGGAGGTATCGGCGTTAAGCACACCGACCAAAGTGACATTAGGAAAATCCAAACCTTTGGCAATCATCTGAGTTCCCAGTAAAATGTCAGCTTCCTGGCGCCCAAAGGTAGCTAAGAGTTTTTCATGACTGCCTTTTTTTCGAGTGGTATCGACATCCATTCTCAAAATGCGTGCTTCTGGGATTGCTTGCATTAATTCGTCATAAGCCTTCTGTGTCCCTGTTCCGTAATAGCGGATACTTGAACTCTGGCAATTTGGACAGCTCCGTGGAATAGCTTTTTGGTGTCCACAATAGTGACAATTCATGGTCTTTGTATCCATATGCAGGGTCAAAGAAATATCACAGTTAGGACAGTTATCAACATAACCACAATCGCGACACATGATAAAACTAGAATAGCCACGACGATTGAGCATGAGAACAACTTGTTCCTTTTTAGCCAATCTTTCCTGAATATGTTCAATCAAATAAGGGGTATAGTTGCTGAGCTCCTGTTGACCGATATAATCTCTAAAATCCAGAATTTGGACCTCAGGAATTTGTGCCTGTGGATTAGCTCTCTGACTAAGTTGGAGAAAATGATAAACATCTTTACTTGCTCTTGCACGACTTTCAATACTAGGGGTTGCCGAACCTAAAACCAAAACTGCTTTATGGTGTTTAGCTCGCAAAAGGGCCACATCTCGAGCATGATATCTTGGATTTGACTCTTGTTTATAAGTTGATTCATGCTCCTCATCAATGATGATAGCACCAATATTTTCCAAGGGGGCAAAAATAGCTGAACGGGCACCGACGACGACCTTAGCTTGACCATTTTTTATCTTTTGCCACTCATCAAATTTTTCCCCATCTGAAAGGCCTGAATGCATGATGGCGACAAGTTTCCCAAAACGCGAAATAAAGCGATTAGTCATCTGCGGTGTTAAGGAAATTTCTGGCACTAACACAATAGCTGTTTTCCCTTGTTTTAAGACTCTATCAATCAAGTGTAAATAAACTTCAGTCTTCCCTGAACCAGTGATTCCTTCCAAAAGAAAAGGCTTATTGTCTTGTCCGATAGCTGCACTTATGGTTTCCACGGACTTTTCTTGTTCAGGATTTAAGCTTAAAAAATGACTAGATTCAACAGCTTCAAAATAGGCATCGCTGCGGTTGACTTGAACCTCATAGGTTTTTAAGAATTGATGGTCAACAAAGTAAGCCACAACATCCCGAGAAAAGCGTTTTTGTAAATCTGCTAGTTTGCCATCTTCCGGATGCTCTTTTAAGTATGTTTTAAGTGCCTGACGTTTTTTAGCGCGGTTAGAAATATCATGTTTCTGCAAAGCTTCTAAATCGAGCTTATAATATTTTTCCGTTTTAATTTTTTTGCGATCATTGGCTAAATAGGAAATGGTAATTTTCCCTGATTTTATCAGCTTTAGACTTGCTTTTTCCTGCTGCTCAGTCAGCAGCGAAGCCAAGACACTTTCCTTTTCTCCGAAAATAAAGTTACGATCTGTTGCTGACAGGCTCTCTGTAGGAAACAATTCTTTATCATAATGAGAATTTAAAAGATTAGGAATCATGGCCTTGAGGAGACTGATTTTAAATGAAAAAACGGTTTGCCGCATAGCATCAGCTAACTGCAACTGTTCAGCATTTAGAACCGGTTGAACATCTAATAGACTGACAATTTCTTTTAAGTCAGCTTCTTCAATATCTTCCTCTTTGGAAAAACCGACAACAAATCCCTGAAGTAAGCGGCTGCCACGACCAAAGGGAACATGGACCCGTGAGCCAAGTTCTATCAACCCTTGTAAATCATTGGGAATTCGATAAGTAAATGGTTTGTCCGTTTGCATAAGCGGCACGTCAACGATAATCTGCGCTAATTGTGACATTCACTTGGCCTTTCTACATTTTTTTGCCATTCCGTATGAAAAAATGGAAAAAATCTAAGATTTTCAACCTTAGATTTTTTCTCCTTCTTCTTCTTTTTCTTTCGCAATTTGTTCTTTAATCTTGCGTTCTTCTTCTTCTTTAGCTAAGCGATCAGCTTCAATTTTAGCTCTAACTGCTGCTCTTTTTGCTGATGGATCTGGATGGATAACAACATTGCCAGATTCAATTTCTTCAAGTGCTTGTAAGGTTGATTTCACAGATTTAAAAGATTGTGTTGCTTTAGCTCCCGCTTCTAATTCATGTGCTCTTTTAGCTTGTAATATAACAAGTGAGTATTTTGAAGGAACTTTATCTAATAAGGTATCAATGGAAGGTTTTAACATCATGGCTTTATTCTCTTTTCTTTTCTAGCGTACAACTTTAGTTTCTTTGATCATTTTATCGTAGCGACCAATGACCCGTTCAACTCGAAAATGCTCAGTTTCAATAATGCGTTTAACACGCTCAGCTGCTAATGGAACAAAATCATTAACAACTGCATAATCATATTCACGCATTAAAGAAATTTCTTCTTTTGCTTTTTCAATCCGTTGGGCAATGACTTCTTGACTATCTGTTCCACGTCCAACTAAACGTTCTTGCAATTCAGCTAAATCCGGAGGTGTTAGGAAAATAAAGACGCCATCTGGTACTTTATTCTTAACTTGAAGAGCTCCTTGGACTTCAATTTCAAGGAAGACATCAATTCCTTTATCCAAGGTTTCATTAACATAGGTCAATGGAGTTCCATAATAGTTACCCACATATTCAGCATATTCTAGCATCTGGCCTTTTTTAATCAATTCTTCAAATTCTTCACGTGTGCGGAAGAAATAATCAACGCCATCAACTTCACCAGGTCTTTGCGGACGAGTTGTCATTGAAACCGAATATTCAAATTTATGATCGGGTGTCGAGAAAATCTCCTGTCTAACCGTCCCCTTACCTACACCAGATGGTCCTGAAAAGACGATTAACAAACCACGTTCAGACATTCTATTCTCCTTAATTATTGCTTTTTAATAGTTTAACAAAATAGGACCCTTTTTTCAAGATAATTCTCAGTTATCGGCCTATAAAAACAAAAAGAGGACGAATCCTCTTTTCTTATTTAGCGTAATCAATTGCTCGCATTTCGCGAATAACGGTTACTTTAATATTTCCTGGATAATCCAAGTTATTTTCAATCTTTTCTCTTACTTTATGAGATAAAATAACCACTTGATCATCTGAAATTTTTTCTGGTTGAACCATAATTCTAATTTCACGTCCTGCTTGTAAAGCAAAACTATTTTGAACACCATCAAAGCTTGTCGCAATTTCTTCTAAATCGCGCAGACGTTTAATGTAGTTTTCCATAGATTCATTTCGAGCACCAGGACGAGCTGAACTCAAGGCATCCGCAGCAGCAACAATGACTGCAATAACTGATTCTGGTTCGACATCCCCATGGTGACTTGCAATGGTATTAACAACAACAGGATGCTCTTTATATTTGCGAGCAAATTCCATACCGATTTCCACGTGACTACCTTCAACCTCACGGTCGATAGCTTTGCCCATATCGTGGAGGAAACCAGCACGACGAGCCAAGGCAACATTTTCCCCTAACTCACCAGCTAAAATACCAGCCAATTTACCTACTTCAACAGAGTGACGAAGGACATTTTGGCCATAAGAAGTTCTAAACTGTAAGCGACCCATGATTTTAATAAGGTCAGGATGCAGGTTAGGAGCTCCAATTCATAAGCAGCTGCTTCACCGTATTCACGGATGCGATTATCCATTTCAAGACGATTCTTTTCAACTAATTCCTCAATTCTTGCTGGATGAATACGACCATCGGAAATCAAAGATTCTAATGTCATTCGGGCAATCTCACGACGAATTGGATCAAATCCTGAAAGAACAACAACTTCTGGCGTATCATCGATAATGACATCAATACCAGTCAAGCTTTCAAGGGTTCTAATATTACGACCTTCACGACCAATAATCCGACCCTTCATATTGTCATCTGGTAAATGAACACTTGTAATCGTTTGTTCAGTGACATACTCACCAGCCATACGTTGCATTGCTTGAGCCAGTAAATCTTTAGCTGTCTTATCAGTTCTATCTTTGATATCACGTTCTGCTTCACGAATGCGTGTAGCAATTTCTTGAGACAGATTATTTTCTGTTTCCATCAAGATAACTTCACGCGCTTCAGCGATGGTCATCGCTCCCACACGTTGTAATTCAGCTTTTTTCTCTTCTTCTAACTTTTCAACTTCTGCTTGGCGCTCATCAATATGTTTTGATTTATCGGTCAGACTTTGTTCTTTACTATCAAGAACCTTTTCTTTACTTGATAAATTATCATCTTTTCGGTCAAGAGAAAAGGCACGCTCAGTAAGTCGTGTTTCTAACTGTTTTAACTCTTGTCTTTCAGATTTAAATTCTTGCTCAATTTCTTCACGATATTTTCTTGCCTCTTCTTTAGCTTCCAAAAGCAATTCTTTACGATTCGCTTTACTTTCACGTTCAGCTGATTTTCTAATATGGTCGGCTTCTGCTTCAGCCTTCCCTCTAATATTTACAGCATCTTGTTCAGCATTCAAAAGAGTCAAGTCCGCATTTTCTTTCGCCGTTTTTAATTTCATTGAAATTAATGCGTAACCTATTATCAAACCAATGAGGGCACAAACAATTAATACGATAATATTAACCATTTTTATACCTCAATTTTTATTAGTTTTCATTTATAGAAAGCCATATTTAATTTTATCATAAAAAGCGCTTTTATACAATTTAAATAAGACTGAAAACTTTATTAAGATGATAAAAAATATGGTATGATATTATAAAAATACTTTAGGAGAATACTATGAAAAAAGACGTCGTAGTTGAAAGTTTTGAACTGGACCACACCATCGTAAAAGCACCTTATGTACGCTTAATTTCTGAAGAAAAAGGACCAATAGGTGATATTATTACCAATTTTGATATACGTCTTGTTCAACCTAACACGAACTCAATTGAGACCGCCGGTCTACATACCATCGAACATTTACTAGCAAAACTGATTCGTCAACGGATTGATGGCATGATTGACTGTTCACCATTTGGTTGCAGGACCGGATTCCACTTAATCATGTGGGGACAACCAACAGCAAACGAAATTGCTAAAGTTATTAAATCTAGTTTGGAAGAAATTGCTGAAGGGATTAGTTGGGATGATGTTCCTGGAACAACCATTGAATCTTGTGGCAATTATAAGGACCATAGTTTATTTGCTGCCAAAGAATGGGCAAAATTAATCCTATCTCAAGGTATTTCTGATCAAGCTTTCGAACGAAATCTTGTTTAACAAACGAATAAAGAAGTTGGTGACACCAACTTCTTTTTTGCATCACAAATTTATGATTTATCGTCAGTTACTAGTCGGTAATTTTTGGCAAACTGTTTTTTCGAAACTATTTTGTAATTAGTTGCATCAATGTAGTCACCTAAATAGGCATTTTGATACATGTGATAACCGGCAAAACCGCCGCCAGCTGCTGAACCAACTAAGCCAATTTTGATATTTCTTTCAAGACTGGGATTAAAAGCAACCATTAATACCCGAACATGGTTATCAATCCATTGAAAATAATTTTTTTCAAAAGCAGACTTGACCCAGCCAGGTTCACTACCTTCTTTAGACACTTGCCAAACCTCAACCATTTGATTCTTACAGATTGCTTTCATACGATGCTCCCATCCATTGCAAATTTCTTAACATGCATTTGGTGTTCCACCTGTCCCATAAGGAGAGCATGATCTCGGCTTAGGTAACTTAACACCATTTAGTTGCTCTAAAGAAGGAGAATTTGTAAACCCACCAAAAAGACCTTGTAGAGCTGCTCCAATATTTCCACCTCCTATAATTACAGACAAATCTTTCTCATTCATTTTTTTAAACTTTGAGAATTGCATAATAGCTACTCCTTTCAAAAAAATATTTTGTGATTGCACATAAATATTAACAAATAATTGGATACTTTTTTTATTCTTCCCTAAAATGATAAAATAGTTCCTAAACGGTATCTCCTAACCAAGTTAAATGACATTTTTTGTTCAATTAGAAAAATTCACATCAGTATTACAAAAAAGGTATACAGTTTAAACTGTATACCTTCTCTTTTGTTATAAGTTTAAAATTTTAGTAATCTAGACCATCAGCATGGCCTTTGGCATTACCAACGAAGTAACCTGTTTTACAGTTAATTGAGAACAAGTAAGTTCCATCTGGCTTAAACAAGTTATAGTAGCCATTGCCGTTAACAATATTAACAGGTTCTAAATAATAGTTATTACCAGCAATATAACCGCGAGCTTGAGCTGTTCCGATAACTTTCTCTAGGATACCTGGATTAAAGAGCCAAGCTGGATTAGTAGAATCAGCAATGGCTGCGTCATTGTATGGAACGCGTGAAAGGTTTCTTTGGATACCATTGGCGTTGGTTAAGCCTGATCCAGAACCAGAAATTGTCGGAGCTTGAGCAGGAGCTGTTTGTGCTGGTGCTGTTTGACTCGCAGCAGCTCCACCTTGAGTAGCTGCTTGACCCGCATCTGCTTGTGCTGAATCAGTTGATTCTGCCGCTTTATTTTCAGCTTCTTTGGCAGCTTTTTCTTTTTCAGCCTTGGCTTTGTCATCAATTTGTTTACGACCATCAGCGATTGCTGATTGTAATAGTTTATCTAAAGAGGCATTGCCAGTTTTCAAAACATCAGCCTTAATATCATCAAAATTAGCACCAGACTTGATGGTTGCAGAAACTTTTTCACCATCTTTGATTGCTTCTGTAGCAAATTTTGCATTGACCGCCTTAACTGCGTCGATTTGTTTTTTCAAAAGATCAAATTTACTTTTAGCATCTTCATAATAAGATGTATTTTTTAATTTGTCTAAACTTTTAGCCAAATCTTCAATCTTGTCAAATTGACTATTTTTAAGTTTTGTCATCTCAGCATCTGTATAGAAGGCTTTCAAATCACTACTAAAGGCTTTGAGATTGGCCTTAGCCTTTTTAGTTGCATTCGTTTTTGAAGAGTCTTTTGTTGATTGCTGAGCAGATGAGGCAGTTTTATCTTTGTTGTTGTCTTGTCCTCTAAAGGCATTTACCGCGAAGAACAAGCCTGAAACTAGGACGAGCAGAGCTAGCAGAATTCCTACAAGCTTTTTCTTAGAGCCTTTTTGTTGGACTTCTTTATCATTAAAGTGATCCGGATTCTCAAAAGCATTTGTTTGAGTTGCTTTTACATTTGGCTCTGAAACAGCTGCTGCAATTGGAGATGACTCTTCTACAGCTGTTTGATTATTTGCTAATTCTTGACTAGCCGTTTTTTCATCGGCTTCTGCAAGCGTTTCAGCACCTTCCGAAGCAAGGATACCTGAAGCCGCAAGTTCTTCTCTTTGTTTTTTGATGAAGTTATCTAAAGTTGCCGTATCTAATGTGTCAGCTTCCATCACTTTAGTATCAAATTTTTGTGATGCTACTTGATCACGGTGTTGCTTAATATACTTATCAAGAACACTATCTTCTTCTGTAACACCAGCTTTAAGTTCAGAGTCTTTTCTGACTGCTTCACCAATAGTCATATTTTTCGCTTGGTCAATGTCCAGGCTTTGACCTTCTTCATTCATACCAACTGTATTTTTTTCGTCTGACACTTTCCTTACCTCTCAATTTGACTTCTTTTAATGCGCTGACCAAAAAATTGATAAAGTTCAACTTTCATAGTCCCATTGTATAGTTTACGCTTTTTATCTGCTTGTTGACCATATTTCTTTTCAAATCCTTCATCACTTGTCAAAATAAATTTGCTCCAAGTGCTTAATGAACTGAAGGTTTGACCCATTTCATTATACAAAATGTCAACTGCTTTGTCATCAAGCAACCGTTCACCATATGGTGGATTAGAAATGATAACACCATTCACTTTATCCGTTTTAAAATCTTGAAGGCGCATCTGTTTAAAGGTGATGACATCTGATAAACCTGCCTCTTCAGCATTTTGCTTAGCAATGTCAATCATCCGACCATCGATATCAAAGCCTGAAATATCAAGTTTTGCATCGTAATTGGCAGCTTCTTCAGCCTCATTTCGAACCGTTTCAATAATTGATTTATCAACCCATGACCAATCTTCAAAGGCAAAGTTGCGATTAAAACCTGGTGCGATATTCATACCGATTAAAGCAGCTTCAATACAAAATGTTCCTGAACCGCATGTTGGATCCACTAATGGTTTGTCTGGATACCAATTACTCAATTCCAAAATCGCAGCTGCCATGTTTTCTTTGATAGGTGCTCCACCTTTTTGAATCCGGTAGCCACGTTTAAAGAGACTAGTGCCACTTGTATCAATCATGATTGTCGCCACGTCTTTTAAGATAGAAACTTCAATTTTAAATTCAGAACCGATTTCTTGCAAAGGGACTCCCTCTGGTCGGTGATAAATTTTTTGTAATTTCTTAACGACTGCTTTTTTGGTGATTGCTTGAACACTTGGTTCATTGTGTAGTTTCGAACGAACACATTTAGCTTTGGAGATTGGGAACTTAGCACCTAATGGTAAATAGTTTTCCCAATCTAAACCATTGACCCCTTGAAATAATTCTTCAAAGGTTCTCGCTGGAAATTGTCCAACAATAATTTTGATGCGATCAGCTGCACGTAACCAAAGGTTACTCTTTGCAATAGCTGCCATATCACCTTCAAAGTAAACTTTTCCGTTATCAACCTTACAATCAAAGCCTAGGGCTTTAATTTCTTTGCCAACAACTGATTCAAAGCCTGCAGCAACTGTTGCAACCAATTTAAAATGTTCTTTCATAATAATCTTTCTCTTTAATGAAAATAAAAGCTAGCAAGTGCTAGCTTAACCTAATATGCAATTTTCTATAAGCCATGTTTTGTTCCAGAAATGACTAGGTATCACTTCTTTCGATAATCATCTGTCTACTGTAAACAGTCAGAATAGCTAGTTCGTTTCCCTTCTATTCCATGCCCCGACCAAAGTTTGGGTTGCTAGCTTGAGGGGTTTACCGCGTTCCATTTCCTACGTTTCCATAAAAACTGCGTCACTGTGGCACTTTCAGAGATACTGGAGCATATCTTAGACTTAGCTCTTTCTCCCGCCGTGATGTCAAAAGACATCCCTAGCTTATTTTTTCGCCTAGCACAAACACTACTGGCATCACAGCCAGTGCTAGCATGGACTTTCCTCATAGCCTTTAAAGCTACGCGATTATCCAAAAATTGCACGTCCAAAAATTATTCGCTGATTTGTTTTCCAAATACTTCTTTTTCTAAACGACTAATTCTTTTCAAAATATCAAAATTAGTTGCCGTCTGAGTCACTCTTGTAGGTTGCACCATAGCATGGCGTTCTTCTGCAAAACCAGCTCCTCTAGCATGGGAACTTTCTTTTTTCAAAGAATCGATCTCTGCCTTCAAATGTTCAATCTCAGCAATATAGGATTCGTAATCTTTGATGACATTATCTAAAAATTCGTCAACTTCCTTTTTATCGAATCCACGCATACTAGTTTTAAATTCTTGTTCAAAAATGTCCTTAGGACTATAAATAATACTTGTCATTCTCTTTTCTCCGACCGGTAGTTCTATCTGATATCTATTTTCTGATATCATAATTTATGATACCCAAAAAAAGAATAAAAAGCAAGTCTAAAAGACAGTTACAATTATTAAGTTCCCGTTACTCTTCCATTATTTCATTAAGACGTTCAAAGGTTAAAAACTGCAATGAATAGTCAGGTAATTCCTTCAACCGATCGACCAAATAACGAAGCTTACTTTCATATTCACTGTCATAAAATAGATAGGCTCCGTTTGTATTAGCTATCAGAAATTCTTGATATTGTCTAAATTGACCAGCATTCTCATATGTAGGAAAACAATATTTGATAAAATCAACTTGTTTAAATGCCTGTAATTTTTCTTGGTTCTGCTCATTCCATTGTATTCCATGTGTTTCAAAATCAAAAATAGTCGCTATCTGTATTGGATATTCAACTTTCAAGTCATTTAGAACATCAAGCACCCACGCTTCAAACCCTAAGGAACCTGTCAAAATAAACCAATTATTCCCCTCTTCAATCAAGCGCAATAAGTCTTTGTGGATTGCTTTTTTAATAATCGATACTCTTGGATCATTATCTTTAAAAATACCCAGTTCAAAACTCTTGTATCCTGTAACCAGAATCGCAGTCATATTGTGTTTTCCTTTCTAAAAATATGTTATAATAAAAATGCTTAAATTTTTCATTAAGTAAAGTCAGTAGGAGAACTATGGTTAATTATCCTCATCAACTTAAAGGAAAACGAATAAGCCCTGTTCAAAAAGAAAAAAAGAAACCAAAGACTGACTTTGCAAATCGTGGGATGTCATTCGAGTCAGCTATCAACGCTACCAATGATTACTATCTATCTCGAAAGATTGCAGTCATTCATAAAAAACCGACACCTATTCAAATCGTAAAAGTTGATTATCCACGACGAAGTCGTGCAAAAATTGTAGAAGCTTATTTTCGACAAGCATCAACTACAGATTATTCTGGTGTTTATAAAGGGTTCTATCTTGATTTTGAAGCCAAGGAAACTCGGCAAAAAACAGCTATGCCTATGAAAAATTTTCATTCGCATCAGATAGAACATATGGCTTCCGTTTTAGAACAAAAGGGAATTTGTTTTGTCCTTTTACACTTTAGTACTTTAAAAGAAACTTATTATCTTCCAGCAAAAGCCTTAATTGACTTCTATCAAATTGATAAAGGTAGTAAATCAATGCCACTTGATTATATCAGAAAAAATGGCTATCAGATAATAATTGGAGCTTTTCCTCAAGTACCTTATTTAGATATTATAGAACAAAATTTTTTAGGCGGTGATTAGTATCAAAAATCCATTCATTCGTAAAATTCTAAAATACGCTTTAGCAGCTATTCTTAGTCTTACCATCCTTGCTATCGTCATTGGTGGCTTATTATTTGCTTTTTACATTTCCACAGCGCCAAAGCTTAGTGAAACTGCCCTTAAATCTACCAATTCCAGTCTTGTTTATGATGCACATAACAAACTAATTGCCGATTTAGGTTCTGAAAAACGGGAAAATGTAACAGCAGATAGTATTCCACTTAATCTAGTTAATGCGATTACATCTATCGAGGATAAACGTTTCTTTAATCACCGTGGTGTCGATTTATATCGTATTCTTGGTGCAGCCTTCCACAACTTGACAAGTTCAAGTACACAAGGTGGATCAACACTTGACCAACAGTTAATTAAGCTAGCCTACTTCTCAACTGCTGAGAGAGATCAGACTTTAAAGCGTAAAGCTCAAGAAGTCTGGTTAGCACTCCAGATGGAACGTAAATATACAAAGCAAGAAATATTAACTTTCTATATTAATAAGGTCTATATGGGTAATGGTAATTATGGTATGCTTACCGCTTCTAAATCATACTATGGTAAAGATCTTAAAGATTTATCTTTTGCTCAACTCGCTTTGCTTGCTGGTATTCCACAAGCACCAACGCAATATGATCCATATATAAACCCTGATTCAGCCACGACTCGTCGTAATTTGGTCTTACGTCAAATGCTTTCAGAAAAAAATCTAACTAAGGCTGAGTACGATGAAGCAATTGCTACTCCAGTAACAGATGGCTTAAAACCTTTGAAAAAAACATCAAGTTATCCAAAATATATGGATAACTACTTAAAACAAGTCATCAGTCAAGTTAAATCCGAAACCAATAAAGATATTTTTACTTCAGGATTAAAAGTTTATACAAACATCCTGCCTGAAGCACAAAAACGACTTTATGATATTTATAACAGTGAAGATTATGTTTATTATCCAGATGATAAATTCCAAGTAGCTTCAACTATCATTGATGTCACAAATGGTCATGTCATTGCTCAACTTGGAAGTCGTCATCAGGATGAAAATGTTTCATTTGGGACAAACCAAGCAGTCCTAACAGACCGCGACTGGGGTTCAACAATGAAACCAATTTCTGCCTATGCTCCTGCTATTGAAAGTGGTGCTTATAACTCAACGGCCCAATCGACAAATGACTCTGTTTATTACTGGCCTGGTACAGATACACAACTTTATAACTGGGACCGTAAATATAACGGTTGGATGACCATTCAAACAGCCATTATGCAATCACGTAATGTTCCCGCAGTTCGTGCACTCGATGCAGCAGGGCTTGACTATGCTAAAACATTCTTAAATGACATTGGCATTGACTATCCGGAAATGAACTACTCAAATGCTATCTCAAGTAACAATAGCAGTTCTGAGCAAAAATACGGAGCAAGTAGTGAGAAAATGGCTGCCGCTTATGCATCATTTGCGAACGGTGGACACTACTATAAACCGCAATACGTTAATAAAATTGTATTTAATGATGGGACTTCAAAGGTCATCGAAGAAAAAGGCAAACGTGCAATGAAAGAAACTACAGCCTATATGATGACAGACATGTTAAAAACTGTTTTAACTTATGGTACTGGTACTGAAGCTCGAATTCCTGGTGTGATCCAAGCAGGGAAAACTGGTACTTCAAACTATACTGATGAGGAACTAGCAAAAATCAGTGCAGAAACTGGATTATATCCTGATTACGTTGGAACAATGGCTCCAGACGAAAACTTCGTAGGTTATACTAGTAAATATGCAATGGCTGTTTGGACTGGTTATCGTAGTCGCTTAACTCCTGTATATGGGGATGGTTTAAATGTTGCAACTCGCGTTTATCGTAGTATGATGACATACTTGACAGAAGGCTATAGCGAAGATTGGATTATGCCGAGTGGACTATACCGTAGTGGTGGAATGCTTTACCTCTATGGTGGTACTTATACAACTAATAATAATGGTAATAGTTCCGTTTATAACAATATATACGGCGGCAATTCCTCAAGTAATAATGCCAATACCAATCAAGGAAACACTTCAGAAAGTTCAACGACATCAGATTCAACTTCTGCTAGCGATACTACGGGTTCTCCTTCAACATCTACTCCAACGACCCCAGGGAACGGTAACGGAAATGGTGTTGGTCAGAATAATGGTAATGGAAACTAATCAAACAAAAAATAATTCGGAAAATTTCCGAATTATTTTTTTATTTTGCTAAAGCTCCCATCGGATCCCATGGTGCTAGGACGATTGGCTCAGCTTCATAAGCTGCCAGCTCTTCAGCAGTCAGTAAATTCTTGCGAACAACAATTTGATAGGTGTACTCATCCATCCATGCATCGGAAGCCACAAAGTACCCCTTATCTCCAACATCCTCACCCCATGAATTTTCAACCTTCCATTTAAGAGCTCGGCCATTTTCATCCAAATCCACACCGGTCAAGACCATGGCGTGTGTCATTAAACTTTCGCTATAATCTAATCGACTAGCTTTGTCTTGGCTCAATACAATGTCCATACTTGATTCGAAATCATAAGTATTGATTGCTAGGATACCCTTTTTACGATCAGAGACTTGACCCACATCCGAACCGAACCAAACTGATTCACCTTCTTGCATTTGTTTGATTGCTAACTCTTTAAAGCGATCCATTTCTAAATTAAGGTAACGGACATCTCGACTTCCAACGACATTACCAACATCTCAACAGTATAAGATTGCCCGAAAGGCTTATCCTGGGTTGGAGCATTAATAATAGAAACATAGTCCGACAAGTTCAAACCGACATATTTTTGATAAAACTCTTGGGGTGTAATGGCTCTTTCACGGTGAAATTGATTATCCTTATCACGGTATGCGAAATCAAATTCTTTAGGCGGTAGTCCTAGGTTAATAGCCAAGAAATTAAAGACTTCCTCTAACAAAGCCTCTTTCTTGGCTTGCACCGTTTGAGTATCAGCTCCAGACTGAATGCATTCACGGAGAATCTGAGCATCTTGTCTCAATAATTTATTAAGAATACTGTTTAATTCTCTGCTGTTGCTTGAAGAAACAGATTCAGGATAAACTGATTTCGGAACAACACCGTATTTATCAAAAAGAGCGACAACCATATCCCATTGGCCACCATCTTGTTGAGGAACATCCAAAAGGAATTTTACCTTTCGACTGGTCAAATCTTGGTCTGCAGTTGCTATAATTTGTTCCATAAACCAGTTTGCTTTTTCATATTTATCCCAGAAGAAAGTATGGGATTGAGATAATTCAAAATTGTCTAACTTGAAGTCTGAAATTAATTGATGACGAAAAGTGTTAAGTGCCGCAAACATCCAACAACGACCAGAAGCCTTTTGATTAGTAACCTTGTCCTTTGTAACATCTACAGAAAAAACAAAATCATTCTCCACAGCACTTTGGCGTGTCTCCAGTGATTTGAGCAATCCATTATGGCTCACTGCATTCTCTATTGCCTTAAACTTAGGATTATTCTCATAATTGGCAATTAATTTATCGGTAAACGATTGGGTAATTTGTGACATAATATCCTCCATTTTTTTACTTACCTTCTATTATAGAACTATTTCAACTTTCTTCAAGTCAAAAAACGCTAGGATACCTAGCGTTTTTAATTGTTATTAATAAAAAACTAAAATCTTTATTTCCAAAAATCATCAAAAATAGTAATTGGCAAATGGCGTTTATGAAGTCCTTTATACCACCAAGCTCAATTTTAGCCTGTGCTTCAGCTGATATAATTTTTCCTTCAAGGTAGTCATCAATATCATTATAGGTAACACCCAAGGCAACTTCGTCTGCAATACCAGGTTTATTTTCCTCTAAATCAGCAGTTGGAACTTTTTCATAGAGTCTCGCATCTGCACCTAAAGCTTTTAAGAGTTGACGCCCTTGTCGTTTGTTCAATCTAAAGAGCGGTAAAATATCAGCGCCTCCATCACCAAATTTAGTGAAGAAAGCTGTAATATTTTCAGCAGCATGATCAGTACCAATAACTGCCCCACTGCTTTGACCGGCAACAGCATACTGACTAATCATTCTCTGACGTGCTTTAATATTGCCCTTATTAAAATCTGAAATAGTAATTCCTGCCTCTTCTAAAGCACGAACTTGACCATCTACGGCTTGCTTAATATTTATGGTTAGGTTCTGATCGGGTTGGATAAAGGCCAAAGCTAATTGAGCATCTGCCTCATCAACTTGAACACCATATGGAAGTCTTATTGCAATAAATTGATAATCTTCTTGCCCAGTCTCTTCTCTCATCTCTTCTATTGCCATCTGAGCTAAGCGACCAGCTAAAGTAGAATCCTGACCTCCTGAAATCCCAAGTACCAATGTTTTTAAAAAGGAATGCTTCTTTAAGTAGGACTTTAGGAAATCAACCGATTTTCTGATTTCTTCATCAGGATTAATAGTAGCTTTAACTCCAAGCTGTTTTATAATTTCCTTCTGTAATGTCATTAGAGCTCACCTTCCCCATACGTTTTGTGGCGAATACTTGAAATGAGGTTCATTTTATTATCCCAAACATCTTTAGCAAGATCGACCGGATAATCTTGTGGATTCAAGACACGCTTATATTCATCCCAAAGTTTATCAAATTCTTTTCGAGCATATGCTTGAATCGTTTGTAAATCCGGTAAGTCGTAAATAAGCTCTCCATCTTTAAAAACATCAACTAACAATGGTACCGCTTCGAAATTTTTAACAACTTTTTTGATGTAAGTATAAGTTGGGTGGAACATTTCAATTTGATCAAGACTATTAACATCGACATCTGTAAAGGTAATATAATCCCCTTCAGATTTGCCTTTTTCTAGACTAGTAATCCGCCAAACTTGTTTTTTGCCTGGAGTTGAAACTTTTTCAGCGTTATTAGATAACTTTATGGTGTCTTCCATTTGACCTACTTCATTTTCAATGGAGACCATTTTATAAACTGCACCAAGAGCTGGTTGATCATAGGCAGTAATTAATTTTGTACCAACCCCCCAAACATCAATCTTAGCTTTTTGCATCTTCAAATTGAGAATCGTATTTTCATCTAAGTCGTTTGAAGCATAAATTTTGGCATTAGGGAATCCTGCTTCATCAAGCTGTTGGCGAACTTTTTTTGAAAGGTAGGCTAAATCTCCTGAGTCTAAACGAACACCAAGAAAATTAATACTATCGCCTAACTCTTTGGCAACCTTAATAGCGTTAGGAACTCCGACTTTCAAAGTATCATAGGTATCCACTAAGAAAACACAATCCTTATGAGTTGCTGCATATGCTTTGAAAGCTTCGTAGTCATTACCATAGGCTTGAACCAAGGCATGAGCATGTGTTCCCGATACTGGGATACCAAAAACTTTACCGGCACGAACATTACTTGTAGCATTAGCGCCGCCAATAACTGCTGCGCGAGTGCCCCAAAAAGCAGCATCTACTTCTTGAGCCCGACGTGTACCAAATTCCAAAAGTGGTTCATCTTCAATGACAGAGCGGATACGAGCTGCTTTAGTCGCAATCAAGGTCTGGAAATTAACAATATTTAATAGAGCAGTTTCAACTAATTGGCATTGTCCTAATGGTCCTTCCACTTGAACAATCGGTTCATTTGCGAAAACTAAATCCCCTTCTTTTGCTGAACGGACAGTAAGTTCTAATTTTAGATTTTTTAGATAATCTAAGAACTCCCCTTTATAACCCAAGTCAGCCAAGTAAGCTAAGTCACTCTCGGAAAAGGTTAAGTTTTCCAAATATTCAACAAGTCGTTGTAAACCTGCAAAAATAGCGTAACCATTCTCGAAAGGCTGTTTGCGGAAATAGACTTCAAATACAGCTTTCTTATTATGAATACCTTGGTCAAAATAGACTTGCATCATATTAATTTGATATAAATCGGTATGTAGGGTTAAACTGTCATCTTTATACATAATTTTGTCCTCTATTGATTATTGTTACTATTATAACATACTTTTGCACTTGAATAATTATCCGAAAACTGGAAATTTCAAAGGTAACATTAAACTGATCTTATAAATAAGTGACAAGGTTGAGATGAAATATCCCAACCTTATTTTTATTTTGTCTTAAATTTAAAATGACAATAGAGGCCAAAAACAATAATCCAAATTGTTGCTCCCACTGCTCCAATAAAAGTAGATTCTTGAAGGAATAAGGAGATAAAAACGAGTGCAAAGAAGACTAATGTAATTGGCGTCGCCACCTTATACATAGGCATTAGGAAACCATCAGCCATAAAGTCATCGGACTGGCGGTATTTCCAATGGGCAACCATCGTAAGAGCATAAATAGCAATATAAACTCCTGAAGAGGAAGCAGCAATCAAAGCAAAGGCATCAGAAACACCAGGTAAAACATTAATGATAGCTGAAATACCTACAACAAAAGCAGAGGCAATGATTGCGCGACTTGGTACGCCTTGTCTAGATAAATGATTTAACTTCAAGGAATTTGTAAAGTTATTAGCATTTTCACAGGCCAATTGATACAAATGCCGTCCTGAAGAATAAAGAACTGAGTTTAATGCTGATGCTGAAGAAGTCAAGACGACAAAGTTAATAAGTGCTGCCGCCCATTTGATTCCAACAAGTTGGAAAACCATAACAAATGGAGATTTATCCACAGGTAAATCCTTCCAAGGAACGATTGCCATAATAGAAATAAGTGAACCGACATAAAAAATAACAATTCGAATTGGAATTTCTTGGATTGCTTTTGGTAAAACTTTTCTTGGATTAGCTGTTTCAGAGGTTGTAATCCCAACAAATTCAATGGCTTGGTAAGCAAAGAATACCATCTGGAAGCCCATGAAGAACTTTAAAGTTCCATGAGGGAAGAATGAAAAATGATCTGAAATATTGGTTAAACTTGCTTGTCCATGTGGTGTTTCAAATCCTGTCATAATCATGAAGGCTGCTGTCGCAATTAAAGCGATAATCGCAACAATTTTTATCATGGCAAACCAGAATTCAGTCTCACCGAAGATTTTTACAGCTATTAAGTTGACAGAAGCTAAAATCACTAAAGCTACTAATTGAATTATCCAAGACTGCCAATGAGGGAACCAGTACTGAACATAGGAACCAAGCGCTGTAATATCAGCCATCCCAATGAAAATCAGTGAAACCCAATAGGATAGGCCAGAGAAATAGCCCCAACCTGGTCCAATATACTTTGTAATAAAATTGATAAAAGTATGTTGATCAGGATCATAATAAAGCATTTCTCCAATAGCTCGCATCATCATAAACATGAAAATACCAGTGATAAGATACACGAGGATAATTGATGGTCCAGTTAAGGAAATTGCCCTTCCAGATCCCATAAATAAACCTGTCCCAATAGTACCAGCAATGGCAATTAATTGGACATGACGATTTTGTAAGCCCCTTACCATACCATTTTTTGTTTCATGATTTTCATTTGTCTGTTTTGACATCATACACTCCGATCTTAAAAAATATAATTATTATACCCTATTTTCAGAATATTTACAACATTTGCTTTCCTAAATTTTGAAGAAGAAAATAAAAAAGAACTGGACACCCATCACTGTGTCCAGTATAATCTTTTATTTCATATTTTCAATATAATGATAAACGCCCTGACCAGCTATGGCACCGTCACCGACAGCTGTGGTAATTTGGCGAAGATTTTTTTGACGAACATCACCAATTGCGAAGATACCAGGGACAGCAGTTTTCATGTGATCATCCGTTTCTACCCAACCTTCATTGTCACAGATATCAAGTTCAGAAACCATAGATGTGACAGGCAACATTCCTACATAAATAAAGACGCCACCAAAATTATGGTTGGTTATTTCTTGAGTTTTAACATTTTTTATGAGGACATTTGAAACCTTAATATTGTCGCCCTGAATTTCTTCAACAACTGAATCCCAAATAAAAGAAATTTTCTCGTTAGCAAAGGCACGGTCCTGTAAAATTTTCTGAGCTCTCAGTTGATCACGGCGGTGAACAATTGTAACAGATTTAGCAAATTGTGTAAGGTAGATAGCTTCTTCCACTGCAGAATCCCCTCCACCAACTACTAATAAGTCTTGTTCTCGGAAAAAAGCACCATCGCAAACTGCACAATAAGAAACTCCTCGACTTGTAAAAGTTTCCTCACCTGGAACATTTAATAAGCGGTATTTGGCACCAGTCGCTAAAATAACTGTTTTGGCATCAAAAGAGCTATCTTCAGTGAAAATCCGTTTGTAAGCCCCAAAATCTTCAACATTTTGAACAATACCATAAATATGCTCTACTTCGAATTTTTCTAAAGGCTCAAACATCTTCATCGATAACTCTGGGCCGGAAATATGGTCATACCCTGGATAGTTTTCGATTTCAGAAGTATTATTCATTTGACCACCAGGAGCCCCTTGTTCAATCATCCCAACCTTAAGGTTACTTCGGGCTGCATATAAAGCAGCCGTCATACCTGCAGGACCTGAACCAATTATGATTGTATCGTACATTGATTTCTCCTTATTATTTCTGTCAACATTTTACCAATCTGAGGATTATTTAGCAATTTTTATGATTTCAAAACTAAAAGGACTGCCATGACCGCAAAAGAGAGAACTGGTACTAAAAGAATAGCAATCATTAAAATATCGTAGAGAAAGGCCTGTTTTTCAATTGCTGTCTTGTCTTTTTTAGAACGAGCACGAAGAAAGATCCATAGTAAACAAATTGCTAAAACTAATATGAACGCAATTAAAAGTCCTTGTAAGTATAAACTAAATAATTCTAAAACCATTAAACTTCCGACCTATCCTATTCCAATGCTCAAACTTATTAATAATCTTTCACAAGAAAAAGTCCAGGCTAACCTAGACCATTCTATTATAGCAAAAGTCTCACATTAAACATAGGATTTGGAAAACTTGTTGAAAAATTCTTTGGTTCTTTCCTCTTTAGGATGATTAAATATTTCTTCAGGACTGCCCTCTTCTAGAATTTTCCCATTATCTAAAAAGAGTACCCGGTCTGCCACCTGAGCGACAAAATCCATATCATGACTAACTAAAACCATGGTTTGACCCGCTTTTGCTGCCTGAACAATAGCTTTTTCAACTTCAGCCACTAGCTCAGGATCTAAAGCGGAAGTTGGCTCATCCAAAAGTAAAACCTCTGGCTTCATGGCTAATGCTCTAGCCAAAGCAACCCGTTGTTTTTGACCGCCTGATAAGTGTCTTGGATAATGATTTTCTCGGTCCGATAATCCCACTTTTCCAAGTTCTTCTCGGGCAATCGCTGTCGCTTCTTTGTCTGAGAGTTTTTTGACAATGATTAAACCTTCTTTGACGTTATCCAAGGCTGTTCGCCTCTCGAACAAGTTAAATTGTTGGAAAACCATAGCTAATTTACGCCGTAGAATTAATACGTCCTCATTTTTGATTTTTTCAAAATCAAAAGCAAAATCATCAATCTCAATTCTACCTTTATCTGGCTTTTCCAGGTAGTTCATACTGCGCAAAAATGTCGATTTCCCGGCACCAGAAGCACCTACCAAAGCAATAACTTGACCTTTTTCAATTTCTAAACTAAGGTCATCTAAGACTTTTTGCCCTGAAAAATATTTACTCAAATGGCTTATTTTTATCATTAGCGTAAATCCCCCACTACTCTATCAGTAGACCTTATTGGTTCTGCAATAGCCATTCTTTTCTCAATATAGTTACCTAATTGTTCAATCAAGAAACTAATAAACCAATAAACTAAAGCTACCGAAATATAACGTTCAAAATAGCGATAATCCGCCCCACCCAAAATTTGAGCTTGAGCAAACATCTCAACAATACCAGCATTAAAGGCTAAAGATGTCCCTTTGGTTAAACCAATCAAGCCATTAATTAAGGTTGGCGTTGCAATGACTGCTGCGTTTGGAATAATAACTCTTTGATAAACTTGACTAGGAGTCATTCCCAAACTTCGAGCAGCCTCAATCTCTCCTTGATTAACAGACAAAATAGCTGCCCGAATTGTTTCACTTGTATAGGCAGCTTCATTAAAGGCAAAGGCTGTTATAGCAAAAACTGCAGCTGGAATGGCATTGATGTTCCAATGGAGCCCATAAGTGATATTCAAGTATTTTAAGAAAAGGGGAATACCATAATATGTCAACATCAATTGAACTAATATTGGTGTTCCTCTTAAAAAGCTAACAAAGACAGCTTGAATTGGATATAGCACTTTGACGCGGTTAATTTTAACAATGGCAAAAACAAGGGCCAATAAAAGACCAAAAATAGCGCCTACAACCGTTAAACCAAGGGTGATTGGCAATCTTTGGATAATATCTGGCAGTGCATCAAAAACAGCCTTCCAGCTAAAAAGCTTACCTTCTGGAATAAGTTTTATCAGTTGATCAAACCAAGACCATGAACTTGCTAATGTAATATATGGCATAACTTCCCCTTTTACTCCTATCAATATCATTTAAGTTTAGCACGGCAAAGAAGACCTGTAAAATAGAAAGAACTAATGAAGGCAATAGAGAAAGCCTATCACATTGTAATAGACTTATTTCTATTTTAGCCTCATTAATAAGACTAATAGTTGAGTTCTGATACAAAATCGCCTTCAAAGAATTTCTGACTTTGTTTTTTCAATTCCCCAGATTTTTTCAATTTTACCAAACCTTTATTGACAAACTTTTGTAATTCTTTACCTTTAGAATCATCCGCAAAAATAAAGTATTCCAATCCATCTTTGTCATCACCGATTTCTTCTTTTAAAGTTGAGATTTTCAAATCAAACCCCTGATCTTTTATTGCTGTTTTTAATGAAATAGCATCATAGAAAAGAAAATCTAATTGGTCACTTTCTAGCATTTGTAATCTTTGAGTAAAGGGTGTTGATCCTGAAGCATAAGAAAGATCAATTGGTTTTTGATTTGGATGTTTTTTATTCCATTTTTCCAAAACTTGCATGTAAATAGCACCGGACATACCTTGAGTCTTTTTACCAGCTAAGTCTTTTAGAAACTTATAATCTTTATTCCCTTTTGTCGCAATGGCATAATTTGATTTAGAAAGTGGCTTAGAAAAAAGATATTTCTCTGCCCGTTCTTCACTATATCCATAATCATTGGCAGCTATCTGGTAACGACCAGCATCAATACCAGATAAAATTGATGGGAAAGCTACTGTTTCAAATTTTAATTGGTATTTTTTAGAATTTTTAAAAATTTTCTTTAGTAGTTCAATATCATAACCAGTCAAGTTTTTACCATCTTGGTAAGTAAAAGGCTTAGTTGCCGCATCTGTTGCTACAGTAATAACCTCTTTTTCTTGTGCTTGGCTCTTACTTGTCATCATAAAAGCTAAGGCTAACCCAGCCAAGAGAAAGAAAGCTTTATTAAGAATTTTTTTATATTTAATCATTTTAATACTCCTTGTTAATAGTACAGATAGTTTAACAAAAGTATAGTTCTTTGAAAAATAGCAAATTTCTATCACGACCTTTAGGAATACCTATAGCAAAAAGCACCAATCCTAAGATTGATGCTTGCTTGTTAAAAGGATTGTTTTTTAGCCTTACGTTCAGCACGACCACGTGCTTTACCTTCTGCACGACGTTCTTTACGACGCTTCTCATCAACCACCCATTGGATTTTTTTCTTATAGCCTGGTTTGACTTTTTTCTTTTTCTTTTTAACCAAACCAATCATCTCAGTATCAAGTTTCTGATAAGATTTTTCACGGTTATTACGGCGGTCTCGATCATAAGTATCTTGGAATTCACCGTTTTTGAGAACCTTAGGAACAAAAGCGATACCTAATTTTTCCAACTCTTTAATGTCTGAGTCGTCACTTGGTTGGTATAGGGTAATCGCTGTGCCCGAAAGACCGTTACGACCAGTTCTGCCCACCCGGTGCACAAAGAATGACAAGTCTTGTGGGATAGCATCATTGATGACATGGCTGACACCTTCAATATCAATTCCACGAGCTGCCAAATCCGTCGCAACAATATATTCGAAATCAAGCTTCTTCACTTGATTCATAATCCGTTTACGCTCACGCGGCGGAACGCCTCCATGAATTTTCGCTACTTTAAGCCCATTAGCAACCATATAACCGTGTAATTCATCGGCTCGTTCTTTGGTATTAACAAAAATCATGGCCAGATAAGGTTGCATGGTTTTTAAAATGTCAAAAATCTGTGCATTTTTATCACGCCCTTTAGTAGAAACAAGCCAGTTATCAATATTATCGGCAATTACCGTCTCCATTTTAATTTGTTCAATTAAAGGATTACTTAAATATTTTTTCAAGAATGGCTGTAACTTTTGGGGAATTGTTGCTGAAAAGACCAAAATTTGAACAGCTTTTGGTAAGGCAGATGCAATCTTATCAACAGTATCTAAGAATCCCATATCCATAGTCATATCAGCTTCATCCACGACAAAAGTTGTTGCTTTATGGATAGCTAAGTCGCCTGATTTAACCAAGTCGTAGATACGACCAGGTGTCCCAACAACAATATGGGGTTGAGAAACTTTTAATTTTTCAATTTGACGGAGCTTATCCGTTCCACCAACATAATTGGCAAGACGAATTTCTTTTTCCGAATAACTTGCTAATTGCTTAGCTGCATCAAAAATTTGTGTTGCTAATTCACGACTTGGAGCAGTAATCAGAACTTGAACATCTTTACTTTCTTCGTCCAACTTTTCAAAAATTGGCAATAGGAAGGTATGTGTTTTTCCCGATCCTGTTTTGGATTCTCCGACTAAATCTCTGCCTGAATTGACAATTGGAATCAATTTTTTTTGGACTTCAGTGGGCTCAGTAAAGTTAATTTCTTCTAACGCTTTCTGAATATAGTTTTTAAAATTATAATCTTTAAATGACATAGTAACCTCTTTTTCTTTCTCATTATAACATGATTGTTTCGGACAAGCAAAAGGAGAGAGACTTCGATTGACCCAGTCAATTTGCATAACGGTAATAGTTTTGAAAGAGGCTAGGATTCGGTCCTAGCCTCTTCTTTTTATTTTATAAATAGAGGAATGCAAGAACAAAAAGACTTGCCAGAGCCCCTATGCTCCACATGAAAGCATCAACTTTCCATTCTGACCAGCGATTGCCTTTGCCAGAAAGGCCACCTAGTTCAAGGTGATGATGAAAAGGCGTCATTCTAAAAATACGTCGTCCTTCACCAAATTTTTTCTTAGTGTATTTAAAATAAGAAACTTGCATCATAACGGAACTTGTTTCCAGTACATAGACTAGCCCTACAAGCAATAAGGTCCATTCTTGTCGCAAAGCTATGGAAATAGCTGCTAGCATGGCACCTAAGGCTAAACTGCCAACATCACCCATAAAGACCTTTGCAGGCTTGCGATTAAAGAAAAAGAAACCAATCAGAGCACCAATCATGATGGCAATTAGAAGTAAAACATCAAATTGTTTTTGGATATAAGCAATGATGCCGTAAGTTGATAAACTTATTGCGACTGATATGGAAGCAAGGCCATCAATACCATCTGTCAAGTTTACGGCATTTGAGAAGCCAACAATCCAAAATAGTACAAAGAAAAGATAGAGGAAACCAATGTGGAAATGGTAACCTAAAATGTTAACGGAATCAATGTTACTTGGAGCGACATGTAGAAAATAGAAAATTAAACCGCCAACAATTTGTAAGAACATTTTTTGTCTAGCTGTTAAACCCTCGTTGATTTGCTTAAAGATTTTCAAAAAATCATCAAAGAAACCAATGAATCCATAGATTAGAATGACCGCTAAAATACCAGTAATTAAACCTAGATGACTCCATTCTTTAAACATGAGTAGGCCAAAGAAAAGTGACAGTAAACTGGCAACTAGAAGAAAGATAGTTCCACCCATTGTAGGTGTGCCCGCTTTTTCTAAATGTTGTTTAACATCTTCATGCATTTGTTGTCCACCAATTTTTTTCATTTGGTAGAACTTTATAAAAAATGGCATGGCTGTAGCAGTTAATATCAAAGATATTATGGCTGCTGTAATCGTTAAAAACATGTTAATCTCCTAGTTTTACTTTAATTTTTGATATTTTCTTAAGTGATTCTCCAGGTTCGATGGATTGGCTAATCACTCTTCCTTTTTTCGAACCTTTATATTGTACCTCAATACCTGACCATTTTGCAAACTTTTTAACATTTTCTTTGGTCCAGTCATGCATATCGGGCATTAACTCTAAGTGACTTGTTAATAAGAGTATTTGTTCATTATTAGGTAAGTTAGTATTCTTAGCTTTTGACATCTTAACAATTTTGTCACCGTTTCCGAGAACGATTGGTTGAACTAAATTGCGACGTAATTCATCAGCTGTCGGTCCTGGTTTTTGACCAATAAAATCCGGTAGATAATATGGTGTTGATTTATTTGCTGATTCCTGACTTGGCTTTAATAATGTATCTTGCATTAAATAAGCTTCTTCAAGAACAGGATTAATAACATCCGCCCAGAACATACCACTCCAATGTTCAGGTTGTTGGATAGTCACATACATGATGAAATCTGGATTATCAGAAGGAACCATTGCGACTACAGAGAAGACATAATTGGTTTTACCACCTTCAATATAGCCACTACCATCCTCTTTGGCAATTTGGGCTGTTCCTGATTTAACTGATACTGGCATGCTTCCGACTTTAATAATTGGTCCAGTTGATTGTGAATATAAGGTACCAAAAACTGGGTCAGTCCCTACGTTAACCATATATTCACGGGTTTCACTAGCTGCTTTCTTTGAAACAGGTTTCCCAACAACTTCTTTTTTAGCCGTACGATAGGTCGCACTATTTGGATCATAAATCTGGTTGATGAATTGCGGTTCTAGCATTGAACCATTATTAGCGATTGCCAAAAATGCTCTTAACATTTGAATTTGAGTCACACTGATCCCTTGTCCAAAAGCACTCATGGCTTGAGTAACAATATTGTCCGATGGGAAAATACCCGATTCCTCATCACCAGTACCAAAACGTGTTGGATAACCAAACTTAAATTTAGTTAAATAGTCCAACCAGGTCTTATTACCCATTTTTTGTTCTAATTTAGTCATCCCAACATTACTAGAATAGGAGAAACCTTGGGCATAAGTCATATATTGACCAGTCGAAATACCTTCATTAATAGACCAGTCTTGGATAGTTGCATCAGCTATTTTTATGCCATTTGCATTACTATAGACATCATTGGGTTTGAAGACACCATTGTCAATAGCAGCTGCCAGGGTCATGACCTTCATTGTCGATCCTGGTTCGAAGTTATTCTGATAAAGGGCACTCTTCCAATTGTACTTCTTATTATTTAAACCTTCAAGGGTATCTGCATTGTATGTCGGTCTTTGTGAGGTTGCTAGAATTTCACCAGTTTTAGCATTAACTAAGGTAGCACTGGCTAAGACACCTTTTGTTTCACTTTGAAAAGCATCCATTCTTGTTTCTAAGAATGTTTGAATTGGTTCTGATAAAGTTGTATAGACGTCTTTTCCATCAACAGCTTTCTTAACCGTTTTTCCTGTTCCTAAAAGTGTATTACCATTCTTATCTTTTTCATAGATAATGGTTCCATCTTTACCAGAAAGGATATCATTAAGTGCAGCTTCCAAACCTGTCTTACCAATTAGGCTCTTACTACCATCTTTATTTTCTGTTAAAGCTGCTAAGCCAATTAATTCTGAAGCAAAAGTTCCATTTGGATACATCCGACCTGGACTTGTAGAGAAAGCAACCCCTTTGATTCCAGCCTTTTCCATCTCTTTTCTAATGGTTGTCATTTTACTAAAAGAGATTCCTGATCCAGATGTTCCAAAGGAAACTTGGAAGAGACCTTTTTGTTTTAACTGACTTAGGACATTTTTCTTTTTCATGCCTAATTCTTTTGTCAAAATATCAGCAACTTTGTCAAACTGTTTAGGCTGAACATAGAGTTTTTCTCCTGTCGCTGAGACAAATGACTTGTCCAAGACAGCATAAATACTATAAGTTGTTGAGTCTACTGCTATAGCAACGCCATTTCGGTCATAGATAGTCCCACGCTTAGCCTGAACGGTAACCGTTTCTTGATAAACTTGTTTGGCACCTTGACTTAAATCAACGCCAAATTTGCGGTCAGTTCCAATAATAATTACAAAATTAATAATAAAAACGAAAAACAAGAAAATGCTCAAAATCATCATGTTTTGACCAACATGTTCACGATTTTTTACAGGTGTTTTTCGCCCTTGGATGACGTAATCTAAAAATAGTTTTTGTAGTCTTTTCATAGCTTAGTCAACCTTCTTAATATTATCGGTACGATTGGACAGACCAGCTTTTTTAGCGATATCAACAATGCGATCACGACGTGAAAGTTCATTAACTTCCTGTTTAGCATTGTTTAATTCAGTCTTCTTATCAGAAATTTGACTATTTAAGGTAGTAATATCTTGTTGCAATTGTAATTTACGACTTTGCAAGTAGATGATACTAACAGCCATGGTAATTGCTGTAATAATCAGTGCACTATAAAAAGCTTTCTCAATTCTGGAGAAAGTTCTGATTTGCTTTTGTAAAGCACTGGTTACTGCTTGCGTTCTTTTTTCATTATTCATAACATTTACATCCGAATTTTTCTGGCCACCCGTAATTTAGCTGAGTGAGCACGGTTGTTCTCAGCTAATTCTTCTTGACTTGGTAAAATAGGCTTCCGCGAAACAAGTTCAAATTTAGGTTTCATTTCTTCAGGAATAATAGGAATTCCTTTTGGAATATCAACAGTACTTGCTTCTTTAAAGAGTTGTTTTGTCAAGCGGTCTTCAAGAGAATGGAATGTGATTACTGAGATGCGACCATCTACTGCCAATAAATCCATTGCAGCTTGGATTGACTCATCCGCCGCACCTAATTCATCATTAACTTCAATCCGAATGGCTTGAAAGATTTGCTTGGCTGGATGCCCTTTTTTCTTCAATTCCTTAGCTGGTTTAGCTGACTTAATAATTTCTGCTAGCTCTGTTGTTGTTTCAATCGGTTTAATCGCTCTTGCTTGTTCTATTTTTCGAGCAATCTGCTTAGAAAATTTATCTTCACCATAACGGAAAAAGATACGAACTAAGTCATTGAAACTATAATCATTGACAACCTCATAAGCTGTTAAGGAAGCATCAGAGTCCATACGCATATCCAAAGGCGCATCTTGACGATAGGAAAAACCGCGTTCTCTTTCATCTAATTGAGGACTTGAAACACCTAAATCATATAGAATGCCATCAATGGTTTCCACTCCATGTGCAGCCATTTCTTCCTTGAGATAGCGGAAATTATTCTTAATAAAGGTAACCATCCCTCTCTTAATAAAGGGCTCCAAAAAAATCTGGGCATTATCAATTGCTTTTTGATCTTGATCAAAACAATACAAATGTCCATCTTCATTTAACTGTGATAAAAGGTAGGCTGAATGTCCCGCACCACCTAGTGTTGCATCGACATAAACCCCGTCAGGTTTGATTTGGAGCATGTCAACTGTTTCATGCAAGAGGACAGTGACATGATGAAATTCTTTAGTCATATCTTTAATTCTAACACAATTTAGACATTTAGAAAACAAAAAGAAAGACAGGTCCTAAGAGTCCCTATCCTTCTCTATTCTATTGACGAATATTGCCGTTTCCTTTGATATAATATTTACTACTTGTTAAAGCTTCTAAGCCCATTGGTCCTCTTGCATGCATTTTTTGCGTTGAAATCCCTATTTCGGCACCAAGTCCAAAAACAAAACCATCAGTAAAGCGGGTTGAAGCATTGACATAAACTGCTGCAGCATCAACTTGATCTTGGAAACATTCAGCTGCCGATAAATCTTTGGTAATAATTGCTTCCGAGTGATGACTACTATAACGATTAATCCAGTCAATTGCATCTTCTAAGGAATCAACTATTTTAACCGACATAATATAGTCCAAAAATTCCATGCCGAAATCTTCTTCACTAGCAAGAGTCGCATTTTTAAATAAAGCTAAAGCTTCTTCCTCAGTACGGAATTCAACTGCGTGCACCTTTGAAATCTCTTCTTCCAATTGTGGAATAAAAGTTTTGGCAACATCGCGGTGAATAACTAAACTCTCAGCAGCATTGCAAACACTAGGCCTTTGTGTTTTGGCATTAATCACTATATTAGTCGCCATCTCCAAATCAGCCGAAGCATCTACATAGATATGAACATTGCCGACCCCTGTCTCAATGACCGGCACCTTCGCTTTTTCTTTAACGGTTTGAATAAGCCGAGCACCACCACGTGGAATCAAGACATCTACGTAGGCAGTAGCCGCCATCAATTCTTCAGCTAAGTCGTGTGAAGGATCCTCCAATAATTGAATGGCGTCAGGTGTGATTGCCATAGCTTCTAGACTCTGTCTTGCAACCTTTACTAAGGCCATATTAGAGTTTAAGGCATCTCGACCACCTCTCAGAATGATGGCATTATTGGTTTTAAAAGCCAAACTAAAAGCATCAATAGCAACATTAGGACGGCTTTCGAAAATCATGGCAATCACCCCAAGAGGAACTCTTTTTTGAAGAATTTTTAAGCCATCTAAATTGGTGTAACCCTTAAGAACTTGACCAATAGGATCTTGTAATTCAGCTACCTGTCTAACTCCTTCCGCAATTCCCTTAATGCGTTCTTCAGTTAAAAGAAGGCGATCCAGCATAATATCTGAAATTCCGTGCTCTTTAGCCTTAGCCATATCTTTTTGGTTTTCAGCCATAATTATTGCACTCTGTTCAACCAAGTCGTTGGCTAAGCGCATTAAAAAGCTATTCTTTTGGCTAGTTGATAATTTTAGTAATTCTGAGCTAGCTTTTTTAGCTTGGCTCCCCAATTGATCAATTATTGTCATCTTACTCTCCCTTTTCTTGAACAAACCAGGTACCGATTTCTCTACCTTCAAGCAATCTTAGAATATCCCGCGGGTTTTGTCCATTCATTAACACCATCTGGCCACCATTCTCAAAAACCATTTGAGCCGATTGCACCTTACTCAACATCCCACCTGTGCCAAACTTGCTGCCAGCACCACCGGCTGAAAGGATAATCTCTTCAGTAATATCGGTAACAATATGGCGAAGTTGGGCATCTTCATAAATAGTTGGATTTTTATCAAAAAGTCCATCTATATCTGAAAGCATGATTAATAAATCTGCCTTTGTAATCTTTGCTACTACCGCTGAAAGTCGGTCATTATCACCAAATTTAGTGGCATGATCCATTTCATCCACACTAACAGCGTCATTTTCATTAACGATTGGCAAAATCCCCAATGTCAAGAGACTTTCAAAAGCATTGGTTACATTTAAAAGACTTTCTGGAAAAATGACGACATCACGGGTTAAGAGAATCTGAGAGACGTTTTTTTGGTAGTGGGAAAAAATTTGAGAGTAGAGACTCATCATGGCAACTTGTCCCACACTTGACACGGCTTGCTGTTTAGCTAAGTCGCTGGGGCGTTTATCCATTTTTAAGATATCCAATCCAAAGCCCATGGCACCAGAAGATACGAGAACAACTTCTTTACCATTGTTCATAAGGCTAGCAATAACAAAGGCTAGCTGATCGATTTTTTCTAAATTAATTTTGCCATTATTTTGTACCAATGAACTGGTTCCAATTTTAATGACAATGCGTTTTACATTTTCAAATTGTCTTTTCATCATAAGAAAATTATAGCATAAAAAGAGCCCCGAAGGACCCTTTCCTGA
This sequence comes from Streptococcus penaeicida, assembly GCF_002887775.1. Classification (GTDB taxonomy): domain Bacteria; phylum Bacillota; class Bacilli; order Lactobacillales; family Streptococcaceae; genus Streptococcus; species Streptococcus penaeicida. The sequence goes on along the minus strand of NZ_LOCM01000006.1, from coordinate 133,764 downwards.
CTTCATCTGTTAGTTAATTGACATTTTTACTTAGCAAGCAATTGGTCCAACTGATTCCAAAAACGTTTTTTAAGAAGAAATTGTCCAAAAGCCATTAATAAAAGTAAAATCATCAGGGTGAAAGTATTTATCATTATTGCTTGTTTGGTCAAAATTGATAAGAAAACAAGTCCTGCAATCAGAGGAAATCCAAGAAAAACTGATCCAAATATAAAGGCAAAAACCAACCATTGACTTCCCCCTCTAGTAAAGAGTTGAGTGATGTTTTGCCAATCTAGACTCAAATTTTTGATATCACGCATATACATATATTGACCTTGAATGACTGCCTGAAGAACAAATCCTAGGAGGAAGAATAGAATTATCATCCACTTAAGACCAAGAAACAGACCTAATATTAGATAAGCAACTAAAGGTAGCGACAATTGTAAAAGCATAAGTATTTCAAATTTTTCTTTGATAAAAGCACCAATCTGAATCGGCAGACTTCTTAAGTAAGTGAAATTTTCTCTTTCTAAAGACAGACCAACACCGACAAATGTTGAGCTACTTGTCCCAATAACTGCCAGAACCATCCCAGTCAGAAAAGCGACACCAAAATAGTCATTTGTTAAAAAACCTGATATACCTCTTTAGCCTTTAATAATGGCACTAACATACTAACCACAAAAATCATGGGCATCAAGAAAGTTTGTATCAGCAAAGTAGCATCTTGTAAGGTTGATAGATGATGTTTGACCATCAACTGTTTCAAAGTTTTTGGTTTACCCGAAACTGTCTTTTTCATTTTGCTTTTTTGAGAATGGCTGTGCTCACTAGAATACAAAGCTTCTTGATAGTATTTGGGCATGATCCCAGTGACGATTCCATAAGCCATCAAAACAATTAGTGCTAAGGGTAACCAGAAGTGAAAGACTGCATTCATTCCCAAAGGGGCAAAAGCCAGATCATAAAATCCTCTAAAATAAGGAATAGGCATCCTGTCAACCAATTGCGCTTGCTGATCCATACGACTACTATTAGTGAAGTTTAAAAAGAAAACGAGAGCAATGGCTCCAAAACTTGATAAAGATAGTAAAATCGTCGAAATCAATTTACGATGAGGTGAACGGACAATTATCTTTCCTATCCAAGCATTCACATATAAGGCAATGACATTAGAACTGAAAAGAATGATGATAAAGGCTATTAAAGCCAAAGGTATGGCTATTAAGGGACCGTGCATTTGCCAGTATGCAATTAAAAATAAAGTTAAGAGGGGCATTAAAAATATGGAACCCATACCTAATGAAGAAATGACTTTGGCCAGATAAAGTTCACTAGCTTTAATGGGCAAATGAACATAAAGTTTCACATCATTACTCTCATAAAAGATTGTGTATAAAGCTGTAAAAGCTGTTAAAGTCGACATGACAAAGAATAAAGCAATATAGAAAGAAAAGTATCCAGGATAACGGCTAAAATCAATTCCTAAAAACATAAAAACATAGATTATTAGAAACATGACAACCATCAGGCTTGTTGCTTAATCATTGCTTGTGCCGCACTAAAATGTTTCTTTGGTCTTTTCTCTTGCTTTTTCTTTAAAGCAGTTAGTGCTTGGGGATTTGAATAAAGAATATTAATTTTGGTAAGTTCCCAAATAGTTGACCACTTCATTTAGAGGACCTCCTCATTTGTGTGGCGTCCTGCTAATTCCAAGTAAATGGTTTCTAAATCTTTATCCGGATAGTCAGCCTTTAATTGCTCCAAAGTCCCCACAAAAATCAGTTTTCCTTGTTTAAGGATTCCAATGCGATCACAAAGTTGCTCCGCAACAGAGAGGACATGGGTAGAAAACAAGACAATGTTACCAGAATCAGCATGTTCCCGCATCATTTTTTTCAAATCAAAAGCAGCTTGTGGGTCTAAACCAGTCAAAGGTTCGTCCAGAATCCAAATGTCCGGATCAGAAATTAAAGCACCAATAACAATCACTTTTTGTCGCATCCCATGTGAAAAGGAAGCAATGGTGTTATCTAATTCCGTTTCTATATCAAAGAGTTGGCTTAAAGCCTGCATGCGTTCTTCTGTTGCTTGGTCAGAAACTCCATAAATTTTAGCTAAAAATTGCCAATATTCACGAGCTGTCAAATTTAAAAATAAATCTGGTGAATCAGGGACGTAACCAATTTTCTTTTTTATCAAATCGCGATTTTCAGACAACAGCTGATTATCGACGGTCACCTGGCCATAACTGGCTTCGATGATTGAAGTTAAGATACTAATTGTTGTTGTCTTACCCGCACCATTATGACCAATTAAGCCAAAAATTTCGCCATCTTTAATCTCTAAATTAAGGTCACTTAGGGCCTCTTTTTCGCCATATAATTTTGAAACATGTTCAAATCTAATCATGATTGCTCCTTTATTTAAACCTAAACTTCAATATAGACTTTTAAAGCATCCTTTAAAGCATAGAGGGATTTTGGTAAATCTTTGTTATCTTGAATTAAATAGGTATCAACTTGATTGTTTAACTCACTGGCTATCACAATAGGATTTTGATTCTTAATCAACTTGTTTGAAGCTGTTAAGAGGGTCTGAGCCATTGTCTTATTTTCCCGAATATCCGGGCAATCATAAGCTTTGATAATTTGATTATATAAATCTTGTCTTTGCTTTTCCATAATAACCTCTTTGTACCTTTAACTTAATACAACTATTTCATTAATCGTATAGTATTTTGACATTAAAGTCAAGAAATTATCATCTTTTTATCATTTTTTCTAAATGAAAAGGCTCTACTCTATGAGTAGAACCTTTTGTCTAATATATTACAAAGATTTATAGAGGTTTACAGCATTTTCAGTGGTGAATCCATATTCTTCAAAAATACGATTTCCTGGTGCTGATGCGCCCCATGTGTCGATGGTCAATGTTTTACCTGCAAAGCCAACATATTTAGCCCAACCATAGCTTGATGCAGCTTCAATTGCTAAGCGTTTGGTTACAGCTGCTGGTAAGATGGATTCTTGATAAGCGGCATCTTGCGCATCAAAGATATTTTGGGATGGCATAGACACGACGCGGACGTGAGTTCCTTCTTCTGCTAGCGCTGCTTGGGTATCTAATGCTAATTTCACTTCAGAACCTGTTGCAATAATAATACCGTCTAAATCACCTTTGGCATCTGATAGAATATAAGCCCCTTTGTTTAAGCCTTCTTCTGCCAAGTCTGCAGTTCCTTCAAGGCTGGTAAGTTTTGGCGTGTAAGAACTAACATGGTTGGTTTATCTGTTTCGGCCAAGGCACGTTTCCAGGCAGCATTAGTTTCATTTCCGTCTGCTGGACGAATAACGTTGAGGTTAGGCATTGAACGCACACTTGCTAATTGTTCAATTGGTTCATGTGTTGGACCATCTTCACCAACTGCAATAGAGTCATGCGTCATGACATACATTGTTGGTAAGTTTTGGAGCGCAGCCATACGAACTGCTGGTAATAGGTAGTTTGAGAAGACGAAGAAAGTTCCGCCGTAAACGCGTGTACCGCCGTGTAAAGCAATACCATTCATGGCTGCTGCCATGGCAAATTCACGAACACCAAACCAAATATTACGGCCTTCATATTGACCAGGTTGGAAGTCTTTTTCAGCTTTAACCATGGTGTTATTTGAGCATGATAAGTCGGCTGAACCGCCCCAGAATGATGCTACTTGCTCAGAAATTTGTTGGATAGCTTCTTGGCTGGTTACACGACTAGCTTTAGAAGTTCCTAACTCATGAGCTTTCAAGTCAACTGAAATAGCTTCATTAGCAAAAGCTTTTTTGTAAGCTGCCGCTAATTCTGGATATTCAGCTTCATAAGCAGCAAACAAGTCATTCCAAGCATTTTCAGCTTTTTCACCACGTGCTTGAAGCTCTTCTGCAAAACGGCTAGCTACTTCACTTGGTACTTCAAAATCTGCTGCTGTCCATTGGTAAGCTTTCTTAGCAAAGGCAATACCTTCTGCTCCAAGAGGTGCTCCGTGAACTGCTGAAGTTCCTTGTTTTTCTGCACCGAAACCAATAATGGTTTTAACTTCGATGATGGTTGGTTTGTTACTTTCAGCTTTTGCTTCTCCAACTGCTTTAGCAATTGCTTCTAAATCATTGCCATCTTCAACAAGAATGTGTTGCCATCCATAAGCTTCGAAACGACCTTTAACAGATTCTGTAAATGCCATTGATGTTGGTCCATCCAATGAAATATCATTTGAATCATAGAAGAGAACCAGTTTGCCAAGTTTTAAATGACCAGCTAAACTAGCTGCTTCTTGGCTGACACCTTCCATTAAGTCACCATCACCGTTTAAGGCATAAGTGTAATGATCAACGATGTCAAATCCTGGTTTGTTAAATTTAGCGGCTAAGTGCGCTTCAGCCATTGCCATACCTACTGCATTAGCAATCCCTTGCCCTAATGGACCAGTTGTTGCTTCTACCCCATCTGTATGGTTAACTTCTGGATGTCCTGGTGTTTTAGAACCCCATTGACGGAAGTTTTTAAGGTCATCAATACTAACATTATAACCAGCTAAATGTAATAAGCTGTATAACATTGCAGAACCATGTCCTGCAGATAAAATAAATCTATCACGGTTTGTCCAGTTACGGCCTGTTTTAGGGTTAATGTTCATCACTTTGTTCCAAAGAACATAAGCCATTGGGGCTGCACCCATTGGAAGTCCTGGATGTCCGGAATTAGCCGCTTGAATCGCATCCATTGATAAGGTACGAATGGTGTTTACTGCCAACTGGTCAACTGCATCGAATGTCATAAGTTAAAAGCCTTTCTGTGTCTAACATCTATTTTTAAAAACGTTTTCCGTTCTCTATTGTATCATATTTCACACATATTTTTCCGTGAAATTCTTCATATTCTAAAAGTAATAAGTAAAAAGAAACCTAGCATGAGTCCTTACTAGGTTTCCAATTGGCTTATTTTTTAAAGGAAGCCCAATCTTTCATAAATTGATCGATTCCATTGTCTGTCAATGGGTGTTTGACCATTTTGGCAAAGACAGCGTCAGGAATTGTTGCAATATCTGAGCCAAGCTTAGCAACAGCTTCAACGTGAGCTGCATTACGAATGCTGGCAGAAATAATTTCTGTTTCATATCCGAAGATATCAATAATTTCACGTAAATCTTCAATCAGTTGATAAGGGTCAGAACCAATATCTTCTAAACGACCGATAAATGGACTGATATAAGTTGCCCCTGCTTTCATTGCCATTAAACCTTGAGAGACAGTGAAAACCAGTGTTACGTTTGTTTTAATGCCTTCTTTAGATAGGATATTAGTCGCTTTTAAACCATCCATTGTCATTGGGATTTTGATGACAATATTTTTATGCCACTTAGCAATTTCACGCGCTTCTGTTACCATTTCTTCAGTTGTTATACCAGTAACTTCGGCAGAAATTGGACCGTCAACAATCTCACAAATTTCTTTGATGACTGTTTCAAAATCACGTCCTTCTTTAGAAATAATAGTTGGATTAGTGGTAACACCATCAACCAAACCCAGTTCATTAATGGCTTTAATCGCATCAACGTTAGCAGTGTCTAAGAAAAATTTCATTTTGTCCTCCAGATATGATTAATTAAGATAGTATCTAAATATAGTATAAAACAAGAACTTGACTCTCAAAAGTCCAATAATTACACAAGTAAATGGCCAAAAATAGACAGGCCATTTAACTGATATGAAAATCACTCTTTAAACTTAGTCTTCTTGTGCAAAAACTTGTGTTGCACGGACAGCTTTTTTCCAACCTTTATAAAGTTTTTCTTTTTTGGCAACTTCCATTTGTGGTTGGAAGGATTCTCCAATAGCATTCAAAGCTTTTAGAGAATCAAGGTTTTCCCAGTAGCCGACTGCTAAACCAGCTAGGAAGGCTGCACCTAGGGCTGTTGTTTCTAAATTTTTAGCTCGAGCGATAGTAATTCCTAAAATATCAGCTTGAAATTGCATCAAGTAGTTATTCATAGCTGCTCCGCCATCAACCCGCAATTCTTGAATCGGAATACCGGAGTCCATATCCATGGTATCAATAACATCGCGAACTTGATAAGCAATTGATTGTAGTGTTGCTTTGACGAAATCTTCTTTACTGGTTCCACGGGTTAATCCAAAAACAGATCCACGGGCATTTGAATCCCAGTATGGCGCACCCAATCCTGTAAAGGCAGGTACTACGTAGACTTCATCATCACTTTGTGAGGCTAATGCAAGCTCTTCTGATTCTGGTGATTTTTCAACCATCCGCATGCCATCACGTAACCACTGAATAGCCGATCCAGCAATAAAGATAGACCCTTCTAAGGCATAATAGACTTTTCCGTTGATACCATAACCAATTGTAGTTAATAAGTTGTTTTGTGACATACGGACTTCTTGGCCGGTATTCATAATAATAAATGAACCTGTACCATAAGTATTTTTTACCATCCCTGGTTCAAAAGCCAATTGTCCAAAAAGTGCTGCTTGTTGGTCACCTGCCATACCGGCAATTGGCACCTCTCCACCATAAAAATGAAAGGCTGCTGTTTTACCGTAAATTTCAGAATTAGATTTCACTTCAGGCAACATTGCTTTAGGAATGTTCAATAATGCTAAAATCTCATCATCCCATTTTAATTCTTTGATATTGTATAGCATTGTTCTAGCTGCATTTGAATAGTCTGTAACATGAGCAGCTCCGTCAGTTAACTTCCAAACTAACCAAGTGTCAATTGTTCCAAAAAGGAGTTCTCCTCGTTCTGCTCTTTCTTGAGCTCCAGGAACATGATCTAAAATCCAACGTACTTTTGTGGCTGAGAAGTAAGCATCAATAACGAGTCCCGTTTTTTCGTGGAAAAGATTAGTATATCCATCAGCTTTTAATTTTTCCGCTAAATCAGCTGTTTGGCGTGATTGCCAAACAATGGCATGATAGATTGGCAATCCTGTTTTTTTATCCCAAACTACAGTTGTTTCCCTTTGATTGGTAATCCCAATGGCTTCGATTTGATCTGGTTTAATGCCTGACTCAATAAAAGCACCAGCAATGACTGATTGAACAGAATTCCAAATCTGATTAGCATCATGTTCAACCCACCCATCATGAGGGAAGAGTTGAGGAAACTCTTTCTGATTGCTAATCATTTGTTGGCCTTGTTTGTTAAAGATGATGGCCCGAGAACTTGTTGTTCCTTGGTCGATTGCCATAATATACTTTTCTTCTGTCATAAGTTCCTCCTAAAAGTAAGCGGTTTCTTTCTATCTTATTATACCAAAAATTATATATATGTATAAAAAATAGTAATTATTTTAAGATTTATAAAAAAACTGTCTTCCTTTAGGAAGACAGTTTGCATATTAGGATTCAGGATCATCTAGAGAACGGCCGTGGAGACCTTTTTCTCTCTGAACTTGGCGTAATTTTTCAGGAGTCAGGTCATTGCCTTCCTCATCTACGATTTTGATTCCCTCGATATGATGACGAACAGAACGACGATAGCCTTCAATATATTCTTGACGCAATTCAGCTTGTTCAACTTTTTCTGGTCCTGTTAAACCAACAGTTTTTTTCTTTCTAGCTAGTTCATTGATGCGTTCAATCTTTTTAGGATCCATGAGCTACCTCTCTTTTCTCTATGATTAAGTATTATTTTGTATTGAGTAGATTAAATTGAGCAACAGTATTTGCTTTTGTCATTAACTCACTTAATATAGCCAAACGATTGTTTTTAAGCGCCCGATCTTCAGCCATAACCATGGTATTGTCAAAGAAAGCGACAATCTTATCTGTCAAGGCGAAGAGTTGTTCCAGTTTATCTTTTGCTGAACCTGATAAAGTCAATTCCGAAACAGCTTGATACAAGTCTTTTTCTTCTTGATTTTCAAACAAGGTTTGATTAATCGCACTAACTTCTTCTACTTTAGCTGCTAGGTTAAAGACCCGTGATAAGTTCTCAACTGCTGTTTTATAGTCGCTAGTCTTAGATGCTTCTGCTAAAGCCTCTGCCGTTGCTAACATTTCTGGCACTTGGAAGTTTGAACTTGCTAAGACTGCATCTCTGATATCTTTAGGAATAGCTTTACCCATCATTTTTTCGACACGCGCAGCAATGAAGTCCATGACTTGACTTTGATTATCATATGTCAAACTATCAAAGCTTAGAGCGAAGCAATTCTCAATCAACTCATCCATCGGAATATTCCATCCGAAAGCTTCTAGAATGCGGACGATCCCTTGAGTAGCACGACGAAGAGCATAAGGGTCATTTGAACCACTTGGAATGAGACCTACTGAGAAGAATGATAAGAGAGTATCCAACTTATCAGCAAGAGCAAGTACAGCCCCTTCTTTTGTCTCTGGCAGTTGCCCATCAGCAGAGCTTGGTAAATAATGTTCCCGAATGGCAGTTGCGACAGCAGCATCCTCACCAGCAAGGAGAGCGTATTTTTCCCCCATTAATCCTTGCAGTTCATCAAACTCGCCAACCATACCTGTTAGTAGATCAAATTTGTAAATTTGGCTAGCGCGTTCAACAGCTTTTGCTTCTTCTGAACTTAATGCTGCTTTCTCAGCAAGGTATTTAGCAATGACACCTGTTCTTTCCATATGTTCAGCTAGGGAACCAATTTTTTCATGGAAGGTCACATGTTCTAATTTAGCAACAAGATCAGCGATTTGTAATTTTTGGTCTTCACGCCAGAAGAATTCACCATCTTCTAAACGAGCAACCAGAACTTTTTCATTCCCTTTGATAACATTTTCCAAATGTTCTGCATTACCATTACGAACGGAAATAAAGTTTGGCAATAATTTACCAGCTTGATCACGAACAACAAAATAACGTTGGTGATTTTTCATTGACGTTACCAATACTTCTTCTGGGACTGAAAGGTATTTGGCATCAAATGAGCCCATGAAGGCTGTTGGATATTCAACTAAGTTGAGAACTTCATTTAATAAGCTATCATCGATATCAACTTGAATACCATGCTTGCTTTCTAGGTCTTTAATTTGACTAAGAATCATTTCTTGACGTTCTTGCGGGTCAGCAATAACTGCTTGTGCTCTTAAATCTGCTTCATAAGAGTCTGCATTCTGAATACTTGTTTCTTGACCTAGGAAACGATGACCACGAGAAATGCGATCGGATTTAATATCTAAAAATGGCATTTCTAACAAGTGATCGTCTAATAAAACAGTTAAGGTGTGTACTGGACGAATAAATTCAAAGCTATTTTCTGCCCAATGCATTGATACTGGGAAGGTAAGGCTTGCTAGAAGTTGAGGAATAGCCAAGAGAACTTCCTCAGCTTTTTTTCCTTCTTCGTGTTTAGTAACGTAGACGTATTCTTCACCTTTAATTTCTCTAAAGGTAATATCATCTGTTGTAAGTCCTTTACCTCGTACAAAACCTTGAGCAGCTTTAGAGAAGTTACCATCAGCGTCAAGGGCAATTTTTTTAGAAGGTCCTTTGAAATCAACTGTTAAATCCTCTTGTTGGTCAGCAAGTCCTTTAACACGGAAGGCTAAACGACGAGGGGTTGAGAAGGTTTGAATGCTATCAAAACTCAAACGGTTTTCTTCTAAGAAAGCTTGGATTTTTTGTCCTAATTGTTCTTCACTAGCTGTTACAACATAAGCCGGTAATTCTTCTAGTCCTAATTCTACTAATAACGTTTTGACCATTATTCAGCTTCCTCCTTTAGTAATTCTGCGCGACGGACCTCATCAAGTAATGGGTAACCCAATTTACGGCGTTCAGCAACAAATGTTTTAGCGACCACACGGGCTAGATTTCTGATTCGAGCAATGTAGCCTGCCCGTTCGGTAACTGATACTGCACCTCTGGCATCAAGCAAATTAAAGGTATGTGAACATTTAAGAACATAATCATAAGCAGGGTGAACTAAGCCTTCTTCAAGAGCACGCGCTGCTTCTTTTTCGAATTTTTCAAAGTTTTCAAGCAACATCTCTTGGTCAGAAATTTCAAATGAATATTTTGAATGCTCATATTCTGGTTGAAGGAAAATTTCGCCATACTTAACGCCAGGAGCCCATTCGATATCATAAACTGAATCGACTTCTTGAATATAGGAAGCTAGACGTTCAAGGCCGTAAGTTACTTCGGCAGTAACTGGCTAGTCGCCAGTCCACCTACTTGTTGGAAATACGTAAACTGTGTGATTTCCATACCATCAAGCCAAACTTCCCAACCAAGACCGGCAGAACCAGTAGAAGGGTTTTCCCAGTTATCCTCAACGAATCGAATATCATGTTCCAAAGGATTTATCCCTAATTTTTCAAGAGATTCCAAATAAAGTTCTTGAATATTAGAAGGAGATGGTTTCATAACCACTTGAAATTGGTGGTGTTGATAAAGGCGGTTAGGGTTCTCACCGTAACGACCATCTGCAGGACGACGAGAAGGCTCAACATAAGCCGCATTCCATGGCTCAGGTCCAATAGCACGTAAAAAAGTATAAGGACTCATAGTCCCAGCACCCTTTTCGTTATCGTAGGCTTGCATTAACATACAACCCTTATCATTCCAATATTGTTGTAAAGTCAAAATAATTTCTTGAAAAGTTAATTTTTTAGACATTTTTATCCTCCGATGATTTGTTGTTTCTTGCGACGGGAGTCATCGCTAGCCGATAATGCTAGAGATGACGAGCTAGTGCATGGCCTAGCTTAAGTCCATAGACTTAAGCGTGTGGCAGTTGAGATAAATGGAGTACTGCCACTGGCCAGGTGAAAGGTTAAATTTTTAGACATCATATTCCTCCATTTTTTTTATTAATAATAGTGCGACATGAGCCCTTTTTAGCTGATGATGCTGATAAGGGTGAATTAGTGCATGGCATAGCTTAAGTCCATAGACTTAAGTGTGTGGCAGTTAAACAATCGAAGGTACTTCCACTGGCCAGGTGAAAAGGTTAATTTTTTAGACATTGTAATCCTTCAATTTAATTCCTTGTCTAAACTTTTAGGGATAGCAAAAAGAACCACTTCCACTCCCCTATGTCAAAGACATAGGGGCGTCGAAACGCGGTTCCACCCTAATTTATTACTTCATTTATCATTATTTTTGAGGTGAATCAAATGATTCAACCAAGAAAGCGCCAAACTTATATCACTTCTGCCTAGCTTTCACCACCCTAGAACTCGCTTTAATTTCATTTCTATAAGCATTCTTTCTTATGCCATATTGTATCATAGACCAACTATTTTGTCTAATAAATATGCAAGAAGAATCTAGCTCCTGCTATCGACTAACTTTCCCGTTGGTATAATAATTTCTTTAATCAGACGGTTCTCTTCATGAATGCGAATATTAATCACTAAGAGATAAAAAGGAAAGAGTAGCCAGGCTGTAATTTTGGCGTGACAAAGTAAAACAATTCCAATTAATTCCGGGCAAATATTAAGAAAATAATTGGGGTGCTTGATATAGCGAAAAAGCCAGTGATCAACATATTGGTGATTGTTGGCAATCATCAGTTTTACGGTCCATATACCTTTCAGTAGTTGAGTTACTTTATGGAGAACTACTAGTGAAAAAAGCATTAAGACTAAACCTAAAAGACTCCATAAATCAAATGTTGTCCTCTTTAAAAATGCCTCTAAACTAGCAAATACATAGATCATCACATGTAGTAAAGTCAGAAACTGACTATTGAGTTTCCCGAATTCACGTCCACCATTTGCTATTATTGCTTTTTCATTTTCAATGGATAACTTCAAGAAAGCTAGACGAATGATAAACATTCCTAGCATAATGACTAAAATCATTTTCAACCTCTAAATCTAATTATATTAATTTTTACATAAAAAGATTATAGTTAAATGATAAAATCTTGTCAATATGAAAAAGCCTGGTTTGTCAACCAAGCTTTTAAACCGATTAGAAATCTTTGGTATCCGGATCAGGGACAGGGGTAAGACCTTGTATATTTTTAATTTTTTCTGCGTCTTCAGCAGAGAGTTCAATGTCAAAGAAATCAAGATTTGCTTTGATACGTTCTTCATGAACTGATTTAGGTAAAGGAAGGAATCCTTGGTATACAGACCAAGCAAGGGCAACTTGGGCAACCGTCTTACCATACTTTTCAGCTAGAGCTAACATGGTTTCATTTTCAAAGATATCACCTTGTCCAAGTGGGCTCCATGCTTCAATGACAATATCATGTTTTTTACAATAGTCGACAACTTCTGTTTGGTAACAACCTGGTGCCAGTCTGATTTGGTTAACTGCAGGTTTAATTTTTGCTGTTTTTGCTAAGGCTTCCAAATGGTGTACCATAAAGTTGCTGACACCGATGGTTTTAATTAAACCAGCTTCAACAGCTTCTTCCATATAACGCCATGCTTCAGCATTGGCTTCTTCCCAACGATCACGGAGAGCTTTGGGATTTGGCCAGTGGATGAGGTACAAATCAATATAGTCAAGACCAAGTCGTTTTAGTGATGCTGCTAAAGCTTCTTTAGCTCCCTCATAACTATGTGCATCATTCCACAATTTAGTGGTGACAAATAATTGATCCCTTGCAATGCCAGAGTCTTTAATCGCTCGACCAACACTTTCCTCATTTTTGTAAACAGCGGCAGTGTCAATATGACGATAGCCAGCTTTAATTGCAACTAAGGTTGATTGATAAGCTTCTTCTCCATCTGCTGCTTTAAAGGTACCAAAACCGACAATTGGAATAGTTAAACCATTATTCATCACTAAATCTTTGTTCATCATTTTACCTCCTTATAAAAAGCGAAGCATCACATTAATCATTATAATGGATGCAAATGTCCTATCTCTATTCTAACATAATCAAGTATGAGGCAAAAAGAAAAAGATTAAGACGTTCAACATCTCAACCTTTTTTGATATTAGGCTTGATAAACTTTATTACCATCCAAATATGTTGCAACTAATTCCAAATCTTTGTCTAAAACAATGAAATCAGCTGCATAATCTTCTTTAATTTGACCGCAAACATTATCAATTCCTACTGACTTAGCTGCAACAAGAGAAGACATTAGAATAGCTTCTTCTGGACTTGCAATTCCCCAAGCAACAACATTTTTTATACCGTCTTTTAACTTAAGAATGGAACCAGCTAAATGACCAGATGATTTCAAACGCGCTGTTCCGTTTTCAACGATAACAGGAAACTCACCCAACAAGTAATCCCCATCCGGTGAACCACCTGCTCGCATACAATCCGTAATCATAGCGACATGATCATGACCTTTTTGCTGCATCAAAATATCACAGGCAACAGGCGAAACATGGTGTCCGTCACAAATCAACTCAGCGTAGGTGTCGGGAATATTATAAACAGCACCAACCATTCCAGGTTCTCGATGCGTCAAGCCTCTCATACCATTATAGGCATGAACCCAGACACTTGCTCCTGCGTCTACGATTTTTTTAGCTTCCTCGTAGGTTCCGTTAGAATGCCCGAGGGCCACAGTAACACCTTGTTCTGTCAAAGTAGATACAAACTCTGCAACACCTTCACGTTCAGGTGCCAGGGCAATTTTTTTAATCAGACCATTTGCTGCTTTTTGCCAAGCAGCAAATTCATCAAGACGGGGGTTCTTCATGTAAATTGGGTTTTGAGCACCTTTATATTCTTCCGTAAAATAAGGCCCCTCAAAATAAATCCCCTGAATTTTTGCCCCTTTAACATCCTTAGCCACAGAAGCAATGGTTGCAGAAACTTTTTTTAACTGTTCAAAAGATGAGGTCAATGTTGTTGGTAAAAATGAGGTTACACCAGTTGACAAAAGTCCTTGACTCATGCGGTGAATACCTTCAGCAGAATTGTCCATAACATCTGCACCAGCAAAGCCATGAATATGTGTATCAACTAGTCCAGGAGCAATTTGATAACCACTGTAATCAATGATATCTGCCCCTTTTGGTTCTGTCTCAGACCATTGCCCAAACTTACCATCTTCAATTTTTAGATATCCGGCTTTTTTGACTGATCTGGGTAAAAAAAAACAATCAGCTTTAAGATAACTTGTCATTCTAATCCTCCCTTTGTACTAACTGCTATTATACGCCTTATTTTTCCTTTTGTAAATGGTATATACCACTTTTGGTTTCTTATTCATTTTTATCAATTTTAATGCTCAGAAATCTTTAATTTATCTTCTAATAAGTGTATAATGGTTACTGTAGCACTTTTATAAAAGGAGATTTCATGAAGCATGTAAAAACTGAAAGACTTTTTCTCATCCTAAGTCTTTTAATGATCGTAGTCGCTTCTGGCATTTATTTTACCTTTGCTAGAAATTATATGGGTAAACCCTTGTCTAATGTCAACCAAAAGCAAACAAGCCAAGTAAAGAAAACAAATTATCTCAGTAAAGCAATTGAAGCCGTTCGCTTAGCTGAAGAAAAACCAAGTAGTGAATCAATCGATACTGCACAAAAACTTTTGGATAAAGTTAAAAAGTCAGAAACGAAATTGAGTTTACAAGATCGTCTTGATAAATTGAAAAAAAATCTTTCCATCGAAAAAGAAGCCTTGAAAAAACTTGAAGAAGCCGAAAAAAATCCTAGTGCAGAAACAAAGGAAGCGGCTCAAAAAGCCATTGATAAAGTTAAAGATGAAAAGAAAAAAGCTGACTATCAAAGTCGACTTGATGCCATAACTTTACCTGAGGAAACTGCTGAGACTGCTGAGACTGAAGCCCAAACAGACACCGCAACAGTAACCCCTGATGCAGGAGCAACATATACTGAACAAGCACCTGCTGAAGCTTATGTTCCCCAAGCACCTGCTGTTGAGCCAACAACGCCACCTGCAGTAAGTGACCCTGGAACGGCTATCCCTTCTACCCCAAGTGATAATGCTGGTGGTAGTACTGATGGTGGAGCAACAACAAATTAATCATTAAAAAACCGCTTTTATTGAAAAGCGGTCTTTCTGATGACTTTATTAACTGACTTACACCTTTCAAATTTACATCTCGAAAAAATTGCTAGTTTCAGACAAATCTAATACAAAAAGAGCTCGAACAGCAAAGTTCTAGCTCTTTTATTTTTATGCTTTTTCGTATCCTAAAAGAATACCTTCTTCTTCAGCGTAGAAACTACATAAACCTGAAGTTGGACAAGTTTCAATAATTGCTTGAGGGAATTTTTCTTGGACTTTTTCAGTGATTTGTTGGCAAATTTTTTCATTATTACGTTGAGCAATAAAGATTTTACCACCTTGATAGCCAGCTTTTTCTAGTTCGTCGACTACAGAAAGAACGGCTTTCTTCTGTCCTCTTGCTTTCTGTAATAGTTCTAGACGACCCTCATCACTGGCACAACCAACCATTCGAATATTTAACAAGCCTACTACGGTTCCAATTAACTTATTAAGACGTCCGTTTTTAACAAGGTTATCAACCTTGGCAAGAACAAATAATAAGCCTGATTTTTGAGTGTAGCTTGTAATAGCATCAACAACTTCTTGAAAGTCAAGACCTTGATTAATTAAACGCTCTAATTCCAAAACAATCAAGTCCATCTCTCCACCGGCAGAAAGCGAATCAATGACATGAACATTTGCATTTGGATTTTCCTCTAAAAGCATTTCTTTTGCTAAACGCGCACTATTATGACTTCCTGATAAGGTTCCAGTAATCGTAATAGCAATAACATTTTCAGCGCCATGATAGGCTTGGAAAAAGGCATCTGGGCTTGGACAAGAAGATGTTGTAGCCTTACTTGTTTGATACATGGCCGTCATCATTTGGTCTACGTCTAAGTCAAGACTATCTGTATAGACCTCATCACCAACACGTAAGGTTAGAGGTACTCGTTCATAAGTAAGCATTTCAGATGATAATTTTAGTTCTAATAAATCACACCCCGAATCTGCTACAATTTTCCATTTCATTCCTATTCTCCTCCAAAGATAATTTATCCAATCCATTTGACAAATCAGTATATTTCTCCTAAAATTATATCATTAATGACTAGGAAAAAGCTATAAAATAAAGTCCGATGGAACATTTTGAGGGGATTTGTGATGACTGAAAAACGGATTTCAAAAAAATCGCTTAATAATTTAAGACAATTTAATAAAGAAATGCGGGACCTCTGTCGCCAGTCTATTGAAACAGCCCTGATTGAGCTATTAGAAGATAAGCCCCTTGATCAAATTTCAATTTCTCAATTAGTTGCTAAAGCTGGTGTTTCACGTAATGCCTTCTATCGCAATTACCGGTCAAAAGAAGATATCTTAAAACAGCGTCTTGACCAGGTTATACGACGTATTTTTAAAGAATTAAAATTGTTCGATTTGACAAGCCAAGCTAACCAAGCTTGGTACTACCTCTTCAATGAAGCCAAAAAAGAAGAGCAATTATTACGCCTGATTTTCAAAAATCAGCTCCAATTTTTAATTACGCAGATAGTCACTAAAAGACTAAAAGCCTATCAACGCTGGAAATTACATCATCAATCACATTACACCCGCTTATTTTGGAGTAATGCCATCGTTTCAGTTTTAGTCGACTGGATAAAAGATGGCATGCCAAAAAGTGCCGAAGAAATGGCAGACATGGGGCTTCCATTTTTATCTCAGTAAAAACTAGCCTTACAAAAAAATAATCCTTCTTTCAAGAAGCCAATGTCTAAAAACATTGGCCTAAGCAAAGAAGGACTTTTTTTTCTTATTGGTGTAAGGCAAATTGACGAATAGCGTGGGCGACACCTGCTTGATCACAGGTCTTAGTCACACGATCTGCCAAGACCTTGATTGACTCACTAGCATTTCCCATAGCAACGCCAAGCCCAGCAAAGGCAATCATCTCACTATCGTTTGGCGCATCGCCAATAGCCATGATTTCTTCAGGTTCAAATCCTAAATCTGCAGCCAACTCCTGTAAAGCGCTAGCCTTAGTGATGCCTTTTGGTAATGCTTCCAAGATGTAATCCTGACTTCTAACCAAGCTATAGTGTTCACTTATTTCCGACCGGAAAGACCCTTCAAAAGAATCCATGGCCCCTGCTTGCCCCATGTACATAGCTTGTAGGACCAATTCCTGACTCTTCTTAAGCTCATCAAGAGTGACCGTCTCAACCTGAGTAAAGACTAAATCACCATCCGCCTGTACCAGAGCAGGCACTTCCGGCTCCATAACATAATAATGATTAGGCGTCGTTAAGGTCAAATAAACGTCGGGATTATTAGCAGATTTTTCATAGAGATGTTCCACTTCATCAAAGGAAAGACTATGAGCATGCAAAACTTGCCAATCAGCAGATGAGTGGAGACTACAACCATTATTTAAAATGAGAAATTCATCTTCCTGGAAATCAAGTTGCTCAAAATAAGGCTTGGTGCCAGACAAAGGACGACCTGTACAAAGCACAATCTTAATCCCCGCTTCTGTCGCCTCTTTTATGGCTTTTTTGTTTTCAAGTGGAATTACCTTCTGACTATTTAATAAAGTCCCATCTAAATCGATAGCAATAAGTTTTATCATCATATTCTTCCTTTCTGATGCAAACAGTTCCTAATAATAGTTTAGCAGAATTTCTAAAAAAGGAGAAATGACACAAAATCCCCACCCCTCGAATTGAGGAGTGAGGATTTTGATTAATAAATAATAATTAAAGAATATTTTTACTAGTCGCTACATCTTTAAACCAAAATGCACTCTTTTTAGGATACCTAATTTGAGTGTCAAAATCGACATAAAAAAGTCCATATCTTTTCTCATATCCATTTGACCATGAGAATACATCCATAAGTGACCAAATGAAATATCCTTTAACATTTGCCCCATCCTCAATTGCATCAGAAACAGCTTCTAAATGTTTTTTGACATAATCAATTCTTTCGTCATCATTAACTGTATTATTCTCAAATTTATCTTTATATCCTAGACCATTCTCAGTAATATAAATTTTATGATAGTTAGGATAATCATTTTGTATTCTCAAAATTTGATCATATAATCCCTTAGGATAAATAATCCAATCCCAATCTGAGCGAGGAACATCAATATCTAATGTCCTACGGCCAACACCTTTAATTTGATGTTTCGAACTACCTTTTTCACCTCTACTATTATGAATAATCTCAGTTTCTCCATCATAACTTTCTAGCCAATCACTCATGTAGTAATTAATTCCAAGAAAATCATTTAGATTTTTTGAGTAATCTAATACTTCAAAATCCTCAGGTCTTAAATCTAATTCTCCACCATTAACTGAAAGAATATAGTTGACGGCTTCCATTGTAAATTCTGAGTATCTACCTAGATAGGTAGCATCTAATAAGAATTTATTATCAATGACATCATCCAACTGAGCAGCTCTTACATCAGCCTCATTCGAAGAATCCTTAGGATACTTTGTTGGAAGACTATGAACTATTCCTATTTCGCCTTTAAAATGCATTTCCTTGTAATATTTAACTGCTTTTGCATGTGCAACCATCATATTATGATGAGATTGGAAAACTTTTCCTAAATCATACTTAATTCCAGGAGGGAATTTACCAACAAGATATTGACTATAGCCAATAGGACCAATTTCATTAAATGTTGTCCAATACTTCACTTCTTTAAATTCATTAAAACAGAATTTAGCATATTCAACAAAATAATCAATAGTATCTCGATTTAGAAAATCTCCTGATTCATGAAGAGAGGCTGGTGTATCAAAATGATGTAATGTTACAAATGGTTCTACACCTCTAATTGAACATTCTTTAAATAGATTATGGTAGTATTCTACACCTTTTGGATTAATCTCTCCAAATCCTGTTGGAAAAATTCTTGACCAAGCTATTGAAATTCTGATACCGTTAATTCCAAATTCTTCACATAATTTTAAATCAACAGGATATTGACGATAAAAATCACTTGCAGGTTCTGCAGTATACCAATAATTTTCTTTCAAATAATTATCCCAAGCTACAGGACCTTTACCATCTTCATTTGTTGCTCCCTCAGCTTGATAGGCAGCAGTTGCTCCTCCAAAAATAAAATCCTTTGGTAATTGCTTCATAACTATACCTCACTTTTCATCAAATTGATTCAGTACGTATTCAAGAGAACCTTTTGGATCACGAGTTAAACTTATGTACTCCATGCCCTCAGTTTTTGTCAATTTTATTCCTAATTTATCTGTTTCTTTTTTGATATCTTCATAATTCGATGCAACTTGTGGTGCTAAAATTACCAAATCATAATCTTTTAAAATATCTTGATGTGTTCCATATGCACCAGCTGCCGATGAAATACTAACATCATATTCTTTCGCAGCTTTATTCAAAGCATTTGATAAAAGACCACTTGTTCCACCACCAGCACAAAGTACTAGTACATTTTTAGCTCCAGTGTTGATAATAGTTTCATTAATAAAATCTTCCTTTTCTGGTTCAACATCTTCAATTTTGGCAGGTTGTACTTTATTAATGTCATGAACATCATGCTTTTCATTTTCTTGTGCTAAAATTTGATTATCATAAACTTTAAAGAATGGATAATACATTAATACATCGAAAACAATCAATACAATAGCTAAAACAAATGATAAACCAGCAAAACCAGTTCCCAATACTAATCCTAGTGGTCCAGGAGTTGTCCATGGAAGTACATAAGAAAAACTGTTCATTCCTAAGAATTCTACGAAAAATTTAAAAATCCAAACGTTAAAAATCGGTGTCAAGATAAATGGTATCATGAATACTGGATTCAAAACTAAGGGTGCACCGAATAAAATAGGCTCATTAACACCGAAGAATGTAGGTACTGCAGCAGCTCTACCAATTGCTTTATTTTGTTTTGACTTAGCTAGCCACATAAACATAAATGGAACTACTAATGTTGCACCTGTACCACCCATTGTCGCTACAAAATATTGTAAACCAGGAGTTATCAAATGAGTTGCTTGATGCCCATCACCAATTAATGCGATATTTTTATCAATGTTTAACAACATAATAGCAGAGACAGCTGGTTCAACAATTGAAGGACCATGAATACCAATAAACCAAAACATCGCCATTGCACCATAAATTATTGCAAGACCAACATAACCATCTGCAGCTGTAAATAATGGTTGGAATAATTCAATAACTGCAGTTGCAAAATTGTTACCAGTCAACTGTCTAATTAGCAAGTCAATACCATACATAATTAAAATTGAAGCTGATAATGGGAAAATATCTTTAAATGTTTGTGCAATATTAGGTGGAACTTCTGAAGGCATTTTTATTGTAATATTACGTTTAATAAAAAATTTATAAACATTTACAGTAATAAAAGCAGCAATAAAGCCAGCTAGTAAGCCTGATGTACCTAAATGACTTGAACCAAATCCTCCTTCGATTGGATCAGAAGATAACAAAAGAAATCCAATAATTGCAGTAATTAAAGTTGCAATGTTATTAATTTGATTGGTTGCAGGCATATCCCGATTAAAAGAATCAGTTAAGTTTTTTGCTGTTGTTCCAGCAACAAGTAGACCTAAAATACCCATTGAATATGAATATGGTTTTACAATCATTGCCTCAATTTTGGGATCCCAATGGAAACCCCAAATATTGGGAACAAATGCAATTAACATAAAAATACTTGAAAAGATGATTATGGGCATCCCTGCAATAAAACCATCTTTTATTGCTCTTAAATATACATTTCTTGAAACCTTTTCGAAGAAAGGTTTCATTTTTTCAATCTGTGCAACTAATGCATTCATAATTAGACTCTCCTATTATTTTTTATACAAATTTATTAAGTGGTTTATTAAATCTTTTAAAAGAATAGTTGTCATCAGGTGATCCTGGCCGTGCATCATAATTAAGCCCATTGCAATATCTTCACCACCTGCCTCTTTACTTAACATCTCAGTTTGTTTATTATGTGCCAAATTCAACACTTTATTTGCTTCAACAATTAATCGTTCTGCTTCGTCAAAATCTTTACTTTCAGCCTTATTAAGTGCTTCTAATAGTTTTGATCTTGCTTCTCCTGCATATGCTACAATTTCAAAACCAAGCATTGTAACTTCTTCTTTATTCATTTTTTCTCCTCTTTTCTTATATAAGTCTTTGGATGTGTAATACTATATATAATTTTTCACCCTCAAATAATTCTTTACCAGTTTTCAATGAAATGAGATTATATATCTCCTCACCAATTTTATAAGCTGTTGGATATTCTTGCATTAT
Source organism: Streptococcus penaeicida (assembly GCF_002887775.1). Lineage (GTDB taxonomy): Bacteria > Bacillota > Bacilli > Lactobacillales > Streptococcaceae > Streptococcus > Streptococcus penaeicida. Next base: position 112,543 of record NZ_LOCM01000006.1, on the reverse strand, counting down.
TTGATTTTTTAAATTTAATATAGAATAGTTTGATTTATCAACCTATCCAGTGAATTTAAAAAATAACTTAAATGAATCATAAGTCGATCATAATAATTGCTATTAATGTCGTTTCTGACAATACCTTTTTCTTGTAATTTAATTTTTACTAAATTTAATAACTCTGTTTCATTTGGAAAAAGTGCTTCTTTAACATTTGTTTCATCACCTTTTGCATTTATAAAATGCAATGCAATTCGTTGAACTTCATCAGAAGGAAAGGTAACATTTAATTTATTTTGAAAAATCTGCAATGCCTCTTTAGCAATCTTATTTTCAATTGGATATTCTACTGACAGGTCTGGTAATTTACTGGCAATATAGCTTCCAGATTTCAACATTTTATATGCAGCAAACATATGGTCAGTTAATGTCACGAAAATATAATTCTGTACTGTAAAATTATATTTTTTTGTTAATGTTTCAATTAACTCAAATGTAATCGTTATAAAATCTAACGGTACATCTTTCAAAAGCATCAAAAAATTTTCTCGAGTTTCATTATTTTTTATAACGAACTCTTTTTCAATTTTCTCCGGGTTAATGATATCACCTTTCTTTTTTTGAAAAGTAATTCCTAATCCCATAACTACTATTTGTTCATTCTGTTCGTTTTTTACCAAAGCTGCATTATTGTTCAAGGAACGAATAAGCCGAAACATTTTTACCTCCATCCTAAAGAAAAGACCGCAAATAAATCGAGACTACGCCCTAATTTATTTGCGGTCTTGCCTAATTTGTTATTAGTCACAATCCACTTTATTTAATTATGTGTTTATTTTACAACAAAAACACAGAAATGTAAACCCTTTCAAACAAAAAATGTTTATTTTATTTGTATTTGATAGGAATATGACTTGACTTCAAATCCCTTTTGGAATGGAGAGGCAAATTGTGTATTATATTTTTCTTCAAAGTAATCACTTTCATTTTTTGATGTTGATACACCTAGCCAAGGCTCTAATGCTATAAATGGACTTTTATTTGCAGTAGACCATAACACTAATATTGGAAAATCAAGAAGATTAATTTTAATTTCCTTCGAATGATTTTTTGAAGTTAAAGTAATACTTTTAGATTTTAATCGATCTAACAAAACTGTATCATCTTTGAATAGCTCGTAATCTAAATTTAATTTGTTTTCATTTTTTAAAAATGGTTGCCTATTTTCTAAATCTACTAACCCAGTTTCTGGAAAAACTTTTGCACTTGTACATGATTCTTCATCTGAAAAAAGTATAGAATAATCTTCATATTTTTCATTAGGAAAAAGAGGACAATTAAAAGCTGGATGAGCACCTATTGTAAATGGTAAATCATATGATTTTTCTAAATTTTTTACTTCATATGTGATGGTTAATGTTTTTTCGACTAACTGATAAAAGACACTAAGTTCAAATTTATAGGGAAAAGATTGAAACATGGTTTCATCACTTAATATCCGAAAAACGATAGTATTTTCGGAAACTACTTCCCCAACAAAATTTTTCTTTCTTACTAAACCATGTCTTGGCATACATCCAAAAATTTTATTAGATCCATTTTTACCATAGATTGTTTGATCTTCTCTCAGACTACCACATATTGGAAATAATACCGGCGCTTGCCCGCTCCAATACTTACTATCACCTTGCCATAGATATTCAACCCCATCTCTATCTTTTATCGAGGCAAGTTCTCCACCTAAATTTTTAAATTCAATTGTTAAGTATTCATTCTTTAAAAATAAAGACATCAGTTATACTCCACCCTATTTATATTTTATCTGTCCAAGGTATCGCTGTTTGTTTTAGAACTCGGTTGAGTTCTTCAATATTTTTCAATCCTTCCGTCCGTAGCCATTGACGAGCTGCTTCTTCACCTTTTTTAATATAAACGGGTACTGAACCAGACCATGTGGCACGACCACAGAGTACACCATTAAATTTGGCTCCAGACTCTGCCGCAAAAACAAGTGTCTCTTGGAAAAGTTTCGCTGAAACACCAGCACTCAAATAAATATAAGGCAAGTGACTGGAAGCTTCTTGTTCTTTAAAGGCTTGGGCTGCTTCTTCTTTACTTAGAAGTACTTCTCCATCCGCAAAGCCTTCTACAAATGCCATATTTACCGGAACTTCTACTTTTAAAACATCAATTCCGAAACGGTCAGCTGAGAATACTCTCATTGCTTGGTTAACTTTATGAGCTTTAACTTTGGCAAATGCAATACTTGAATTGTCTGTGATATTTTCATCATAGGTTAGAATTTCTAAGAAAAATGGAATATCTTCAGCACGACATTCTGAACCAATGCGTTCAATATAAGCTTGTTTTTGGAGATTAACTTGAGCATCACCATCTACATCATAGTAGAGTAGGAATTTGACTGCATCTGCACCAGCTTCTTTGATCCGTTTTACTGACCACTCAACTAAACAGTCTGGTAAGCGGCTAGTCGTTGTAGCATCATAACCTGTTTTTTCATAGGCTAGTAAAAGTCCTGCTTCTTCGTCTTTTACTTTAATTGCTGGGATTCCATATTCTGGATCTAATAGAATTGAGGAAGCGTATGGTGTCAGTTCCTCAGATACCATTACTTTTAAAGTTTCCATTTGTTCAACAGTTGGCTCTTCTGTTTGATGGCTTGCCATCATTCGTTTTAGGGCACCACGTTGATCAAATGCTAGGGCGGAGATTATGCCTTGACGACTGAGTTTTTCTAAATAAGCACGTTTATTTGGTGTTAATGTCAATTTAATCCTCCTTGTAGTATTCATGTATCTTAACGCCTTTGACCACTCGGTTAACTGTACCAGTTTTAGAAGGGGTATCCGGTAAATTATTCACTTTTATTGATGTGAATAAGGCAATTGTTTGAGCTAGTAATATCATTGGAAAGGCAAGATAGGCATCTGGTAAAAGTAATTCTGAGTTTAATTCAAAAGTAGCACCTGAAAAATTTTCGACTCCCTTTTGGCTAATTGCAATTGTTGAATTTGCAATTTGATCTCCAGCGATTTCTTCTAATACATCTAAATCATATTTTCGAGTATAGGTATTATTATTAACAAAACCAAAAACTAAAGTATCATTATTGATGAATGATTTTGGACCATGTCTAAATCCCATTGAAGAATCGTAAACTGTTGCAATCTCGCCAGCAGTCAATTCCAAAATTTTTAATTGCGCCTCTTGAGTTAAACCTGATAAACTTCCAGAACCCAAATAAACCAACCGATTAAATGGTTTATTAATTAATGTTTTTAGTTCTGATTCTCTATTAATAATATCATTTGCTATTTGACACATTTGAGTAACGAATGTCGCTTTATTTTCATTTAAGTGTTCCTGATCGAAAATCAGCAAGGCAGTTAACATCATACAGGTAAAGCTACTTGTCATTGCAAATCCACCATCATTTGATAGTTCTGGCATTAGCATTAAGAAATTTCGACTATCATTTTTTGCCATCTTAGCTAACTCACCATCTTTAGCACAGGTAATTGTCAGATGATAGCAATTGTTGATTAACTTATTAGCAAGATTTACAGAAGCTACACTCTCCGGACTGTTCCCACTTCTTGCAAAGGAAACTAGTATAACTGTATCCTCTTCAAATAAATAGTAATTTGGAGCTGACACAATATCGGTTGTTGCAACACTACTGAAAAGAAAATTTTGGCGATTACCATATTTTGCAGATAGGCACAAATACTATTTCCAACATATTCAGAAGTACCAGCACCTGTAAAGATAACTTTCACTTTACTGTCAGCGTTTTCAATTACTTTGTTTAAAAAAGAAGAAATGTCATCTTCTTTTTCTAAAAAATTCTTATAAGCCTCCTGCCATAAATCTGGCTGTTGCATGATTTCTTTGGTTGTAATGCTTGCTCCCATTTGTTCCAGTTCTTTTTGTGGTAATTGAAACATTTCTACCTCCTATAATTTGTTTACAATTTATTTGGTTGATGAATAACTCTATATTTGAATTGATCAGCTCTTGCAATAGAAAACGTGTGTTCAACTAGAACATTTTTCTCATTATAAGTTTTTCGGATCATATGCAAAACTGGATCCCCTTTTTTGATGCCTAATAATTTTGCTTCAAAATCAAGAGCTATGCTAGCATAAAATTCCTCTTCAGCAAGTCTAACGTTTATAAGATAATCTGCAGAAAAAATATCATAAAGTGGTTTTTCTTTTAGTATTTCTGATGTCAAATCACAAAATATGGAGCAAGGTAAGTAGGATCTTTCAAACATCATAGGCTGTCCGTCAGCTAAACGAAGCCTTTCTAATTCGAAGGCTTGATTTTCTGACTCCATTTCTAGTAAATTTTCAAGATGATCTTTTATTTCTACTTTTTCAAACGAAAGAATTTGTGTTCTTGGTTCCTTGCCAATTTTTTTCATTTGCTCAGTAAAACTATATGCCAAACTTAAATCGGTTAAAGGTTCTTTTAATTTTGAAACATAAGTACCTTTTCCGTGAACTTTGTAAATTAAGCCACGTGTTTCCAATTCCTTCAGAGCTTGCCTTACTGTTATCCTGCTCACCGAGTAATTTTCGCTCAATTCTCTTTCTGATAATAATTTGTCGTGAGGCGACATATCTTTCCTAATTGTCACTTCAAGTTGATCAACTAATTTTTGATAGAGTGGTTGTTCTTTTTTCATAATCTTCCTCTACTGGTTATAACCACTTAAAAGTATATTATACTAATTTTGCGCTGTCAATTAAAAAAATATATTTTTATTCAAAAAAAAAAAGGAAATTAGTTTAAGAATTAATAATGAATTGTACTATTTCTAGTTAATAATCACCAAAAAAGAGAGTTTCCGTTAGAAACTCTCTTTTAGTTTATTTATCACTTGTTTTTGCTTCTAAATCTTTGAGAAGCTGGTCAATTTTATTACCATAGGCAATAGAATTATCTTTTTCAAAAATTAAGTCTGGAATTTTATACATGGTCAGGTTGCGTCCTAATTCACGTTTAATCGTTCCAGTAGCTTTTTCTAAACCAATTTGTGCTTTTTGATTATCAGATGCCAAGTCACTCATAAGAGTGTAATAGACTTTGGCTGCTGATAAATCGCCCAGCATTTGCACTTCAGTGATTGTAACACCTTGTACACGTGGATCACGGACTTTCTTTTGTAAAATCTCATTGACTTCACGTTTGATTTCCATGCCAACTCGGTCAATACGATGATTTGCCATTTCAATTTCCTTTCTTAATAGTGATGACAAAAGCCAGGCTGAAAGCCCAGCTTCTATCAATGATAATTTATTTTATTTTGAATTATTTTCTAACGATTTCTTCCATGATGTAGGCTTCAAGCGTATCGTCAACTTGCAGGTCGTTATAATTTTCAATCATTAGACCACCTTCTTGAGCATTACCAACTTCTTTAACATCATCTTTATAATGTTTAAGACTTGCTAGTTTACCATCGAAGACAACAACACTATCACGGATAACACGGACACTGGAATCACGGGTGATTTTACCATTGATAACCATAAATCCACCGATAGTTCCAACTTTTGAAACTTTAAAGGTTTCACGAACAATAGCTTCACCAAGAATTTTTTCTTTGAAGACAGGGTCCAATTTACCTTTCATCGCTTCTTCAACTTCTTCGATAACTTTGTAGATAATACTATGAAGACGAATTTCAACATCGTCAGCGTCAGCTTGTTGACGTGCTTGTGGTGTCGGACGAACATTAAATCCAATGATAACTGCATTTGATGCTTCCGCTAGTGTTACATCGGACTCATTAATAGCACCTACCGCTGAGTGAACAACATTTACTCGTACACCTTCAACTTCAATTTTAAGAAGCGAGGCTGCAAGAGCTTCAACGGAACCTTGAACATCGGCTTTAATGATAACGTTAACTGTTTTGATTTCGCCAGCTTTTAGGGTATCAAAGAGGTTATCTAGGCTAACACGTTGTGTATTTTGACGTTGTTTAAGAAGAGCACGTTTTGCACGTTCTTCACCAGCAGCACGTGCTGCTTTTTCATCTTCATAAACAGCAAAGTGATCACCTGCCATTGGTGTTTCATTCAAACCAGTGATAGAAACCGGAGTTGATGGTAAGGCAAATTTTACACGACGACCTAGGTCATTAGTCATGGCACGGACACGACCAAAGGTATTACCAATAACGATAGGATCTTGAACATGAAGCGTTCCTTGTTGAACAAGAAGGGTAGCAACCGCACCTTTACCTTTATCCAAACGAGCTTCAATAACTGTACCAATTGCTCGAACAGTAGGATCGGCTTTTAGTTCTTCAACTTCTGCTACTAATAGAACTGTTTCTAATAATTCATCAATGTTTTTGTTAAATTTAGCTGAAATTTCAACAAATTCACAGTCTCCACCCCAAGCGGTCGAGATAATACCATGTTCTGCTAACTCAGAAATAACACGTTCAGGGTTTGCACCTGGTTTATCAATTTTATTGATAGCTACAATAATTGGAACTTGAGCGGCTTTTGAGTGATTGATTGCTTCAATGGTTTGTGGCATTACACCATCATCGGCAGCAACAATCAGAATAGTAATATCAGTTACAGATGCTCCACGCGCACGCATACTTGTAAAGGCCGCATGCCCCGGTGTATCTAAGAAGGTTATTTTTTTACCTTCTTCTTCAATTTGATAAGCTCCAATATGCTGAGTGATACCACCAGCTTCTCCTGTAGCGACACGAGAGTTACGTAAAGTATCTAATAAAGTTGTTTTACCATGGTCAACGTGACCCATAATGGTAACAACAGGTGCGCGTTCTACAAGATTTTCTGGGTTTAGATAAGTTTCATCTTCAAAGAAACGCTCAATATCAGCATCATCGACTTCAACTTTCGCTTTAGCTTCAATTCCATAATCAACCATTAATAATTCAATGGTGTCGCCATCAAGTGATTGGTTTTGAGTTGCCATGACTCCCATCATAAAGAGTTTCTTAACGATTTCCGCAGGTTCACGTTTGATACGTTTTGCGATATCGGCAACTGTCATCCCTTCACTATATTCAAATTCTTTAGGTAATTCATGGAATTTACGCTCTGTTACTGGTTTTGGAGCGGCATTATTATTCCGATTATTTTTACCTTTTTTAGGTTTTTTGTTCCAGTTACTATTTCTTTGATTTCTCACTTGGTTTTGATTATTCCAACTCTTCTTATTTTTAGGTCCATTATCACGATTTTGTTCTTCATCTTGTGATTTTTTCAGGACGAGCTTTCTTACGACGTTTATCAACAGGTTTTGCTGTTGCCGCTTCAACAACTGGCTTAGTAACAACTGACTCTCTTGCCTTTGTTGCTTCCAAAGCTGCTGCTTTAGCAAGATTTGCTGCTTCTTTTTCAGCTTGAATTCTTGCTTGTTCTTGAGCAATCTGAGCTTGTCGTTTAGCTTCTTCTTGTTCGCGGAACTGATGTTCTCTAGTTCGCGTATACTCTGCATTTTGTTCTGCTTTTAAAGCAGCCGCTCTGGCTTTAAAGTCAATCTTAGGAGCTGGAGCTTGATATTGTCCACGTTCCTGAGACTGTCTATTATCACGATAGCGATCATTTTGACGGTTATTTCCTTGATTACGGTTATTATCCTGATTACCAAATTGACGGTTATCCTGACGATTTCCATTTTGATTAGGTTTATTATCAAATCGACGTTCACCATTTTGATTTTGGTTCCGATTTCCAAAACGTCCATTTTGACGGTTGTTTGGTCGATTGTCATTTTGACGATTCTGGTTGCCAGCTTGTTGGCGAGCAGCCTGTTCTTTAGCACGAGCTTCTCGTTCTGCTTTAAAGTTACGACTTTTCGGTTTCACCGTTTGAGGTTTTTCAGCAACAGTAGACTCTGATTTTTCAACAAGAGGACTCGCTACTTTTTCAGTTACTTTAACGGACGTTTCTTTTTTAACTTCAGGGCTTTCGGTAGTCTTAGGTTTTTCTTTTACTTCTGGAGTAATAGGTTTTTCTGATTTTGTTGAAAAACTCGATGCAATTTTACCAGCAGCCGACTCATCGACACTTGAGGCATGACTTTTGACATCTAAGCCTAGTTCTTTTGCTTTTTCAACAACTTCTTTACTTGTTTTACCAAGTTCTTTGGCAATTTCATGTAATCTTTTCTTTGACAATTTGTGTCCTCCTATTCGTCTATTCCATAAGAGTCCTCATTTTCTTTGAAAATCCAGCATCTGCAATAGCAACAACTTTTCGAGCTTTGCCAAGTGCAGAACTTAATTCCAGTGCACTAAGCACTGTGGAGACTTCTACATTATAATACTTACTTTTATCTGATACTTTTTTTGTCACATTTGGTCCAGCATCATTTGCTAGAAAAACTAGGTTTACTGATTGATTTTGAATTGCTTTTACCACTAATTCCTCACCAGATACAACTTTTCCAGCACGCTGCGCTAGGCCAATAAGATTTGTCAATCTCTCTAAATTATTCAAGACCTAACTCTCTTCTTTTTACTTTGTGATCCACATAAGCAATCAACTCATCATAAAAACTCTCTGGCACTTCCATAGCAAAACTACGGTTAAAAACATGTTTCTTCTTAGCCATCAAAGCTTCCTGGTTATCGAGTTTTATATAAGCCCCTCGACCATTCTGCTTTCCTGTTGGATCTATGAAAAGTTGACCATCTTTCGTTTTTACGATGCGAAGCAAATCTCTTTTATCAAGACTTTCACCTGAGACAAGAGATTTACGTAAAGGTATTTTTTTTACTTTAGGCATAAAACACCTCGATTCTTATTCTTCCTCGCTTAAAGTTGCTGTCTCTTCTAAAACTTCACTTGTTTCAATAGCAGCTTCCGCAGCTTCATATTCACTAGCTGATTTAATATCAATTCTATATCCTGTTAAATGAGCAGCAAGTCTTACGTTTTGACCACGACGTCCAATAGCTAATGATAATTTGCTATCTGGAACAACAACAGTTGCACGCTTAATATCTTCGTCATCAAAAAGTACCATATCAACTTCAGCTGGTGCAATCGCATTATAGATAAACTCTGCAGGATCATCTACCCATTGGATAACATCGATATTTTCTTCAACCGGTACTTCAATTCCTGTCTTAGCATCGAAACGTTTTGGATGGAATTTACTGATAACTTTTTTAATGTTACTTCCACCACGACCAACGATTGTTCCGATTGCATCGACATTCGGATTATGACTACGAACAGCTACTTTTGTACGATCTCCTGCCTCACGAGAAACACTCATGATTTCCACAGTTCCATCAAAGACTTCAGGGATTTCTTGTTCCATAATACGTTTGATGAATTCCGGATGGCTACGACTTACAAAAACATTGACACCTTTTGGATTGTTTTCAACTTTGTAAACATAAACTTCAATGCGGTCATGTGACTTGAAAGTTTCACCAGGAATTTGATCCTGATGTGATAATTGTGCTTCTAGTGACCCTAAGTTGACATAGATAAAACGTTGGTCAAAGCGCTCCACAGTACCAGTCATGATTTCACCTTCATGCTCTTTATACTCATTAAAGGTAACTTCACGCATTTGGCGACGCATTTTTTCCATAATCGTTTGTTTTGCCGATTGAGCAGCTACACGACCAAATTCTGCTACTGATTCTTCAAAGCGAATTTTATCGCCAAGCTCGTATGCCGAACTAATCGCTAAGGCATCGCTTAAGCTGATCTCTAAACGACTATCAAAAACTTCTTCGACAACCTCACGAACAGAATAGACTTGGAAATCTCCAGTTTTTTCATTAAATTCAATCACACAAGACTCTGATTGACCGTAACGGCGTTTATAGGCTGATTTCAAAGATTCAGTAACTGCTTCGATGATGTCATCTTTATTAATGTGTTTTTCTTCTTCCAAAATACGGAAGGCTTCTAGCATTTCTTTGCTCATAATGTGTGATGCTCAGCAATTTCTTGCAAAAGCAAAATTCCTTTCTTACTTAAAAATCGGTTAAAGTTTAACTGCCAAACGGGCTTTTGCAACAGTTTGATAAGGGATTTCAACAAGTTTGTGACGTGTTTTATCCAAATAATCAATGATTAATGTTTCGCCATCAAAAGAAACCAAATCTCCTTGGAAGACTTTAACTTTATCAATAGCTTTATAGAGACTAACATTAACATGAGAACCAACTGCTTTTTCAACTGCTTCCTTAGTTTTTAATGGTCTCTCTAAGCCAGGACTAGAAACTTCCAGCATATACTGTTCAGGGAAAGGATCTGGCGAAATCTTATCTAAAAGGGGACTAATAATCTCTGTTAGCTCAGTTGTATCTTCAACAGTGATACCACCCTCTTTATCAACCAAAATACTTAAAACATAATCACTGCCCATTTTTTCATATTCTACATCAACCAACTCATATGGTGATTGGATAACTGGTGATACCGTTTGAAAAACAGTATCAATGATTGTTTGATTTGCGATAACAATACCTCCTTTACTCTACATCTGTTCGGGAATTCCAAGTTTGGAAAAATATCAATACAAAAGTGGCGAGATATCTCCCACCACCGTTTCTGTATATGTTATTTCTATTATAGCACTTTCTAAGAACTAATCAAGTCAAAAATACGAAGATTAGATTTTTGTCAAAACAAATAATTTATTAAATTTACTAATTTTATTATAATAGGTAAGATGACAAAACTGGAAGGATATCCACTTTGATAAATATATTGGAAAATTTTAAAAAAACAAGAAAGAGAAAAAAACATATTTTTCATAATAAAGATTTCTATTTAACAATTATTCTGCTATTATCTTTTGGCTTATTAGCTAATTTTTTAAGCTACAATGCCTTCGCTAACCTCCACATTGGTCAACTTGATTTTATCTCAATCGAATGGCGTTTATTTCTGTGCTTGTGTATCAGTATAATCATAAATCAGCTCATTGATTTCTCTTATCTTTTGAAAATGGCCGTAACTTACTTGTTTTATTGCGGGACACACTATTTTCTTAAAATGACATTACGCTTAAATGATCCTACCTTTCTCTGGCAAGAATTTAATGACTTCTGGCAATACAACTCGCTAAAATGGTTAGCTATTATCATATGCTGTGCAATTGGTCTAAATCTCCTGGCAAGAAAAATTACCTTTCTAAAAAAAAAGTCAGTTTAAAAAATGATATTTTATCCCAAAATATTTCCTTAGGACAAACCTTTACACTCTTAACATTGACCTCCCCTCTCTTTCTAGAGCGCTTATCAGAAAATACTTTATTGCCCGTTTCAAATATTAAGCTTCCTAATCTAAGTCATAATGTCTGGCAATACACATTAACATTTTATTTCCTAAGCACTATAATAACTTTACTAATTGCCCATATGGTAGAGGACTTTAAGCAAAACCGAGTCGGTATATCCTCTCTCCTATCAACGAGCATCATCATTGCCATTATTGCAAATTACTTTATTCAAGTCGGTATTACTGATAAGGGTAGTCACTATCACTATTTCATCGCACCCGGAGCTACTATTTTACAGATTATTATTTTAACTTTTCTTTTCATCGTACCTTATCTCATAATTAATCGTTATATACCTGCAACGCTTTTAAATCTTATATTAGCAGCTAGTTTTGCACTTATAAATGCTATGAAATTCGAAGCTCGCCAAGAACCTTTTATTGTATCCGATTTAATTTGGATAAAGGATATCCAGTTTTTCAAAGATTATATTTCTTTTAATGCCATTATTTCAATAGTGATTTTTATAGCAATAATAAGTCTTTTCTTAAAATTCACCTATAAAAAATGTCTTTGGAGTCCACTTTTCAAAACAAATACATCTCACATTTCATTTATCTTAATATTCTTTAGCCTATTTTTTAGTGGTGCTAACTTCATCAAAAAACATGCTAATAGCCCATTCCCAGCAGGTATTCCGATTTTATCATCGGTTTATAATTTTTATGATGTCAATTGGTTAGGCATTAATGCAAATGCGCGCTTTCAATCCTTGTCTTATGTTTGGCTTAAATCACTTACTGTAGATAAGATGAAGATGCCCGAAGGCTACAATCGTCAAAAAATTGAAGACATCTACCACAAATATCATGACCTTTCAGAAGCTATCAATAAAAAGCGAAAATCAAGCATAGACGATCAAACTATTATCTATGTCTTAAGTGAAAGTTTAGCAAACCCACTTCATTTAGATGGCATAGAGTCTTCAACAAATCCATTAGAAAATATTGACCAGCTAAAAAAAGACACAACAAGCGGCATGATGATTTCTGACGGTTATGGTGGAGGTACTGCTAATATGGAATACCAAAGCATAACCGGTTTAAACATGACCAGTTTTTCTTCAAATGTAACTGTCTTAAACTCAGAAATCTTTCCAAATATGGATTTCGTGCCCTCTATTAGCCATTTTTATAAACCCCAGAATCGAATTGTCATTCACTTAGACAATGCTCACAACTACAATCGAACTGCTGTTTACGGTAAATTAAATTTTAATAAATTCATTGCCAAAGATGGCTCTGATGATAAACCAAAATCCATCAAACCATATGGTCAATACCCAAGTGACCAATCTACCTATCAAAATATCATCATTCAATTAGATGACAAAGAAAATAAATTTATTTATGCAATAACCATGCAAAATCATGGTCCCTATAATGCTAACGGTGCCAGCTACGCAATTAAAGGTAAAAATTTCTCAGAAGTAGAAAATCGACGTCTCCAAGATTACACCAATCGACTTGCTGAGACAGATCGTGCTACCTCTGACTTTTTCGAAAAATTAAGTCAGATGAAAAAACCAATTACAGTCGTCTTTTATGGCGATCATTTACCAGGCTTATACCCAAATAGTTTTTTTAAAACAAGTGACAATCGAAAAAAAGCAACTGATTATTTCATTTGGTCAAATCAGGAGAATTTTGAAAAACAAAACTTCCCTACTGTACGGTCAAATGATTTCCCTGCACTTCTTTTTGAAAGTACAAAGAGCAAACTATCACCCTATTATGCACTACTTTCAAAAAACTTACCATCTGAAGATTTTATCATTGATAAAAAGGCTGCCGAAGACTTAAAATATATTCAATATGACATTACTGTTGGAAAGAATCACATCAAAAAACATTCTGATTTTTTCTCTATTCCAACCAAAGATTAAGTATATTTGAAAAGGCATGAAATCAGAAGATTTCATGCCTTTTCTCATTATGAAGGAGAGGAGGGGATTCGAACCCCCGAGCCCCGTTAAGGACTACACGCTTTCCAAGCGTGCGCACTCGGCCACTATGCGACCTCTCCATAAAAGGAAGTTGCTAGCAACTTCACTAATCATCTAAAATTGTGCTTCTACCCGGTAGATAACTTGACCTTTATTAGCAAATTTTGTTTCATATTCAGTCATGACGTTACCTTCATAATCACTGGCATGTAAATCCAGCCAAACTTGTTTCAGGGTCATTCCGTATTGAGAGAAACTTGCTAAACTATATTCAAACAAGCCACGATTATCCGTTTTGAAATGAATTTGACCATGCTCTGGTAAAATCTCTTCATATGTTTTTAGAAAGTCTTTATAAGTTAAACGGCGTTTTTCATGTCTTGATTTGGGCCAAGGGTCGGAAAAATTAAGATAAAGGAGATCAATTTCACCTTCTTCAAAATAATTAGTTAAGCTTGAACCATCAACACGAAGCAAACGGACATTTGGTAGTTGACTCTCTAAAACTTTATCTAATGCATAGCTGAGAACAGATAATTGAATATCAATACCAATATAATTGATATGTGGATTTTGACGGGCCATACCGGTAATAAAGCCGCCTTTTCCAGAACCAACTTCGATATGAATGGGATTCTGATTTCCAAAAACTTGCTGCCATTTTCCTTTAGCAGTTTCGGGCTCTAATATAACATATTGTGGGTTGTTTTCCAAGTGCTCCTCAGCACCTTTTCGTTTACGAACTCGCATTTATAACTTTCTAAAACTATCTTTAAATTTACGTAGAGCGTAAATTTCCTGATTCACATGTTCCATATCACGCTTATCAAAACATCTAAGGATTTGTGTCAAATAAGAAAGTTGACCATACCAAAAAATCTTGCTCATGACCTTATCATTATTTTTATAGCCATAATATGATAACCATTCTGGCCAACGTGACCGCGGAATATAGTGGCTTAACAAATAAGCAACATCATACATACGATCCGTTAATCTAACAGAATCCCAGTCACAAAGGTAAATCATTCCACTTGTAGTGATTACCCAGTTACTGTGTTTGATATCACCATGAACAATTGTTGCAATTTCTGTCCGAAACTCTGGTAAGCTTCTTTTCAACTCCTTAACAACACTTTGCAGGTAAGAGTTTTGTTGAATTTGTAATGGTGCATTTTTTTCAAAGTCAGCAACTAAATCATATGGGTTTTCAATTTTATAGTTTAATTGCAAAAGTTGGTTGACCAATTGTTTTGACTTATGTAAGCGTAATAAAATATGAATAATTTGTTTACTATTCATATCTTGTTTACTTAAAATACGACCATCTAACCACTCTTGTGCACTCATCATATCGCCATTACCTAAGCGTTTCGCCCAGAGTAATTGTGGAGCAATTTGCTCTTTTGATAAGGCTGGTAAGATTGGGGTAGTATTTAATTTAATAAAAACGTTATCACCATTTGGGTATGTGCCTTTGTAGGCCTTTCCACTATTTCCACGTAAGGGCGTTAAGCTTAAATCATCATCTGTTACTGTCATTCTATCGCCCTCCTTTTCTATTTCAAATCACTTATTCCTATTTTACTTGTTTTGTCTGACTTAGTCAATCATGTTCTTAATCTTGTAAGGGATATAACTAAGGTTAGAAAGAGGATTGTTACCACTATCCCAACCAAGACGATTATGTCACGGCAAAAGAGTAATTGTAAAACTAGTGAAACCCCTGCTAGTAATCTCAAAAAATAGAGTAGTTTTGTTTTCTTCAATTTATTACTTACTGGGTATAATTGGCCTAAATAGAAATAATCATAATAATGGTAAAGCGCTAATAGCTGAAAATACAGGAGATACGTCCAAACAAAGTTAAGGCCTATTGCTAAATAATGATTTTTGATAAAAATCAAACTCAGGCAGCTCAACAAACTTAAGCGGATAAATAATCCCAGGTAATCTGAACCTCTCAAAAAGGCCCTTAAATGGAGGTTTGTCCATAAATACTGAGAATTTTTGGGGAAAGCCTTAATAATGGGGTTTAGATATTTTCGTTCTTTAAAAGTTCCTGAGATGCCTTTAACATTTGTAAAGAGAGCATAGAATTTCAGGATTCCTTGTTGTCGTGCTAATTCATAGGCGATAGCTTGGTCCCACTTCAGCCGACCATCCTCTAGTAAAGCGCTAGCCTTTCTTTGCTGGATAAACCATTTAAGGCAAATAAACAGGACTAATAAGGCTAAAAAGGCCACTATTGCCAAACCTAGTTTGGCCATCAAAGGATAGAGTAAGGTTAACAGTCCAAGACTAATACTAGTCCAGAGGAAAAAGGACCTTTTTGCAGCTTCTTTTAGATGATTAATAATGTAAGCTTCTTGTCTTAATAAATAATGACGATCAGCTGGCTCAAGATAGCTTGCTGGTTTGCCAATAGCTAACAAAATCAGGTAGACTGCTACTAAAAATAGAATAATAGGAATATGATTTTTTGGGAAATGCTTGAGAATTTGGCTATATTGGAAGAGGATAAAGCCTAATAAGAAGATTAAGACCAGGATAAAATGATCATTAAAACATAGGGTAAATATTTACGATGTAAGGCTAAAAATGCGCTTTGACGTTGCTTGAATAACTCTTTCATATTATACCTCTTTAGTTAGAGCTAAATAAATATCATTCAAGCTAGCTTCTTTATTCCCAAAACTTTGTCGCAACTCTGCCAATGTTCCTTGTGCTCGGATTTGTCCCTGATGGAGTATAACAAAAGCATCACACATTTTTTCTGCTGAGTCCAAGACATGGGTACTCATTAATATAGACTTGCCTTTTGCTTTTTCTACTTCGAGATAGGCAATTAAATCTGAAATTGCTAATGGGTCTAGGCCTAAAAAGGGTTCGTCTAAGATAAAAAGACTTGGGTCGATGATAAAGGCACAGATGATCATAACCTTCTGTTTCATCCCTTTAGAGAATTGACTTGGGAACCAATCTAATCTGTCTGACAAACGATAGGTTTCTAGTAAAGGTTTAGCTCTTTTGAAGGCTTCTTGGACGTCGATATCATAGGCCATAGCAACAGTTTCAATATGTTCAGCTAGTGTTAATTCTTCATACAAGCTAGGTGTTTCAGGAATAAATCCAATCTTTTTACGATAGGCTGCTATATCTTCATCGAGTGATAAGCCATCGATGGTAATTTTACCTTTATATGGCCGTAATAGCCCGATGATTTCGTTAATGGTTGTTGATTTACCAGCTCCATTAAGACCAATCAAACCTACAAGCTGACCATCTTGAACGGAAAAAGAAATATCTTTCAATACAGGAATGTTAAGATAACCTCCTGTTAAATTTTCAATTTTTAACATCTTTACTCTTTCTAGAATTGCTTTTGATGCTTACTATTATAACAAATTCTCTGTCAGATAGTATATCGGAAGAAGGTCCAAGAATTTTAAGAATGGAAGATGGGTGAAGTTTTTGGGTAATTGATTCGGACTTCTAGTCTAAAAATAATAGTTCAGAAAATTAAACTGAGCTCAACCTGTAAATTCTCGGAGAACTCAGCCTTTATTTTTTTACCAAGTTACTTGTTCTTGTTACGCAACTAACTTTTGCAACTGAAGCTTTTAAGAGAGATATCTTATTTAATTGAAGTGCTTGCAAAAAAAAAGGTAAAATAAGGTCAAAGGAGATTTACCATGACAAAACTAGTGAAAATAACAATTCTGATCTCCCTTGCTTATGGTAGTGGACTAATTGGGCGGCACTTTAAGAAAGTGTCCTAATGAAGTCATTAGTCTTGCCCCTTGCAAAGTCAGATTTTTGCTCTGCTATTATTCTCAAAAAGAAAAGGAAAATTGAAATGGATGATTGTATTTTTTGTAAAATTGTAAATGGAGAAATTCCAGCTTCAAAAATATATGAAGACGACGATGTTTTGGCTTTTTTTAGATATTTCACAAACGACTCCTGGTCATAGCTTGCTGATTCCTAAGAAACATGTTCGTAATGTCTTGGAGATGGATGCCGATACTGCTAGTCAAACTTTCTATCATCTCCCTAAGTTGGCTAGAGCTTTACAGAGTGCTACTAATGCTATTGGCATGAACATCGTCAACAATAACGAGGAGATTGCTGGTCAGACCGTTTTCCACGCGCATATCCACCTGGTTCCTCGATATAGTGAAACTGACGGAATAGCCATTCAATATACAACACATGAACCTGACTTTGATAGATTGGCACAATTGGCGAATAAAATAAAAATGGAGGTTGGAGAATGAAAGTTAAAGCATTTATCTTGGCGGGGTTAACCTCTTTTGCAGCCTACACCGCATATCAGAAACGTGATCAGATTAAATCTGGCCTAGCAGAAGCTAACAGTGAAAAAGATTTGATTCAGATGGATTTAGATAATATCAAAGTCAATCTCAATCGGATTCAAACTGAGATTCAAAAAATTCAAAGTATTGGGGACGACTTGACTTACAAAGTTCGAGTTTTCAAACAAGACACTCAACCTAAAATTAATCAAATCAAAGAACGCATGGAAAAGTATCAAAAATAAGACTCAAAAAGCAGCGCTAAAAATAGCACTGCTTTTCTTTATGGAGCGGTAACTGTTCCAGTTTCAGCACTTGGTGCTGGTGTTACCGGTACTGTTGGAGTCGTCGGTGTTACTGGGACGGTTGTCGAATCACCATTTCCTGAGTAAGTACCAGAATTAGAACCAACAGCAGGGCTTGAAGCAGCAGGTGCACTACTTTCTGGTGGAATAATGGTAATATTATTATCATAATTAGAATAATAGGTTCCATTAGAATCGCCTGAATATTGGCTATCTGAACCACTATCATTATTATTTTCTCCAGAATTGGAAGCTTTGCTTTTACTTGTTTTAGCACTTACGCCATACAATTCCTCATAAGTAACAGCTGACGTTTTCAATTCCGTCACTTTACTTAGTCCTAATTGACGACGAATGCGATTTTGCACCTCTAGTAGGTGTTCTTCGGTTACAATTTGATAAGAACCACCATCAGCCAAGGTGGCATCTACACCTTTTAATTGATAAGATTTTATTTTTTTAAGAGAATCGGCATAGCCAAGTAAGTTGGGAATGGTATCGCTAGAAATCTCAATATTGGTTTGCATGTTGTTGCTGACCGCGTGCAAAATTTTGCGGTAAGAACTAACACTATTGAGAGCTAGAATTTTCTTAATGACTTTCTGAATAACAATCCGTTGACGTTTTTGCCGACCATAATCACCTTCTGGGTCGTCATAACGCATACGAGCATAGACCAAGGCTTGTTCTCCATTGACCTTATGAATCCCTGGCTGAACCTTAGCTTGGTATTCTGGTTCGTTTTCTGAAATTGAAATGGGGAAATCAAATTCATTGGTTACAGTAATCCCACCAACGGCATCAACTAAATCAATTAATCCTTGCATATTAATGCGAACATAATTATCAATCTTAATATTGAGCAAATCTTGAACTGTCATAATGGCCATTCGAGCGCCACCGGCAGCGTAGGCAGCATTGAGTTTAGCCTCAGCACCATCCATATCATTTGATTTGGGACCAGATAATTCCATTAAAATATCCCGTTCCAAACTGGTCATGGTTGTTTTCTTTGTTTTCGGATTAATAGTTACTAAAATCATTGAGTCACTATTACCCGACCATTTTGACTTACGCTCTGATGAACCTGTATCAACACCCATTAAAAGAATTGAAAAGGGCTTTGTTTGACTGATAGCAGTACTCTTTTTCCCAGAAGTATTAAAATCTTTAAAAGTTTTTGCGAGCTCACTGGTAGAAAAATTGTAGGCGCTTGTGGCATAGACCCCCAAAGCTACAACTGTTGTTAGGATGATTGTTAAAATCATCAAGAATATTTTTTTTCCAATTTTCATGTATTTTTCTAATTTTCTAGTATTCTACCCATTAGATAGACATCTCGAAATTCTCCATCTTTAGTTATAACAGCTAATTTTCGTTTTCCTTCAATCTCAAACCCAAATTTTTCATAAATGTGAATCGCTTTTTGATTTTCAACTTGAACTTCCAATTCAATTTTCTTTAAAAAGTCTATTTCTATTGCCCAATCAATTGCTATAGCTAACAAATCTTGTCCCAAACCATAGCCTTGAAAAGGATTTTGTATACCAATAAAAAGCTCACCGATATGGTCGCTATCTGCTTGATGGCTATTAGAAATATTCAAGAGACCTATAGGCTGATTATCTACTTTTAAAAGCAGACACAACTCCTTTGGACTCTCTGTGAGCTTTTCTAACTGTTCAGCTAAAAAATGAGTTGGAACAGAGATAAGTGACTCTGTTTCAGTAATAAAGTCAGTCTCATTAGCTAATTGTTTGATAAGAACTTGTATTGCTGTGGCATCACTTGCCTGAGCCTCTTCAATGATTACACTTGCTTCAGGCATTTACAATATCCTCTAAAAGGTCTTCTGAACGGGGGCCTTTGGCACTTAATGACAGCTGACGTCCTAATTCTGTTTTAGCAAGGCTAATGGTTAAATAATCTTCAAATCTCTCTAAATCTAATAGATTTCCCCATTCGATAACTGTGACACCATTCCCATAAACAAAATCATCCAAATCGATGGAGTCGGGATCATCACCAATGCGATAAACATCTAGATGATATAGGGGGAGACGGCCTTGATACTCACGAACAATGGTGTAAGTTGGACTTTTAATCATTTGATCGATCTCGAGGCCTTTTGCAATCCCTTTTGTAATGGTTGTCTTGCCAGCACCTAGTTCTCCGGAAAGGATAATAACATCCTCTGCTTTCAATGCTTTTCCAATTTTGATACCAAAGTCAATCAGTTCATTTTCATTTTCACTATAAAACATAAGGTCATTATATCAGAAAAGATTTTGACTTCCAAGTCCTCAGTTGAGGAGACAGCAAAAAAGCAGTCACATACGTAACTGCTCTGTCTATTAATTATAAGATAGCTAAAATGACAAAGTTTAGAATAAAGAGGAAGGTTGCACCCCATAAAATTGGATGAACTTCATTAGCTTTACCTTTTACAATTTTCACTAAGCAATAGAAAATGAAGGCTCCTGCGATACCGTATGAAATTGAGTAACATAAAGCCATGAAAAAGGCTGCGAAGAAGGCTGGTAAAGCATCTTCGAAATTACTCCAATCAACATCCAAGAATGATGAAACCATCATTACCCCAACGATGATTAATGCAGGTGCTGTTGCTGCTGCTGGAACGATACCAACAAGTGGTAATAAGAAAATTGAAAGCAAGAAACATACTGCTGTAGAAAGAGCGGTTAAACCTGTACGGCCACCTTCAGCAATACCTGCAGCTGATTCAACATATGTTGTTGTATTTGACGTTCCGAATAAGGCACCGATTGATGTTCCGATAGCATCGGCAAAAAGTGCACGGTCCATCTTAGAAGAGAATCCAGTAGAGTTTTCAAGGGCTGCTTCGTCTTCTGCTGAGAAAATACCTGTACGACGACCTGTACCAATAAAGGTACCAATTGTATCAAATGTATCAGATAATGAGAAGGCAAATATTGTCATTAAGACTAATGGTAAACGTGTTGAATCTTTAAATAAAGATGCAATTCCACCAAAGGCCGCCAAGAAAGTTGTTCCTAATTCATCGAACGCTTGACCAATATGATTTGATCCAAAGTTTAAGTGTGATAAATCAACAACACCAAGTGGAATCCCAACTAATGTAGTTACAATGATACCAATTAAAATTGCTCCACGAACATTTTTAATGACTAAAACTGCCATAAGAAGGAGACCAAAAATAGCTAAGAGAACGCTAGGATCTGTGAATGTTGAAATCGCAGGTACAACTCCACCATTTGCGTTAACAGCAAAAACACCATTAGCAAAGGTTTTAGCTGTAGCTTTAGCTGGTTCAACGCCATTAACTGCTACAATATTTTGTGCTGATAATGAGAAATTGATAATATTTGCATTTTTAAAACCAAGATAAGCAACAAAGACACCAATCCCTCCACCGATTGCATGTTGGAGACTTAGTGGAATAGCTTTAATGATACTTTTACGGACTTTTGTAACTGTAATAAAGATATTAAATAGTCCACAAATAAATACCATCCCTAGTGCTTCTTGCCAAGAAAAACCTAGTCCAAATACGACTGTATAAGTAAAGAAAGCATTTAAGCCCATTCCAGGTGCTAATGCATAAGGTACATTTGCAAATAGCCCCATTATTGCTGTTGAAATTGCTGCAGCAATAATTGTTGCTAAAAAGACAGCTTTCGTTGGCATTCCAGCTGCACCAAGAATACTTGGATTAACAAATAAAATATACGACATTGCAAAAAAGGTTGTTAAACCAGCAACGATTTCGGTTGAGACACTCGTGTCATTTTCCTTTAAATTAAAAAACTTTTCCATTAGAATGGAGACTCCTTAAATAAGTAATAAGATAGGTAAAAATCAAAAAAACCGTCACTAATCATGACTAGCTTTGATTTCATCCAATAATGTGTCGTTAAAAACGATAGTATTATCCTACCACTTGTCACAAAGCTTTTCAAACAATTTAGAAAATTAATAACGAATTGTTCGTCTTTTCTACTAAAACAAAAAATTTTTCAAGTCTTTACCATTTACTATGGCAAATAAATTATTTTTGATATACTTTTATCATGACTAAAAAAATAATTGCCCTTGATTTAGATGGGACTTTGCTCCATCGAGACAACACTATCTCTGACTATACAAAGAATGTACTCCAAAAAGTACAAGAAAAAGGACATCATGTCGTGATTTCCACAGGTCGTCCTTATCGCATGGCTATGGACTATTATCATCAGTTACAATTAAAGACACCTATGATTACTTTCAATGGCTCCCTAACCCATATGCCTGAACAAAAGTGGGAATTCGAGCACAACGTAACGCTTGATAAAAAATATTTAATTGAAATTTTAAAATCTCAAAATGATTTTCAAATGGATTTTATTGCTAGTGAGTATCGTAAAAATTTCTACATCACCTTAAATAATCGCGAAAAAATTGATCCACAATTATTTGGTGTACCCTCAATTACTGATGAGATGAAATTAATTGAAACCAAAATCACGCGTAATCCAAATGCCTTACTAACTCAAACGCACCATCAAGATAAAAATGAATTAGCCAAACAAATGCGTAGCTATTTCAATAATGAAATCGAAGTTGATTCTTGGGGAGGCCCTTTAAATATTTTGGAAATTTCTCCAAAGAATGTAAATAAAGCCTATGCATTGAAATATCTCCTAGATCTCTATAATAAAGATAAGCAAGACCTCATTGCCTTTGGAGATGAACAAAACGATACCGAGATGCTCTCCTTTGCCGGCACAGGTTATGCAATGAAAAATGCTAACCCCATTCTCCTGCCCCATGCTGACCACCAAATCCAATGGACTAATGAAGAAGATGGTGTGGCAAAGCAATTAGAAGCGCTTTTCTTATAAAGATAAAACGAAACCACTTTGAAGATTAACAAGGTGGTTTTTTAAGAGATGTTTTTCCTTAGCTTGGAAATGTTTTTCATGCTTTCAATCATTTTTCATTATTTTTTCTTCATACTCTGAATTTTAAACCGTGAGATAATATCATCTTTTCACTAAATCTGATTATATAACATGACTTTGTGAATTTTTTCTTATATTTATAATTATTTCGGAAAAAGTATTGCTTTTTCATTGAAAACGTTTTAAAATAGATACGTTCTTGAATTTCGTTTAAAGGAAAAAGGATTGCCAAATGACTTATGAAGTAGAAATTTGGAAGGAGATTATTCTTTTTCATTTCAACGAAAAAATTTTTAAAAGGAGGAAGAACAAGAATGGGTATCGGTATTATTATTGCCAGCCACGGTAAATTTGCTGAAGGTATTCATCAATCTGGTTCTATGATTTTTGGCGAACAAGAGAAAGTTCAAGTTGTGACTTTCATGCCAAACGAAGGACCTGACGATTTATATGGACACTTCAACAATGCTATCGCTCAATTTGATGCTGATGATGAAGTCCTTGTACTAGCTGACCTTTGGAGCGGATCTCCATTTAACCAAGCTAGTCGCGTAATGGGAGAAAATCCTGAACGTAAAATGGCTATCATCACAGGTCTCAACTTGCCAATGCTTATTCAAGCCTACACTGAGCGTATGATGGACGCTAATGCAGGTGTTGAACAAGTTGCCGCTAATATTATTAAAGAGTCTAAAGAAGGTGTTAAAGCACTTCCTGAAGAACTCAATCCTGTGGAAGTTGTTGCTCCTCAAGCAGCTGCTCCAGTTAAACAAGGTTCAATTCCAGAAGGAACTGTCATCGGTGATGGTAAACTTAAAATTAACCTTGCACGTATCGACACTCGTCTTTTACATGGTCAAGTTGCTACTGCTTGGACTCCAGCTTCTAAAGCAAACCGTATCATTGTTGCGTCAGATACAGTTGCGAAAGATGAACTTCGCAAACAGTTGATTAAACAAGCTGCGCCTGGCGGAATCAAAGCAAATGTTGTTCCTATTAAAAAATTAACTGAAGTTGCCAAAGATCCTCGTTTTGGCAATACTCATGCTTTAATTTTATTTGAAACTGTTCAAGATGCGCTTCGTGCTGTCGAAGGTGGCGTTGAAATCAAAGAATTGAATGTTGGTTCAATGGCACACTCAACTGGTAAAACAATGGTAAACAACGTATTATCAATGGATAAAGAGGATGTTGCTGCCTTTGAAAAACTTCAAGAATTAGGAGTTGATTTTGATGTTCGTAAAGTTCCAAATGATTCTAAAAAGAACTTATTTGAACTAATCAAAAAAGCTCACATTCAATAAGGACCTTCCTTTAATTTTAGATTAAAAGGAAGCGTTTAATACTCAAATTGAACGAAATTTAAGTAGTTAAATTTCGATAGATACACTTCGAAAGGATAAGAAAATGTCAGATATTTCAATTATTTCTGCTATCTTGGTCGTTGTGGTTGCCTTCTTCGCAGGTATGGAAGGTATCCTTGACCAATTTCAATTCCATCAACCACTTGTAGCTTGTACTCTTATCGGTCTTGTAACTGGTAACTTAGAAGCAGGTGTCATGCTTGGTGGATTTTTACAAATGATCGCTCTTGGTTGGGCAAACATTGGAGCTGCAGTTGCACCTGATGCTGCCTTAGCTTCAGTAGCTGCTGCTATTATCATGGTTAAAGGTGGTAACTTCACATCTCAAGGTGTTGCTGTTGCAACAGCAACTGCTATTCCTTTGGCAGTTGCAGGTTTATTCCTTACTATGATTGTTCGTACTCTTTCAGTTGCCTTAGCACATACAGCTGATAATGCTGCTAAAGACGGTAATATTGCTGGGGTTGAACGTGCTCACTTCATCGCATTGATGATGCAAGGTCTTCGTATTGCAATACCAGCTGCACTTCTTATTGCTATCCCAGCTAGCGCTGTTAAAGATGCTTTAGGAATGATGCCTGATTGGTTAAACGGCGGTATGGCTGTTGGTGGTGGTATGGTTGTTGCCGTAGGTTATGCTATGGTTATCAACATGATGGCTACTCGTGAAGTTTGGCCATTCTTCGCTCTTGGTTTTGCTTTTGCAGCCTTAAGCGACTTAACACTTATCGCACTTGGTGTAATCGGTGTTGCTATGGCCTTCATCTACCTTAACCTTTCTAAACAAGGTGGAAATGGTGGATCAGGTAACGGTGGATCAAATGATCCTATCGGCGATATCCTAGAAGACTACTAGAAAGGGGCCTAACATGACTGAACAAATTAAATTATCAAAAGCTGATCGCCAAAAAGTTTGGTGGCGTTCACAATTCTTGCAAGGTTCATGGAACTATGAACGTATGCAAAACTTGGGTTGGGCTTATTCTCTTATTCCAGCAATCAAGAAATTATACACTACTAAAGAAGATCAAGCAGCTGCTCTTACTCGTCACTTAGAATTCTTTAATACTCACCCTTATGTAGCTGCACCTATTATGGGTGTTACCCTAGCTCTTGAAGAAGAAAGAGCAAATGGTACTGATATCGACGATGCTGCTATTCAAGGGGTTAAAATCGGTATGATGGGACCGTTGGCTGGTATCGGTGATCCAGTATTCTGGTTTACAGTTCGTCCAATCCTCGGAGCTCTTGGTGCATCATTAGCACAATCTGGTAACATCATGGGACCAATCATTTTCTTCCTTGGATGGAATATCATCCGTATGGCCTTCTTATGGTATACACAAGAATTTGGTTATAAAGCAGGTTCTGAAATTACTAAGGACATGTCTGGCGGTATCTTACAAGACATCACTAAAGGTGCATCAATCCTAGGTATGTTCATCCTTGCAGTATTAGTTGAACGTTGGGTATCTATTAAATTCACGGTTGACCTACCTTCTAAAATGTTATCAAAAGGTGCTTATGTTGAATTCCCTAAAGGAAACATCAACGGTGCTGAATTAAAAGGTATTTTAGGACAAGCCATTGGTGGTATGAGCCTTGATAAATATCAAGCACAATCACTTCAAGGACAACTTGATTCACTTATCCCTGGATTAATGGGTCTTGTACTTACTTTCTTATGTATGTGGTTACTTAAGAAAAAAGTTTCACCAATTACAATCATTATTGCTTTATTTGTCGTTGGTATTCTTGCTCGTCTATTCGGTATCATGTAATAGATTAAAACCTGGGATTAATATCCCAGGTTTTTTTAGTGGTAAGTAGTTAATCATTATTACTTTCCATATGCTATAATATTTCTAAAGCAATGAAAGGAGTTTCACTTTGGCAAAATCCATGAATACTACTGTCGACTTTCAAACCAAGGCAACATCATACTTGGGCATGGGAGGCAAGGTTGGAAAAATATTAGTCGGTGACAAAGCTTTTGAATTTTACAATGATAAAAATGTTGAAGACTACATTCAAATCCCTTGGTCAGCAATTAACCAAATAGGTGCAAACGTATCAAGAAATAAAGTCAGCAGACATTTTGAAATTTTCACAGATCAAGGTAAGTTTTTATTTGCATCCAGAGACTCTGGTAAAATTCTCAAATTAGCTCGCTTAAAGATTGGTAATGAAAATGTTGTTAGACTTCCAACCTTGATCCAGTTAATCATCAATAAGTGGTTTCGAAAAAAATAAGCTAGGACAAACTGTCCAAGCTTATTTTTATTCTTCAAATGGTATCATTTCATCTAAGCGTTTCATCAATTGATTAACATGTAACCATTTAAAAATTTGCATCCGGCTTTTTTCAATAAAGAAAGCAAAAATATAAATAATGATTGATACCCCTAAAATCAATAAAGGATAGATATAAATAGGAGCATTAATAAAAGGTTCAGCAAAATCCCTAATAACAAATTTTACCAGAAGTGGATGTAAGTGAGCCAAGTATACTCCAAGTGTTGTCGGAGCAACCAAGACAATAAAATCATGTAAATGGTGGTGTTTGGTGATGTCCATTTTTGCAAAAACAATGAATAAACAAATGGCACCTAAACTCAAACTTGGTGAAACATACCAATACCAGATATTACCAACAATAAATTTCATGGCGTAGGTTATAATCATCGAAACCGAGTAGACTGTCAATAATTTTTTTGTTGAAAATTTTTCAAGATCTAAACGATGTAGATAAGCCCCTACAATATAAAGGATGACCAACCAAGTCATTTCAAATCCTTTACTTAATGAGAATTCAGCTACACGATTATTCATAAGCGCTGGTAAGAGCGAAAAAACAAAGCCCATTAAAATAACTAAATTGCGTAATTGTTTATTAGTCAAAGATTTTAAGCCCCCATTTATCATAGGCATGAAAATGAGCAAAGCAAAGTAGGCTGACATATACCAATACTGTCCACTGACGATTGGGAAAAATGCTTGACGCCAATTAAGAAGGGTAACTGGAAAACCAGAAAGGGCAAATAAAAGAGTAATCGTAAAGGTATAGAAAAATACTTGTAACCAAATATTAGCTAATTTAGAATACTTATATTTAGAGTTACAGCCAACATAGCCACTGATTAAGGCATAACAATTGACCGCTCCATATACTAATACCTGAATAATCCAAGTTACAATAAAATAGGAATCTGCATGCCCATCAACTTCAGACCTTAAACCACCTTTTCCCAAGACATGTGTTACAACAATCATAAACATTGAAATGATCCGTAACAAATCAAGGCCATAGTGATGGGTCCGGATTTTTTTAGTCATTTTATTAGTCATAAAACTATTCTATCACAAGTCATTTGATAATGCTTAATGTGAAAACCACTTTAAAAGGGTTTGATGTTTACATTTTACGCAATTTTGATATAATAGACCTATCGGATAAGTAGTTTGATTTCCTTTCCAGAAAGTCTGTGGTTGCTGTGAACAGATAAGTTAATCCTATGAAATTCTACCGATTAATAGCAAAAATTGATACTAATTAAGAGCACAGGATGTGAAGCTGGATGGAACCGCGCAATAGCGCTCCAGCATTTCATATGCTGTGTTTTTTTATATAAAAAGGAGTTAAATATGTTAGATTTAAAACGTATCCGTACTGATTTTGACTTGGTAGCTGGCAAACTTAAAACACGTGGTGTCTCAGAAGAAACCTTAAGTCACTTAAAAAATTTAGACCAAGAACGGCGTCAATTATTGGTTAAATCTGAAGAATTAAAAGCTGAGCGCAATATTGCTTCTGCAGCCATTGCACAAGCTAAACGCCAAAAAGAAGATGCTAGTCAGCAAATAGAGGATATGCAGAAAGTCTCAGCAGACATCAAAACCATTGATGCTAAACTAGCTGCTATCGATGAAAAAGTTACAGAAATCATTACTATTCTTCCTAACACACCTCATGATTCTGTTCCTGTTGGAGCTGATGAAGAGGAAAATGTGGAAGTCCGTCGTTGGGGAACACCTCGCACTTTCGACTTTGAAATCAAAGCACATTGGGATTTGGGAGAAGACCTGGATATTTTAGACTGGGAACGCGGTGCGAAAGTAACTGGAGCTCGTTTCTTATTCTATAAAAACTTGGGTGCACGCTTGGAACGCGCTCTTTATAACTTTATGTTAGATGAGCATGCTAAAGAAGGTTATCAAGAAATCATCACGCCATATATGGTTAATCATGACTCTATGTTTGGTACCGGTCAATATCCAAAATTTAAAGAAGATACTTTTGAATTAGATGGTACCAATTTTGTCCTTATTCCGACTGCTGAAGTTCCATTAACAAACTATTACCGCGGTGAAATTTTAGAAGGCAAAGAATTACCAATTTACTTTACAGCTATGAGCCCTTCATTCCGTTCTGAAGCAGGTTCTGCAGGACGCGATACACGTGGCTTAATTCGACTTCACCAATTCCATAAAGTTGAAATGGTTAAGTTTGCCAAACCAGAAAATTCTTATGAAGAATTAGAAAAAATGACAGCAAATGCTGAAAATATTTTGCAAAAACTCAACTTACCATATCGTATTTTGGCCCTTTGTACAGGAGATATGGGATTCTCTGCAGCTAAAACCTACGACTTAGAAGTTTGGATTCCTGCTCAAAATGCTTACCGTGAAATTTCATCATGTTCTAATACTGAAGATTTCCAAGCACGTCGTGCTCAAATCCGCTATCGTGACGAAGCTGATGGTAAGGTAAAATTATTGCATACCCTAAATGGTTCAGGACTAGCCGTTGGTCGTACTGTTGCAGCAATTTTAGAAAACTATCAAAATGCTGATGGTTCTGTAACCATTCCGGAAGTTCTCCGTCCATATATGGGTGGGGCTGAAATCATCGCTCCAAAATAAACCAAAATAAAGTAAAAGGATAGCTAAGTGAGCTGCACCCCAAAAGTTAGATTTGTTGTCTAACATTTAGGGGTCACTTCATAAGCTATCCTTTTTAATATTGTCTAAAGCGATGATAACGCTGTTCTATTAAATCCTCGACTGGCAATGATTGTAAGGCTTGAATTTCTAAAATCAAGTCTTTTTTAATTTTAGAAACAATCTCACTTGAAAAATATCCACGCTCTGGAATGATCTTATCAACAACATTCATCTCTTTTAATTCACGGGCTGTAATTTTCATCAATTCTGCTGCTTCTGTTGCGCGAGAGCCATCCTTCCATAATATGGAAGCGAAGCCTTCAGGACTTAAAACAGCATAAATTGAATTTTCAAGCATCCAAACTTTATCAGCTAAAGCAAGAGCTAAGGCTCCCCCTGAACCGCCCTCACCTATTATAATAGCAATAATAGGAACTTTCAGGTCACTCATTTCCAAAAGATTACGAGCAATAGCTTCCCCTTGTCCTCTTTCTTCAGCACCAACACCTGGATAGCACCTGCCGTATTAATAAAGGTAACAATTGGACGCCTAAACTTTTCTGCCTGTTTCATTAGACGAAGCGCTTTACGATAGCCTTCTGGATGAGGTTGCCCAAAATTACGGTGTAAATTATCTTGAAGGTTAGTTCCTTTTTGAATTCCTAACACTGTTACTGCTAATCCATCTAAATAGCCAATTCCACCAACAATAGCACCATCGTCCGAAAATTGGCGATCACCATGCAATTCCATGAACTGATCAAAAACCTGATTGGCGTAATCTAGAGTCGTCATCCGACCCTGATCTCTAGCTTCTTTTAATATCCGAGAAACATCAGTCATCGGCCACCTCCATGAAATGCTACCAAGTAAGCTATCGTATCGCGAAGTTCTGTCCTTTTGACAATAGCATCTACGAAGCCATGTTCCAGCAGAAATTCAGCTTTTTGGAAATCCTCAGGGAGATTTTCTCTGACTGTCGTTTCAATCACACGACGTCCCGCAAAGCCTACGAGCGATTGCGGTTCGGCCAGAATAATATCCCCTTGCATGGCAAAGCTGGCCGTTACACCACCAGTTGTTGGATCCGTTAAAACTGTCAGATAAAAGAGTCCAGCATTAGAATGTCTCTTAACGGCCGCAGAGACTTTGGCCATCTGCATCAGACTCATGATACCTTCTTGCATTCTGGCACCACCAGATGCAGTAAAAATAACCAAGGCTATGTTTTCTTTAATTGCTAACTCTATGAGACGAGTGATTTTTTCGCCCACGACCGTTCCCATACTGGCCATAATAAAATGAGAATCCATAATGGCAAGCGCCATCGGAACACCTTTAACTTTCGCCTTACCCGTCAATACCGCTTCATGAAGACCTGTCTCTTCTTTTGCTTTTTTCAACTTATCTGAATAGTTTGGAAAACGAAGCGGATCTTGACATTCAATATCATCAAATAGCTCTTGAAAAGAACCCTCATCAACGATGAGTGTCAAACGTTCCTGAGCAGAAATCCGAAAATTATAAGAACATTCCGGACAGATTTTTGCTGGACCTAGGTCCTTCTGATAAATAGAATGTTTGCAAGCAGGACATTTAGCAAAAAGTTCGTCTGGAACTTCTGGTACTAATTGACTAACCAAACTTTTTTGAGAGTTATGAGGGGTAATGCGGATGTATTTATCTTTTTTACTAAATAACGCCATACTTACTCCTCTGCATTAAGGTAATGTGGTAAGAAATCCTCCGTTAAAAAGGCGGTATCATAATCACCAGCAATGACTCGTTTTTCAGAAATTAAATCCAATTGGAAATCGATATTGGTTGAAATCCCCTCAATTTCCATTTCATAAAGCGCCCGTTGCATCTTCATCAGTGCATCAAAACGATTTTCTCCATGAACAATCACTTTAGCAATCATACTATCATAATATGGGGGGATGGTATAACCATGATAAACAGCAGAGTCCACACGTAGACCAACACCACCACAAGGTAAGTAGAGATCGGTGATTTTACCAGGACTTGGGGCAAAATTAAAGCTTGGATTTTCAGCGTTAATACGGCATTCAATCGCATGACCTGTAATCTGAATATCTTCTTGTTCTATCTCTAATGGCATGCCCGCAGCAATTTTAATTTGCTCTTTGACGATATCAACGCCAGTCACAAATTCAGTCACCGGATGTTCAACCTGAATACGGGTGTTCATTTCCATAAAATAAAACTGTCCACTTCTTTCATCCAATAAGAATTCGATGGTTCCTGCATTTTCGTAGGCAACAGCTTGTGCTGCTTTGACAGCAGCTTGTCCCATTTCTTTGCGAAGCGTTTCGCCTATCGCGACAGAAGGGCTTTCTTCCAGGACTTTTTGGTTGTTACGTTGTAATGAGCAATCTCTTTCACCCAAATGCACAACGTGCCCAAAAGCATCACCTAAAATCTGAACTTCAATATGACGAGCTGGGTAAATCACCTTTTCAACATACATTGCCCCATTTCCGAAAGCACTGAGGGCTTCTTGAGAGGCGGAATCAAAGGCTTCTTGTAAATCGGCAGCAGAAGTCACTTTGCGAATTCCCTTACCACCACCTCCAGCAGAGGCTTTAAGCATAATCGGATAACCAACACGATCGGCAATTTCTTGAGCTTCTTGTGCCGAAAACACCTCGCCATCGGAACCTGGAATAACAGGAACTCCAGCTTTTATCATCTCAGCACGGGCGTTGATTTTATCGCCCATTTTATCCATGATACTGGCTGATGGTCCGATAAACTTGATATTCATCTCCTCACACATGGTAGCAAATTTGGCATTTTCACTTAAGAAGCCGAAGCCTGGGTGAATAGCTTGCGCACCTGTAACAATAGCAGCCGAGAGGACCGATTTCATATTTAAATAGGAATCTGTCGAACGAGCGGGACCAATGCAAATAGCTTGATCTGCAAGTATGGTGTGAAGAGCAGTTTTATCGGCCTCAGAATAAACAGCAACTGTGGAAATCCCTAATTCTCTTGCTGCGCGGATAATCCGAACAGCTATTTCGCCACGATTGGCAATTAAGATCTTTTTAAACATTCTTATCCTCCACAGAAAGGTTGTTACTGACTGGCAATGGCAAAGGTTAGAGTTCCGCTTGCAGCCAATTTCCCATCAACTTCCGCCTTAGCTTCAACGACAGCGATGGTTCCACGACGCTTGATAAACGTTGCAGTCATGATTAATTGGTCTCCAGGGACAACTTGCTTTTTAAACTTGACCTTGTCCATACCGGCATAAAAAACCAATTTACCTTTATTTTCTTCTTTTGAAAGTTCTAATACACCTGCCGTTTGAGCCAAGGCCTCCATGATTAAGACACCAGGCATAACCGGATAGTCAGGAAAATGGCCCTCAAAAAAGGGCTCATTGATGCTGACATTTTTTAAAGCTACAATTTTATCATCGGCAACCTCTAGAACGCGATCAACCAAAAGCATTGGGTAACGATGAGGGAGTGCTTCTTGAATTTTTTTTATATCTATCATTTTAATCTAACCAATCCACTTCCGAATTCAAGGACTTCTTCGTTGGAAACAAGGATTTCTGTGATAATTCCATCTTTAGGAGCAGGAATTTCATTCATGACTTTCATAGCTTCAATAATCATTAAGGTTTGACCTTTTTTTACCTGACTGCCAACGCTTACAAAGTTATCTTTCCCTGGTCCAGGAGATAAATAGGCAACCCCAACTAGAGGACTTTCAACCAAGTCCCCCTCAGCTGCTTGAACAGATTCATCATTAATCTGAGTGCTATCATTTGATGAGACCTCTGATTGTGTCGGTTCTGCCTGTTGACCAATGACACTTTGTGATTCATTAGACCCATTCATAACAGGTTGAGGGATGATTTTAAGCTCATTTTTACTAAATGACAGTTCCTCCCCATTTACTTTGTATGAAAATTCTCTAAGCTCCGATTGATCAAATTGTCTCATCAGATCCTTTATTTCTTGAATATCCAACTTATTCCTCCCAGTTTTTGAATGCTAAGACGGCATTATGCCCACCAAATCCAAAGGTGTTTGAAATGGCGTAATGAATCTCAGCTTCTTTTCCTTGTCCATAGATAACATTTGCTTCAACATAATCTGACAACTCTTGTGTTCCAGCTGTCATTGGAACATATGAATGACGCATTGCTTCAATTGTAGCAATGGCTTCCACGGCACCAGCAGCACCTAATAAGTGTCCTGTAAATGACTTAGTAGAAGAAACAGGTACTTCTTTACCTAAGACAGCAACAATCGCTTGACTTTCTCCTTTTTCATTAGCAGGAGTAGAGGTTCCATGTGCATTAACATAATCAATGTCAGACGAAGTAATATTTGCTTCTTTAAGTGCTAAATTAATGGCTTTTCGAGCTCCTAAACCTTCTGGATGTGGAGAAGTCATATGGTAGGCATCACAAGTGTTACCGTACCCAACAACTTCTGCCAGGATAGTAGCTCCCCGTTTTTGAGCATGTTCCAGACTCTCTAAAACAAGCATTCCTGATCCTTCACCCATGACAAATCCATTACGATCCTTATCAAAAGGAATAGATGCACGGTCAGGGTTTTCAGTTGTTGATAAAGCTGTTAAACTTTGGAATCCAGCTATAGCAAATTTTGTTATAGCTGCTTCTGCGCCTCCGGTTACCATCACATCTTGCATGCCAAATTTAATCAAATGGAAGGCATCTCCGATAGCATCATTAGAGGAAGCACAAGCCGTATTAATGGATTTACAAATCCCATGTGCATTTAATGTCATAGCGACATTACCAGCAGCCATATTGGGTAAAGCTTTTGGCAATGTCATTGGTTTAACACGTCTTGGTCCTTTTTCATGTAAACGGATAACTTGATCTTCAATTTCTTGAATACCACCAATACCTGTTGCAACAATGATGCCCATACGGTCCGTGTCAACACTGTCTAAATCCAGTTGCGCATTGCTTACTGCTTCTTTGGCAGCATACAATGCATAAAGAGAATACATATCAAAACGGTTTAAATCTTTTTTTACAAAATACTTATCAAATGGAAAATCCTTGATTTCAGCTGCATTTTTGACAACAAAATCTGTCGTATCAAACTTGCTGATTGGACCAATTCCAATTTTACCATTTTTTAAGCTAGACCAAAAGTCTTGAGGGGTATTTCCAATGGGAGATGTTACACCATATCCTGTTACTACTACTCTATTAAATGTCATTTTTCTTTACCTCAAATTTACTGCATGGTCATGCCACCATCGATGGCAATAACTTGACCTGTGATATAGTTTTGACCAGCCAAATAGGTTGCTAGTTGTGCAACTTCTTGGGCCTTACCAATTCGTTTCATTGGAATCTGACTGAGAATACTGTCTTTTGTTTTTTCGGTCAAGACATCTGTCATATCAGACTCAATAAAACCAGGTGCAATCGCATTTACAGTAACACCGCGACCTGCAATTTCTTTGGCAACTGATTTGGTAAAACCAATCAAACCAGCTTTTGAGGCTGCATAATTAGCTTGACCAATATTCCCAGTCAAACCAACTACGCTAGATAGATTGATAATAGCACCTTGACGAGCTTTTGACATCGGTTTTAAGACTGATTTTGTCATGTTGAAGGCACCAATTAAATTGATTCTGAGAACCGTTTCAAAATCTTCTTGGGTCATTCGCAAGACTAATTTATCATAGGTGATGCCAGCATTATTGACCAAAATATCTACTGAACCTAATGTCTCAACTGCTTGATCAATCATCCTTTGAGCATCTGTACTATCAGAGACATCACCTGAAATAAAAATCGTTTTCCCTTCAAATGCTTCGAAGTCTACCAATACTTCAGGAGCAATTTCAGAACGACCATTCAAAATAATATTTGCACCTAATTGAGCAAATTCTTTTGCAATAGCTAAACCAATTCCACGGGTCGATCCAGTGATAAAGACATTTTTACCTTTTATATCCATTTACCTTAATTCCTACCTTCTAAATAGTGTCGCAATGAAGAAATATCTTCAATACTAGTTGTTTTTAAGTTTTTATCTATTTTTTTAATAAAGCCACTTAAAATACTTCCAGGACCAATTTCAATAACTTGGTCGCAACCTCTCTCTTGAAGTTTTTTAATACTTTCATAAAATCTAACAGGCTCTTTGACTTGCCGAGCTAAGAGTTGAGGAATATCCTCTTTCATCATTAGTTCAGCTTCAGTATTACCAATTAGTGGACAGTCAAATTCATTAAAGGAGATCATTTTTAATTCTTCACTTAGTTTTTGACTGGCTGTTTCAAGAAGTGCTGTATGAAAAGGACCAGAAACATTTAAAGGAATCAGTCGTTTGACACCAGCTTCTTTTAGGAGTTCAAGAGCATCATTGACAGCTTCAATCTCTCCTCCGATAACAATTTGACCCGGAGTATTGTAATTTGCAGGTGAAACGATGCCTTTGGCAGAAGCCTTTTGACAAATGTCTTCGATAAGACTAGCTGGTGTATTTAAGACAGCTACCATCTTACCTGTTCCAGCTGGAGCCGCTTCTTCCATAAACTGACCACGTTTGGCCACCAATTTCAAAGCTTCTTCAAAGGAAATAGCACCTGATGCTACTAATGCTGAATATTCCCCCAATGATAAACCTGCTACCATATCAGGTTTGATATCATAAGATTCAAGAACCCGATAGATAGCTATTGATGTTGTTAAAATGGCAGGTTGTGTGAAACGCGTTTGATTTAACTTTTCGCCGTCATGATCAATTAGTTGACGTAAATCATAACCTAAAATCTCTTTAGCTTGCTCAAATGTCTCTTTAGCAATTGGGTAGGCATCATAAAAATCCCTTGCCATTCCAAGCTTTTGAGCCCCTTGACCTGCAAATAATAGTGCTAATTTTGTCATTTGACAACCTCATCTACAATTTGTTTTTGTTTCTTTTAACGTTATTCCATCGTTCTGCTTGGGCCTGAATAACCTCGGCAGCTCCATAGAAAATATCCTCAATAATGGCTTGGCAACTCTCTTCTTTTTCCACTAAACCGGCAATTTGACCAGCCATAACGGAACCATTGACCACATCTCCATCCACAACTGCAATCCGAAGTGCTCCAGCGCCCATTTCTTCAATATCTTGAGCTGTTCTTTTATCAGCTAAGAATTCTTTTTCAGCTTTAGAATAGGCTGAAGTAAGTCGGTTTTTTAAAGCACGGACAGGATGGCCTACAACCTGAGCGGATACTACAGTGTCAATATCTTTTGCTTTGAGGATTTTATCTTTAAAGTTTTGATGGGCATTTGACTCTTTGGCAACAACAAATCGTGTCCCAACTTGAACTGCTTCAGCACCTAACATAAAGGCTGCCGCTGCACCATGTCCATCAGCTATACCACCAGCAGCAACAACAGGAATTGCAAGCGTATCTACAACTTGTCTAACTAAAGTCATGGTGGTCAGTTTACCTATGTGACCTCCTGCTTCCATACCCTCTGTGATGACGGCATCAACACCTAGTTTTTCCATACGTTTAGCCAAGGCTACACTTGGAACAACTGGAATAACCATTATACCAGCATCATGTAATCGCTCCATGTATTTTCCTGGGTTG
The DNA here is from genome assembly GCF_002887775.1 of Streptococcus penaeicida. Taxonomy (GTDB): domain Bacteria; phylum Bacillota; class Bacilli; order Lactobacillales; family Streptococcaceae; genus Streptococcus; species Streptococcus penaeicida. Next base: position 75,772 of record NZ_LOCM01000006.1, on the reverse strand, counting down.
CCAGCTCCTGTTGTAACAACTTTAACACCTTCTTCAATGACCAAATCAACAATATCATCAACAAAAGGTGACAAGAGCATAATGTTAACACCAAAGGCTTATCAGTAATAGATTTAACGCGGTCGATGTTTGCTTTGACCACTTCTTTTGGTGCATTTCCGCCACCAATAATACCTAAGCCCCCTGCGTTTGAAACGGCCCCTGCCAAATCCCCATCAGCAACCCAGGCCATTCCTCCTTGGAAAATTGGGTATTCAATTCCTAGTAACTCTGTAATACGTGTTTTCATAGTGTCCTTTTCTTGCCTTAAATTAATTTGATTATCAAACTATATAGAAATAAGAAAGAGTGAGTTAGGTCCTTTTGACAGGGGCTAATCTCACCCTCAATGATATGATATAAATAATCTTTTTAAATAAAAGGCTTATTTTGTTTTTTCTTCAACGTAAGCAACTAAGTCGCCTACAGTGTTCAAACCTTCTTCAGTTTCGATTTGAATATCAAATGCATCTTCAATTTCTGAGATAACTTGGAAGACATCTAAAGAATCTGCGTCTAAGTCATCAAATGTTGTTTCCATTTTTACTTCTTCTGTTTCTTTACCAAGTTCTTCAACGATAATTTCTTGCACTTTCTCAAATACTGACATTGTATTTCTCCTTAAATGTTTCTTTTTTTATTTTTTATAAATGTGCTAAGCACATGATATAACTAAATTTTAACAATTAGACTTCCCCAAGTCAAACCTCCACCGAAACCGGAGAACAAGACAACTTGGCTACCATCTAATAAAATAGATCCTTTTGCGACAGACTCTGATAAGAGAATTGGAATGCTTGCTGCACTGGTATTCCCATAGTCCATCATATTTTCTAAAAATTTCTCACGGGGACAAGCTATCTTTCGGGCCATCTTATCAAGGATCCGTTGATTGGCTTGATGAAGCAAGAAATAATCAATCTCATCTTTTTCCAGTCCTGAGTCTTCAATCAATTGCTTGATATTTTTTGAAACGTCACGAATTGCGAAATCAAAGATTGCTCGTCCATCCATATGGATGAAGGGGTCACTGTCACTCTTTTCTGAAAAAGGTGAATTCAAGCTGTTCTGGCCTGATGTCAGAGATGATCCTCTACTACCGTCAGTGTTCAAGGACTCTGCTAAAATATGCTTTTGTTCAGACGATTCTAGCAACACTCCGCCAGCTCCATCTCCAAAAAGAACAGCCGTCGACCGATCGGTCCAATCTAAACTTTTAGAAAGCGTTTCTGCTCCGATTACAAGACCATTACCATAAGCTCCTGAGCAGATCAATTTATCGGCCATAGCCAAGGCGAAGACGAAACCACTACATGCCGCTGTTAAATCGAAAGCAAAGGCATTTGTCGCTCCGATGGTTGCTTGTACTTTAGCTGCTACCGAAGGCATTATACTATCTGCTGAGATTGTTGCAACAATGATAAAGTCGATAACTTCTGCTTCTTTTCCTGACTTTTCAAGTAATTGCAGAGCGACTTGACTGGCTAGGTCACTGGTGCTTTGATTTTGAGAGATACGACGATTTTTAATGCCTGTCCTAGAAGAAATCCATTCATCATTTGTATCTAATATATCAGTCAAGGCTTGATTACTAACCACTTGCTCAGGTAAATAATGAGCAACTTGACTAATTTTGGAATAAGGCATTAAACTAAGTCCTCCAAAAATTGATGTAGATTTTTCAAGCCTCTTAGCAATGCTTTCATGGCTTCATCATCCATGTCTGCTGTAACATGCCCAACCATATTTTTATGGAATTTAGCATGTAAACGATCTAAGAGTCTTCCTTTTTTTGTCAAGCTTAAGTAAACGACGCGACGGTCAGAACTTGAACGTCTTCTCTCAATATAGCCTTTTGATTCTAACTTATTAAGACTGGTTGTTACGGTTCCTAAGGTCACCATCAATTCACGGGCGATATCACTTGGCGTTACGTCTTTAAATTTCCCTATAATTTCAATGGTATGCATCTCTTTAAGAGAAACATCCTTGAATTGACTAGTTTTTAAACTCATTTCTTCAATAACTAAAATCCGATTAAAAACATCCACTAGGTATTCATTAATTTCTGTATATTCCAAGTTAACACCTCCTAACAATAAACTTTGACAGTCAAATTATATCAAAGACCAAAGTTTTTTGCAAGACTTTACCTTACTTGCCTTGGAAACGTGGTAGCCGTCTTTCTGAGAAAGCTCGAACACCTTCCTTGAAATCCTCTTTAAAAGCTAGCTCTTCTTGCAATTCAAGTTCTAGTTTTCCATAATCGTCCCAACCTTTAAAGTAACTTTCCCAAACAAGTGCTTTCATAGCAGCATAAGAATTGGTTGAACCTCTTCTTAACCTTTTTAAAAGTTGGTTAAGGGTTTTGTCCATTTTATCAGTTTCCACTGCACGATACACAAAGCCATAATCCTGTGCCTTTTCAGCGCTAACACTTTCCCCAGTCATAACCAAATGAGTGGCTCGATTTAAACCAACAGCTCGTGTTAGGAGGTAAAGACCGCCTGCATCTGGAGCTAAGGCTAGATTGACGAAAGCTTGGATGAATTTCGTTTGAGTGCTTGCCAGACAAAAATCAACTGCTAGAGCTATGTTGGCTGCTGCGCCAGCGACAGCTCCATCGGCGCACATGATGACCGGCTTAGGTAATTGTTTAATGGCTATCGAAATCTCCTGAACCAGCTTAGCGATATCTACAAGCGACTGAACATCATCATTACTAACTGCTTTTTCCATTTGATCCAGATCTCCACCGACTGAAAATACTTTTCCGGTCGCTTTGAAAATCAGAAAATGGAGCTGATCATTTTGAGTAACGTAATCAATAGCCTCTAGTATTTCCTGACACATGGGAATGTTAAAGCCATTGGATACTTGCGGTCGATTTAGTGTTAGGATTGCTGTATCATCGACACTTTCTAAGAGAATTGTCTGAAAAGTCATTAGTTCCTTCTTTCTGTTTTATCAAAAAATAGTTTTAATGAAAAGTTATTTGATTATCAAACTAAATCTGTTATACATTTTACAATAGTTTTTTTAATTCTGCAAGAAAAATGTTAAAAATAAAAAAACTAACTTGGAATTAATCCAAGTTAGTCCTTTTAAATATCATCTAAAGCATCTTTCATTTTGTCAAAGAAACCTTTTTTCTTAGGCGATTTGATTTCTTGACCACTCGCCTCCGCAAATGCATGAAGGGCTTCTTTTTGTTTTTCATTCAATTTAGTTGGGGTCACAATATTAATGGTTACATGTTGATCACCCTGGCCTGAACCACGTAATTTTGGTGCTCCCTTACCTTTCAAACGGAAAGTTTTACCCGTTTGAGTACCGGCAGGAATTGCCATTTCAACATCACCATGGACAGTTGGAATATCCACTGTATCCCCTAGAGCGGCTTGTACGAAGCTTACATTTAAAGTGTAGTAGATAGTTGAACCATTGCGTTCAAATTTTTGACTAGGTAAAACGTTTAAAACAACGAATAAATCACCATAAGGTCCGCCATTATAACCTGCTTCACCTTGACCTTGAAGACGAATTTGTTGACCAGTTTCAACACCTGCTGGAATTTTGACTGAAACCTTATGCGTTTCCTTCTCATGGCCAGTACCGTGACAAGTTTGACAAGGTTCTTTAATTTCTTGTCCACTTCCATGACAAACATCACAGGTAACTTGACGACGCATCATACCAAGCGGTGTTTGCGTGTCTACATTGATGACCCCCGCACCATGACAGCGTCCACACGTTACTGGGCTAGTTCCTGGTTTTGCTCCTGAGCCATCACAAGTGTGACAGCTTGCTTCACGATGGTAAGACACTTCTTTTTCAACACCAAAGATTGCTTCTTCAAAGCTCAAGTTGACACGGTATTGCAGGTCATCGCCCTGACGTGGTGCATTAGGGTTACGCATCCCCCGCCACCGCCGAAGAAACTTGAAAAAATGTCTTCAAAGCCACCAAAACCAGACCCATCAAAGCCGCCAAATCCACCGGCACCTCCACCAAAACCACCTTGTGCTCCAGCTTCACCGTATTGATCATAAGCAGCCCGTTTTTGTGAGTCACTTAAAGTTTCATAAGCTTCTTGAACATCTTTATATTTTTGTTCCGCATCAGTAGCTTTATTGATATCAGGATGATATTTTTTAGACATCTTCCGATATGCTTTTTTTATCTCGTCTGCAGAAGCATCCTTAGACACCCCCAAACGCTCATAAAATTCAGTATTGTTCATAATATTAAGATACAAAGGGCGTCAAACGGACAAAGACAAAATAGGAGTTTTGACGTTGGACGACTTGCGTCCTAGGAAAAACTATCTTTTTGTCACAGTCCGTAGCCCGTGTTCAGTTAGAACACTATCATTCCTTTCTTGAAATAGTTTGATGTCAGCAATTTGACATTTAATTTAGCCAAAAACAGAGGTCTGGCAAAACCTCTGAATTTAGTTATTTGTAAGGTAAGCTTTTTGAAATGTTTTTTCAAAAAGCTTTGTCCACCTGATTTTTCCCTTACGTTTTCTTTCTAGGTTCGGGGCTAAAACCATTCACTGAATGGCCTCGCTTTTTTGTTTCAAGGCTCGGGATAAAAATGTCTGCTAGACATTTTTATTTTTCCGTAAACTCACCATCTACGACGTCATCGTTATTTGCTGAGTCTGTAGCTTGAGCACCTTCAGCACCTTGTGCTGCTTGTTGGGCAGCTGCAGCTTGTTCGTACATTTTAACTGCTAAAGCTTGTGCTTTTTCATTAAGCGCTTCAAGTTTAGCTTTCATATCTTCAAGATTACCTGATTCTTGAGCTTTCTTCAAGTCATCAAGTGCAGATTGAGCAGCATCACGTTCAGTGTCGAAGCCTTTACCTTCAGTTTCTTTGATCGTTTTTTCAGTAGCAAAGATAGCTTGGTCAACCTCGTTTTTAAGATCAACTTCTTCTTTACGTTTAGCATCTGCTTCTGCATTTGCTTCTGCATCTTTCATCATACGATCGATTTCGTCTTCAGAAAGACCATCATTTGACTTGATAACGATATGTTGTTCTTTTTGAGTGCCTAAGTCTTTAGCTCTTACTGAAACAATACCATTTTTATCGATATCGAACGTTACTTCAATTTGTGGGATTCCACGAGGAGCAGCTGGGATATCCGTTAATTGGAAACGACCAAGTGTTTTATTATCTGCTGCCATTGGACGTTCACCTTGAAGAACATGGATATCAACGGCTGGTTGGTTGTCTGCTGCTGTAGAGAAGACTTGAGATTTAGATGTTGGAATTGTAGTGTTACGGTCAATCAACTTAGTGAAGACACCACCCATTGTTTCGATACCAAGTGATAACGGTGTAACATCAAGAAGAACAACGTCTTTAACATCACCAGTAATAACACCACCTTGGATAGCAGCACCCATAGCTACAACTTCATCAGGGTTAACTGATTTGTTAGGTTCTTTACCTGTTTCAGATTTAACAGCTTCAACAACTGCAGGAATACGAGTTGAACCTCCAACAAGGATAACTTCATCAATTTCAGATAATGATAAACCAGCATCTGAAAGGGCGCGACGAACTGGAACTTTAGTACGTTCTACAAGGTCACGTGTTAAGTCATCAAATTTAGCACGTGAAAGTGACATTTCTAAGTGAAGGGGACCAGCTGCACCGGCAGTGATAAATGGTAAGCTAATTTGCGTTTGAGTAACACCAGAAAGGTCTTTTTTAGCTTTTTCAGCAGCATCTTTCAAACGTTGTAAAGCCATTTTATCTTGAGAAAGGTCAATACCGTTTTCTTTCTTGAATTCTTCAACTAAGAAATCAATAATTTTTTGGTCAAAGTCATCCCCACCAAGTTTGTTATCTCCTGCAGTTGCAAGAACGTCAAAGACACCATCACCTAATTCAAGGATTGAAACGTCAAAAGTACCACCACCAAGGTCAAATACTAAGATTTTTTCGTCTTTATCAGTTTTGTCCATACCATAAGCAAGAGCAGCTGCAGTTGGTTCGTTGACAATACGTTCTACTTCAAGACCAGCAATTTTACCAGCATCTTTAGTTGCTTGACGTTGTGCATCGTTAAAATATGCAGGAACAGTGATAACAGCTTTAGTTACTTTTTCACCAAGGTAGTCTTCTGCGTAACCTTTAAGATATTGAAGAATCATAGCTGAAATTTCTTGCGGTGTATATTCCTTACCGTTAGCAGCTACTTTTTCAGAAGTTCCCATTTTTGATTTGATGGAAATTACGGTATCAGGGTTTGTTACTGCTTGACGTTTAGCAGCATCACCAACAATGATTTCACCATTTTTGAAAGAAACAACAGATGGTGTTGTGCGGTTACCTTCTGGATTTGCAATAATTTTGCTTTCAGTTCCTTCAAGAACTGCTACAGCTGAGTTAGTTGTACCTAAGTCAATACCAATAATTTTAGACATGTGTAATACCCCTTTTTAATTTTTCTTATACTAGTCTAGTTTAACGACTTGGCGGTCGAAGTTTTGTGTTTTCTTTTTGAGCTCAGTGCCTTCGCAATCGCTGCGCAGTCACCAAAATTAGTTATAAACAACAACCATTGCTGGCCTCAAAAGTCTCTCATGCAGCTTATAGCCTTTTTGGAAAACTTCTGCAATTGTATCAGCAGGATGGTCATCATCAGCTGGCAATGTTTGCACAGCCATATGCAAATTATGGTCAAAAGTTTCAGACACTACCTCTTCAATGCCTTCTTCTTTCAAAGCATTAATGAGACTTTCTTGGACCATCTCTAAACCTTTTTTAACATCATCGGTCAGACCTTCAACAGCAAGTGCCCGCTCTAAGTTATCTAAGCTTGGAAGAATTTTTTTAGCCAAATCTTGTGAACGGTAACGTTGTAAGGTTTGACGTTCTTCATTTGAACGTCGTTGGATATTTTGCATTTCCGCATGCGCTCTAAGGAACTTATTCTCAAATTCATCAGCCTTCTGTATGGCTAATTCAAGTTCTGATTTTTCAGTTTCTTTTATTTCCGGTTCAGATGAAGCTTCTTCAGTCATTTCAGTTTCTGATGCTGAATTAACATCTTCCATTTCTTCTTTTTGAATATCTTCTTCATGTTTTGTAGACACTTGTTCAACCTCTTTCTCTATTTCTAATGCACTTCGTAATGATTACTATTTAAATAACGATAGTAGTCTCTTAATTTAACCGCTAAAATACGGCCAATCACATTTATCAAGCTGACATTTCGGCGATAATTCATATCAATCGGTCCAATCAAACTCATTAAACCAAATCCACGATAAGGAATCAGAAATTTATAAGTTAGAAGACTCAAATCAGCAAGTGCAGGCTCACTGCTATCTGCCACTTGAACCGTAGCCATTTCGTTTTCAGCCATCCCTTGACGAATGGTCAAAGCTAAACCTTGTTCATCATCTAAAAATTGATAAGTCTTTAACTCTGCATAATCTAGAGCATTCACCTTACCAGCCACGAAGACTGTTTCTTTAAAGAGTTCTTTAAAGATATAGTCAAATAAATCGATAACGTTGTCGGTGACCGTAAAGTATTTTTGCAAGACCTGTGGAATTTCTGTCCTCAACTTGTAATGAACATCAATCAACTCTCGTCCCACAAGGCGTTCATCTACAACTTCTTTCAAGCGGAGCAGATCTCTGCTTAAGAAATTTTTGGGAATCGCAAATTGAACTGTCATGGGTTTAGAATCATCTAAATTAAGTACAGCTAAAGCATCATGATTGGACAATTGGACTATCTCAAAACCTGTCAATTTTTGTCGAGCAGGTTCAACATCGAGAATCGCAACAGTAAAACCAGTAATATCAGCTAGAACTTGACTAGCTTTGGCAAGAATGTCTTCCAATTTGAATGCTTCAAAATCAAATGCTTTCACTAATTGATAGACATCTCGTTCATCGATACTATCTAAACTTAAGGAATGCTCAACAAAATATTTAAAGCCAGCTGGACTTGGCATCCGTCCACTTGACGTATGGGCTTTTTCTAAAAGACCTAACTTTTCAAGCTTAGCCATTTCATTACGAATGGTTGCACTACTTGTTTCAATACTAGATTGCAATGCTTTTGATCCGACAGGTTCATGGGTTTGCGTAAACAAGTCGACAATCAAGTTCAAAATGTCATTTTGACGCTCAGTAATCACTAACCAATCACCCCTTTCGGCATTTAGCACTCAAACAGTTAGACTGCTAACTTATAATTCCATTATACTCCTTCTAAAATAAGTGTCAAGCGAAAAACACAAAAAATTAGCACTCTTATAAAAAGAGTGCTAATTTTAATCAAATCGCGTTAAATCATTATCTTCTATCACCTTGATGAGTTTATTAGAATAATCTTTGTCATAGGCATAAATATAATCCTCTAAAGCTTGTGCAGGTGCCTTATAACCCTCTTGAGTGGCTAATTGACGATAAAGTTGCTGATCCCACACTTGCCCTTTTCTCAATGTAACAAAATAATCAGAAATCGAAGCTTCCCAATCATTGTAGCGAGAAAATCGCAACAAGGAATTTTCTGGATTTTGAGCAACTGGTCGTGAACTGATTAGTTGAACAGAGGCCTGACCAGGTCCTGCTAGCATGGCAAATAAATTGTGATAACGAGAAGCTAGCAAGGTTTGTCCACTTTGACTTTCCAATAAAATCTGACCAATAATCACTGATGGTCGAACACCGTACGTCTCAGCATAAGGCTTAACCACTGGGCCAATTTGGGCGATAAATTCTTTTTCTGAGTAAGGAACTGCCACTGTTTCGTAAGCCTGATTGGAATGGGCATTTTTGATAAGCGGAAAAACAAGTCCTAATAGGAACAAGAAAACCAATCCCAAGAATAGGGGTAATTTCAATCGAACTCTCATTCATTCTCCTTCAAAGCTTTAATAAACTCTTCTAATGAAAGATTATGTTTGGTCATATAGGCAGCAGCTTTTTTTCCGACATAACGGTAATGCCAATCCTCATAACCGACACCAGTACTATCTTTCTTATCTTCCTTAAAACGAAGAACAAAACCATACTCAGGAGCCATATCTACAATTTGCTTAACCACTGCAGGGTCACTCTGATTGAGTAAATCAACTGTACTCATGTCAATCGCTAAACCAGTCTGATGCTCACTAGAGCCTGCAGGCTGTGAATAGGTTTGGACAAGTTTTTCAGCAGCTTCTTGCGTTAAACTAGGGTCATTGGCCATTTCTTGATCGACATACCCTTGATATAGCTGAGCTTGATAGTCAACACTACGATAACCCGAGATGAGGTGTTCTTGCGGGTCGATAGCCTGAGCTGCCGCTAAAAAATTAGTGACCGCCTCCGCAATCCGAGCATCGACATAAATACCATTGATATCCGCAAGTTTAGGATTCATTTCATCCTTAGGATGATCACGATTAACTAAAACCAATTGCCAATCTTTAGTAGAAAGTTTCGGTAAATCACTAGCTGCTTTGCTAGTAGATTTTGATTTTTTCTTGACTACAGATTGACTAGCCACTGCCTGTTTTGGGTTAATGATATTACGATCACCTTTAATAAAAACATAGAGGCAGAAAGCAAATAATACTAAGGCAAAAAGCTGTAACAAAATGAGTAAAATTTTATTATTTTTCATGAGACATTTTTTCTATTATTTCTTGACCACGATAACGGTAACTCATATCACCTATGGCCTTAATCTGGAACTTACCATCCTCAAAATCAACAACCGTAACACTACCGTTATCAATAAATTGTTTTTCACGATTAGAATCAATAAGATACATAAAAGTACCAATAGTCATCCCATGACTAACAACGATGGCGTTACCTCCGCCAGAATTTTCAATGGATAAAGCAATGGCTTCAAAACCATCATATATTCTCTTTTTAAGTACATCCCAAGGTTCAGCCCAGTTAGCTGTATCAACTTCGACAATACTTTCAGCTAACTCTGAATACGGAACTTCACGCATGTTATTTTTACCTTCAAAGGCTTTTGTTCTGGGTAAAACACCCATAAAAAGCTCCGCGTCATAGGCACCATCCAAACTGCCAAAGCACCATTCACGTATTCTTTTATCTCTAGTATATGGGAGAAACTCATTTTCCGACTCACGGAGAATAATTTCCATGGTTTGCATGGTCCGCCCTGAATCACTTGAAAAAGCTGCTTTAAAAGGGATAGCCGCATCTTTTAAACCTAACCCTAATTCACGAATTCCTTCTTCGCCTTTTTTAGTTAATGGCGTATCGCTCCAGCCCTGAGCACGACCAATGGTATTAAACATGGTTTTTCCATGACGAGCAATATATAATCTGGTTTTAGTCATTGTCAACCTCCATAATCTCTACTTATTAAGATTATAGCATGATTTTAGCTTAAGAGACAAGGAAAGCCACACGCTACTATTACTTACCTAATCTAAGACTATCATGCAAAAAAAGGACACCACAATGTGATGTCACTTTCCAATTATGACTTATTTGTCATCTTCTTGTTTGATTTTTCCAATTTCTTTTTCAATCAAACCTTCAACTTCTAACTTTTTATCGCCGAGGACTTTCCCAGCAGCCTCTTTAGCACTGCCTTTAACTTCTTCAAACTTTGGATCAAATTTTTCTTCTGTCATAATAAAGCCTCCTTCTTATTTTTCTAAATGATAGCATGATTCAAAAAATAGCTCAAGGAAAAACTGGAATCTCTGACAGTCTAAATAGTGACTAATTAGTTTTTAAAGCTATGGATAGGAGCCGGAATCTGACCGCCACGCGCAATAAAATCAATTGAAGAATTCTGATTAACTGCCATGACAGGAGCTGTTCCTAAAAGACCGCCAAACTCAATCATTTCTCCTACTTTACCTTTTGGAATAATGCGAACAGCAGTTGTCTTTTGATTGATAACACCAATCGCCGCCTCATCTGCAATCATAGCAGCAATGGTTTGATAAGGCGTATCTTCCGGAATAGCAATCATATCCAAGCCGACAGAACAAATGGCCGTCATTGCTTCTAGTTTCTCTAAATTTAGAGCACCACTTTGAACTGCTGCAATCATTCCTTCATCTTCAGAAACAGGAATAAAGGCACCAGATAAGCCACCTACTTGGTTGCAGGCCATAACGCCACCTTTTTTAACAGCATCATTTAAAAGAGCAAGGGCAGCCGTTGTACCATGAGTACCGACAGCTTCCAGACCCATTTCTTCTAACACACGGGCAACAGAATCGCCAACAGCAGGTGTCGGGGCAAGAGATAAATCGACAATCCCAAATTTGACTCCAAGTCGTTCGCTAGCCATCTGACCAACCAGTTGACCAATCCGCGTAATTTTAAAGGCCGTTTTCTTAACCGTTTCAGCTAGAACATCAAAGCTCTCACCACGAACTTTTTCCAGTGCCCGTTTCACGACACCAGGTCCAGAAACACCCACGTTGATTACCGTATCTGCTTCACCAACACCGTGAAAAGCACCGGCCATAAATGGATTATCTTCAACAGCATTCGCGAAAACAACTAATTTAGCAGCCCCTAAATCAGATTCTTGAGCTGTTTCTTTTATGATCCGTCCCATATCAGCGACCGCAGACATGTTAATGCCTGACTTGGTTGAACCAATATTAACGGAAGCGCAGACCTTGTCGGTCTCAGCTAGCGCTTTTGGAATAGAATTAATCAGGATCTCATCACCTTTTTGGTAGCCCTTCTGAACTAAAGCTGAAAAACCACCAATAAAATCGACACCGATTTCATGGGCAGCCTTATCCAAAGCTTTGGCTAAAGGAAGGTAATCCTTAGCATCTGTCGCTGCACCAATTAGAGCGATTGGAGTGACAGAAACCCGTTTATTAACAATTGGAATTCCCAACTCAGCCGCAATCTCATCACCAACTGCAACAAGGTTACCAGCTTTAGAGACGATTTTTTGATAAATTTTTTCTGCTGCCTTATCAATGTCTGGATCGATACAGTCTAAGAGAGAAATCCCCATTGTAATAGTACGGATATCGAAATGTTGCTCTTCAATCATTTCAATTGTTTCAGAAACTTGTCTAATGTCCATGAACTGCAATCTCCTTATAAATTGTGCATAGCATCAAAGATAGCCGTACTTTGAATATTAATTTTAACTTGAAGGCTTTCACCAAAAGCAGTGAATTCTTCCCGTAATTGACTAAAGTCTTTTTTCTCTTCACTTGATACAAGAGCCATCATGGTAAAATAATCGCTTAGAACCGTTTGTGAAATATCATCGATATTCAACCCTAATTCAGCAATTTTCCCAGATACCCCAGCGACAATTCCTTTATTGTCCTTACCAACAACTGTAATGATTGCTTTCATGAAAGCACCTCCTTTTATTTGTTACATTTTATCACAATTGTAGGCATTATACTAGACATATCAAGAGTTAGCACTAGTTAGTTACAAATTGATGTCAACTATCTCAAAGTTGGCCTTATTTGTTACCTAACTGACAAGCTCTTTCAATAATACTCTCCTATAATAGGCTTGAAGCAACAGATTAAAAAGATAAGACAATTTTATTGTTGCTAATAAAACTAGCACCCTTTCAAGTTCAAGTCGAAATGGGTGCTTTTGTGACTTTTCAACCTGGTTAACCAAAGATTAATTTTACTTATTTGCTTTTTATCATTGACTTATCTTTTTATTCTGTTAGACTAAGGAGTGTAAATAAGTTTTTTGAGTCAAAGTATCAGTTTTAACTATGTTTTATCTCTTTAAGATTTTTTTTACAAATAATAATAAAAGAGGTAACTCAAAATGGCTCAAGGAACAGTAAAATGGTTTAACGCAGAAAAAGGCTTCGGCTTTATCACTCAAGAAGATGGTGCTGATGTATTCGCACATTTCTCAGCAATCCAAACTGATGGATTCAAAACTTTAGACGAAGGTCAAAAAGTTGAATTTGATGTTGAACAAGGTCAACGTGGTCTTCAAGCAACTAACATCACTAAAATTGGTTAATTAACATGAAGAACCCTAGCGCGCTAGGGTTCTTTTTTCGTCTAATTATTTATCTTATTTAAGCTCACGATGAAAAAGAGCAGACTCCTTGCCCCTAGCTCTATCTTTTTCGATAAAGGCATCAATATTTTTTGTGGTATTAGTAGACTTTATACTAAGTCCAGTTAGGAAGGACAATAACCAGCAGAATAAATAATATGATCATGAAAATTTCCATAATAATACCTCTTTTGCCATGACATATTCCTAAATCCTTCTCTTTTCAAGTAGAAAGTGACAAATACAGCAAATATTCTAAAAGAAAAAGTCCACTTCTGTGGACTCATTATTTTCTGCCTACTAAATAAGATACAACGACAACGACTAATGATGCACCGATGATAGATGGAACAAGAGCCATTCCTGCTAAATGCGGTCCCCAATCTCCAAAAATCCGTTGCCCAACATAGGAACCAAATAATCCGGCTGCAATATTAGCAAAACAACCCATTTGACCACCCTTTTCAGTAATTCTACCGGCGATCATCCCAATGATAGCGCCAACAATTAATGATCCAATCATAACGAACTCCTTTTCGTTTTTCCATATTATAACACAATGTTAGTAAAAGCAAAGTCAATTGTTTTATATTGGTAACTTATCATCCTCATCAATCCGTTTAACATTACGCATGATAATCCAATCACGATAAGAAATTAATAAAACTGAGGCTAATATCAAGGCCATCCCTAAAAGATCAATGGGATAGAAGACTTCTTTTAGGAGGAGAATAGCAAAAGCTACTGAGGCGACTGGTTCTACTGATGAAAGTAAACTCCCATTAACAGGTCCCACAAGGGCAGTACCTTTAAGAAAGATGGTGTAAGCAAAGATAGTTCCGACTCCAATTAATCCAAACAAGGCTATTAGATTATCCCCTGTTAGCGACAGGGGATGTTGCCAGGCTTGTGTCGCAAGGGGGAAAAAGCCACCGGCAAAAAGCATACCAAGGCCAATAATGACCAAACTCCCCCATTTTTCAATGAGTCGAGCTGGAATGATGATATAGAGGGCTGCAGTTATAGCTGAAAGTAAACCCCAGAACAAGCCCTTAGGTGTGATGGCTAATTGAGACAAGTTGCCGTGTGTAGCCATAATGATGGTTCCTAAGATAGCTAAAACCATAGCAACACATTCCGTAACAGAGGGTTTGCGTTTTTCCGTCAAGGAGACATAAAGCAAAATAAAAATTGGTGACAAAAACTGTAAGACCGTTGCAGTCCCTGCATTGGTAAATTGAACAGCATTGAGATAGGCATATTGGTTCATTAATAACCCAAATATGGCAAAGACCAAAATAGCAAACAAAAGCTTGGGTTGTTTGACGATAACTTTAAAATGATCTCTTTGAGTCATCAAAGCCAGACCGCACAAAAAAAGCCCTGAGAGCAACAAACGTAATGAGGTTAATAAGTCAACGTGAATACCATGGCTCATTAGATATTGACCAGACACACCTGAAATCCCCCAGGCTGTGGCTGCCGATAAAACCATAATACTTCCACTCCATTTTTTGGACATAACATTCCTTTCTTTTCAAAAACTAATCTTAGTGTAACATAGTTAGGAAAAGATTGATAGATGTTTTTGGGAGGGTTTTCATTATTTTTTAAAATCAAAAAAATGGGAGCTTCTGACCACCCAATTGTTAGATGCAACGGCGCACAATTGAGGAAGTCGGCAGAACCCATTCGTTTGGATTAACCTAATAATAGTTTTTCTAATTCAAGCGGTTGGATATATTGGCCGTCTTTATAGGCACGCATATTGCCTCCAGAGATTTCATCAATTAAAGCCACTTTGCCATCAATTTCACCAAATTCAAATTTAATATCATATAATTCTAAATCTTTTTTGGCAAGTTCATCTTTAACAACTTGACCAATTTGGCGAGCAAGATTAGCTAATTCATCATATTGAGCGAGACTTAAGATATTCAAGGTATCTAATGCGTCAGCCGTGATTAGTGGATCATTACGTTTATCGTCCTTCAAGGTAACTTCAACGTAAGGAGGAATGACTGTTCCTTCTTCAATATAGTCGCCATAGCGACGGATAAAGGAACCAACGGCACGGTAACGGACGATAACCTCAAGTCCTTTTCCAAAAACCTTAGCTTTGCGAACAATCGCTTCGTTTTTATCTACGTCAGCTGAAACAAAGTGAGTATTTAGTCCTAAAGCATTCAGTTTTTCGTAGAAGAATTTAGTCATTGAAACTGCTGAACGACCAGCTCCTTCAATTTGTAGGCCAACTTGGTTTTCACCTGGATCAAAGACGCCATCTTTACCGGTTACATCGTCTTTAAAATGCAAAAGAACTGTTTGCTCGTCAATTGAGAATACATCTTTGGTCTTTCCGCTATAAATTTTTTCCATAATTGTCTCCAATTTTTCTTGTATTGTTCTTTAATTATATAACTTTTTATCTTTTTTTCAATATTTTTCTTGATATCAATAGTAAAAAACGAACATTTATCAGATAAAGGGCAAAAAAAGAAAGACTAAGCTTTCTTTTTAATCTAATAATTTTTGTAATTCTTGAGCTAAGAGTTGTTGAGCCACTTGTGGGTTGGCTTGCCCTTTGGTTGCTTTCATCAAGAAACCTGTAAAAGCTTTGTCTGCATTCCGTTTGCCTGATTTAAAGTCTGCTACTGCAGCTTCGTTGTCAGCAAAGACTTGGTGAATAATTGGAATCAAGACATTTGGATCAGAAATTTGAACTAAACCAGCTTTTTCCACGTATTCACGGGCAGAACCACCATTTTTAGCCAAGTGTACGAAAACTTTTTTGGCAATTTTAGAAGAAATAGTGCCATCCGCAATTAATTGGATCATTTCTACTAGATTTTCTGGAGTTAGAGCAATAGTATCAATCCGTTGATTTTCTGAATTGAGGAATTGTGCAACTTCACCTTGTAACCAGTTAGAGACTAATTTCGCATCTCCTCCAAGCGCTACTGCCTTATCAAAGAAGTCTGATAGTGCTTTTGTTGCTGTTAATTGGCTGGCATCATAGTCAGAAAGACCTAATTGTGACACATACTCTGCTCGCCGGTCCGCTGGGAATTTTGGTAATTCAGAACGCATTTGATCAATCCATGCATCATCAATTTCATATAATGGTAGATCTGGCTCTGGGAAGTAACGGTAATCAGCAGCCCCTTCTTTAACCCGCATTAAGATAGTTCCTTTATTGGCCTCATCATAACGGCGTGTTTCTTGACGGATAATGCCGCCTGAACGGAGAATTTTCGCTTGACGTTCGACTTCATGTTCCAGTCCTTTACGGACATTAGAGAAGGAGTTAAGGTTTTTTAATTCCGTTTTTGTTCCAAAAGCTTTTTGGCCATATGGTCGAAGGGAAATGTTGGCATCAACACGCATTGAACCTTCTTCCATTTTGACATCTGAAATACCAGTATATTGAATGATTTCTTTAAGAGCTGTTAAATAGGCATAAGCTTCTTCAGGAGAACGCATATCAGCTTCTGAGACAATCTCAATTAATGGTACACCTTGTCGGTTGAGGTCGACATAAGAATAGCCATCTGTTCCATGAGTATTTTTACCTGCATCTTCTTCTAGATGAGCTCTTTCGATTCTGATTTTTTTCTCAGTGCCATCTTCCAGTTTAATCATAATCCAACCATCATATCCGATTGGCTCATCAAATTGGGAAATTTGATAAGCTTTGGGATTATCTGGGTAGAAATAATTCTTGCGGTCAAAATGCATGTTTTTATGGATATCCATATTGAGGGCCAGCGAAGCTTTGATTCCCGCATCAATAACACCTTTGTTAATGACTGGTAAAACGCCAGGGAATGACCAGTCAATAACATTGGTGTTTGCGTTAGCATCTTGCCCAAAATGGGCTGATGATGGTGAGAAAATTTTGGAGTTGGTGTTAAGTTCAACGTGAACTTCGAGTCCAATAATTGTTTCAAAATTCATTACTTGTCACCTCCAAAAATAAGCGGTTGTTGTTTATGGTAATCTGTTGTCGCTTCAAAGGCAGCGGCAGCTTGGTAGATGGTTTCTTCACTATATTTTGGTCCAATCAATTGTAAGCCAACTGGTAAACCATCTGCAAAACCAGAAGGAATAGAAATCCCTGGAAGTCCTGCTAAGTTGACTGGAATGGTTAATAGGTCCGCTAGATACATAGATACTGGATCATGATTGAGGGTATCTAAACCAAAGGCAACTGAAGGTGTTGTTGGGCCGATAATTAAGTCATAGTTAGCAAAAACTTTGGCAAAATCTTCAATAATTAGAGTACGCACTTTACCTGCTTTTTTGAAGTAAGCATCATAGTAACCTGAGGATAAACTAAAGGTTCCAAGCATGATTCGGCGTTTGACTTCATCACCAAAGCCTTGACTACGAGTTTGAACGTAAATATCATCTAAACTGTTTGCATTTTCTGCACGGAAACCATAACGGATACCATCAAAACGTTGCAAGTTGGAAGATGCTTCTGATGAGGCGATAATATAATAAACTGCAACGCCATATTTACTGTGCGGAAGGCTTACTTCTTCCACAATAGCACCTAATTTTTCGAATTGTTTAGCAGCCGCCAAGACATTTTCTTTAATTTGTGGGTCGATTCCTTCACCAAGATATTCTTTAGGTAAAGCTATCTTCATGCCTTTGATATCGTGACCAATTTTGCTAGTGTAGTCTGCTACTCGAACCGGCGCTGAGGTTGAATCTTTGGCATCAGGACTGGCAATGGCATTTAATAAATGAGCATTTTCTGCAACAGTTTGTGAAAATAGTCCAATTTGGTCTAATGAAGAACCAAAAGCGATAAGTCCATATCGAGATACAGCTCCATATGTTGGTTTCATCCCAACAACTCCATTAAAAGCTGCTGGCTGACGAATGGAGCCACCCGTATCAGAACCTAGTGATAAACGAACTTGACCCGAAGCGACAGCTGTAGCTGAACCTCCTGAAGAACCACCTGGAACTTTGGTTTGATCCCAAGCATTTTTGGTTTTTTTGAAATATGAGGTTTCAGTAGAGCCACCCATGGCAAATTCGTCCATGTTGGTTTTCCCAATCACGACCATATCCTTGTTAAGAGCATTTTCAATGGCTGTCGCGTTAAAAATTGGCTCATAATTGTAAAGCATTTTTGAAGCTGCAGTCGTTAAGATGCCTTTGGTTGAGATATTATCTTTAACCGCAAGTGGAATACCTGAAAGGATGTTATATTCGTCGATTCCTTTTTCATCAATAGCTTGAGCTTGGGCTAAAGCTGTTTCTTCAGCAATAGTAATGAAAGAGCCAATACTTTCTTCACGTTTTTTGATATCTTCAATCGTTGAAATTGTTAATTCTTTAGCCGAAATTTCTTTAGCCACCAACATTTCATGAAGTTCAGATAGATTTTTTGTATTCAATGACATTAGGCATCTCCTCCATCTTCTAGAATGGCAGGTACTTTAATATAATTATTCTCATGTTGAGGGACATTTTTAAATAACAAGTTACGTTCAGTTCCTTTTTGTGCGACATCTTGACGCATCACATTTTTACGGTCAGCCATCGTACTTGTAATAGCAACACCTTCTGTATCAACCTCATTCAGTAATTCAACCATTTCAACAATTTTTGTCAAAGTAGTGGCAAATTCACTGGTTTCTTGATCAGAAAATGTTAATTTTGATAGAGTGGCTACATGGCGCACTTCTTCTTCAGAAATTTTCATCATTTCTCCTTAGTTCTATTTTTACATAGTCTAAATTATTATATCACAAATGACCTCAATTCAGCTAGCTAACTCCCCTCAAATCCTGGGATACTAAGCAAGAAAAAAAGTGGACCTAGAAGAAAGAATCACCACCAACTCTTCTAGGTCCACTGCATTTGTTTCGAGAGACAAATATGAGGTTTTATTTATTTATAAGGGCTGCTTTACCCCTCATAAACCGTAATTATTTATCACGGCTAACAGCATTACCATCTTTGCTGATTTTTGCTTGCGCCGCTGCCAATTTGGCAATTGGAATTCTAAATGGTGAGCAAGAAACATAGTTCAAACCTTGTTGGTAACAGAAACCAACAGTTGCTGCTTCACCACCGTGTTCTCCACAAATACCCATCTTCAAGTCTGGCTTGGTTTCACGACCTAATGTAACAGCCATACCAAGAAGTCGTCCAATACCATTTTGATCTAAGACTTGGAAAGGATCTTTATCGAAAATACTTTTTTCAATGTATTCACCTAAGAACTTACCAGCATCATCACGAGAGAAACCAAAGCCCATTTGAGTGAGGTCGTTAGTACCAAAACTGAAGAAGTCAGCTTCTTTAGCAATTTCATCAGCAGTCACACAGGCACGAGGAATTTCGATCATCGTACCAATAGTGTAAGACATGGTCACACCAGCTTTTTCCAATTCTTGATCCACAGTTTCAGCAATTAATTTGCGAAGAATGCGAAGTTCATCCACAATACTTACAAGAGGCACCATGATTTCAGGCGCAACAGTAAAGCCTTCTTGACTAGCTTGGATCGCACCTTGGGCAATAGCACGCGCCTGCATTTGATACATTTCTGGGTAAGTAATCGCAAGGCGACATCCACGATGTCCTAACATTGGGTTGAATTCTGCCAACTCATGGATACGTTTTTCCAACATGCGTGTAGGCATGCCAAGCTGACCAGCAAGACTTTCGATAGAAGCCTTATCATGTGGTAAGAATTCATGCAATGGTGGGTCCAAAAGGCGGATTGTACAAGATTTGCCATCAAGCGCTTTAAAGAGTTCATAGAAGTCACCGCGTTGGTGAGGTAATAATTTCTCTAAAGCTTTTTCACGGTCTTCAAGATTGTCCGCAACGATCATTTCACGAACCAAAGGAATACGTTCTTCATCAAAGAACATATGCTCTGTACGGCAGAGACCAATACCTTCCGCACCGAATTCTAGGGCTTTGCGAGCATCACGTGGGTTATCAGCATTAGAACGTACTTTCATATCACGTTCTTGGTCAACCCAAGCCATAAATTCTTCGAAGTCAGCATCAAGAGCAGTTGCTGCCATTGGGATTTGACCAATATAAACGGCACCTGTTCCACCGTCAATTGATAAGAAATCACCTTCTTTGATGGTCACTTGACCCATAGTGATTTCTTTCTGTACTTCGTCGACTTGAAGCTGGCTACAACCTGCAACACAAGGTTTACCCATTCCACGCGCAACTACCGCTGCGTGTGATGTCATACCACCACGTGCTGTGATGATCCCTTTTGCTGATACCATTCCTTCAATATCTTCCGGAGATGTTTCTTGTCTAACAAGAAGAACTTCTTTTCCAGCTTTAGCTTCTTTTACAGCATCATCAGCATGGAAGTAAACTTGTCCACAAGCAGCACCTGGTGAGGCTGGAAGTCCACCTGTTAAACGCTGTGCTTTTTGCAAATCTTTAGGGTCAAAAGCTGGATGCAAGAGTTGTTCCAATTGACCTGGCTCAATGCGCATGATAGCTTCTTCTTTAGTGATTAGACCTTCTTTTACTTGGTCTACGGCAATCTTGATGGCAGCTTTGGCAGTCCGTTTACCGTTACGGGTTTGCAGCATGAAGAGTTTGCCTTTTTCAATAGTGAACTCAACATCTTGCATGTCATGGTAGTGTTGTTCAAGTAATTTCGTAATATTTACAAATTCTTGATAGATTTCTGGTAAATCTTCTTTAAGGCGGTCGATAGATTGAGGTGTACGGATACCGGCAACGACATCTTCACCTTGGGCATTGATTAAGTATTCACCGAACAAGTGGTTTTCACCTGTCGAAGGGCTACGAGTGAAAGCAACCCCTGTTCCGCTGTTTTCACCCATATTCCCAAAGACCATTGCTTGAATGTTAACGGCAGTTCCCAAGGTATGAGAAATGTCGTTCAAGCGACGATAAACTTTGGCACGAGGGTTATTCCAAGATTTGAAAACTGCTTCAATGGCTAATAAGAGTTGTTCTTTTGGATGTTGTGGGAATTCTTTTCCTGTTTCTTCCAAATAAATTTTCTTGTATGCGGTTACAATTTCTTGTAGGTCTTGACTTGTTAATTGTGTATCATCAGTAAAACCTTTTGCTTCTTTTGCTTGGTCTAAGATTGCTTCAAATTTGTATTTTGGAATACCAATAGCAACATCCGCAAACATTTGAATGAAACGACGGTAGCTATCATAAGCGAAACGTTCGTTATCAGTTGCAGCAATAAGTCCTTGAACACTTGTGTCATTTAATCCAAGGTTCAAAATGGTATCCATCATCCCTGGCATAGAGAAGACAGCACCTGAACGTACTGATACTAATAAAGGATCTTGATCACTTCCAAGGCGTTTACCTTGCTCCAATTCAAGAGCAGCCAAAGCCTGATCAATTTCATTTAAAATTTCAGAACGAATTAATTCACCATTGTCATAGTAATCATTACATGCTTCAGTTGTAATAGTGAATCCTTGAGGTACTGGTAGGCCGATACTTGTCATTTCTGCTAAGTTGGCACCTTTACCACCAAGTAATGATCTCATGTCTTTATGACCTTCTGCAAAACGATAAACAAATTTTCTTTCCATGATTTCCTCCAATTTATAGGCTGTTATTTTTTAGGATTTCCAAAATGATAGTTGCTGTTTCTTCAATGGCTTTATCGGAAACATTAATGATTGGACATTTTAATTTTCGCATCAACTCTTCAGCATAGACTGCTTCTTCATAGATACGATCACGGTTAGCATAAGAGGCTGTACTTGACAGTCCCATGGATTTCAGTCTTTCCTTACGAACTTGACTAAGCCGCTCTACTGAATTGGTTAAACCAATAATCTTTTTGGGACTAATCTCGTAGATTTCTTTAGGAATTGGTACTTCTGGAACTAAAGGGATATTGACGACCTTAACATGTTTGTCAGCCAAGTACATACTTAGGGGCGTCTTAGAGGTCCTTGAAATTCCTAGTAGAACCAAGTCTGCTAAAAGGATACCGCGAGGGTCTTTCCCATCGTCATATTTGACTGCAAATTCAATGGCTTCAACCCGCTTAAAGTATTCTCGGTCTAATTTCCGTAATAATCCTGGTTGACCTAAAGGTGATAAACCAGAAATTTTCGACATAGCCTTGATGACATTCGAAAGAAGGTCAACATAAACAAAATTTTCTTCTTCTGAACGCATCTTGCATATTGAGCCAATTGATCATCAACTAATGAAAACATGAGGCAGACATTTTTATTTTTGGCTTTTTCAAAAACGGCATCCAGAAGTTCTTTATTATTAATGTATGAAAAGCGTTCAAAACGCCACTTATCATGCTGGGGGAATTGTTGCATACAAGCATTGGCAATGGCTCTAGCCGTCTCACCTAATGAATCTGAAATAATATAAAGCGTTAATTGTTCGTCCATGCTACCTCCTTTCTATTCCTTTATTTCTAAAAAGAGCTTGGTAATAATTGTTTTTGAAAGTTTGCCAACTACTTTGGCCTTGCCATTTTCCGCATAGCGAACCACTGGGAGAGAATCAACTTGTCTTTCCACTAAGGTTTCAGCTGCTTCAAGAACCAGTTCCTCTTCCAAAACAGTCGTAACATTTGGCGTCCGAGTCATAATCATCCCGATTGGAATTTTACTCAAGTCGCCGCCACCAATACTTGCTTTTAAGAGGTCTTTACGCGATACAACACCACAGAAATAATCTTCCTCATCAAGAATAAAGGCGCAACCCGCATCTTCCATAAAGATTTTGACAATCACGTCATAAACTGATTCTGTCTGGTGGGCCGTTAAAGGAATTCCCATAATATCAGACACCTTCATGTCCTTAAAATGGTTGTATTCATTTTTCTGATCATCTATTCCCACGTAAAAATAGCCAACCTTTGGTTTGGCATCTAAAAGTCCGATCATGGTTAAGACCACCAAATCAGACCTCAAAGCTGCCCGGGTCACTTTTAAATACTCAGCGATTTTTTCACCTGTTATGGGCTGGTGCTCTTGCACGATTTGGCTAATCTCTTCTTGTCTCTTCGTTAGTTGAATAATACTCACCACTTTCCTAATGTGCTATACTATTTATTATATAGTATATTATAATACTGTAATTTTTAAAAATCAAGTAGAAAAATAAAAAATACTTTTTATTTATGTCCAATATTTACTTACTATTATTTAAATCTTCTGCAAAAATGTCATTTTAGATTCCTATGACTACAATAAGAAGAATTAAACCTTAAATCATTAGAAAAATTCGGAAACACAGAAAAAGACCCTATTTCAACTGAGATAGGGTCTTGCTTTTATCTTTCTAAAGTACCAGTCCAAGCTCCAGTTCCACCTTCGACATTGATGACATCATAGCCATTAGCTTCTAGGAAGTCGCAAGCTCTTGCCGAACGACCACCCGATTGGCAGATAATGTGCAAAGTTTCGCCTTTTGGCAATTCTGTGTAATTGTTTGCTAGAGATGATAGAGGAAAATTAACTGCACCCGGAACATGTCCCATATTGTACTCGTCCACTTCACGAACATCAATTAAATGAAGTTTACTATCAGCTAGTAAGTTAGCTAGCTCCTGAATCGTTTCGCTTTTCATTTTTCAATCCTTTCTGGATAAACCGTGCTATAGAGGGCATAAGCACCATCTAAGTTTTCAACATTAAAACCATTTTGTTTAAGGATGCGTTCCGCAATATAAGACCGCAAACCAGACTGACAGGAAACAATGTATTCCTTAGCCGCATCAAGCTCACCAATTCGGCTGCGCAAGTCATCCAGTGGGATGTTGCTGGCATTGCCAAAATGACCTCTGGAGAATTCACTGGTAGTTCGCACATCCAAGAGTACTTTCCCTGCTGCCAAAGCCTCCTCTATTTGATAATGCTGAATACTTTGACTGGTACCTTCCATCAAGTTAATAGCGGCATAACCAGCCATATTAACGGGGTCTTTGGCAGAGCCAAAAGGTGGGGCATAAGTGAATTCTAACTCCGGTAAATCGAAGACAGTCAGGCCTCCCTTGATCGCGGTAGCCAAAATGTCAATCCGTTTGTCAACACCCTTCTTGCCCACTGCTTGAGCCCCGTAAATCCGGCCACTATTTTTACCAAAAACCAACTTAAGGTTAATATCAGTAGCACCTGGGAAATAAGAAGCGTGATCCTTACCGCTGATATGAAGGACTTCCACATCGTCAAACTCCTGACGGGCCACGCGCTCACTCAAGCCAGTTGAAGCTGCTCCCAAGCCGAAAACGCGGACGATTGCTGTCCCGATACTACCCTTGTTTGGACGCTCGATACCCGCAATCACATCGGCCACTTGGCGACCTTGACGATTAGCTGGGTTGGCTAAGGAAATCAAAGCATCCTTGCCGGTAATTTCCTGCTTAACCACAATGGCATCACCAACAGCATAAACATCTGGCAAATTGGTTTGGTAATGGTCATCCACCAATATACCACCCTTAAGACCCAATGCCACACCGGCTTCTTTGGCAATATCTGAGGCTGGGCTAACCCCAACTGACATGATGGTCAAATCTGATTCTAGAGTCCGGCCATCAGTTAGGCTGATGACTTTTCCTTCTTGTGAAAAGGCCTGCGCAGATTGGCCTGTAATGACCGTGATGCCCTTAGCGACCAGTTCATTTTCAACGAAACGAGCCATTTCTTGGTCCAGAGGTGGCAGAATTTGCGGCGCCATCTCAACAATAGTGACCTGGTAGCCTTTTTGAGCTAGGCTTTCAGCCATTTCAAGTCCGATAAAGCCTGCTCCAATAACCGTTGCTTTGCCTAGATTTTGACCACTGATATGAGCCAAAATCTGATCTAAATCTGGAATGTTACGCAAACTGTAGACATTTTTGGCTTCTTCCAGCCCAGTGGTTGGCGGAATAAAAGGTTTGGCACCTGGAGATAGAATTAATTTATCATAACTTTCTGTGTAGTCCTTACCATCATGTCTGACAGTAACTGTTTTCTTTTCAGGATTGATGGCCAGCACTTCTGAATTTGGTCGAACATCCAGATTAAATCTGGCTTTCAGACGTTCTGGGGTTTGGACCAAAAGTGCTTCTCGCTCGGCGATTTCACCAGAAACATGGAAGGGAAGTCCACAGTTGGCGAAAGAAACATAAGGTCCTTTATCAAAGACGATAATTTCGGCATCTTCCATGAGACGACGGAGACGGGTTGCGGCCGACATGCCACCGGCTACTCCACCAATAATAATAATTTTCATACTAATACCTTTCCTTTACTTCTTTTTAGTGATTTGTGGGCCTAGCCAACGGGACATGCCGCCCTTGACATTGACCGTTTGATAACCCATAGCATTTAAGTGCTGACAAGCTCGCTTACTGCGAAGACCAGAGTGACAAATGACATAATAAGTCTTTTTTTGATTTCCCTTGAAAGTTTTGATTTGATTTAAGGGAATATTTCTTGCTCCTTGAATATGGCCAGCTTGATATTCTTGATTGGTTCTGACATCTAAAAGTTCTATCGTTTGCTCAGCCTTAAGCCTAGCTAGCTGACTGGTTGTGATTGCTTCTTGTTTTTTTCCAAAAAGATTAAAAATCATGGCAACTCCTTTATATACCCTATATGGTATACTAAGAATAGCATGCTCATTGATGAAAGTCAAGAAATTACGCTAGCAAAAAATTGACAAATAGATTTTTGCAACGTATAATGGCTAAGGAAATGAGGTTTTTATGAGGACAGAGAAAAAAGATATTATCAATAGATTAAAACGTACCGAAGGCCAGTTGCGTGGGGTTCAAAAAATGATTGAGGACGACAAAACATGTTTTGATATCATAACCCAGCTAACAGCCATTCGCTCCAGTATCAATTCAACCATGGGTGTTATCATTGGCAATAAAATTACCGATGTCATCGAAAACCCTGTCGAGGATCCTGAACTCCAAGAAGAACGCATTAACCAAGCAGTAAACCTAATTATCAAAAAATAAAAGACAACAAAATGAGCCATGGACTTCTTGTCCTTGGCTCATTTTGTTGCTTAAATTTCTTTTAGTTTTTCAAAAATACCTTCATTGATAACTTTAAGGTAGGTACCTTTCATTCCAAGGGAACGACTTTCAATAATACCAGCACTTTCCAATTTTCTCAAAGCATTAACAATTACTGAACGGGTAATACCAATACGATCAGCAATAACTGATGCTGTTAAACGACCTTCATTACCATCTAATTCACCAAGAATAGCTGCAACAGCCTTCATTTCAGAATAAGATAAGGTATTCATAGCCATATTAACGGCAGTTTGTTTACGGATAGTTTCTTCAAGGTTTTCTGTTTGAAGATTTAGCAACTGGATACCCACAACGGTACTTGAAATTTCAATCAAGATCAAGTCATCATCATTAAATTTTGTATCATTACGCCAGATAATCAATGAACCAAGACGCATACCACCACCATAAATAGGTGCGATTGTCGTCAATCCTTCAGGAAAATCTTCTTTCGATTCAACTGGGAAAATAGTCAATTCACTATCGATAGGCAAGTTTGCTTCTGTATCATAAACGCGACTTGCAGCCTTAACGTAGCTTTCTGGGAATTGCTGAGCAGCAAAGAATTCTTCAACACGGTCATTGTTGGTTTTGTACTTCATAGCATATCCAAGAAGAGTTCCACCACCATTGATAATGCAAGCATTACAATCGATGATATCCGCTAATCGAGATGCCATGATATTATATGGTAATTCAGCTTCTAAACTATCGACAGAACGCTGAAGAATAGATGTGATTTTACGAGTTTTTTCTAATAAATTGGGCATAATTCACCTGTTTCCTTTGATATTTTTCGACTCAATTATACCAAAGAATGTTAGATTAAGCAAGGAATTATCAGAAAATTGTTTATAATTTCTACAATTCATATTTTTCAAGACTTTTAACCATTTTTTCAGAAAAAAAGCCTCGAATATTTTCGAGACTTTCCTTTTTTCTCTTCTTAATGAGATTTTGATTAACGGCGATAGTTATTTAAAACTCGTGTAATTTTCTCTTGAACATCTGCCAATTCTTCAACTGTTGGCAAATAAACAATACGGAAATGATCTGGGTCTTTCCAGTTAAATCCACGTCCATGAACTAGCATAACTTTTTCTTGTTGAAGTAAGTCTAAAACAAACTGCTCATCATCGTCAATACGGTAAATATTTCGGTCAATCTTAGGGAAAATATAGAGACCAGCTTGAGGTTTCACAGCCGAAAGACCTGGGATATTATTGATGGCTTCATAGATAAAGTTTCTTTGTTCATAAATACGACCACCAGGTAGCAAAAGTTTATCCACCGATTGATGCCCACCTAAAGAGGTTTGGACAACTTGTTGCGCTAAAACATTTGAACAAAGACGCATATTA
This sequence comes from Streptococcus penaeicida, assembly GCF_002887775.1. GTDB lineage: Bacteria > Bacillota > Bacilli > Lactobacillales > Streptococcaceae > Streptococcus > Streptococcus penaeicida. The sequence goes on along the minus strand of NZ_LOCM01000006.1, from coordinate 48,275 downwards.
GCCAGCATATTAATACCTTCAATATAACCGCGAACATTTTCTTTAGGACCTGAGAGCACCATCCATCCCACACGGAAACCTGCAATACGGTGAGATTTAGATAGACCATTCATGGATACACAGAAAACATCTGGAGCTAAGCTAGCAATAGCAATATGCTCACCACCATCCATCACCAATCGGTCATAGATTTCATCAGCGAAGATAATCAATTGATGCTCACGGGCAATCGCAACAATTTCTTCTAAAAGCTCTTTCGGATATAAAGCACCAGTTGGGTTATTTGGATTAATAACGACAATTGCCTTAGTGCGATCAGTAATTTTAGAGCGAATATCGTCTAAATCAGGATACCAATTAGCTTCTTCATCACAAATGTAATGACGGGCATGACCTCCTGCTAGACTGACACAGGCAGTCCACAAAGGATAGTCTGGCATAGGGACAAGAACCTCATCGCCATCATCTAATAAGGCTTGCATCGACATAGAGATTAACTCTGAGACGCCATTCCCCAAATAAATATCATTGATATCAACATCTGGAAATTCTTTCAATTGACAGTATTGCATAATTGCTTTACGGGCAGAAAAAATCCCACGACTATCTGAATAGCCTTCACTGCTACGAGCATTTAGGATTAAGTCGCGAATAACTTCATCAGGGGCTTCAAAACCAAAAGCAGCTGGATTACCAGTGTTTAAACGAAGAATTTTTTCGCCATTAGCCATCATTCGCTCTGCTTCTTCCAATACTGGACCTCGAATATCATAGGCAACGTGTTCTAACTTGGATGATTTCTCAAATATTTTCATAACTTTTACCTCGTAATAAACATTATATCAAAATCACTAAAAATAAAAAGAATTTTCCAACAATTTTAGGGATGAAAAATCCCAATAAAAAAATTTCTGAAAAAACGTTAACCGCTTTCAAATATTTAAAAAAAGGAGTATAATATAGTAAATAGAAATTAGCAACTTCGTAATAAAAGGAGGTCGTCACTATGATCCAAAAATATGAACATATCTTAGTTGCCGTCGATGGTTCTTTTGAATCTGAACTTGCCTTTGATAAAGGTGTCAACGTTGCCTTACGGAATAACGGTGAACTCATTTTAGCTCACGTTATTGATACTCGGGCCTTACAAAGCGTTGCTACTTTTGATACCTATATTTATGACAAGTTAGAACAAGAAGCCAAAGAAGTCCTTTCTGACTTAGAAAAACAAGCACGTGAACAAGGCGTTACCAACGTCAAACAAGTGATTGAATTTGGAAATCCAAAAAATCTCTTAGCTCATGAAATACCGGATCGGGAAAATGTTGACCTGATTATGGTCGGGGCTACTGGTTTAAATACTTTCGAACGTCTATTGATTGGTTCATCTTCTGAATACATCATGCGTCATGCTAAAGTAGACTTGTTAGTTGTTCGTGATAATAACAAAACCTTATAACAAAAGCTTGAGTAGTTTTAGCTACTCAAGCCTTTTCTTTTTCTAAACGCTGCAAAGATTTTTGGAGCTGTTTATCAAGCTCTTTTTTGATGGCTTTTTCCGGAGCATATTGTTTCTCCCAATTATCAGGTTTTAAAACCTTATGAGTAACCGGATCGAAATGCGCCTTACCATCTGGGAAAAGTTTCCCCATATTTGATTCATGGACAGTTTCAAAGATTGGTTGTGGGTCCACACCCATTAAAACAAAGGAACCATAGGTGAAATAAAGCAAGTCTGTCAAAGCATCAACTTGTGCTACTAATGGTGAATCAGTATTATCCTTATCCTGAACTTTAATAGCAGCCTTATCAATAGCCGAATGCATGTCCATCAAAGCTTGTGTAAATTTATTCTTATCACCTTGACTGGCAGCATGAATGAATTCAACCAATTCTTCAATTTTGAAATCAGCACGATGACTAGCATCCTTCAAAGAGTAACCTCTCGGGGTCTCAATGGTATCACCATCCATAACACGATGGAAATCTTTGACTTTGTTGAAGTTTTCATCCCGACTCTTAAAGCTTTTCTCAACATCAAAGTGAATCAAGCCATAATGAGCTAAGGCCTTAGAAATACCACCATTGTTATTTGAGGAAGTGACAAAGCTAGCGTCGGCTTTAAGGAGATCATCGGCATTACCCATTGCAACCCCAATACCGACACCATTAAGCATTTCAATGTCGTTATCAGAATCGCCAAAAGCCATAACTTCTGACAGTTCAAAGCCATACATTTCACCTAGACGTTCAATCCCCTTGATTTTTGATTGATCAACTGAAATCAAGTCAATCGAGTAGGGACTACTTCTGGTGATTTTTATATGGGGGAATTTTTCTTTGATTGCAGCTGTTTCTTCGGCAGAGGCAACCATCACAATTTGATAAATAGGTTCCCGCATGATCGTTACTAAATTATCAAAACTCTGAGGTTTAACTCGTCTAATTAAATTCTTAAAACTGCCCTCAACTGTCCGAACCATACTTTTAGGAACAATACTTGAGACCACCTGGCCAAATTGACTGGTTCCCATATCAATAATCCGAGAACCTGCTAAACCAGATGCTGTCCCAAGTGAAACTTCCTTTTTCTTATCACTAGCATATCGGATGACACGATAAATCAATGATTTCGGTAATTGATTTTGGTAAAGGATCTTATCTCTGGTTAAAATGTATTGTCCATTATAAGTAACAGCGAAATCCAAACCAAAGTTTTCTAAAAAAGGCTGCACAAAACCTGGGCCACGGCTAGTTGCCAAGCCCACCATAATTCCTTGTTTTTTTAAACTTTGTATGGCTTTTTGTGTTGTTTTTTGAACATTTTTTCGGTCATTTAATAACGTCCCATCAATGTCAAAAAAGACTGCTTTAATTGTCAAAACCTTCTTTACTCTCTTCTGTTTATGATAGAATAGATTATAACATATTTCGAAGGAAGAATGGCAAATAATGAAAGAAATTCTCGTATTACACACAGGAGGAACAATTTCCATGCAGGCTGATGCTAATGGAAAAGTTGCCCCAAATAACATAAACCCCATGACTCAAGTTGGATTAGACATCGATAATATCAATTTAACCGTCATCGACTTTCTAAATCTGCCAAGCCCCCATATTATCCCCAAGCACATGTTGGCCCTCTATCACAAAATTAAAGAAATTGGTGACAACTATGATGGCATCGTTATCACCCACGGAACGGACACTTTAGAAGAAACCGCCTACTTTATTGATACAATGGAAGTCCCAGATATCCCTATCGTTCTCACAGGTGCTATGCGGTCCTCCAATGAAATAGGTAGCGATGGTATTTACAACTACTTAACAGCCATTAAAGTTGCCAGTCATGACAAATCAAAAGGTAAAGGCGTTCTTGTGGTTATGAATGATGAAATCCACGCCGCCAAATATGTAACAAAAACCCATACAACTAACGTTTCCACCTTTCGCACACCAACACATGGTCCTCTTGGTGTTATTATGAAAAATGATATCCTCTTTTTCAAAACAGCTGAGCCCCGAGTTCGCTTTGATCTCCAAACTGTTTCAGGCACCGTTCCAATCATTAAAGCCTATGCCGGAATGGGCGATGGGTCTATCCTAAGCCTCCTCAATCCCGACAGTATCCAAGGACTAGTTATCGAAGCCCTCGGAGCTGGAAACATTCCTCCGCTAGCAGCTCCCGAAGTACAACGACTTATCGCTCTTGGGATCCCTGTAGTCTTAGTTTCACGTTGCTTCAACGGTATCGCCGAACCCGTGTATGCCTACCAAGGTGGTGGTGCCATGCTGCGCGATGCCGGAGTCATGTTTGTCAAAGAACTCAATGCCCCTAAAGCCCGCTTAAAACTCTTGATTGCCTTAAATGCCGGTTTAAATGGCCAAGCTTTAAAAGATTACATTGAAGGATAAAAAATGAAACCTAGCTAGATTCTCTAGCTAGGTTCTTATTCATTATGGTAGGATATTGCCTGCGCTTCGATAGATGTCATACCACTCAGTACGAGTGAGGTTGACTGAATTAGCTTGGGCAATTTTTTTCAATCGTTCTGGATTCATAGAACCAACAATGGCTTGCATTTGTGCCGGATGACGTAAAATCCAAGCAATGATGATTGCTTCTGAAGATACTTGGTATTGATTGGCAAGATTTTCAATCGTTTCATTTAATTCTTGATAATCAGGATTGCCAGTAAATAATCCCTTGTCCAAATCAATTTGGAAAGGCGACCAGGCTTGAATCGTAACCTTATTTAAGCGACAATATTCAACCACACCATTATCACGGTCAATACCAGCTTGACTACGCATATTAACATTCAAACCAGCATCAAACATTGGTGTATGAGCAGGTGATAATTGCATTTGGTTAACGGCAATTTTTTGGTCCATGTAAGTTTGTAAAAGTTCCATTTGATAGCGATTTTGGTTACTAACACCAAAATGTTTAACCTTACCAGCTTTTTCCAATTGGGTAAAGGCTTCAGCCACTTCTTCAGGTTCCACTAAAACATCTGGGCGGTGAAGGACTAAAAAATCTAAATGATCTGTTGCCAGACGGCTTAAAATGCCTTCAACAGATGAAATAATATGCTCTTTTGAAAAATCAAAATAACCTTTTTGAATACCACATTTTGATTGTAGAATATAATCATCGCGGTTTAAACCTAAATTTTTAGCTGCTTGGGCAAAACGGATTTCTGATTCTCCGCCACCATAGATATCAGCGTGATCAATAAAGCTAATGCCTTCTTCCAAAGCAGTCGCAATTGTTTTTTCGGCTTGAGCGACATCTAAAGCTGCCATCCGCATACAACCTAAAGCAATACGCGAGGCCTCAAGTCCTGTTTGTCCAATGAGTTGTGTTGTCATAAGATTCTCCTTTTTGACTAATAGCTTTCTCTATTATAGCATGAATTGCAACCGATTTCTTAATCGAGACTGACTTTTTAATCCTAACTCAAGCTTTGCCAGTTTCCTAGACACTTAAAATCCCCCTAGTCAAAAGCTCCTTGTTCCTCTAAATTGTTGGCAATAACTTGCCAGCGCGGATCGATTTGCCAATTTTCTTGACCAGCAATCTCACTAGCCACCCTTCTGGCTTCTTCCAAAATAGGGTAGTCTTCTAACAAATCGGCCGTTTTAAATTCTGGAATCCCAGACTGTCTAGTCCCGAAGATTTCACCCGAACCCCGCATTTTCAAATCAGCTTCAGCCAAAACAAAACCATCAGTGGTGTCAGTCATAATCTTCATCCGCTCTTTACCGCTATCCGTTTTTGGATTCGAAACCAGAACTGCATATGATTGTTTATGACCACGACCAACCCGGCCACGTAGCTGGTGTAACTGACTGAGACCAAAACGGTCAGCATCCATAATCAACATGATACTAGCATTAGGAACATTAACCCCAACTTCAATAACTGTTGTCGAAACTAGAATATCTGTCTCTTGATTTTTGAAGGCTTGCATGATGGTATCCTTGTCCTCGTTTTTCATCTTACCATGCATGAGGGCAATTCTTGCTTGATCTTTAAAGTACTCTTTCAACTCTTGTTCTAAAGCGACAGCGTTTTTTAAATCCAGTGCCTCTGATTCTTCAATCAAGGGAGATATAACATAAACTTGGGCGCCCTTGGCGATTTCTTGCCCCATCCAAGCCAAAACCTTATCCAATTGTTCATGTTTGACCCAACGGGTAATAATGGGTTTGCGACCTGCTGGCAGTTCGTCGATGATAGAGACATCCATTTCTCCATAGGCTGTAATGGCTAAAGTTCGTGGAATCGGAGTCGCGGTCATCATCAGAACATCTGGATTTGCGCCTTTTTCTCGGAAAACTCGCCTTTGTTTGACACCAAAACGGTGTTGCTCGTCCGTAATAACCAAGCCTAAACGGTGGTATTGGACAGCATCTTGAATCAGGGCATGGGTCCCAACAATCATGTCTACAGAACCATCCGCAATAGCTGCCAAAGCACTCCGTCTAGCAGCTGCTTTCATACCTGATTTGAGAATAGCAATAGACAAATCTGGGAATAATTCCGTCAAACTTTGGTAATGCTGTTCCGCCAAAATTTCGGTTGGAACCATCAAGGCTGACTGAAATCCCGCCGTGTAGGCTGCATACATAGCCAAGCTGGCAATAACTGTTTTACCAGACCCCACATCCCCTTGCAAAAGCCGATTCATGTGTTGACCAGTCCGCATGTCCTTCAAAATATCGACCAAACTACGAGCCTGAGCTCCCGTCAATGGGAAAGGCAAACTTTCAATAACAGCATCCACAGCTTTTTGGTCGAAGGGAATCATCAGTCCAGAGGTCTCAGTCTTATTAGCATGTTTGAGAACCTGTAATTGCATTTGGAAATAGAAGAGTTCTTCAAACTTAATCCGTCTAAGTGCCTGCCGGTATTCTGCTAAATCCACAGGGAAATGCATAGCCTTAATAGCTTCTTGACGCGGCATGAGCCGGTATTTTTGAATCAGCATTTCAGGAATATTTTCCTCAATTTGGCTTAAAAGTTGACTGTCAAAAGCCGCTTTAATGGCTTTGATTAAAGCAGACTGACTAACACCTTGAGTGACATGGTAAACCGGCTGTAAATCGTCTTCCAAACTCAGTAAAAATTTCATTCCTGTTAAACTGGCTTTTTTCTGATCCCATTTACCAAAAATAGCCACTTCTTTATCAAGCTCAATTTTATCAGCTAAATAAGGTTGATTGAAGAAGTTAATAGCGATAACCAATTCACCCTGCTTAATTTTAAAGGCTAGGCGATTTCGCTTAAACCCGTAGTACTGCACATTTGCCGGTGTGACAACAGTGCCTGTGACAACAGCTTTCTCACCATCCTGCAAGTCAAAAACGGACTTGCTTTTAAAATCCTCATAACGAAAAGGATAATAGAGCAGTAAATCCTTGATGGTGAAAATATCTAATTTTTGGAATTTCTCAGCTGATTTGGGGCCAAAACCCTTCAATTCTGATACTGGTGACTCGATATGCATCTTAATCCTTCCGTCCTAAAGAAAAACTCTTGTATTATCTATTATACAAGAGTTTGCTTATTATTGCATTAGTGGTACTTTCTGGGAATGCGATCTGACAAGAGACAGAGAACCTCATAGTTAATGGTTCCTTTTTTGGCAGCCAAATCAGTGGCCGTGATTTCCTTGTCACCATCTTGACCAATCAAGGTGACTTTTTCCCCAATGGCATATGCTTTTGATAGTCGAACGGTGATTTGGTCCATGGAAACCCGCCCAATAATTTGGCAAAATTGACCATCAATCAAGACAGAAAAGTCTTGCAAGTCTCTGGTCCAACCATCAGCGTAGCCAATCGGAATAGTCCCCACGAATTCATCTTCTTCAGCAGTGTAAGTCGCTCCGTAACCTACGGTATCACCAGCCTTAATGCTCTTAACGTGTACTAAACGAGAGGTTAAGGTCAAAGCCTTTTGCAAAGGATATGGCAAAGCCAATTCCGAACCACTAGGATTCAAACCATAAATGACAATACCCAATCGAACAGCATTAAAAATGGTTTCACTATGCCAGATACTGGTTGCTGAATTACTGGCATGAACCAAGGCTGGTTTATAGGCTAAGCCATTAACCAAATCGGTAAAGAAACTTAGTTGCGCCTGGAATTTCCCAGTATCAGCTTCATCGGCTGTTGCAAAATGAGTGAAAATACCATCGACATTAATATTAGCCTCAAGCATCTGAGCAATCAAGTCATCCGCTTCAGCTAAAGAACGGACACCAATTCTACCCATACCAGAATCAACTTTCAAATGCACATGCAATTTTGAAAGGTCACTGAAGTAAGCTTGAGCCGCATCCAACCACTCCATACTAGCTACTGTAATAGTTATCTGATTTTCAATTACCAAAGGCAACTCAGAAGCTAAAACTACACCTAAAATCAAAATTTCCTTTTTAATGCCAGCCTGTCTTAACTCCAGGGCCTCATCCAAGTTAGAAACGCAGTAGGCATCTACCTCCTGGCTAATAGCATTGGCAACCGCAACCGCACCGTGACCATAGGCATTAGCTTTAACCACCGCATAAGTCTTAGTATCTTGCGGAATATGCGCTTGAACAGCTTTGATATTATTTTGGATTGCTTTTAAGTCCACAGTTGCTACTGTTGGACGATGTAAACTTGAAATCACTCTTTTTCCTCCAATATGACACTTGCTTGCACGAATTGACCACTATGGGAAATACTCAAAAAGCTCTGACCTGAAAAGGGTGAACGGCTAAAAAAAGGTCTACCTTTAGAGTCTGATGCCACTTCAATATCTTGAAAACTTAATTTACCAATACCTGTTCCCATCGCTTTAGAAAAGGCTTCTTTTGCTGACCAACGACCTGCCAAATAGGTCATTTGGCGCTTACCGCTATGTGCTTGAAAAATCGCTAACTCATTTGCCGTCAGGACTTTCTCAGCAAAGCGTGGATTCCGTTGATAGGCCCGTTCAATGGCACTTATTTCTTGCAAATCAATACCGTGTCCAATAATCATCTATTCACCTGTATACTCGTAAATTTGGGCTTCCAAAAGGAAAGTCCATGAAGCTAAGACAGAGTCTTAGCTTCACTTTCATTATTTCTCATTTATCTGACTGACATTAGTTAAATGCCTTACGTCCATGACAATTTTTGAATTTTTTACCTGAACCACAAGGACATGGATCATTGCGTTTAACATTTTCATAAACTTGAGCTGATTCAGCTTGGTCATTAATAGATTGTGCTGAAATGTTTTGTGTAGCCGTCGTTGTTGCATGCTGGCTAGCCCGCTCTCTTTCTTGTTCATGAATTTGTGCTTTCATCATCGTCCGTGTCACATCAAACTCAATGGCACCAATCATATCTTGGAACATCTTAAAGCCTTCAGCTTGATATTCAACAACTGGGTTATTTTGAGCATAACCACGAAGTCCAACCGAATTACGTAATTGATCCAAAGCATCAATATGTTCCGTCCACTTGTTATCAACTATCATCAAGAGCAAGACTTTTTGGAATTCCAAAACAGCCTCTTGATCATGGAGTTTTGCCATTTGTTGATCATAAATCTCAAGTGCTCGTTTGTAAAGAAAATCTTTAATTTGCTCATCTTTTAGATTGCGCAAATCTTTAACTGAGATAGATTCTTCTGGAACAATACTTGTACGGGCAAAAGCAACAATGGCGTCAAGAGCATCCTTACGATTACTTCTTGAATGCGCCTCAAGTGTGCGTTTGATGGTCCGTTTAATCATGGCTTTGATTTCAGGACCCAAGTCACGATTTGCAGTGATAACATCACGACGGTTAGCATAGATAATTTCACGTTGCTCACGCATAACGTCATCATATTGTAGGACCTGTTTACGGGTGTCATAGTTATTACCCTCAACACGTTTTTGAGCTGATTCAACTTGACGAGCTAACATCCGTGACTTAATCACAGCGTCTTCTTCTTCCACTCGCATTCTGTCTAAGAAGGCTTTAATACGGTCAGAACCAAAGCGTCTCATCAAATCATCTTCTAAAGAGAGATAGAATTGTGATTCACCTGGGTCACCTTGACGACCAGAACGACCACGAAGTTGGTTATCAATACGACGACTCTCGTGTCTTTCTGTACCAATAACACAAAGACCACCAAGTTCACGAACACCTTCACCCAATTTAATATCGGTACCACGACCGGCCATATTGGTCGCAATCGTAACCGCACCACGTTGACCAGCATTCATGATAATTTGAGCTTCTTTAAAGTGATTCTTAGCGTTTAATACTTCGTGAGGGACACCTGCAGCCACTAATTGTTTTGAAATGTAGTCACTGGTTTCAACAGCAACAGTACCAACAAGGACTGGTTGACCTTTTTGATGACGTTCTTTAACATCCGCAATAACAGCTTTAAATTTGGACTCTAAAGTCGGATAAAGCAAATCGGTATGGTCTAGACGAACAACCGGTCTATTAGTAGGAATTGGAATAATACGCATGTTATAAACTTCGCGGAATTCTTCCTCCTCGGTTTTAGCCGTACCAGTCATCCCTGCCAATTTCTTATACATCCGGAACATATTTTGGTAGGTAATTGAGGCACTTGTCTTAGACTCTTCTTGAATGCGAACACCCTCTTTAGCCTCAATGGCTTGGTGCAAACCGTCAGAGAAACGACGACCTTCCATTGTACGACCAGTAAACTGATCGACGATTAGGATTTCACCTTCTTCACTAACCACATAGTCAATATCAAGCAACATGATGTAGTTGGCACGGAGGGCATTATCAATAAAGTGAGTTAAAGCGACATTGTCGATGTCATACAAGTTAGCCAAGTTAAAGTAAGATTCAGCTTTGTCGATACCGGAATCACTTAAACCAATGGTTTTAGTCGGCACGTCAATGATATAATCGTCAACCTTAAGGGTCTTAACAAACATATCAGCACGCACATATAATTGATTAGTTTCTGAGCTGACAGCACCCGATACAATCAATGGTGTTCTGGCTTCGTCAATCAAAACGGAGTCCACTTCATCGACTAAAGCGTAGTTAAGCGGACGTTGTACCATATCTTCCTGACGAACAACCATGTTGTCACGAAGGTAGTCGAAACCAACTTCTGAGTTGGTTGAATAAGTAATATCGCAGAGATAAGCTTCACGTTTTTCAGCAGGTGATTTAGCTGCTAAGTTAATCCCAACAGAAAGACCTAACCAGCTATAAACTTCACCCATCTCAGTCGCATCACGTGTTGAAAGGTACTCATTAACTGTGATAACGTGCACACCTTCACCAGCAATAGCATTCAAATAAACGGGCATTGTCGCTGTAAGGGTCTTACCTTCCCCGGTACGCATTTCTGGAACGTCACCGTTATGGAGAACAATCCCCCCATGATTTGGACGCGGTAAGGATAAAGTCCTAAAACACGTTTAGCAGCTTCACGGACAACTGCAAAAGCTTCAGGTAATAATTGTTCAAGGGTTTCACCTTTTTGATATCGTTCTTTAAATTCGGGTGTTTTTGCTTGCAAATCTTGATCAGACATTGCTTCCATCTGATCGGCATAAGATTCAACTTTCTTAGCAAGTTTTTCTAATTTTCTTATTTCGCCTTTGTCATTTTCAATGACTTTGCGTAGAATATTGGCCATTCTATTTCCTTTCGATCATCTTATCAGTTCATTTTATCATAATTAAGGAGTCAGTACAAGAAAACCCAACAAAGGAAAAGAGAAAAGGGGAAAGCACTCCAAACCTTTTCTCTTAAGCATTTCTAAATGATAATTTTTATAAAATTATAAGCTATTTGGATGACTCACTATCATCTCTAATTGTCCTTCAAACGTCCAAACTTTAACATCATTTGGCAAGATAAAGTGCATACCTTTTTTGATTTCATAAGCTTCAGAACCAACCGCTAGTCTTCCTTGACCTTCTAAAACACTGACCAAGAGATAAGGCGCTGTTTGCTTCATATCAATCAAGCCATCGGTCACCCACTTATAAACAGTGAAGAAAGGATTTGAAACAAGACAAGAAGAGACCAAATGGTCAACAACAATAGTCGCAGGTACACTGTTTTCAGGTTCCCCAAGATTTAAAACGTCAACTGATTGTTTTAAATGCAAGTCACGTAAGTTGCCATCGGCATCCTTACGGTCAAAATCATAAACCCGGTAAGTGGTATCACTGGACTGTTGAGTTTCCAGAATCATAATGCCCTTACCAATAGCATGCATGGTGCCACTAGGAACAAAGAAGAAATCCCCAGCCTCAACTGGCACTTTTGTCAGTAAATTATCCCAGTCACCGGCTTCTATCAAAGCCTTAAGCTCTTCCTTAGATTGCGCATTGTGTCCATAAATAATCTCTGAACCTGGCTCCGCAGAAATAATATACCAACACTCTGTCTTACCAAGCTCGCCTTCGTGTTCCATTCCATAAGCATCATCTGGATGAACTTGAACACTAAGCCAGTCATTAGCATCTAAAATTTTTGTCAATAGCGGGAATACTTTTTCCTTAGGATTACCAAAATATGCAGGATTTTCTGCATAGACACGATCCAATTTCTGCCCCGCAAACTGACCATTTGAAATCGTTGAAACACCATTAGGATGAGCTGAAATTGCCCAATACTCACCAGTAGTTTCAGTTGGAATTTCATAATTGAAAATATCTCTTAATTTGGTGCCACCCCAAATTTTATCATGCATACAAGATTCTAGGAAAAACGGTTCTGCCATTACAAGCCTCTTTTCTAAACTAATACTATAATATGTCCATTATAGCATTTTTTACCTCTAATTGACCACTTTCGGCCAAAAGACGCATCTGAGGTTTCAAATTTTTGAAATGAAAGAAAAAACACAAGTCCTGAGATTACAGCATTTACAAACCCCTTTTGTCAATTCTCGAATAAAAAAGGGGCTGATAGTCCTTATAAACTGTCACTTGTTCCTTAGCAATCTCTAAGGTGATGTCCTTACCAACCTCTTCCTTGATTGCTTTTTGAAAATCTCTTAAGCGAATAGTATCTCCTACTTCAACAAATTTCCGAAATAAGTGATCCAGCCTCCTACTTTCCTCACAAGAAAAATAATATGATAACAAGAATGATTCTCTAGATTTCAAATTATTCTCCTTACACAAATCTATTAGGACATTGTTCATAAGTTGTAAAATAAACTCAGTTTCTTCATTGAACATTATGCCACCCATTCTAAGGCTAACCTAACCCATAATGCTACTGTACGAGCAGTAGTTGCTGGCATCCCACTATTTATTAGGGCATTAGTAATTTGCCCTTGTACTGTTCCGTATGCTAAATCTTGCCAAGTTAATAATTTATTTAGTACAGGTGAAATTGTGTTAAGGGCTGCACCAACTGATACAGCTGCATCTTTCCCTATTGAACGACCAACTAAATTTATGATTTTATTTCTGTTTTTCAATGCAATCTTGATAGATTTTTTTACTACCTGAGTTTGAGGCGATCTTTTAAATCTTCGAGGTGCTTGAAAATCAATTTCTTTAACAAGACCATCAATAATTTTAATATTATGTGGGGTTAGACCCGCCTCGATAATATTTAGTTAATCATCAGTAAAATCGATTTCTATATTTTCAGTTTGATTTTGAATAACACTATTTTGGGTATCTGCATAAGAAGTTATGATTGAAAAAGAATTAAAACCCAGCACAATTGACAATAATAAAGCGAATAATTTGTATTTTATTTTCATAGCAAAATAATCTCCTATTTTAAAATACACAAGTCGACTTAAGTGCTTAGTCAAATCTTAGCATAATATCTAATTCTTTTTTTATTTTTCAAAGACCAATCTTTTTAGTGATTTTATAAAAATTGAGTTGACAAAACCCCTTCTGAAAAATCAGAAGAGGTTTTAAACTTATTTAAGAAGCTCACTATTTTTAATTTCTAATTGACCACTTTCGGCCAATTGACGCATCCAATAGCCTGATTTTTTCAGAGATTTGACTTGGGTATGGATGTTATTGGTAACCAAGCCATAACGATTGCGATAAGCGTTAGCCCATGACCAACAATCAATCGGTGTCCACAAGTGGTAACCTAGCAGTTACTGCCTTCGCTGATACCTCGATGTAACCAATAGAGATGCTCAGTGATAAATTGAATGCGATAATCATCTTCAATCATGCCATCTTCATTGAGGTAACGGTCTTCGCGGGAAACACCCATACCATTTTCGCTGATATACCATTGAATATTGTCATAGTTTTCTTGAATATCTTTGGCAATATCGTAAACTGCTTTTGGATAGATTTCCCAACCTTTGTCAACATTCATACAAGCCATAGGCATTTCGTAAGCTTGCCAGTATTTGGTTGGCAAGAAGTCAACAGCCAAGCTATTGTAAGAATATTTAGGACGTTGAACACGATTTGGATGGTAGAAATTCACTCCCAGAATATCAATAATGTTGTTTTTAATGATTTCCAATTCTTCTTGGTTAGTCTGCCAAAGGGCACCTTCTTTTTCTAATAGAGCAACCAACTCAGCTGGGAATTCACCTTTACTACTTGCATCCATAAAGAGACGGTTGTACCAAAGGTCAGCTACATGTGCTGCGTAAAGGTCTTCTTTTTCTTGAGTAGCAGGATAGGCTGGAGTTAGATTTAAAATAATCCCGATTTGGCCATCTAAATCAAGGGCACGGTATTTGGCGATAGCTTTACTGCTAGCTAATTGGAGATTGTAAGCAACTTGAACAGCAGCTTCACCATCGACACGTTTAGGATAGTGGAATTGTTCTAAATAGCCACCTTCAACCACCACGAGGGGTTCATTGTGCGTAAACCAGTATTTAACACGGTCGCCAAAAAGTTGGAAACATTTTTCCGCAAAACCAGCAAATAAGTCGACCACATGCTTGCTTTCCCAACCACCATATTGATGCAATAATTCTACTGGAATATCAAAATGATGGAGAGTAAAGAAAGGGGTGATACCTTGAGCAATAAATTCATCAATAACCGCATTATAGAAGGCTGCTGCTTCCTCATTAACAGTATTTGTCTCTAAGTCATCAATTAAGCGAGACCATTGAATAGAGGTTCTTACTGTATTTAAGCCACAGTCTTTCATCAATTGGATATCAGACTTATAATCATAATAAAAATTTGAAGCTGTATCTGGTCCTACATGATTATAGAAATCTTGAGGGGCAATATCATACCAGTAGTCCATAACATTTTGGTGTTGTTTTTTAAAAGAACCTTCTGATTGAGGACCACTTGTGGCCGCACCCCACCAAAAATTTTTGGGAAATTCTAATTGTGTCATTTTAATTCTCCTTTGTTTAAAAAATGGAGTTGGAATTTCCATCCAACTCCATTACTATAATCATTAAATTTTTTCTGCTTTGTCAACCATCTTAAGGAATGGGAACCAGATTAATCCGATAACGATAATTTGGACTAATTGCAATAATGAACCCATAATTGAGTTGGTTGCAAGGAAGCCAGAAATGAAGATAGGCATTGTCCAAGGAACTTGAGCACCAGTTGTTAATGGTACTAAACCACTGGCGAAACCAAGGTAAGCCACGATAACAGAAACGATTGGTGCTAATAACCAAGGGATGAAGATACTTGCATTCATAACGATTGGTAGACCAAAAATAACTGGTTCGTTTACGTTGAAGATACCAGGTCCTAAGGCAAAACGTCCAACTTCTTTATATTGTTTGCTCTTCATAATGAAAGCCATCATTAAAACAACAATTAAGGTTGACCCTGAACCACCTAAACCAACGGTAAAGGTATCCATAAATGATTTGGTAACGATATGACCATGCTCAGCTAGGGCGGTTGCTCCTTGTTTTGTCAATTCAGCGTTGTCTAACATGTTAGTTTGCCAGAATGGTTCAAAAACAGAGTTAACAATAACTTGTCCATGAAGACCAAAGAACCATAGGAATTGAACAAAGAAGAGGGCAACAATGGTTGCTGGTAAACTTGTTCCTAAACCAGTCAATGGTTTTTGAATAAGGTTGTAGATAACATCATGAAGGTTAGTATGGAATAGTGAGACCATGAGAGCATTCACAATCAAGAAAACCATTAAGGTTCCAAGTGCTGGAATTAAGGCTGAGAATGATTTTGAAACTGCTGGTGGCACACTCTCTGGCATTTTAATCGTGAATCCACGTTTTGTTAAATAAGCAAAAAGTTTAGCTGCAATAAATGCTGCGATGATCCCTAGGAACATTCCTTTTGCCCCTAAACGATCCAAGCTAAGTGCTCCATTGGCTTGAGCGGCCACTTTGCCATCGGCACCTAAGACGTCAAAGAAAAATGGTGTCAAAATTAAGAATGAAGACAAGGCAACGACTGCTGAGTAAATCCCTTCTTCAAGTTCTTCTGATTTGGCCATGTAGTAACCAATACCAAGGGTTACGAAGATGGTCATGATTGACATGGTTGCACTTTGACCATTACCAAAGAGGTTTGAAAATTGAGCTTTTAAGCTATCTGGCCAGAATGGTAGGTTATTGAAAACGACGATTAATGATCCAAACATTGTTAGTGGGAAAGATAACATAAAAGCATCACGAAGAACTAATAAATATTTATTGTTCCCTAAAACTGTTGCTACTGGTAATATCTTTTCACTTAGCATATCCATAAATTTATTCATGGTAATCTCCTTTTACTAGTGACTAGTAGTTATTTGTAAGAATAGTATACCATTTATGAAATTTATTTCAATATGTTTTTTTAAATAAAATTTATTTTAATTTTTGGTTGACATAAGCCGCTAGAATTTCTGACAAAATCAGGAATAGGGATCGGTTATCCAATTGATAAAAATCTCCAGAAGGATTGCGCAGTTGCATAACATTGGAAGGTAGAACAATTAATTCTGTTGCATATTGTCTGATGTAGGGACTTTCGACCATTGTAACGATGATGACCTGACAGCCAACGGCCTTAGCCGCTTCAAATAATTCTTCAAAATCCTTATTACCTGTAACGGTGTAAAAAAGTAGGACATGATCTTTAGTCAGGGTTCTAGACAGGTAATACATTTTCGTTTTACTGGTAATACTTTCTGTATATTTGTCCTGATAGAGGAGGGAATAGACCAATTGTTCAGCACTAAGACCAGAGCTCCCAATACCTAAAACCTTAATCAGGTCAGACGAGGCTAATATTTTAGCAATCCGCTGCAACTGCGTCTCATCTAGGTGGCTTTCTAACAAGGTAATATTATCCCGGTAATTGTTTAAAACCTTTGATATGATTTTTTTGCCTTGTCCTTGAGGCTCTTTCTGACTTTTATGCGACGCTTCTTCTAATCCTATTTTTAAATCTGGCAGACCCTTGTAGCCAATTTTTTTAGCAAGGCGGACCAAGGCTGCCGGTGAGGTTTCAATCAATTGGGCGGCATCTTGAACATTATGATTAATCAGATAATCTGGATGTTCTAATAAACAGTTGGAAATTTTTTTATCAGTCTTAGTTAAGTTGGTGAAATTTACTGAAATCCGTTCTTTAAAATCCATCTTTATTCCTTTATTCTCTTGTTTTCTTACCTTTTAGCTTAACATCTCTCACTTAGAAAGAAAAGACAAAACTTCCTAAAAGGCTATTTTAGGAAGTCTGACAAATTTAATTTTCAGCGGCAGCTTTGGCTAAAGCAAAGTTACCAAGGGTTGCGGAGCCATTATTCTCAATAGCAGGGGTAACAATATAAGATATAAGATCCGGAACAGGTAGGTAGCCATTAAGAAGTTCTGCGAATTGGCGGTGAACACGTTCAACCATGTGTGCTTGAGCCATTACGCCACCACCGAAGACAATGACTTCTGGACGGTAAAGCATGGTTGCTTGCAATACTGCTTGAGCAATATAGAAAGCTTGAATATCCCAAACAGGAGAGTCCATTGGTATGAGTTCTCCTCTGACACCAATTCTAGCTTCTAAACTAGGACCTGCAGCCATCCCTTCAAGACAGCCCTTATGGAAAGGACACACTCCGGTAAAACCATTTTCAAGATCAGTCGGATGAGCCATAACATAGGTATGTCCCGCTTCAGTATGACCCATGCCCCCAACAAATTGACCATCTTGAATGGCACCAGCACCAATTCCGGTACCAATTGTGTAATAAACAAGGCTATCAACGCCTGAACGTGCCATCATTTCACCATAAGCCGAACTATTGACATCCGTCGTAAAGTACATCGGCAAATGAAAGACCTCCCTAAGACCACCTAATAAGTCAACATTAGCCCAACCAGGTTTTGGTGTACTCGTTATATAGCCATAAGTTGCTGAGTCCGGATCAATATCAATGGGACCAAACGAGCCAATGCCTAACCCTACTAAATCTTTAGCAAAAGGCTTGAAAAAGGCAATGCAATTGGCAATCGTCTCTTGCGGATTGGTCGTTGGAAACTGCGTCTGCTCAAGAATCGTAAACGAATCATCACTAATAGCACAAACAAACTTAGTTCCACCTGCTTCAATACTTCCATACAATCGTGTCATTAAAATCTCCTTCATGAAAACGTCTTCTTGCTTAATATTATAGGGAAAAGCTTTTCTGAAAGCAATACCAGTTTCTTTTTTCTTTTTTTACTTTTGATAATTGCTCAGCTAAAAAGGCTAGTTAAACTAGCCCCTTTTTTATTTGACTGCTAACAAGTCTTGACCTGAAGCCACCTGACCCTGTGCCAAAACAGAGACACTTTGATAATCCACTGAGTTCGTCACAATAATCATGGTCGTATCATCAAGCCCTGCCTCAGAAATTTTAGCTGAGTCAAAAGTGGCTAGTAAATCGCCTTTTTTAACCATCTGACCAACTGAGACTTTCGCGTCAAAGCCAGTTCCTGCCATAGAAACCGTATCAATACCAATGTGAATTAACACTTCTACACCATTGGATGATTTAATAGCGAATGCATGCCCAGTTTCAAAGGCAACTTCAACTTTACCATCAACTGGAGCATAAACAGCTTGTTCACTTGGTTTAATAGCTACACCCTTACCCATTGCACCTGATGCAAAAACAGGATCTGAAACAGCATCTAAATTAAGAACTTCACCAGCTAAAGGTGCTTCAAGCACTTCTTCTTTAGCTTCAACAGCATCAGAAACTAAAGCTGGGTCTTCAGACTTTTTTACAGGTGTTTCCTCAACTTCATCTTCAAATCCAAAGAGATATGTCAGTGTAAATCCAGCCGCAAAAGATACCGCCACCATGATTAAGTAAGGAATTAATTGACCATTTAAATAAAGAAGGGTACCAGGAATAATGGTAATACCAAAACCAGTTCCAGCTAAACCAAGAAGAGAGGCTGTTGCCCCACCAATAGCTCCTGCTATTAGAGAAAGGAAGAAAGGTTTACGGTAACGTAAGTTAACACCGAAGATAGCTGGTTCAGTAATACCTAGGAAGGCAGAAAGTGCAGCTGGAAAAGCTAGAGCTTTCAATTTTGGATTTTTAGTTTTAACACCAACGGCTACTGTTGCTGCTCCTTGAGCAGTCATGGCAGCTGTAATAATGGCATTGAAAGGATTTGATCCATTATGTGCAATCAATTGTGATTCCAATAAATTGAAAATATGGTGAACACCAGAAACAACAATAACCTGATGAACTCCACCAATAAGTAAACCAGGGAGACCAAATGGTAAATCTAAAACAGCATTTGTCCCCATAAGAATATAGTTTTCAACAACGTGGAATACTGGACCGATGACAAACAAGCCAAGAATTGACATGACTAATAAAGTCACAAATGGTGTTACCAATAAATCAAGGACTTCAGGAACATATTTACGGACAAATTTTTCAAATTTGGCACCGATAATACCGATGATGAAGGCTGGTAAAACAGATCCTTGTAAGCCAACAACAGGAATGAAATCAAAGAATATAGTAGGTTTAACGTCACCACCAGAGGCAACTGCCCAAGCATTAGGAAGGGAACCGGAGATTAGCATGAACCCTAAGACAATACCGATAACGGGATTACCACCAAATACTCGGAAAGTTGACCACACCACTAAAGCTGGAAGTGCGATGAAGGCTGTATCTGTTAAAATTTGTGAATAAACATTTAAGTCTTCAGGTAAAGTAACACCTAGAGCACCTAACAGACCACGAAGACCCATAAAGAGACCTGTCGCAACAATTGCTGGGATAATAGGGACAAATACATCACCGAAAGTACGCACTGAGCGTTGGAACCAGTTGCCTTGTTTAGCAGCTTCTGTTTTCATTTCAGATTTTGTTGAAGTTGGCAGACCTAAAGCGACAACTTCATCATAAATCTTGTTAACAGTACCAGTTCCAAAAATCATTTGATACTGACCAGAATTGAAGAAAGCACCTTTTACCTTTTCAATGTTCTCTGCTTTTTCCTTATCAATTTTAGCTTCATCAACAACCATTACGCGCAAACGAGTCGCACAATGAGCTACACTTTTAACATTATCGCGTCCACCTAGGGCTTCAATGACTTGCTTTGCAATTTGTGTATTATCCATCCTTGCAAAATCTCCTTTTTCTCTTTTTTGATGAAAGGGCTTCATCTCTTGATTACCATTTTAGCACCTCAAAATTTTCTGTCAAGCGTTTGACAGAAAATTATTTATTTTTGTCTTAAAAGTTGATTTTTAGAAAGAAAACGTTTAGTATAGATTTAAGACTATAAAAGGAGTATCTGCCATGAATTTACCACAAGAGGTCCGCTATCGACCCTATCAGGAATGGACAGAAGACCAATTCTTAAAGATTAAAGAAAATGTTGCCCAATCACCTTGGCATGCCAACTATCATATTGAACCACAAACAGGATTACTAAATGACCCAAATGGTTTTTCTTATTTTGATGGTAAATACCACCTCTTCTACCAAAATTGGCCCTACGGTGCTGCCCATGGATTAAAACAGTGGGTTCATCTAACCTCCCAAAATTTGGTTCACTTTGAAGAGACTGGCACTAAATTACTACCTGATCATGTCAATGATGCACAAGGTGCCTACTCCGGCTCCGCCTATGCTGTCGATGACAAATTATTCCTTTTCTATACTGGTAATGTCCGTGACCAAAATTGGGTCCGCGACCCAAGACAAATTGGTGCCTACATGACCAAGAATGGCCAGATTGAAAAATGTTCTCAGGTTCTTATTTCCCAACCAGAAGACGTGACCGAACACTTCCGTGACCCGCAAATCTTTAAATACCAGGACCAGTTCTACGCTATTGTTGGTGCCCAGAGTCTTGAGCAAAAAGGCTTTATTAAACTTTATAAAGCAGTCGCAAATGATGTTGAAAATTGGCAGTTTGTGGCCGATTTGGATTTAGGTCGACAGGCTAGCGAGTATATGGTCGAGTGTCCCAACTTAGTTTTTGTAGATGAAAAACCTGTGCTAATCTATAGCCCTCAAGGTCTCAGCAAAGACGAGTTAACCTACGATAATATTTATCCCAACACCTATCAAATCTTTGACAGCTTTGATCCTGAAAAGGGGCAACTTTTAGGTGACGCTCCTTTACAAAACCTCGATTTTGGTTTTGAAGCCTATGCTACACAAGCCTTCAATAGCCCCGATGGACGAGCTCTTGCAGTCTCTTGGATTGGTTTACCAGATGTGGACTATCCAACTGATGACTATGATTACCAAGGAGCCCTCAGTCTGGTCAAAGAATTGACCATAAAAAATGGCGTCCTCTATCAGAAACCAGTCTCAGCTATGAGCAACTTACAAGGACAGGCTCAAATCCTCGAAGAAAAAAATACTACAACAAATTCCTATCACTTACAAGTGACGATTCCAGCCCAAAGTCAAAAAGAACTACTTCTCTTGGCTGATGCCTGCGGCAATGGCTTCGCGATCACAGCTGATACGGAAACAGGTAGATTGACCCTAGACCGTAGCAAGACCAAGCATGGCTTCGCGGAGGCATATGGAACAAAGCGTTCTTGCCAAATACCCAAAGAAGATGTTACACTTAATATCTACGTAGACCAATCAATCATCGAAGTATTTGTAAACGATGGACAGGCTGTCCTAACCAGCCGCTACTTCCCAGAAAATGGCGCTTCTGCTATTCTGATGCCAAAAGGTAAGATTGATGGTCATTACTATGAAATGAGGTAATAGGGTGGTCGCAAAATTAACCGATGTGGCTGAATTAGCCGGTGTCAGTCCGACAACAGTCTCACGCGTCATTAATAAAAAAGGTTATTTATCACAAAAAACCATTGATAAGGTTCAAGCTGCCATGCGTGAATTGGGCTATCAACCCAACAATTTCGCCCGCAGCTTGCAAGGAAAATCAGCCAAATTAATTGGACTGATTTTCCCAAACATCTCTAATATTTTCTACGCCGAACTGATTGAGTATTTAGAAATTGAACTTTTCAAAGCGGGCTACAAAACCATCATCTGTAACAGTCAGCATGATCCGCAAAAGGAAAGAGAATATTTAGAAATGTTAGCTGCCAACCAGGTGGATGGTATCATTTCATCCAGTCACAATTTGGGGCTTGACGACTATGAACGGGTTGAAGCTCCCATTGTTGCTTTCGACCGCAATTTGGCTCCCAATGTGCCCATTATTTCATCAGATAATTTTCAGGGTGGGCAGCTGGCTGCCCAAACCTTACAACATTATAAATGTCAAAAAATTATCATGATTACTGGTAACGATAACTCTGACTCCCCTACTGGGCTTCGTCAGCTTGGCTTTTCTTACCAACTCAAAAAAACGGCTGAAATTATAAAACTTCCTAATCATTTATCAACCATTCGTCGTGAGATGGAAATCAAATCTATCTTGGCCACTCGCAAACCTGATGGCATCTTTGCTTCCGATGACCTAACAGCCATTTTAATTATGAAGGTTGCCAAAAATATGGGACTCTCAATTCCTGAGGAATTAAAACTGATTGGCTATGATGGTACAGCTTTTGTCGAAAATTATTTCCCCCAACTAACAACCATCAAACAACCCATTCAAGAAATTGCTACCCTATGTGTTGAAGTTCTCATGAAACGGATTGCCAAGGAAAAAACCAGCAAGGACTATATCTTACCAATAACTCTTTTACCAGGCAAAAGTATCTAGCAAACAAAAAAAAGCATCTATTTCAAGTGAAATAGATGTTTTTCTTTAGTCTTCTTTTACGAACTGACTTAACAGGCCGTTGATAAACTTGGCTGATGTTTCGTCAGAATATTTTTTGGCAATTTCAATGATTTCATTTAATGCCACACGGTCTGGTGTCTCATCAAAGAACTTGATTTCATAGAGTCCTAAACGTAACATGGTTCTATCTGATAAGGTCAGACGTTCGAGCGACCAACCTTCTTTGAGGTTGTCCTTGATAATGGCATCCAATTCGTCCTTGTGGTCCTTAACACCATTAACCAAGGTTAATAGGAAGGCTGGGACATCTAAAGGTTGCTCTTGGTCATAGTCTTTATCATAGTCATAGGCAAATTGTGATGACTCTAAAAAGTCACCTCCATGTTCCATATTAAATAGGGCCTGAAAAGCACGTTCCCGAAGATCTCTTCTGGAATCTTTAAAACTACTAGTCATCCAAGAAATCCTCTTCAAAAAGTGATTTCAAATCAGGTTTTGGTGTTTTTTCAGGTACAATTCCTTCAACATGGATATTAACAGATGAGATAGTCACTTCTGCCATGTCATAGACAGCTGCTTTAACAGCTTTTTGAATAGCTACTGAAACAGTAGGGACTTTGACACCATACTGAAGATAAACATAGATATCAGCAGTTACAGTACCATCTTCTTCAGTACGTAAGTAAACTCCTTTACCTAAGCTAGCTTTATTAAAGCTATCTGACATTTTTTTGTTATGAAGTGAATAGACACCGTCAACCTGAGTTGCCGCAATGCCTGTGATGACTTCAAGAACGCGAGGTGAAATAACGATTTCACCAATATTTTCACTTAACATAGCATTTCCTTTCCTTTTCTCAACCTTTGTTGACAAAATCCTTAGGCACGAGAAACGTAAGTACCCTCAGTTGTATTAATAACAAGTTTTTGTCCAACTTCGATAAAGTCTGGAACGTTAACGACTAATCCTGTTTCAAGAGTAGCTGGTTTACCTGAACCTGTAACAGTTGCCCCTTTAATTGATGGTTGTGTTTCTGTAACTGTTAATTCAACAGTTGTTGGAACTGTAACACCGATCACTTCATCTCCGTAGAACTGAATTTTAACATCTGAGTTTTCAAGAATGTAAAGTAATTCTTGTTCAACATTAGCTACTGGAATTTCATACTGATCATAAGTATCAGTGTTCATGAAGTAAGCTGTGTCATCCATTTTGTATAGGTATTGAGCTGGAACTGTTTCAATAATAGCTTGCTCAAATTTTTCATCTGGACGGTAAGTTGTGTCAAAAGTTGAACCAGTACGAACATCACGTAATTTCATACGCATGATGGTGTTCCCTTTACCTGGTTTATGGTGACTTGCATCTAAAACGCGAATTAATTTACCTTCAGATTCAAATGTCATACCTGCTCTAAGCTTACTTGCTTCAATCATTTATTATTACCTCTTACTAAAATTTTATCACTTCATTCTATCACAAAAGTGCCTTTTACTCAAATCTTTTATGCCTTTACAAGTCCTACTCAGACCCGATCCAGCCTTGCTCTGCCATTTACCCAAAAAAAGCTTAACCTTAGTCACTTCCTAAAGTTAGGGTTGGTACATCATGCTGAACATAGGCTACCCCTTTTTTCTCCATCAGTTCAACGGCGAAGGGATGCATCCGGTAGTTGGATTTGTAGGTAATTTTCTTGATTCCTGCCTGCAAAAGGGCTTTAGTGCAGTTAATGCAGGGAAAATGGGTCACATAAATCTCCGTACCATCTGTCGAAATGCCCTCTTTGGCACATTGAATCAAGGCATTCATTTCGGCGTGGACGGTCCGAATGCAATGACCATCTTCCATGTAGTGTCCGGCCTCGTCACAGTTATCAGTTGCTGAAACGCCACCATTGTAGCCTGTTGCGATGATGCGGTTATCTTTTACTAGAACCGCTCCAACATAAGCTCGGTCACAGGTTGAGCGTTTGGAAATCAATTCGGCATTGGCCATAAAATAGTCTTGCCAAGATAGTCGGTTTCCCATAATAATCTCCTTAAATGACAATAATTTCTTTTGGGGCCATGGTTAAAACGCGGCAACCCTCTTCTGTAATAACCAAATCGTCTTCAATGCGCAAGCCGTAGGCATTATCAATGTAAATTCCTGGCTCGTCGGTCACGACCATGCCTGCTTCCAAGACCTTGTCTGATTTTGTGAAAAATGGATTCTCGTGGATATCCAGTCCGATACCATGTCCAATCCCGTGTGTGAAGTTACTACCGTAACCAGCACTGACAATAATGTCACGCGGCACCTTGTCGAAGTCGGTAAAAGTCATGCCTGCACGCGCTTTTTCAATCAAAGCCTTATTAGCCCTTAGAACCACGTCGTAGATTTCCCGCTCCTGATCCGTCACATGACCGACATGAATGGTCCTCGTCATATCACTAACATAATGATCGTAATAGCAGCCAAAGTCCATGGTTAGACTATCTCCAGACTCAATGACCTTATTGCTTGCTCTCCCATGGGGCATTGCCGAGCGTTTACCCGATGCAGCGATGGTTTCAAATGAAACACCTGTTGCACCATATTTGCGCATTTGAAAATCTAAAAAATTAGCTAATTCCACTTCAGTCGTTTGCCCTGCTTTAATAAAGTCCAAAGCATCAATAAAAGCCTTGTCAGAAATGGAACATGCTTTAGCAATAGTAGCAATTTCACTGGCGTCTTTAATCTGACGCAAGGTTTCAACCAAGCCATTCTGGGCCACTAAAGTCGTCTTGCCAAAATTAACTTCCAAGGATTGATAGAAGGCAAAAGTCATGTCATTTTCAAACCCTAAGCGAGCGACCTTATCCTCAAGCAAGAAGTTGGCTATTTCTTTTAATGCCGTTCTGGTTTCAATGATATCGAAACCAGTAACGCTTTCTTTAGCCATTAGGGTATAACGAGAATCCGTAAAAAAGAGACAACGTTTTGCCGAAATATAAAGGGTCGCTGCTGTTCCAGCAAAGCCTGTCAAATAATAAATATTAGTTAGGTTGGTCACTAAGAAAGCATCTAGTCCAGCCTCAACAATCAAATCCTGACATTTTTGTAATCTACTTTCATGAATCGACATGAGTTTCTCCTTTTCCAGTCTTAACTTTCTTAAGTTTACCATGATTTCAAGGGCTTTTAAAGTCTTTTACGAAAAGCATCAAAAAAGCGATGACATGCATCATCACTTTTAGTATCTATACTATTGCAAAAGAAGTAACTCTTCTTACAGTTTATGTTTGAGGTATTGACCAGTATAACTAGCTTTTACTTTAGCAATTTCTTCGGGCGTTCCTGTAGCAATAATTTGACCACCGCCGACACCACCTTCTGGACCCAAATCAATAATATGATCAGCTGATTTGATAACATCCAGATTGTGTTCAATAACTAAAACAGTATTACCATCGTCAACAAAGCGTTCAAGCACAGTTAATAAGCGGGCAATATCATCGGTATGCAATCCGGTCGTTGGTTCATCCAAAATATAGAGACTCTTCCCTGTTGAGCGCTTGTGTAATTCACTGGCTAATTTCATCCGTTGTGCTTCTCCACCAGAAAGGGTTGTAGCTGGTTGTCCTAAGGTCACATAGCCAAGACCAACATCCTTAATGGTTTGGATTTTACGGGCAATTTTAGGAATTGGTGCAAAGAATTCTAAGGCATCATCTACTGTCATATCCAAGATTTCTGAAATATTTTTGTCCTTGTAGTGGACTTCTAAAGTTTCGGAGTTATAGCGACGACCATGACAGACTTCACAAGGAACATAAACATCCGGCAAAAAGTGCATTTCAATCTTGATAATCCCATCTCCAGAACAAGCTTCACATCGTCCACCCTTAACATTGAAGGAGAAACGACCCTTTTTGTATCCACGGATTTTGGCTTCATTGGTTTGGGCAAAGAGGTCACGGATATCATCAAAAACACCGGTATAAGTGGCTGGATTTGAACGTGGTGTCCGACCAATTGGACTTTGGTCAATGTCGATCAGACGATCAATATGTTCAATCCCTTCAAAGGCTTTATGTTTACCTGGTTTTTCAGAGTTGCGATTGAGTTTTTGGGCAACGACTTTTTTCAAGATACTATTGATTAAAGTAGATTTACCAGAACCTGACACCCCAGTGACGGCAATAAATTTACCAAGTGGGAATCGGACATCAACGTTTTGAAGATTATTCTCAGAAGCCCCTTTGATTTCAAGGAAGCGGCCATTGCCTGTCCTTCTTTCCAAAGGTACTGGAATAGATTTTTTACCTGACAGGTACTGTCCAGTAATGGATTTTTTATTCTTGGCTACCTGTTTCGGTGTTCCTGAGGCAATAATTTGACCCCCAAATTCACCGGCACCAGGTCCAACATCAATTAACCAGTCTGCTTGCATCATGGTGTCCTCATCGTGTTCAACGACAATGAGGGTATTACCAAGATCACGCATTTTTTTCAAGCTTTCAATCAGACGGTCATTATCTCTTTGATGTAATCCAATTGATGGTTCATCTAAGATATAGAGGACACCAGACAGATTGGAACCAATTTGTGTCGCTAAGCGAATACGTTGGCTCTCTCCACCAGACAAAGTTCCTGCAGCACGAGACAAGGTTAAATAATTTAAGCCCACATTATTCAAGAAAGTCAAACGATCATGAATCTCCTTAACAATAGGACGAGCTATAGTGCTTTCATTTTGGCTTAAGGTTAGACCTTCTAAGAGTAGCAGATGGTCGGCAATAGATAAGTCTGAGATTTGTCCAATATTAGGCCCATCTTCTCCTCCAATATGAACACAAAGAGCTTGGTCATTCAAACGGTAGCCATGACAAGTTGTACAAGTCAAGGCATTCATGTATGCCCGCATGACAGTACGTGTGTATTCACTGTTTGTTTCATGATAACGGCGATTAATGTTAGTAACAACTCCCTCAAATGTGATGTCGATATTGCGTTCGCCACCAAAATCATTGACGTAGTGAAAATGGAATTCCCGGTCACCTGAACCATAGAGGATAATCTCTTTTTCACTGGCAGTTAAATCTTGATAAGGGGTGTCCATATCAATGCCAAAGGCTGTCATAGCTTGTTCCAGCATAGTTGGATAGTAATTTGAAGAGATGGGATTCCAAGGCGCTAAAGCACCTTCTCTTAAAGTCTTACTGGGATCAGGAATAACCAAATCCATATCAACTTCCAATTTGATCCCTAAACCGTCACACGTTGAACATGAACCAAATGGGGCATTAAATGAGAAGAGACGAGGTTCTAATTCTGGAACAGTGAAACCACAAATAGGACAAGAATAATGTTCTGAAAATTGTAGCTCACTGCCATCCATGGTATCAATAATCAAATAGCCATCGCCAAGACGTAGGGCAGCTTCAATCGAATCAAAAAGGCGACTACGAATACCATCTTTATTGACCAAACGGTCAATAACCACCTCAATATTGTGCATCTTACTCTTAGATAACTCTGGCACCTGGGCAATGTCATAGATGTCGCCATCAACACGGACCCGCACATAACCATCTTTTTGAATTTTTTCAAAGATATTTTTATGTTGTCCCTTTTTCCGACGAACAATAGGAGACAAGATTTGCATCCGTGTTCTTTCCGGCAGTTCCAAAACCTGCTCGACAATCTGCTCAACAGATGTAGCCGTAATCGCACCATGTCCATTCACACAATAAGGTGTTCCAACACGGGCATAAAGCAGACGCAAGTAGTCATTAATTTCTGTAACAGTACCAACGGTTGAACGAGGATTCTTACTGGTTGTTTTTTGGTCAATGGAAATAGCTGGGCTGAGACCATCAATAGAGTCAACATCAGGCTTTTCCATATTACCTAAAAATTGTCGGGCATAAGCTGACAAACTTTCAACATAGCGTCGTTGCCCCTCAGCATAGATGGTATCAAAGGCTAAACTAGACTTCCCTGAGCCAGACAATCCTGTCACAACTACAAGTTTATCCCGAGGAATTTCCACATCTATATTTTTTAAATTATGAGCTCGCGCTCCATGAATAATTAATTTATCTTGCATGTCTATGATAACCGATCTTTCTCTAAACAGTTTTCCTTATTATACCAAAATTTTACAATATTCAGTTGCCCCAAACTCGAGCATTTGTAGTATAATAGGATAGTGTTTAATTATAATTAGGGATATTACGTGTCACTATCAGTTTTCATTCTTTTTCAAAAACTTTCAGATACCGTTTCCCAGAAGCAATACGACATTTTAAAAGAGGAGGGCTTGTCATGAAACAAATGTTTCTTTCATCAGCAATTGAATTTAAAGAAATTGAAACATTCGAGCCAGGGGCTTGGATTAAATTGGTAAATCCTTCCCAGGAAGAGTCTCTTGAAATTGCTGATCAATTTGACATTGATATTGAAGACTTAAGAGCCCCATTGGATATTGAAGAAACCTCTCGTATCGCTGTAGAAGATGATTATACTCTGATTATCGTCGACGTTCCTGCCTATGAAGAACGTAACAATAAAAGTTATTACGTAACGGTTCCCCTAGGTATAATTGTGACCGAACAAGCAGTTATTACCACTTGTTTAAATGATCTAACCCTTTTTGATCATTTTCACAATAAACGGGTCAAGAACTTCTATACCTTTATGAAAACACGATTCGTTTTCCAAATTTTATACCGCAACGCTGAGCTCTTTCTAACCGCACTGCGATCAATCGACCGTCAGAGTGACCGTTTGGAAGCACAGCTTGAGAAGGCAACTCGTAATGAAGAGCTTGTTGACATGATGGAACTTGAAAAATCCATTGTCTACTTGAAAGCCTCCCTCAAATTTAATGAACGAATCGTCAAAAAACTTTCCAGTTCTACTTCTTCCCTAAAGAAATACATCGAAGATGAAGATCTGTTGGAAGATACTCTGATTGAAACCCAACAGGCCATTGAGATGGCAAGCATTTACGAAAATGTCTTGAATGCCATGACCGAAACAACGGCTTCAATCATCAACAACAACCAGAACACCATCATGAAAACCTTGGCACTGATGACGATGACCCTTGATATCCCAACGGTTATCTTCTCGGCTTATGGGATGAATTTCCAAAACAACTGGATGCCTTTCAATGATTTAGAACATGGATTCTTTCTCGTTGTCTTAATCGCCGCATTAGGCTCATCTGGCGTTATCATTTATTTCTTACGTAAGAAATGGTTCTGATTGTGAGCCTAACTCACTTACCATCTCTAGGAAAAAGTATCAACGAATTTTTCCTATCACGTCATAACCCTCTGGTGAAGACTGCTAAAGTAACTCTGGGAAAAAGTTGTGACTTCTCTGGGGAAGACTGCTATTAATATCACTCTGACCTGCCAACTTTTACATTATCAAATCATAAAAACTGAATATATCGTTATTATCTTAAGGAGATATTATGGATTTGCAAAATCTAACTAAAAAAAATCAAGAATTTGTTCATATTGCTACTAACCGTCTCATTCAAGACGGAAAATCTGATCAAGAAATCAAAGACATTTTAGAAGAAACTGTACCAACAATTCTTGAAAAACAAAGACAGGGTATTCCTGCACGAACTTTCCTAGGGGCTCCAACTGCTTGGGCAGCATCATTTACGGATAAACCTATCTATGGTCCAAATGTTAACAAACGCCCAGAAGAAACTCCTAAAAATACCAATCCTTGGTTAATGTGGTTAGATACATCGCTTATCTTTATCGGAGTTGTTGCCCTCTTAAACGGACTCATGTCTTTCATTAATCCAAATGCCAATACAAATGGTACTGGTTTAATTTCCTTATTAGCTCTTGGTTTCGGTGGCGGTGCTTCAATGTACGCTACTTACTACTTCGTTTACCGTCATTTAGGCAAACCAAAAAGCGAACGTCCAGGTTGGTTTATAATTATTGGCTCATTAGCATTAGCTATGTTAATCTGGATATCCCTCTACTCAGCGACAGCATTCTTACCAAAATCCTTAAACCCACAATTACCACCAATTGTCTTAATCCTACTTGGTGCCATTGCTTTAGGCATTCGTTATTATCTCCAAAAGAAATACAACATCCAAAACGCTATGTCAACACGATAAGCAAAACAATATAAAAGCAACCCTAACTTTAGACTTTGCTCTAATCCTGGATTGCTTTTGTTATTTTTAGAACACTCAAAAAGAGGTCCACTGGACCTCGGCTCGCTCTTCAGTTTTCAGGCTCACGAAAAAAAGACCCACTTTCCGTTGCTTGTGTTGTCTCAATTTCTTGAACACAAGAAAAAACAGCCCACAGGGCTGTTTTTTTAATCTTCGTTTACGTAAGGCATAAGTGCCATAACGCGAGCACGTTTGATTGCTGTTGTTACTTTACGTTGGTTTTTAGCTGAAGTTCCTGTTACGCGACGAGGAAGAATTTTCCCACGTTCTGAAACGAAACGGCTAAGAAGTTCAGTGTCTTTGTAATCAACATATTCAATTTTGTTAGCTGCGATAAAGTCAACTTTTTTACGGCGTTTGAATCCGCCACGACGTTGTTGAGCCATGTGTTTTCTCCTTTATAAATTATGATGTTAGGGTATTGGTGAGTAGGCATCCACTAAATTTGAGAACACGTCTCAAATTTTCTTGGGGTACTCACACCCGCAATCGAATAATTACTTATTCGTTCAAACCCATTCTTAGAATGGTAGATCGTCATCTGAAATTTCCATTGGATTTGAATTTCCAAATGGACTTTCGTCGCGACCAAAGTTAGGTGTTTGTTGAGAAGGAGCTGAGTAACTGTTATTTGATGAAGCATTATTATTAAAGCCACCACCATTATAAGAGTTAGATGAACCACCTTCACGTGTAGCACGGCTTTCCAACATTTGGAAGTTATCCGCAACCACTTCTGTTACATAAACACGTTGTCCTTGTTGATTTTCATAGTTACGAGTCTGAATACGACCTGTAATTCCGATTAAGGCACCTTTTTTAGCCCAGTTTGCTAAATTTTCAGCAGGTTGGCGCCAGATAACACAGTTAATAAAATCTGCTTCACGTTCGCCATTTTGGCTCTTAAAGGTACGGTTAACAGCAAGGGTAAAAGTAGCTACTGCTACTTGGTTTGGTGTATACCGAAGTTCTGCATCCTTGGTCATACGACCAACTAGTACTACATTATTAATCATAAACTACCTTCTTACTTGTCTTAAGCGTCAAGTTTAACGATCATGTGACGAAGAATGTCACCGTTGATTTTTGAAAGACGATCGAACTCATTAAGAGCTACTGCATCTTCAGCTTCAACGTTAACGATGTGGTAAAGTCCTTCACGGAAATCATTGATTTCGTATGCAAGACGACGTTTTTCCCAATCTTTTGATTCAACGATTGTAGCACCGTTGTCAGTTAAGATAGAGTCAAAGCGTGATACCAAAGCGTTTTTAGCTTCTTCTTCAATGTTTGGACGAATGATATAAAGAATTTCGTATTTAGCCATTGATATTTTCCTCCTTTTGGTCTAATGACCTACATCTTATGATATAGGTAAGTGAGGTATGCTCACAGAAATCTATTTTACCATAAACCATTTGAGAATACAAGAATTTTTTCCATAAATAAAGACACCCAATGCACACTTTGGATGTCTTCATTTTTACTTGTTTATGAATTTTATTATGTTACTAACGTCATATACTCCTTTCACTTTCATCTCATAAGGAGGTTATGGTTTCTTGTCCTTCCCTAAAGGAAGATTTTTTATATTTTAAAATAAAGCAATCTCCTTTCTTAATTATGAAATCTAAGGTCTTTTTTATATGACGATTTTTTTAATGAAACAATGACATTGGTTTCACTCCTTAAGCTATTTTTTGCAATAACCTAAAGTGTCTCCATTTTTGTATCTTGCAACGTTCATAAGATCCTCCTATATCAAGAAAAAACTCAATCCCTGTGCGACAATAACAATAAAAATTTTTCATTAATTCTTTTAACCTGAGTGACAATAACGACAATAATTTCAAGAATCTTTTAACCTGAGTGACAATAACGACTAGGAATGGGGAATAGCTTGGCAAATGACCAAGGTCCCTTTCCCAAAAAATCCTTTATTGAATAAATGGATTATCATCTCCCTTTTAAATAGTGGAGACTTTTCATAAAACTTATACTGTACAGAGCGCTCCTTTGGCCAAATAACGCATTGACTAATAAGTTTACAGTGTGATCACATTGTATTGTTGTAAAATTGGTTTTGCCTACCGTTGTTGGATCTACTTAGTCTCCGTTTTTGTACCGTGCGACATGTAGTTTCATCATAAGAATACCTCCTATAAATCTGTGTCATATGTCATCCTTCTTTACACTTTTATTATAATGTAAGYGCTTTGCTTTTGTTCAAACGAAATTTTGTTTTTTTTACCAATTTTTTCCTATTGGGTTTTATTCTTTTTTAAAAAGTCCAAAATCTTTGATACAATAAGACCATGTTAAATTTAAAAGAATTATGGCATTGAGATGTGGCCAAGTGACAAAATCGCTGATTTTCGCCGGACCCTTCTAGCCTGGTATGACCAAGAAAAACGCGATTTGCCTTGGCGCCGAACAAAGAACCCCTACTTCATCTGGGTTTCCGAAATCATGCTTCAGCAAACTCAAGTCCAAACCGTTATTCCTTATTACGAGCGATTCCTCAAGCTTTTTCCGACTGTTGGGGAATTAGCAGTTGCTGACGAGGAGCCTTTGCTCAAGGCTTGGGAGGGATTAGGCTACTACTCCCGCGTACGAAATATGCAGAAGGCTGCGCAACAAATCATGGCTGACTATGATGGGAAATTCCCATCAGACTATGAAGACATCGCCAAATTAAAGGGTATCGGCCCTTACACCGCAGGTGCAATTGCTAGTATTGCTTTTAACTTACCGCAACCAGCCGTTGATGGTAATGTCATGCGGGTCATGGCCAGACTCTTTGAAGTAGACTACGACATCGGCGACCCCAAAAATCGTAAGATTTTTCAGGCCATCATGGAAGCCTTAATTGACCCTTCCCGTCCTGGTGACTTCAACCAAGCACTCATGATTTGGGCACCGATATCGAGTCAGCTAAGAATCCCAAACCCGATCAATCACCAATTCGCTTCTTCTGCGCAGCCTATCTCCACGGGACCTATGACAAGTATCCCATTAAAGAGCCTAAGAAAAAACCGCGTCCAATCAAAATTCAGGCTTTGATTGTGACCAATGAGGCTGGTCAGTTTTTGATTGAGAAAAATAATCAAGGTCGTCTTTTAGGGGGGTTCTGGTCTTTTCCAATCATGGAGACCAACTTAGTCAGCCAGCAACTGGACCTTTTTGAGAACAGAGAAGATGAGGTCATGGAACAGGTCTCCAAAAAAGCTGCTTTTGAGGCTGATTATGACCTTGAGATTAAATGGTCACAGACCCAATTTCCTTTGGTCAAACACACCTTTAGCCACCAGAAATGGACCATTTCCATAGCAGAGGGCCAACTTCTTTCACAAGGAGAAAGCCAGGGACGCCAATTGGCCTGGGTTAGCTTAGAAGAAATGTCCGACTACCCAATGGCAACACCACAGAAAAAAATGTTGGAAACTTACATCCTTGCTAAAGGGAAAAACTAGAGCCAAATGTCAGTTGTAAAAAGACTTATATATGATAGTAAGATAGTAACAGAAAAAAATAGAAGCTCCTCGAAAGGAGCTTCTATTCTTATGCTAATTCAGCAATGATAGCTTTGATTTGGTCTTTAGTGTGAACACCAGCACTTGTTTAACAACTTGTCCGTCTTTTTTGAAGAGAAGAGTTGGGATTGACATGATACCAAATTCACGCGCAGTGTTTGGATTTTCATCAACATCCATTTTAAGAATTTTTAATTCATCTTCATCCATTTCTTGAGAAAGTTGTTCTAAAATCGGTGCTTGCATTAAACATGGACCACACCATGTTGCCCAAAAGTCTACTAGCACTAATCCTTCTTTAGTTTCTTCAGCAAAAGTTGCATCTGTAACGATTTGTGTCATATTTTTTCTCCGTTTCTTTTCTAAATCATAAGTTTATTTTAGGGCAAATGTTTGGATAAAGCAAACATCTGCTACGGAAAAAGGTAAACCCCGATAGGTATCCGTCAATTAACCTAGATTGGCAATGGTACATCCAGACCCGCCAGCATTTTGAGGAGCATAGCCAAAACTCTTAACATGCTTGTTGCGACGTAAATATTTGGTAACGGCTTCACGGATGACACCGGTGCCGATACCATGAATAATATCAACTTGACTCATGTTGTTGACTAAGGCCTGGTCAATAAAGGCATCCAATTCCTGCATGGCTTCTTCATAACGTTTACCACGCAAATCAAGTCTGGCACGTGGACCAGAATTAGAGGATCTCTTAACCACACTCATACTTTGTTTCTTAGGTTTTGCTTCTTCATCTTTGACTTTAACCAATTGGAATTCGTCTTCTTGCAAGGTCATTTTGATTAGCCCAACTTGAGCTTCCCACTTATTGCCCTTAACCTGATTGACCAAGGTCCCCCTTTGACCATAAGCCGTCACAATAATATCATCACCAACTTGTGGCGCCCGTAATTTCTTAGCTTTTTTAAGCACTTTATTTTTAGATAAGTCAGTGGCTGGAACTAATTTCTTGAGTTGGCTCTTAGCTTCAATAATTTCATGAGGCTTAATGGCTGCCTTATCATGCAGTTTGGCTAGGATTGATTCGCTTTCTGCAAGAGCCAAATCAATAATTTCTTGGGCTTCTTGACTGGCTTTAGCAATTTCCTTGTCCTTGGCCATGCTAAATTCATTGTAAAGTTTTTTGACAGCACGATTAAATTTAAGATTTTCTTGCTCGACTTCTTTGATGTGATCAAGGCGGCGCCGACTTTGAAGCGTCTGTCGCTCTAGTTCTTCAATAATCCGATTGACGTCACTATCACCACCTGTCATCTGCTCGGCTTCATTAACAATAGTATCAGACAAACCTAGACGACGGGCAATTTCAAAGGCATTGGAGCGGCCAGGAACTCCTTGCATGAAGCGGTAGGTCGGTTTTAGGCTCTGACTGTCGAACTCCATACTGGCATTTTCGACATAATCAGTCTCAATTCCGTAGGCCTTAAGCTCAGGATAGTGGGTGGTTGCCATGGTTTTGATTTCAGTCAGGCGCAGTTGCTCCAAAATAGCCATGGCTAAGCTGGCACCCTCTTGTGGGTCGGTACCGGCACCCAATTCATCAAAAAGGACTAAACTGTCTTGGTCCGCCTGATCCAAGATTTCCACGATGTGGGTCATATGACTTGAGAAGGTTGATAGGCTCTGCTCGATCGATTGCTCATCACCGATATCCGCAAAAATGTGATTGAAGACGGCAATGGTTGAGCCTGGATCAGCTAAGATTGGTAGGCCTGATTGTCCCATGATTTGGGCTAATCCCAAGGTTTTCAACATGATTGTTTTCCCACCCGTGTTTGGTCCAGTTATGACAATGACCGTTAGCTGACGCGCAAAATGCAAGTCGTTGGCCACAGGATCCTTGATAAGCGGATGTCGAACATTCAATAATTGAAGCGACTTATCGGAAGAAATTTTCGGCAGACTAGCCTGATAGTCTATCATGTATTGGTATTTGGCTTTGACAAAATCCAAATGCCCAATCAACCAAGCATTATTTGCCATAACCCGACTATGGGGGCGTAACATATCTGAAAGTGCTTTAAGAATACGGCTGATTTCATGACGTTCGTCAGCTTGTAATTGAGTGATTTCTTCGTTGAGTTGAACCAAGGCTCTTGGTTCAATATAGACGGTATTACCTGATGCCGAGATATCGTGAACTACACCAGCCACCTTATTCCGATAAGTATTTTTAACGGGTAGGACACTGCGGCCATTCCGGCTAGCAATTAAGGACTCTGACAGATAGTCACTTTGTTTTTTTAGGATATCTTGTAAGAGCTGACGCACTTGGTTTTCACTATCCGTCATTTTGCGGCGAATTTTTTTTTAATTCTGGGCTAGCGAAGCTTTCCAAAAATCCGCCATCATTGATGGCTTGCAAGGAACCTTGGAGCTGGGGAAAAGTTTCTATTTTTTCAAAAAGACGCTTTAAAACAGATAATTCAACATTTTCCAAATTTTGATAGAAACGACTGACTTCAGCAGAAATCATTAAAAGTCTCTTGATATCAAGTAGTTCTTGTATACTAAGGTCAGCTTCTAATTCTAAGCGGCGAATGCTCTCTGTTAAGTCATTTAATCCACCAATACTGAAGTGGTGATTTTCAACAAAGATAGCTGCCATTTCATCAATTTCACTGAAATAGTCTTGAATCTTCTCTTTTTGTTGACTAGGTTCTAATTGTTGCAACTCCATTTTGGCTTGAGCGGTTTGCAAGTAAGGCTGGAATTGTTCCTTAACCTTGGCAAACTCGAGTTGCTCTAAAATTCTATTATTCATGTTTATTATTATACCTCAAATAGATGTTTCTGGTTCTATGAAAAAAGACCAGAAATGCACCTTCTGATCTTAGATAACTTGGTCAATCCACAGAT
This sequence comes from Streptococcus penaeicida, assembly GCF_002887775.1. GTDB lineage: Bacteria > Bacillota > Bacilli > Lactobacillales > Streptococcaceae > Streptococcus > Streptococcus penaeicida. The sequence continues at coordinate 10,990 of NZ_LOCM01000006.1, read as the reverse complement.
AGTGAATCAAGGATGTCATTGGTGGGCAGTGGGCTACCAGTAGTTTTACTAGGAAATGGTGAGATAATTGCTCTTGGACAACTGACATTGGGATTGTCGCCAGAACCGAAAAAATCATGCCCAAGACCATCATTCCTACAAGGACAGCTAATACTCCACTAATGATTTGAAATTTGATATCTGTAAAATAATCGGTTGGAAAGAAATGAATAAAGACCCCAATCAAGCGAATTATACCGTAGACCACTAAAAAAATTGCAAGAAAGGCAATCCCGGCGTAATAAACTTTTCCTAAATCAAAGACATTGACATCTTTGAAGAAAGCCATTTTAGTGCCTTCAACGGGATTGGAATAGGGTACCCAAAGGGCGATTTTCTGGGCCAAGCTTTGATAGTGATTTTTGGCTACAAACAGCGAAACTAGCGCACCAATAAAATAAAAGGACTGTAAAAGAATACCTCTACTATAACCGATATAAAAGAGCCAGAGAAGAATCAGGAAAATGAGTAAGGAAACCATAATTATTCCTCATTCATTCCAGAAAGATTAGCCTTTTCTTGAATCCCAACCACTGTTTTTTGTCGTAATTCACTGATTTCTTTTTCTAATTTTTCAACTTCGATTTCACGACTTAATTGTGTTGATAATGAATTGATGGCCATCAAAATAGCGATGGTTTCATTATCTGCCTCTGGCAATCGAGCCTTGATGGCATTATATTTTTCTTTTGCTACATGCTCAACTTCTTCCATAAAGAGATTATCTTTGTCAGTTGTTAAGGTTAAATTTTTTTCACCAAAGGTAAATTTAAAACGATTATTACTATTCATAGGTACACCTCTTTTTAGCATTATACCGCATTTTCAGCCATTCGTAAAATAACAACATTTGAAAGAAAGTAGTATTTGATTTCGCATTGACCTCTTTTTTATGATAAAATATTTGCTATGGAAACTATTGTTGTTAAACTGCAAGATAAGGACATTAAAAAGGTCAGTCAGCAGTTAAAAGCCTATCAAATCAGCAATCCTAGTCAGTATGTTACCCTAGCTGCTAAGTATAAGTCAGTCACCTGCCTCTTATACAGTTCTGGAAAACTTGTCTTACAAGGAAATCAGGCTCAAGAGCTGGCTCAAGAGCTGGGATTGAAAATAGACCTACCAAGTCCAGAAAAGACCTCTAAGAATCAAAATCTGGCTCTAATCGGAAGTGATGAAGTTGGTAATGGTTCTTACTTTGGCGGTCTTGCTGTTGTCGCATCTTTTGTTGAACCAAAAGACCATGCTTTTTTGAAAGAATTGGGTGTGGATGATTCCAAAACGCTTAATGACGCTAAAATAAGGTTGATAGCTCCAATCTTAATGGAAAAAATAAAACATAAAGCATTATTATTATCACCCCAAAAATATAATCAAATGGTTGGTCCTGACAAGCCTTATAACGCTGTTTCGGTGAAAGTTGCACTACATAATCAGGCTATTTTCCTCTTGTTAAAAGAGAGCGTGAAAGCAGAGAAAATTATTATTGATGCCTTTACGACTTCTGGAAATTATCAAAAGCACTTGAAAAAGGAAAAGAATCATTTTCAGAATCCAGTAACTTTGATTGAAAAAGCCGAAGGACAATTTTTGGCGGTTGCTGTTTCTTCCATCATTGCTCGCAATCTCTTCTTAGAAAATCTCGATCTTCTCAGTCAAGAATTAGGCTACAAATTACCTAGTGGAGCAGGTCAGGCTTCTGATAAGGTTGCTAGTCAACTACTAAAAGCCTACGGCATGAAGGCTTTAGAATATAGTGCCAAATTACATTTCGCGAATACTCAAAAAGCAATCAATTTGAGTCATAAATAAAAAGGAGTATTATGAAAAACCTAATCAAAGAATGGGGTCTCTTCACCCTCTTCATCTTAGTCTTTGGCATCTCACGTTTATTCTTTTGGCAACCTGTTAGAGTTGATGGCCATTCTATGGATCCAACTCTTGCCCACAATGAACGCCTTATTGTCTTAAATCATACCAAGATTGATCGTTTTGATATGGTTGTCGCAAAAGAAGAAGAAAATGGTCAGGTTAAAGAAATCGTTAAACGCGTGATTGGTATGCCAGGGGATACCATCTCATATAAAAACGATACGCTATATGTTAACGGTAAAAAGAAAAATGAACCTTATTTGAAAGAATACCTAGCCGGCTTTAAAGAGGATAAACTCAACAAAACCTATTCTTACAATGCTCTCTTTCAAGAGTTAGCTAAAAACGCTAATGCCTTTACTATTGATAGTTCAGGTCAAACAGAATTCACAGTCAAAGTCCCTAAAGGCCAATATTTCCTACTAGGAGATGACCGAATCGTCTCTCGCGACAGTCGCGAAGTCGGAACTTTCAAAAAAGACGCCTTTATCGGAGAAGTGAAATTCCGTTACTGGCCATTAAATCAAGTAAATTTATTCAACTAAAAATATCCTGCCACTGGCAGGTTTTCTATTATCTGCTTTAGAAAGGCTCCCACATGGAATATTTTTTCTCAGGAACCATTGATCGGATTATTTTCGAAAATGCCAGCAACTTTTTTAAAATCCTTTTGCTTGAAGTCGAAGATACTGACAGTGATTTTGATGACTTTGAAATCATTGTGACCGGTACTATGGCCGATGTTATGGAGGGGGAGGACTACACCTTTTGGGGCCAACTGACCCAACACCACAAATACGGTCAACAGTTGAAATTGAGTCGCTACCAAAAAGCGAAACCGACTAAATCCGGCCTGGTTAAATACTTTGCTAGTGACCACTTTAAAGGAATTGGTAAAAAAACAGCCGAGAAAATCGTAAGCCTTTATGGTGACAATACCATCGACAAAATCCTTGATGACCCTAGTCAGTTAGAAACGATTTCTGGCCTCTCAAAAGCTAATCGCGAAGCCTTTGTTAACACCTTAAAACTCAATTATGGTACCGAACTGATTATCGCTGGACTTGTGGAATTGGGTATTTCTAATCACTTCGCCTTTCAAATTTACGATGCATATAAAGAAGCAGCTCTCGAGCGGGTCAAAAGTAATCCTTATCAATTGGTGGAAGATATCCAGGGAATAGGTTTCAAACTGGCCGACAATCTAGCAGCAGAAATCGGGATTGAAAGTGACGCTCCGGAACGTTACCGGGCAGCACTACTACATTGTCTCCTGCAAGAATCCATTAGCCAAGGGGATACCTACATCGAAGCTCGCGATTTATTAGAAGCTGCCATTACTCTACTAGAGGAAGCCCGTCAAATCGAATGCGACCCTGCCGACGTTGCTCAAGAATTAACACAGTTAATTGACGACCAAAAAGTCTATAATGTTGATACCAAAATCTTTGACAGTAGCCTTTACTTGGCGGAGGAAGGTATTCAAAAAAATCTTGACCGCATCCTCGATATGCCTTTAGAAGAGAGCTTAAAAGAGAGTCAGATTAGCCAAAGCATTGAGCAAATCGAGAAAGATTTACATATCCAGTACGACCAGGTCCAAAAAGAAGCCATTCGTAAAGCATTACAAAGTAAGGTCTTTATCTTAACAGGGGGTCCAGGTACTGGTAAAACAACCGTTATCAAAGGTATCTTACAAGCCTATGCTAGTCTCCATGATATCGACCTCTACAAAAAAGACCTACCTATCATCCTAGCTGCCCCAACAGGTCGGGCGGCTCGCCGGATGAATGAATTGACTGGACTTCCAAGTGCCACTATTCACCGCCATTTAGGCCTGAATGGGGATAATGATTATCAGGCAATTGAGGACTACTTAGACTGCGAACTGATCATTATTGATGAATTCTCAATGGTCGACACTTGGTTAGCAAATCAGTTGCTTTCATCGATTTCTTCTAGAACCCAAGTGATTATTGTGGGAGACAGTGACCAACTGCCGTCAGTCGGCCCCGGTCAAGTCCTTGCCGACTTGCTCAAAGTCCCCCAAGTCCCACAAATTGCGCTTCGCAAAATTTTCCGCCAATCCCAAGACTCTACCATTGTAGATCTAGCCAACCAAATGCGTCAAGGCTATCTGCCTGCAGACTTCAAGGAGAAAAAGGCTGATCGCTCCTACTTCGATGCCTATGCCCAACACATTCCTACAATGGTGACAAAAATTGTAGCCGCAGCCATAAAGAGCGGTATTGATCAGGATGAGATTCAAATTTTAGCACCTATGTATAAGGGGCAGGCTGGGATTAATAATCTCAACCAACTGATGCAAGAACTGCTCAACCCTCTGGACGGGAAAACAGAATTTCTCTTTAATGACACGCATTTTCGGATTGGGGATAAAATTCTACATCTAGTTAATGATGCGCAATTGAATGTCTTCAATGGGGATATTGGCTACATTACCGATTTGATACCGGCTAAATACACAGAGTCCAAACAAGATGAAATCGTCATGTCTTTTGAGGGCAGCGAAGTGACCTACCCCCGTAATGAATGGCTTAAGATTACCTTGGCTTATGCCATGAGTATTCATAAATCGCAGGGCAGTGAATTCCAGGTTGTCATTCTCCCTATTACACGGCAGTCTGGGCGTCTCCTTCAACGTAACCTCATCTATACAGCTGTGACTCGGTCTAAGAGTAAGTTGATTATGTTAGGGGAGTACAGTGCCTTTGATTATGCCATCAAAAATGAGGGCGATAAACGGCAAACCTATTTGGTGCAGCGCTTTGGGTTGACAAACGGAAGTGAAGCAGACACTCATCTTGGTGAAAAATCGATAGACAGCTCGGCTATTCTCCTTGAAAAGGAAAAAGAGATAAAGAGGTCGGTCAAGCCAAGTGAGCAAGCTCCAAGTAAAAGAGTTGAGGCCAGCGAAAAAGAGGGACTTCCACAAGTCGAAAATGAAATAGTTGATACTGAACTGGTTCCTGAAGCTGGTTTTCGTTTGACTAATGAGAATTTACTGACTATCGACCCAATGATTGGTTTGTCAGAGGAAGATATTCTCATTTTTTTCAAAAAAATGAGATAATCCTATCATTTTTTGAATATTTTGTGCTATAATTGTATTATTAAAAACATACAAAGCGAGGTTACTTATGATTTCATATGAAAAAGTGCGTCAATCACTTAAAACACTAAATATTGTCATTATTGTCCTTAATAGTCTTTTGACCATTGTATCTGCTTTTGGTCTCGTATCCTTATTATTAATTGTTAACAATAAAGAAGTGATGGACCAGCTAGGTTCTGAACAAGGGGCTGTCATGCAAGAAGCTGTGACGCCATTCTCGCTTTTTATTTCAGCTGTTGGTCTTGCCTTGATGGTTGCTATCATTGTTTTAACGATCATGAACCAATCAAAAATTAAAAAAGCCCTAGAAGTTTCTTATATGCCTTACTACTTAGGTTTTGCACTGTCACTTCTTAACATTATCTCAACACTTTTAACAACGCCGTCCGTTCTGGGTGCTGTTATTCAATTACTTTTCCTTTCACTTTATTTCTTTGCTTATCAGAAAGCTAGGACTTTAAATCATAAAGACCAAGATTTAGAACAAGAGGATGATCAAACAATTGAATAGTTCTCTTCTTTATTAATATAATTTTTATAAGACAAAAGGCATGAGTCAGTCGACTCATGCCTTTTAAAATTCTAAACGAATCTCGCTTTGTTTTTCCTCTAATTGTGTTACAGTTACACCTAATAATCGGATGCCCATGTCGGATTCCTCAATACTATCATAAATGCTATTTGCAGTTTGGCTAATCAAATCAAAATCATTTGTTGCTTCATCTAAACCAATTCTTTTGGTCAGAGTGGAAAAATCTGAATAACGAACCTTGAGGACAACAATCTTACCCTTTTTCTTATTTTTTAGCAATGTGTCTGCAACCCGTTGGGCATTTTTGGCAATTTCCGCTTTAACATCAGCTTCGCTATATAATAGTTTACTATAAGTTCTCTCACTGCCGATTGATTTGCGAATGCGATTGGGTTTAACTGGTGAATGACTTATCCCACGCGCTTTACGGTAAAGGTCAAATCCGAAGCGACCGAAATGATCAATTAGGGTCATTTCGGGTATCTCTAACAAGTCTTTTCCTGTATAGACACCCATTTCATGGAGTTTTTCAACTGACTTGATGCCAACTCCATGAAATTTTTCAATAGGCATTTTTTCTAAAAAAGCCTGGGCATCCTCAGGTAAAATGAGGGTTAATCCGTGAGGCTTCTCATAGTCACTGGCTAATTTTGCTAGGAACTTATTATAGGAGACCCCTGCTGAACAGGTCAAATGCAATTCCTTCCAGATATCGTACTGAATCAGCTTGGCTATTTTCACAGCCGAAGTCAAGCCCAATTTATTTTCGGTAACGTCTAGATAAGCTTCATCAATGGACATGGGTTCAACCAAATTAGTATAACGCTTGAAAATTTCGCGAATTTCCATACCGACTTCCCGATAAACGGTATAGCGGCCAGAAATAAAAATAGCTTGAGGACAACGTTCATAAGCTTCTTTAGAACTCATGGCAGAATGGATACCAAAGGCTCTTGCCTCGTAATTACAGGTTGAAACAACGCCTCGTCCTCCAGTTTCTCTGGGATCCTTAGCTATGACAACTGGTTTTCCAACTAATTCCGGATTATCTCTGATTTCGACAGCAGCAAAAAAGGCATCCATATCGATGTGAATAATTTTTCGCGATGTGTCATTGAGTAATGGAAAAATTAACATAGTTGCCCCCTGAAAACATTATACCTTTAAGCTTTTGGAAAGCCAAGCAAATAGGTATGATACAGTTTGTTACTGTTTTATCAAACTGTATTATAAAAGAAAAATCATTTTGTCAAGAAATTTGCTTGGGAAAACGTTTCCTTTATGTTAAACTGAAGTTGTTAATGTAACAGATAGCTTTGTTACTAGAATTATTAAGGAGATAATTATGGCAACTGTAAAAACTAACACAGATGTTTTCGAAAAAGCTTGGGAAGGCTTTAAAGGAACTGATTGGAAAGAAAAAGCAAGTGTTTCTCGTTTCGTACAAGCAAACTACACACCTTATGATGGTGATGAAACATTCCTTGCTGGTGCGACTGAACGCTCATTGAAAATCAAAAAAATCATTGAAGAAACTAAAGCTAACTATGAAGCTACACGTTTCCCGTTTGATACTCGTCCTTCTTCTATCGCTGGTATCCCTGCAGGATTCATCGATAAAGAAAACGAACTTATCTATGGTATTCAAAATGATGAATTGTTCAAATTGAACTTCATGCCAAAAGGTGGTATCCGTATGGCGGAAACTACTCTTAAAGAAAATGGCTACGAACCAGACCCAGCGGTACATGAAATCTTCACTAAATATGTGACTACCGTTAATGATGGTATCTTCCGTGCTTACACTTCAAACATCCGTCGTGCTCGTCACGCGCATACAGTAACTGGTCTTCCAGATGCTTATTCACGTGGACGTATCATCGGTGTATACGCACGTCTTGCTCTTTACGGTGCTGACTACTTGATGCAAGAAAAAGTAAATGACTGGAATGCCTTAAACGATATTGACGAAGAAACAATCCGTCTTCGCGAAGAAATCAACCTTCAATACCAAGCACTTGGTGAAGTTGCTAAACTTGGTGATCTTTACGGAGTTGATGTTCGTCGTCCGGCTGAAAACGTTAAAGAAGCTATCCAATGGGTAAACATTGCTTTCATGGCTGTATGTCGTGTTATCAATGGTGCTGCAACTTCTCTTGGACGTGTGCCAATCGTTCTTGACATCTTCGCTGAACGTGACCTTGCTCGTGGAACATTCACTGAGTCAGAAATCCAAGAATTCGTTGACGACTTCGTTCTTAAATTACGTACTGTTAAATTCGGTCGTACAAAAGCTTACGATGCCCTTTACTCAGGTGACCCAACATTTATCACAACTTCAATGGCTGGTATGGGTAACGACGGTCGTCACCGTGTTACTAAAATGGATTACCGTTTCTTGAACACTCTTGATAACATCGGTAACTCTCCAGAACCAAACTTAACAGTTCTTTGGACAGACCAATTACCATATGCATTCCGTCGCTACTGTATGTCAATGAGTCATAAACACTCTTCAATCCAATATGAAGGTGTTACAACAATGGCTAAAGAAGGTTATGGCGAAATGTCATGTATCTCTTGTTGTGTATCACCGCTTGATCCAGAAAACGAAAACCAACGTCATAACATCCAATACTTTGGTGCTCGTGTAAACGTCCTTAAAGCTCTTCTTACTGGTCTTAACGGTGGTTACGACGATGTTCACAGAGACTACAAAGTATTCAACGTTGTTGAACCAATCACTTCTGAAATTCTTGAATACGATGAAGTTATGGCTAACTTTGAAAAATCTCTTGATTGGTTGACAGATACATATGTAGATGCCCTTAACATCATCCACTACATGACTGATAAATACAACTATGAAGCAGTTCAAATGGCCTTCTTACCAAGTCACCAACGTGCAAACATGGGATTCGGTATCTGTGGTTTCGCAAATACTGTTGATACCTTATCAGCTATCAAATACGCAACAGTTAAGACAATCCGTGACGAAAATGGCTACATCTATGACTACGAAGTTATCGGTGATTTCCCTCGCTACGGTGAAGATGATGACCGTGTAGATGATATCGCTAAATGGTTAATGGAAGCTTACCATACACGTCTTGCAAGCCACAAACTTTACAAGAACGCTGAAGCTTCTGTATCACTTCTTACAATCACTTCAAACGTTGCTTACTCTAAACAAACTGGTAACTCTCCAGTTCACCGTGGTGTCTTCTTGAACGAAGATGGAACAGTTAACACTAGCGAAGTAGAATTCTTCTCACCAGGTGCTAACCCATCTAACAAAGCTAAAGGTGGATGGTTACAAAACCTAAACTCACTTGCTAAACTTGAATTCTCACATGCTAACGATGGTATCTCATTGACTACTCAAGTATCACCACGTGCATTAGGTAAAACTTTTGACGAACAAGTTGATAACTTAGTTACAGTTCTTGATGGTTACTTCGAAAACGGTGGCCAACACGTTAACTTGAACGTTATGGACCTTAACGATGTATATGAAAAAATCATGTCTGGTGAAGACGTTATCGTACGTATCTCAGGATACTGTGTAAACACTAAATACCTTACACCTGAACAAAAACAAGAATTGACTCAACGTGTCTTCCACGAAGTCCTTTCTATGGATGACGCTGCTGAAGCGATTTCAGGAAAATAATTTTCTGAAAAAGAACAATGTCTATTGACATTGTTTCTTTTTCGGTTAAAATAGTTTTATGATTATCAAACAGACTCGAAACACCTTATCAAAAACCTATCTTGACGCGGTAAAAATTCGTCAAACAGTATTTGTTAATGAACAAAGAGTACCCGCATCGATAGAGATTGATAAAGATGAAGCTCACTGCCTACATTTCACGGTATACCATGATGATGGCAGACCATGTGCAACCTGTCGCTTGCTACCAAGTAAGGATCATGTTACTGTTACCTTACAACGGATGGCCGTTCTCTGTGATTTCAGAGGCGATCAAATTGGGCAAACACTGATGACTTATGTTATGGATTATGCACAAATTCAGGGATTTGAAAAAATTATCCTTCACGCTCAATTATCCGCTCAAAGCTTTTATGAAAAATTAGGTTTTGACGAAGTTGGAGACATCTTCGAAGAAGCAGGTATCAAACATATTACAATGGAAAAATCATTATAAGGGGGCCTTTTCAAAGGTTCTCTTTTTTTGCCCAAAATATCTATCTTATTGTACTACTATCTTGATACACAGATACAAAAATGCTATACTAAATAATAATAAACATATGAGAGGTTATAATCCCATGAAATCACTTAAAAAATACGACCAATCTTACACCCAAATAAGACATGGATAGACGATGACATCAACGGACCTAAATGGTATATTAGCGTATTGTTACTGATTTTTTTCTATATCAGTATGGTTGCATTTGATAGCTTTTCTTATGATATTATTCCAATTATTTACCCACAGTATAAGCCTGGCTCAGAAATTCTTTCCCAATTTTCAATGTCGACACCATGGATTACTATTAGTGTCAAATTGGTCTGGTGCCTTCTCTTATTTTTTGTGTTTTATCTCTTCAAAGCACGCTTTTTCACGGAAAAAATCCAAAACAAACACCTTAAAGTTTTAGCTTTTGCCCTCTTTTTAAGCCTTGGTCTACAAGTCCTATCAATTCTTCTCACGTCAATTGGCATTAACGAGACCGCAAATCAAGCGACGCTTAATCAAAGTATTCTCCTAATGAGTTGGCCAAAATTAATCACTATGTTTGTAATCATAGCTCCGCTGACGGAAGAATTAGTGATGCGTGGATTAATCATGCGTTATTTACTGCCAAAATATCCTTATCTAGGAATCTTGTTATCAGCTTACCTCTTTAGTAGCCTACACTACACCACTAAGATAATAGATACCTTACTTTATCTCACTTCTGGTTTCATATTTGCTTTTGCATATTACAAAACAAATCGTCTTCAAATTCCCATTATTATCCATGCGAGCATCAATTTCCTTGTTCTAATCTGGATTATTTATTTTCGATAGAATATAATATGACCCTTATTGATGGTTCAACTTGAGGTCACGTTCCTTCTCTTGAAAGAATCTTCTTTAAGATTCTCCACCATTGTAATAACTGATGTAATAACTGACTCGGAAAATGTGAAAAAGTTGTTTTGGTTAGCCTCAAAAGTGATAAATCAATAGTGCTATCATGACTTTTCGCAACTTTAGAGCAAATAAAAACAATTACCTTATTTTATTATATAAAAAACGACAAAAAGAATGAGTCTGGGACAAAAGTCTACACGACTATAACAAAAAAGCAACGGTTTTTGCCGTTGCTTTTTGCATGGTTGCGATAGTCTTGATAAAATAGAATTGTCTAAAAACACTTTAGAAAGGCTACCTCAT
>NZ_LOCM01000005.1 GCF_002887775.1 Streptococcus penaeicida | reverse complement strand
GGTTTGGTCCTCATGGCCAATAATCTACTGAAATACAATAAGAGAATGATAAGAAATTAAAAACAGAGAATCACATCAAACGTGAGTCTCTGTTTTTATTAGTTATGAAGACTTTTGTCCCAGCCTCATTCTTTTTATTGCTACTAAATGACAGATTTTTACTTAATCCGATTGGCTACTATTTCTTCCATAATAACTTCCATTAACTGATCCCGATCTTTTATCCATGCTTCTCGTTCATCTTTTTCAAAAGTGCGATTGGTTAAGAAGATTACAGCTTCTTGGTCTTGGTTAAACATAATAAAGGTTCCGGTATAACCGGTATGGTCCAAGTAACCTTTATTGATGCGCCAAGCTAATGAACGCTCTTTCTCTTGTTGACTATAATTTTCAAAGAGATTTTTTGCGAAGCTGTCCTGCATGTGATGTTCTAAAAAGATTTCTAAATCTTTAACCGTTGAAAAAAGGCCTGCAGAACCCGCATGGTGACCTAAAACCCTAGCTTTAGGATCATGAACCTGACCATCAGTGACACCTTTTACGGTCGGTACTGCTCCGGGATGAGGACCAAAATGGGTTTCTGTCATACCAAAGGGTTGAAAAATTTGCTTTTCAAATAGCTGATCCAAGGAATCACCAAGCACCTCCTCTAGCATAAAACCAAGGAGCAAGAAGTTGACATCTGTGTAGTGAAAAGATTTATCAGCCTTAACTTGCAAGTGATTCATGGCTTCCTTAAGCTCTTCTGCACCCAGTTGATTCCGATTTGGGATAAAGGGGTCTAAGCCACTGCTATGGGTCAGAAGCTGCCGCACAGTGACCTCAGGTCGTTTGAAAGCGTGATAGTAAAACTGCAAGGGCTTATCCAGCTCAAGGGCTCCGCTATTGACCAAAAAGATACAAAGCGTCCCAACACCAACCACCTTGGACACACTAGCCAAATCGTAGGTTAAACCAGCTCGCACGGGCTCTTGCCCATCGATGGTTCCCAAATAATATTCCTGCCATTTTCCCTGCTGAAAAAGGGCCAAACTAGCCCCTGGATAAATTCCTGCAGAAATCTGTTCTTGAATAAAATCGGTAATTCTAGACATCATTTCATAAACCAAATTTCGATGAGGCTTGGGTCAGATAGAACCAAAACCTTTTCTTTTGCGTCCAAATAAACGGACAAGCCTTTTTCTTCCAAATAGGCTTTGAAAGCTGCCAAATCATAATCTTCTGGCACTTTAACTTCCAGAATTTCCAAATCCCAAGCCAAATGTGGTTCAATTGCCAAGTCTGGACCTTCTGCTTCAATGAAGTCCATTTCTACGGGGAATTGACCTTGGAAAGTGTCTTGATAGAATGACCGAGACACTTCTTCATTTAAGACGTTAAGAACAATTGTCTCAAAGCTAAAATCAGCTAAGCCCTTAAAGTCATCCTCTGCCACCAATTCGGGTAGGTCAGTGACTTCCAACTTAGATATGTCATCTTCAGCATGCAGTAAGAAACGGTCCCCTTCAGGAGATAAAGTTTCAAAAGCATAGCCATTTGGGCCAATAAAAAGAGCGTCGGCCTCTGCACCATGCGCCAAAAGTTGTTCAATCGCTCTAGCATCGCTAGTTTTTATGACAATGGTATTAACTTTCTTAGTGCCCTCAACTGCTCGCGTCCGTACAGATGGTGATTCTTCAATGACAAAGCGTTCATTTCCTGATCCAAAGGAAGTGAAGATAGCAATGGCATTCTCTTCGTATACTAATTTAAATCCTAAGTTTTTTTGATAAAATTCAATGTTTAATTGTCGGTTATTGACCCTAAAAACAGGGGTTAAAAAGACCGATTTTTCTAATAAAGACATAGTTTCCTCCTAATCCTCTGTTATTATAAGCGAAATTGTATTTTTTGACAAGAATTTATGTGCTTTATCCCAAAATGATATTGACCCCAAAGCATTATTTCGATAGACTATTAGTCTATGAATGACACACTTATTTTACGCTTAATACAAGCCTTTCTTGTCCTTTCCATCTTCTTTATCCTCATGACCCTAATTCATCACCTCAAAAAGCATCAGATTAACCCATTCAAACGCTTTTTGACAGGTTTTGGAATAGGACTTGTTACTGATGCTTTAGACACCTTAGGTATTGGCTCTTTTGCGACAACAACAAGCCTTTTAAAAATCACCAAACTCATCGATGATGACAGTAAATTGCCTGGAACGATGACAGCCGCTCATGTGATTCCTGTTTTATTCCAATCCCTATGCTTTATTTTTGTTGTTAAAGTTGAGGTGATTACTTTAGTCTCAATGGCAACAGCAGCCTTTCTAGGCGCATATTTCGGAACTCGAATCACCAAGAACTGGCACACGCCAACGGTTCAATTTATTCTAGGGGTTCTCCTCATTATCGCATCAGCCATTATGATTTTTAGAATGGCAACTAACCCTGGTAGCAACATAGCCCACTCTCTCCACGGATTGCATGGCATTTGGCTTTTTATCGGCATTACCTTTAACTTTATCATCGGTGTGTTAATGACCATGGGTTTAGGAAATTATGCACCAGAATTGATTTTCTTCTCCTTAATGGGCCTAAGTCCAGCAGTTGCTATGCCTGTCATGATGTTGGATGCAGCCATGATTATGACCGCTTCAAGTCGTCAATTCATCAAAGAAGACCGAGTATCTTGGACAGGTTTTGCGGGTATCACAATTGGAGGAACAATGGGCGTTCTGATAGCCGTTTTCTTTTTAACCCACTTAAACATTGATGCCCTTAAAAAAATTGTTGTTATCATTGTTATTTTTACCGGAATCATGTTGATCAGATCTTCCTTGACGAAAAAAATTAGCCCTAGCTTCCATTAAATCCAAAACCGTTAGATGACCATCCGCCCTGCGGATGGTTTATTGTTTTCTATTGACGAACGGAAACTGTTAAGATTGTTACAAAAAAGAGCACTATCAATGGGAAATCCATTAATAGTGCTCTTTATTCTGTTTTTCTTATTTAATATAAAGGTATTTGAACATTGCTACGGCAAGAATGGCTGCTACAATTGGTCCAAGAACTGGAACCCATGCATACCACCATTTTGAATCGCCTTTAGCTTGACCAAGTACTGATTTAGGTAAGAAATGGTGAACGATACGAGGACCAAGGTCACGCGCAGGGTTCAAACCAGGACCAGTAGGTCCACCTAATGAAGCAACAAGAGTCATGACAAGGAAACCAATTCCTAAGTGAGCTACAGCTAAGCTTCCTGATGTGTATGGTGAAACTTGTGTTTCAGCCATTGTTTTATCATAACCAGCTTCAACTAATTTTCCAACTAATTCTGAACCAAAGAAGTTTTTTGTTAAAGCAAGTGCACCAAAGAAAAGAACAAATGAACCAACAAACTCATTAGCAAAACCATTGATGATAGAAGCTTTTTGGCTTTCTTTAGAACCATCATCAAGAGCTGAAATGGTTGAGAAAGAACCTAAAATTGGATTTGGGTTTTCAGTTTTACGGAAGTATGGACCATAAACACCAACAACGACCAATTGACCAAACATTGCACCAAGCATTTGCGCAATGATATAAGGAATAACGTGAGCCCATGGGAATAGACCAGAGAAGGCTAAACCTAAGGTAAAGGCTGGGTTAATGTGGTTACCTGATACATTACCAAACATTAAAGCTGGCATCATAACCCCGAAACCATAACCTAAAGCAATAATAACCCAACCAGAGTTATTTCCTTTAGTTCCTTTTAAGTCAACGTTAGCAACTGCTCCATTACCTAAAATTAAAAGTAAAGCAGTAGCAAGAAATTCTGTGATGTACTTCACAGTCCATGTTACATCCATTTGTATGTACTTCCTCCAAGTTTTTTTTTATAGTTTAGACAAGTACCATTTTATCAAGTATAATAGACAATGTAAAGCTGTTGAAAAAATTAAAACGTTTACTTTATAGAAAGAATGGATCGCCAATGAAATACAATCAATTCTCATATATCAAAGCAAATTCCCAAGAAGCTTTAAAAGATTTAGAAAATCTAGGTTTTACATTTTCTGATTTAGACACACCTAAAGCCATCTTTAAAAGTTTTTTAGACCACTATTATTTCCATCATCGTGACAAAGACTATCCGCTTAGTCTCTTATTAGCTGATCAGAATCGAGACTTAGACACCTTTTTAAAATCAGATGACAGCTTAACTGGGCCTATCTTCCAATTAGTGGCCTTGCAACTTTTAGGTTTTGTTCCAAACTTCGATTTTCAAGATGCTAAAGTCTTCAGCCAGGAAATTAATCTACCTGTTCAATTTCAAGAAGAGGACTTTATTCTCAGCCTCCACCAACTCTTATCCTGCCGCAACAAATTAGGAATGACCTTGGCAGAAGATTTGGTCAGCCAAGGTATTCTTCCTCTGGACAATGACTACCATTTCTTTAACGGGAAAAGTTTAGCCACCTTTAATAGTCATGACCTGATCAAAGAAATTGTTTATGTGGAAGCACCAATTGACACGGATTTTGATGGTCAACGAGACTTGATTAAAGTAAATATTCTCAGACCAAAAACAGATCACAAAATCCCTGTTATGATGACCGCAAGTCCTTATCACCAAGGGGTCAATGAAGTCGCCAACGACAAAAAACTTTATAAAATGGAAGGCGAACTAAGCTCAAAGAAAGCGGGAAAATCCAAGTGGAAGACCGCCAAATTGAAATCTTAGCTCAAGAAAAGGTCGATTTGCCAACTGCTCCTGCTAGTGAGACTTTTGCCTATATCGACTCCTACGGCCTCAACGACTACTTCCTGGCGCGTGGATTTGCTAATATTTATGTCTCTGGCGTCGGCACAGCAGGTTCGGAAGGCTTTATGACTTCAGGCGATTACCTACAAGTGGAAAGCTTTAAGGCTGTTATAGATTGGTTGAATGGCCGAGCACGTGCATATAGTAGCCACAAACGAGAATCCCTCGTAGAAGCTGACTGGACCAATGGTAAAGTGGCAACTACCGGTAAATCTTACTTGGGCACCATGTCAACTGGTTTGGCCACCACAGGCGTTGAGGGACTGGAAGTCATCATCGCAGAAGCCGCCATCTCCTCATGGTACGACTACTACCGTGAAAACGGCTTAATCTGTAGCCCTGGCGGATACCCAGGCGAAGACCTGGATGTTCTGACTGAATTAACCTATTCCCGTTCCTTATTAGCTGGCGACTATTTAAAAACCAAAAACAAATACCAAGAACTTCTAGAACAACAATCTACTGCTCTTGACCATGCTAGTGGTGACTACAATCAATTCTGGCATGACCGCAACTATCTACCAAAAGCCAAGAACGTAACATGTGAAGTCGTCTTCACCCATGGCCTTCAAGACTGGAATGTCAAACCCCGTCAGGTTTACCAAATCTTTAATGCCTTGCCAGATACAGTCAATAAGCATGCCTTTCTTCACCATGGGCAACACGTTTACATGCATAACTGGCAATCTATCGACTTTAAGGAGTCCATGAATGCCCTTCTTAGCCAAAAATTGCTTGGCTTAGACAACCATTTCCAATTGCCGACCTTGATTTGGCATGACAACCAGGAAGAACAAACCTGGCAAGTCCTTGACCAATTTGGAGCAAATGGACGCCATAAGTTTCCTTTTGGAGAAGGTCAAAAAACCATTGACAATCAGTACACTGAAGATCGATTTGCGGCATTTGGCAAGGACTTCCGAGTCTTCAAGAAGGATTTATTCTCTGGGGATGCCAACGCTCTTGCGCTAGAGTTCAAACTAGAACAAGATGTTCACCTTAATGGGGAAATCTGCTTGCATTTACGCCTTAAATCATCCATCAACAAAGGTATTCTTTCTGCTCAGCTATTGGACAAGGGTCCTAAAAAACGCCTAGGAGATACGCCAGCAGTTGTTGATTTTAGGGTTATTGATAATGGTCAGAACTTTGCGCGTGAGGATCTGAAAGAATTACCGATGAGCATGAGTTCTGAGCGGGTAGTTGCCAAAGGCGTCCTTAATTTGCAAAACCGTGAGGATCTTATGGAGATCAAAACTGTTGAACCGGATCAATGGATGACTTTTGATTTTTACTTACAACCAAGTATTTATCGCTTTAAAGAAGGCGATAATCTTGAACTCTTGCTTTACACAACGGACTTTGAGCATACTGTCCGTGATAATAGTGATTACCAATTAGTCATTGACTGTGAGCAATCTTCTATGGAATTCCCAGTAGAAACCTTATAATAGAAAAAAACAGCCTTTTAAGGAGAGAAAAATGAAATCTTTTGCACAAGAAAACTACGGTAACAGCCACCATTTTTGGTATCAAGTTGATACCAGTCAAAGCCACGAATATGGAGCAATTTTCAATCACCAAACAGACTGGTTAGCAAGCCTGGTGACTCTCATAAAGGAAGATCTAAATAAATTCCCAATTGAAGATGACTTCTACTGGTATTTCGGTCAAAGTCTTGAAACTATGGCACTCATGGTTCGCTATAAAGAAGGCAACTATGAGCTTCAAACAAACCTCAAAGATTTTGATTTTGCCCTTCATTTGGATGCTATCAATGAATGGAAAGCAGAATTCCAAAAACAATTAAAATCCTAAATAGTCAAAAAGCTTGCCTGCTAGCAAGCTTTTTTGATAGAAAGGAAAGAGAGAAAATAAGAACACTAAAATGATAAGCTTAGGCTATTAACAAGAGCATTTCGCAAAAACCGAAGTTTCTCCTAAAAAAATATCGTCCACACTGACCTCTAAAATAGCCGCAATCATACTCAAGGTTTCATACTTAGCCCTGCGCAGCATGGTCACATCTTTTTCATAGCGAGCAATAGTTCTGATAGAAATGCCTGTTTGAAAGGCTAATTCTTCCTGAGTTAAGTGACGAGATTTGCGAATTTCCTTTAAACTCCTTTTAGTCATTGTATTCCTCCTAAACTTTTGATTAAATTTAAATGATAGTTATATTATAAACTTCGGAAATGACGAAGTCAAGAAATTCCTGTTTTTTCTGTCTATTTTTTATCTGGCCTTTTGAAAACCGGACATTTATGGTATGATAGGGTTAATAACCTGACAAAGGAGTCCGATTTCAATTATGAGAAAATCTTTTTTAGCCAGCAATATTAAATACCTAAGATTAAAAAATGGTATGACTCAATCAGATCTAGCTCATTTGCTAGGTCGACAAGGGACTTCGACCATTAGTGAATGGGAAAAAGGAAAATACGGACCCAAAAAAGAAACCTTGCATCTCCTTACTGTCATCTTTAAAATAAGCCTTGATGACCTCCTCTACCGTGACCTCACTACTTATCCCCTATCAAGCCAACAAGAATCTGCAGAAGAAATATCTTATATTTCAGAAAATCTACCTCCTACTCTCAAGGAACAATGGATTGCTATGGGCACTGAGCTGTTAAACAAAAAAGATATTTAGTAAAAAAAGCATCAGCATTGAGGGAATCTAAAAGCTGATGCTTTTCTTATGCTTTTTTAGGACAGTGATTCTCTGGATTCTGGTAGTCGATTAAGTAGACCTTTAAACTGTCCAAGAAGAGTTCTGCGGCTGGAGAAAGAACCTTGCCATTTTTCCAAACCAAATATTGTTCAGTTTCTAGTTTTGGCTCCAATGGTATAAAGACCAAGTTATCATTACTCAACAAATGGTCAAAGCATAAGAGATAACCCATGCCTTCTTGGACCATATAATTAGCATTGTAAACCAAATTAAAGGTGGAAATAATATTTAAGTTGGCAAACTGTTTACCGAACCATGCTCTAACTTTATTATTACTATCGCTACTTAGATAGGTTCGGCGAGGAATGATCAGCGGTAGCTTTTTGATATCTTTCATTTCAATTTTCTGCTTTTGCGCAAGCTCATCTGTCTTTGGTAGAACTAACCCCCACTGATCCTTAGTTGGTAATTTAAGATAATCATAATTTTGATTGATTTGAGGATAGGTGAGGAGGGCGAAATCAAGCAAGCCTTTTTCTAAGCGGAGCAGGATTTCCTCTGCATCAGCTGAATAGAGGTGATAATGAAGACCTGGGAAATCCGCCTGCAATTCCTTGGCTAATTTTGCGATTTGAGCAAAGGTTTTAGTCTCACCACCACCGATATAGATGTCCCCCTGAACCAGATCAGTTAAATCCATGAATTCTTTTTCCGTTTGCTCAACCATAGTCATAATTTCTTGGGCACGACTCTGTAAAAGTAAGCCTCAGGTGTTAAGCTGATACCACCTTTTTTATGTCTGATGAATAATTGCTTACCCAGTTCTTCTTCAAGCTCTTTCAGTTGTCTCGAGATAGTTGGTTGTGTGATATGTAAACTATTGGCTGCTTGGGAGATACTCCCTTCATTAATAACTGTTAAAAAATAATGAAGAACTCTAATTTCCATATTTTCCTCTTTTTAATTGCTATATTTGTTATGCTTATTAAGTATAATATCATATTTAATAAAAGTATTTGCTATTTAAGCGTTTCCAATTTATGATTAAAGCAGTAACTAACTTTATAGTCCTAAAAAGTATTAAATGATAAAAATAAACAAGGAGAAATATGGAAACACATAAGCGTTTAACCAAACCAACACTTTTTATATTTACCTTAATGAACTTTGTCCTAGCCATGTCTTCCTTTCTCTTTAATGGCATTTTGGACCAAGTGGCGCAACAACTAGCTATTCCAATTTCAGAGACCGGACTTCTCAACTCAGCCTATGCTTATGGTGCAGGACTAGGTGTTCCTATTACCTTGGTCCTCTTCAGAAAATTTGAAAGGACAAGTATGCTTAAAATAATGCTGGCCTTAACTATTATGGCTAGTATTTGGATGATTTATACACGTTCATTTGAACAGTTACTCTTAATCCGTTTTCTAACTGGTGTCACAGGCAATGGCTATGGCGTCTTAGCGATGGGAACCGTCGCAGCTTTAACCCCACCTGAAAAATTAGGATCTACCCTTGCCAAACTAATCATGGGGCTTCATTAGCTTTGGTAATTGGTATGCCCTTAACACGAATGCTATCACAGTATTTTAACTGGCAAGTTGATTATCTTTTCCTAATTGTTTTGATGATTATTGCCTTTATCTACTTCCTAAATTTTTTACCATCTGTTAAAACAAATCAAAATCAAATCAATTTCAAATCCGAATTAGCACTACTCAAGAATAAAGAAACACTTTTTGTCCTTTTTTCGTCTCTCATAACCTTTATCGGTTACGGATCACTTTTTACTTATGTAACACCATACTTGTTGGAACTTTTCCCAAAAGTTGATCATATCTTAAGTTATTACTTAATTATCATGGGCTTAGCTTGCTTCTCGGGAAATTTATGTGGTGGTTACATCTCAGACAGAATTGGCTTTAAAAAAGCTCTCCTTATAGGAACTGCTATTCAAATGGTGCTAACAGGCTTGATTTTTGTCTTTCAAAATCAAATGTGGATAACCCTGATTCTCATTCTACTATGGCAATTTATGGGCTGGTTTATTGGACTGCAGTTGAATACTGGTATTAATATCACAACGCAAAACAAATCCAGCTTCATCCTTAACCTAAACAGTTCTAATATTCAACTAGGTCAAGCTTTCGGCTTAAGTATCGCCGTTTTTATTATCAAGAGTTTTGGAATTCAAAGTTTAAGCCTTTTAACATTATCGTCAACTCTTCTTATTCTATTAATCTCTACAATCTTAAAAGAGAAAACTTAAACAAAAAACCTTCCAGTTTTGGAAGG
The DNA here is from genome assembly GCF_002887775.1 of Streptococcus penaeicida. Lineage (GTDB taxonomy): Bacteria > Bacillota > Bacilli > Lactobacillales > Streptococcaceae > Streptococcus > Streptococcus penaeicida. Next base: position 29,222 of record NZ_LOCM01000005.1, on the reverse strand, counting down.
TTTTTGTAATAATTAACTGTCAAAATAAATCTTATCCAATGATGCGAACTTTTATTGGATAAATGAATGAAACTCTTCTTTATAATCATCATGCCATCGAGATAAGGCAGGTCTATTTTTGATTATATCATCAGCTGCCCACTGAATACGTTTCTTATCCAATTCAGGGGTTACCTCATTATCTCCAGCAATCATATAAAAATCGCCATTCTCAAGTGATTTCTCAAAAAAGATTAATAGTTCTTCAGCTGACCATGGCGCTTGTGGTTTTGATTGAGGATTTGTAAAATCAGCATCTGGAAAATTCATGGGTGTCCAAGTGTAGCCTGGAACTAAAAGATGAGCAGAAACCTGATGATTGGGAATTTGACGTAACTCATAAGCTAGCTGTTCTGTCAGGATTTTAACACCTGCTTTTGAAACAGAATAGGCTGCATTTCCAGGTGGCGTTGTGATGCCTTCTTTTGAACCTAAGGTTACAATAGATGACGGGAACCCCTGTTCTAATAAAGGTGGTAAGAATAGGTGTAATAACTCGACATTGGCAAATAAATTAACATCTAATGTCTCATGCCAATTTTCAAGAAAATCCCATGGCTTGGATTTTCTTCCTATACCGGCATTTAAAAACAAAAGATTCAAGTGACCGAAACGTTCAAACACTTTTTCATGTAGTTCTACTAGAGCAGCCTTATCTTTAACATCGCCACAAACCAATAATGTTTCTGTATCAATATCTTTTGCCGTCTTTTCAAGTGAAGCTAAATCTTTATCAAAGAGAACAATTTTCATTCCTCTTGATGCAAAAAATTTAGCAGCGCTAGCTCCGATACCAGCACCAGCTCCAGTGATTAAAGCAACATTATCTCTTTGGATAACTGACATAACTGACCTCCATTTTCCATCAAAGCCGTAACTTATAAGATTTCCCCATTACTTGCTGTTACTTGTTTGTACCAGTCATAAGAGTCTTTTTTGCTCCGCTCAAGTGTACCTGAACCGTCATTATTACGGTCAACATAGATGAAACCATAACGTTTTTTCATTTCTCCTGTTGTAAATGAAATACAGTCGATACAACCCCAAGGAGTGTATCCAATCAAGTCAACACCGTCTTCATTGATGGCTTTTTCCATTTCTTGGATATGTGATTTCAAGTAGTCAATGCGGTATGGGTCATGAACTGAACCATCTTCTTCTTTGACGTCGATGGCACCAAAACCGTTTTCAACAATAAACATTGGTAACTCATAGCGTTCATAGAAACTATTTAAGACATAACGAAGACCTACTGGATCAATTGCCCAACCCCAATCTGATTCTTTGATGAAAGGATTTTTGACTGAATGAACACTAGAACCATCTGTTGTTTTTGAAACATCGCGAGTTGACTGACTATCTACAGTATTCGACATATAATATGAGAATCCGATATAATCTACTTTACCATTAGCTAAAACAACTTTATCTTCTTCGGTAATTGGAATCTGATACCCTTTACGTTCAAACATTTTCAAAGCATAGGCTGGATAGTGTCCACGGACTTGTACATCACAGAAGAACCAACGGTCATGCATGGCTTGGTTAGCCAGCAAGACGTCCTCAGGACGGCAAGAGAATGGGTAAATTGGTACCATAGCGATCATGTTACCGATTTGGAAATCTGGGTTAATCTCTTTTCCGACTTTAACAGCAAGAGCTGATGCTAATAGGGTATGGTGTCCACAGATGTACATTGCCTCTTCGGGATTCTCATAGTCACCAAAATGAGCCCCTGAATTGGTCCAACCAAAGATATCATTATGATAATTCATTTGGTTATTGATTTCATTGAAGGTCATCCAGTATTTGACTTTATCCTTGTAACGGCGGAATACCACTTCGGCAAACTTGACAAAGAGGTCCACTGTCTTACGGCTCATGAAGCCACCATATTCTTTAGCAATGTGATATGGCATTTCAAAGTGAGAAAGGGTAATAACGGGCTCGATGCCATACTTCAAGAGTTCATCAAACATGTCATCATAAAATTGCAATCCTTCTTCATTTGGTTCAGCTTCATCCCCATTTGGGAAAATACGTGTCCAAGCAATTGAAGTACGGAAACATTTGAAGCCCAGGTCAGCAAACATGGCAATGTCTTCTTTGTAACGATGGTAGAAGTCAATACCAACATGGTTGGGGTAATAATTGCCTTCCACGACGCCGTCAGTAATCACACGCGGTACACCGTGGGCCCCAGCAGTCATGACATCAGCCACACTTAAACCTTTAGATGTTTCAAGAACACCGCCTTCAAATTGATGGGCTGCTAGAGCGCCACCCCATAAAAAATTTTTTGGAAAAGTCATCTTTTCTCCTCTTTTCTATTTATTAAAATAATATATGCATCACAATACCGGCAAGACAACCACCAAGTAGCATGGCTGCCAGATTATGAAGATGAACCTTGAGACCAAGCCCACGGAAAAGACCATAAGCTAAGAGCCCAATAGCTGTCGCATACCCCATATCAACAAAGACTGAAGAGCCTTGATGTATTAAGGGACTTGTCATGCCATGGTTTATAAACCAGATGGGACCGATAATAATGAATGCTGCTAGGAAACCACCCTTAGCACCAAAACGATCAACCATTTTCCCCCAGATCATTAAGATGGTGAAGGGTAAGAGAAAACCACCTAGAAGAGTCGTTAAAAATTGAAATACTGTCATTTTTCAGCTCCTTCAATCTTCCAATAAAGCCAACCAGCAAAGATAGCACCAATGATAACTGCTAAAAAGGTTGGTAGGGCGGCCAAGGTTTCTGAAAAACCAGCATTCAATGCTGTTTTGACTAAAACGGAAGTCGCAATGGCTCCCCCATATCAAGAGCAAGGTGCTTGCCCTGGCTAATAAAGCTTTATAGTGACAAATAAACCAGGTTGGGCCAATAACAATTGCTCCAGCAATAAAACCGGCAAAGGGACCAAATGGAGTTGCTAATAATGGCCAGAAGATATTTATCATCATGCCTGCAAAAAAATAGGCTAAAATGCTCCGCAAAAATGTCATTGTCGATTGGAATCTCCTTCTACCTCAAAAACCAATTATTTTGAGTTACTCTAATGATAGCATTTGTTATAATAGAAGATAAGATACTAGGACAATTTTGAACCACTGTTCACAAATTTTCCAAAAAAGAAGCAGAAAAATTGAAACCAAGTTTCAAAAAAGGAAAAGCCAATGTTTTTAATTGAAAAGTTAGAATTACAGTCATTTTCACCAAGTGAACAAGAGGTGGTCGATTTTATCTTGAAGGAAGGGGACAACATCAGCGACCTGTCCGTCGGAAAAATTGCCGAAGCTACTTTTACCTCCAAATCGAGTCTGGTGAGAATTGCCAAAAAATTAGGATACTCCGGCTGGACTGACTTCAAAAAAGCTACATGGAAGAACTCAGCTACTTGCGTCAACAAGCCGACGCCCAAGATGCCAATCTGCCCTTTTCTAAAAGTGATCATAATTTGGAGATTGCTAGTAAAATCGCTAAGCTGAAAAAGGAAGCCATCGATGAAACTTTGTCACTCTTGAAAAACAAGGAGCTAAACCAAGCTGTCGCCTACATGACAGCCGCATCCACGGTGCACATCTTCGCAGCCAGCAATAATTTGCATAATGCACGTGAATTTACCCATAACATGAAAAGGCTGCAAAAAGACGTCCAAATCCATGATCTTCATGCGAAGTCCACTTTGATGCTCTTCTTGCTAAAGAAGATTCTTGCGCCATTATCATTTCATACTCGGGTGGAACTGCCAGTCTGATGAAGATTGCGGAAACTCTAAAGAAAAAGAGAATCCCCATTATTGCTCTAACCAGTCTGGGTGAAAACCCATTGCAAGCTCTAGCAGACCTGACGCTAAGACTCTCAACCAAAGAAAAACTTTACTCCAAAATCGGAACCTATGCAACAGATGCTTCCATTACCTATCTCCTAGACATCCTCTATTCCATCTACTTCCGTCAAGACTACGATGCCAACTTAGTCTTCCGTCAAAAAACCTCTCAGCAAGTCGAAACTGAACGTTTTGCTTATTCACGGATAACGGAGGAGGAGAATTAGGTTTAAAGTGTTCCAAAACTGTTCCAAATGCTTACAGATATTGTTGTAAGCATTTTCATTTGTTAAAATGAGGCTAACAAATCAAAGGAGAAAGCCTATGGCAACAATTAACCGTTTCGAAAAAGAAACCATCCGTCAAGACAATCCCCAATTTTCAATGGTAAAAACACTTATAGAAACAGCCTTTTATGGGAACAATGTGCAAGCCATTGAACATTTGGAGCAAGCATACCAGCTAGCAGCCTCAGCACCAAATACCATTATTTTAGATCAAAAAATTGTTAAAGCTAAAGCGTTAGGCTTAGCAGAAGATTCACGGGTCCTAGTAGCAAACGGCGGGGCTGTAGTCGGTAGAACCGCTAAAGCAGGAGAGTTTGGGGACAAGATCCGGAGGAAGATAAAAGAATTGCTGCTATTTTACGCGAGGAACTTTACCAATCTAGCTTTTTTCCTTTTATTTCCGGAAAAGCCGTCGTAGGTTTAGACCAACAATTCATGATGCAGGCCAACATCATGATGCCGCAAAGCGAGAGTAATAATTTATATTCTTGGCTATTAAACTTTCAAATTCTTAATGATGATTATTTGAATTTGCTTGAAAAGTCGCAAAACTATGAAGAAAATGATATTTACATTTATTTTAATCCCGATTGGTCTCATCAAGACTATCCTGATGGCTTAGCTTATTTTGATAAAGATCACAATGTCGCAGCCATTTTAGGCTTAAATTACTTTGGTGAAATCAAAAAAGCAACCTTGACTTTAGCCTGGGCAAGCGCAGCTCGTCATGACTATGTCGCCTGCATGGTGGCCTAAAAGAATTCAAAACTAACAAAGAAACTTATGTGGCATCATTCTTTGGTTTATCAGGTTCCGGCAAATCAACTCTGACACATGCTAAACACGATGGAAAATATCCAATTCAAGTCCTACACGATGATGCCTTCATTATTTCTAATAAAGACGGTTCCTCAGTAGCATTGGAACCTGCCTATTTTGATAAAACTAGTGACTACCCTGCAGGTCATCCTGAACAGGACTATTTCTTAACTGTTCAAAATTGTGGCGTCACTTTAGAAGGAGATGGTCATAAAGTCTTGGTAACAGAGGACATCCGTAACGGCAATGGCCGAACAGTTAAATCTCGCTTCTCCACTCCTGACCGTGTCGATTGCGTTCATGATCCAATTTCAGCTATCTATTGGATCATGAAAGATGACTCCTTACCTCCATTAGTAAAAGTAACCAATCCAGTAATAGCTTCAGCTTTAGGTTGCACCTTGATGACAAAACGCTCTAATGCCGAAAACTCTGCCGGCGACTTAGGGACATTAGTTATCGAGCCATACGCCAACCCATTCCGAATTTATCCACTGCAAGAAGACTTCGAAAAATTCTATCAGCTATTTGCATCCGGAGTCGACTGCTACATTATCAATACAGGAGACTATTTAAATCAAAATATTGGCAAAGAAACAACTCTTTCCTGTATCGAAGCAGTAATTGATCAGACAGCTCATTTCAAAGATTTTGAAAAATTGCCGGGCTTCTCATATTTAGATATAGAGGACTTTGTTGTCGACGAAAACAATACTGACTACCTAGCTTTGCTGGCAGAAAGAATGCATTTCCGTTTATCCTATTTAGAAAAACTAGCTGAGGGTAATAAAGATAATGCTATCATTTCTGAAAGTGTCAAAAAATTCAAAAATATTGTCAAAAATCTGAGTTAAAAAAATGCTAAGTGTCATGCACTTAGCTTTTTTTTTAGTTTAAATCAAGGCTAACTTTTACTTCTTGGACAGGTACATCGTAGAAAGGATCTTCTCTGCGACCAAGGAAATCTTTAGCTTGTTTAGGGAAGGAAGCGTAACTTAGAACGTCTTCTTCACTCTTAGCATATTGGGAAATTTCCTCACGAAGCGTTGGTAATTGTGGCTTAATTAAATCAGCTGGGCGAATCGTAACAACTTCTTCGTCACCAATGATTTTTTCCTTGATACCCTCAGCTAAAGGTGCTGGTGGACGTCCGTATAAACCACGAACATAATCTTTAATTTCATTTGGAACAACTTTAAAGCGTTCGCCTGAAATAACATTCATAAGAGACTGCGTTCCTACCATTTGTGATAAAGGTGTCACTAATGGTGGATAACCCAAGTCTGCTCTAACGCGTGGAACTTCTGCCAGTACCTCATCATATTTATCAGCCAAACCTTGTTCGGTTAATTGGCTTAATAAGTTAGATAGCATACCTCCAGGCACTTGATAGATTAAGGTTTTTGGTTCAACGTCTTTGACTTTTGGATTCAGCAGACCTTCAGCACGGAAGTGGTCACGAACGGTGTTCAGATGCGCAGCTACTTTCTCGACTTCTTTTAAGTCAATGCCTGTTTGGAATCCTAATTCTTCTAGTCCCATGACGACTGATTCAGTAGCTGGTTGACTTGTTCCTCCGGCAAATGAAGACACTGCAGTATCAATGATATCAGCACCAGCTTCAGCCACTTTAAGGTAAGTCATCTCAGAAATACCACTTGTCGCGTGAGTATGGATTTCTAATGGCAAATCAACAACAGCTTTGATCTCTTTGACCAAGTCATAACCTGTTTGAGGGGTGAGAACACCAGCCATGTCTTTAATACAGATTGAATCTGCACCAATTTGTGCATAATCCTTTGCCAACTGAACAAAGTAAGCGACTGTATGAACCGGACTTGTCGTGTATGAAATCGCTACTTGGGCATGACCTCCAAATTCCTTTGTCGCTGAAACAGCTGTTTGGAGATTTCGAGGATCATTAAGGGCATCAAAAATACGGATAATATCGATACCATTTTCAATGGATTTCTGAACAAATGAACGAACTACGTCATCTGCATAGTTGCGATAACCTAGTAAATTTTGTCCTCGAAGTAACATTTGTAATTTCGTTTTTTTAACGGCTTTACGGATTGTACGAAGGCGTTCCCATGGATCTTCATCTAAATAACGTAGACAAGAATCAAAGGTTGCTCCCCCCATACTTCTAATGCATGATAACCAGCATTATCCAGGTTCTCAAGAATAGGTAGCATTTGTTCAGTTGTCATACGTGTCGCAATCTGACTTTGTTGACCGTCCCTAAGAACCGTTTCCGTAATACGGATTTCTGGCATTTTATTCCTCCTCTTTTTCTTTGTTGGAAGTAATGATTTGACTGATAACAGCTTGCATTTCTTCTATTGAATGTTTACGAGAGCGTCCACAGGATTTAGCATTTTCTGAACAGACATAACATTGTCTTGCTGTCATTCCTAAATCCTGACGACTAATTGGCTCCATTTTCCCGTTATTAAGCCAAAGAACATCCAAATCAAATAATCGTCCTAAACTATTTTTAGTTTCAAGGCTGATCATTCGTTTCTTCAAGTCTTGAGCCGATAAAGTAGTCAAAAGATAAAATTCTGATCCTGTTTTTAAGGGTAAGTAATGCTCAAAAAGAATCTCTTGATCAGCTAGACTAACTTCAATCTGTTCGACCATTTCTTCAAAAACTTGCTTTAATTTTGGTGAAGTTTTTATAGCACCTGGGATATTCATGGTTACCGATAGGAGATTAGTATCGGGATACTCCTTGAATAATGATAGTTGCCGGAAACTTCGTTGTTCCCTGGCAGCCATCATTTCTTCCAGACTAACACTCTCACCTGTAAATATTATTGACTTAGACATTGCGGACAACATCAATCAAGCTACCATCACGGTATTCAATCAATGCAACAACTTTATCCCCATACTCAATAGCATCTGGTTGACCAACAATTGAATAAGCTTTTTCTTTTAATTCTTGAACAGTTAATTGTGGTACTTTCAAGTCTTTGAAATGCTCAACTAAATCTGGACGATTAGGGTTAATGGCAATACCAATTTCAGTAACAATGACATCAACACTTGTACCTGGTGTAATAACGGTATTAACCTGATCAACAAAGGTTGGGATGCGGCCACGTACTAAAGGAGAAATAACCAAACTCATTTTTGCTGCAAAGGCTGTATCACAGTGACCTCCAGATGCACCACGGATGACGCCATCAGAACCAGTCATGACATTCACATTGAAATCAGTATCAACTTCTAATGCTGATAAGATACAAGTGTCCAATTGATTGATAACAGAACCTTTACTTAATGGTGAAGCGTACATATTAGCATCGATTTCATAATGTTGGCTATTTTGGTCTAATGAAATAGCTGATGGATGGTCAAAGTCCTGAACGTCGATAATTTTTTCTACCAATCCTTCTTGTAGCAATTCAACCATGGCATTTGTAATGCCGCCTAAAGCGAAGCTTGCTGTAATACCATCTTTAATCATTTGCTCTCTCATATAACGTGTAACTGCTAAAGAGGCTCCGCCGGTTCCCGTTTGGAAAGAGAATCCTTCTTTATAATAAGGAGAGTTGGTAATAACTTTTGAGGCATACTCTGCAATGAGCAACTCTTTTGGATTTTTTGTAAAGCGAGTTGCACCTTTGGCAATACCTTCTGGATCTCCAATAGCATCAACAACAACGACGTAATCAACATCTGTTTGTGGGATTGAAATTGGAGTGTTAGGATATGGCATCAAGGTATCTGTGATAATGACAACCTGGTCAGCATATTTTGCATCAATCATGGCATAACCTAAAGAGCCACAAGTCGCTTTTCCTTTTGTGCCATTAGCATTTCCATAGGCATCTGAACTTGGAGCTCCTAAAAAGGCAACGTCAATATGGATATCACCTGCAGCAATCGCACGGGCACGACCTCCATGTGAGCGAATGACAACGGGATTTTCCATAATTCCTGAAGAAATTGCTGCACCAACTTTATCACGAAGACCAGAAGACGTAATATTTGTTACCACACCATTTTTAATATGATCAATTAAAGGTTCATGGACATTAGCAATTGAACTTGGTGCAATAGAAATATTTTTGATTCCCATATTTGCAATTTCTTCCAAGACCATATTCATAACATAGTCACCTTCACGGAAATGATGGTGGAATGAAATTGTCATGCCATCTTTTAAGCCCGTTTTTTCAATTGCTTCACGAATGTTTGCTAACATTTTATCGTCTTGGGGTTTTACCGGACGAATATTGCGACTTGCTTCTTTATAATCTTTAATATGTGCTAATTCACCTTCGAATACGCCGTATGCATCAGCATATTCTTGAGGAATATCGCGATTAACTTTATTGACAACCATTATAAATCCTCCTCAGTAAGTAATCCTGCAGCTTTTGCTAACATGATAACACGTTCTGCACGTTCAACGATTGGTTTATCAACCATTTTACCTTTAAGGGAAATAACACCAGAACCTTTGCTTTCAGCTTCACGAATAGCCCAGATCACTTCTTTGGCATTTTGAATTTCTTTTTCAGTTGGTGCATAAATTTCATTGACCAATGGAATTTGGCGTGGATTGATAACTGATTTACCATCAAAACCAAGTTGTTTGATCAGACGAACTTCGTCTTGGAAGCCTTCTGTATTATTAACATCAGAATAAACAGTATCGATAGCTGCAATTCCAGCTGCACGAGCGGCATGAAGAATCATACTCCGAGCAAAGAACAATTCTTGCCCATCTGGATGACGACGTGTCTTCATATTTGTCACGTAGTCTTCAGCTCCTAAAGCAATACCAATTAAACGGTCTGATGCTTTAGCAATGTCTGGTGCATTTAGTACGCCTTCAGCGGATTCAATAGCTGCCATCATTTTTGTACGACCAACTTCGATTCCGTTCTCACGTTCAACACGTTCAATAACAGCTTCAACATCAATGATATCCTGAGCAGTTTCCGTTTTTGGTAAGCGGACAACATTAACGCCTGCTAGGACAACTGCTTCAATATCTAAAGCACCTACTGTATCCAAACCATTGACACGAACAACTGTTTCCACTGAACTATAATCAAAAGTTTTCAAAGCAAAATGAACTAAGGCGCGTGAAGTATCTTTTTCTTTTAATGAGACTGAATCTTCCAAGTCAAACATAATTGAATCTGCACCATATAAGGGAGCATCTCTAAGCATTGCTGCATTTGCACCTGGGACAAACATCATTGTTCTTCTTAAACGTTCCATGTATCAATCTCCTTCCAGTCGTATTGATCTACACCAGCTGCACGATGAACAGCTGCGATTGTACGAGCTTGAATGGTACAATCCAAAGCACCTTTATCTACTGCTTGAACAGCGACATCATTAACACCCAAGTTTTTCAAAGTTTCTTCAATGACTTGTCGGATGCGACGACCAAATTGTTTTTCAACACTACTTTCTAAATCAATAGTGATACCATTTACTCCAGGATTTACTGTTACCATAATGTCGCTTGATTCCAGACTTCCTGCAACTGCAGTTTGTGAAATTTCCATAAATATACCTCTTCTATTTTGATGTCTGACATCTCTTTTTTAGATGTTAGGCAATTCATTTACAATTTTTATTTTGCTGGCAATAACTTGATGAGAAGTTCAGCTACAGCATATAGAATACCTAATACAATAAATACTCCTGCCATACCTAATCCCATTAGCTCAAAAGCCATGACTAAGTGTTCCATATTCATAATCTTGTTTTCCTTTTCTTCTAACTCATCCTGTTTAGCTAAAGAATGATAGTAATAAGCCACCTGCAATAACTGATGCAATCTGACCTGAAACGTTAGCGCCTACAGCATACATTAAGATAAAGTTTTGAGGATCTTCATCAGTAGCCATTTTTTGAATAACACGACTTGACATAGGGAAGGCTGAAATACCAGCCGCACCAATCATTGGGTTAATTTTGTTTTTACGGAAAAGATTTAAGATTTTAGCAAAAACAACACCACCAATAGAATCCATAATGAAAGCAACTAAACCAAAAAGAATAATCATCAAGGTTTGGAAATTCAAGAATAATTCAGCTTGCATTTTAACAGAAATGGTTAACCCTAGAAGGATTGATACAATATTAACCAACTCATTTTGAGCTGTCATTGACAAACGATCTAAAACGCCACACTCACGAAGAAGATTCCCAAACATTAAGAAACCTACAAGTGGTAAAGAAATTGGGGCGATAAATCCGGCTACGAATGTAATAACAATGGGGAAAAGAATTTTTGTTAATTTTGAAACACTTTCCGCTTTATAAGTCATACGTATTTGACGTTCTTTTTTGGTTGTAACCATTTTAATTGCAAATGGTTGAATAATTGGTACCAATGCCATATAAGAGTAAGCCGCAACTGTGATAGGTCCTAATAGTTTTGGTGCCAATTGGTTAGCAACAAAAATGGAGGTTGGACCATCTGCTGCACCGATGATACCGATAGAAGCAGCTTCTTTAATATCAAAACCAGCCATAACAGCTACAACTACTACAAAGAAAATCCCAAATTGGGCAGCTGCTCCAAATAAAAGCATAAATGGATTTTGTAATAAAGGACCAAAGTCAATCATTGCTCCAATACCAATAAAAATTAAGAGAGGGAATAACTCTGTTCCAATACCAATATTGAAGAGGGTGTCAAAGACACCTTCTTGGTGAACCCCATTGACAACTTGGGTTAAAACCCCAGTCCCTGGGAAGTTAACCAAAATTGTTCCAAGCCCCATCGGAACAAGAAGAGTTGGTTCATATTCTTTTTTAATACCTAAATACATTAATAGGCCACCGATGAGCATCATCACGATTTGCGGGATGGTGATCGATGTAATACCTTGAATTAATATTTCCACGTGACACTTCCTTTTCTATATTTATTTTTTTAATTAATTGTAATAAGACCGTCACCAGCATTAACTATTTGTCCTTGAGAAACGTGAATTGCTGAAACTGTTCCTGCTTGACTAGCAACAATCTCATTTTCCATTTTCATTGCCTCAAGAATCATTAATGGTTGGTTTTCCGAAACGCTGTCACCAACATTTACAAGAAGTTTTAAGATTGTTCCAGGCATTGGTGAAGCCATGGCATCTGCACTAGCTGGTGCTACCGGTGCCGCAGAAGCTGCTTTTTCTTCTGATTCTGGAGCTGGAGTTTCAGCTGCAGTAGGTGTAGATGCTGCAGGCGTTGGCGCAGGTGCCGGTGCCGGTGCTGGTGTTCCACCAATTTCTTCCATCTCAACCATATATTCTTTTCCATCAATACTAATTTTGAATTTGCGTAACATTTTTATTCTCCTATATTAATTATTTTTTGCGATAAACAGATTTGACGACTAATTGACTATCTGGTCGATCAATACTGGCAATACTCGTTGCTATTAAAGAAACCGTAACAACTTCGGGATTCCTTTGCCAAATTTTTTTTACCCTAAATTCACTTTCAGGTTGATCACCCGTAGCAATCGAACTGGCAATTAAAGTCACAAGTCGAGTGTCTTCAGGTTCGGCCGGAATATAACCAGGTAATAGTTCCCAATCATCTTGTTCTTGATTAACTATTGTCGTAGCCGGACTTTTTACTTCTATATCTACTTTGTTTTTCCCAAATAGACGTTGCAATATTCCCATCTATTTCCTCCTTTCAACTCCTCAAATCTTATAAGGCCTAGACCTTCTTAGGATTAATTCTAAATCTATTATATTATGAAAACGCATTTATTTTTGGCTTTTTTGTGTTTTTTCATTTTCTGATAATATCATTGAAAAATTTCTCTCTCTTTCGAAAATATTTTACTCTTTTATGTTTTTTTATTGTTTTTTCTTAAAAAAGCGCTTTCGTTTTCAAGCGCTTTCATATAAACTATGGTTGTTACTTGCTTAAAGACAGATATTTTAATGAAAATAGTAAGCTCTCTTTTAGCAAATACCCAATTTTATCACTAAATATATTTTATAAAAGGAGATGTCTATGTTACTCACTATTTTAGCTTATGCTATGATTGCCATTTTCATGTACGTTGTAATGTCTAAGAAAATGTCGCCGTTATCAGCATTAGTCATGATCCCTTTGGTATTCACCATTATCGCCTTCCTTACAGGTGTTGCGGATATCAAAGCTGACCCAGCCTTTGTTGAATCATTAGGCGGTGAAAAACTTGCCAATAACTTATCAGCTATTGGTCCTATGGTTTTATATGGTATTAACCAAACTGCCAAAACTGGTATTATGTTGCTTTTTGCAATCTTATACTTCTCAATCATGTTAGATACAGGTTTATTTGACCCTATTACAGAAAAAATGATTCGCTTCGCAAAAGGCGATCCTATGAAAGTCTTGATGGCAACCGCCATTGTTTCTGCAGCTGTATCTATGAATGGTGACGGTACAACAACAACATTAATCGTAGTTTCTGCTTTCTTACCAATTTATCAAAAATTGAACATGAAAGTCATGAACCTAGGTGTCCTCATCATCCTTCAAAATACTATTATGAACTTACTCCCATGGGGTGGTCCTACAGCACGCGCCATGTCTGTACTTAACGTTGGTTCAGAAATTCTCGCTTACCTAGCACCAGGAATGATTCTTTCACTTCTCTATGTTATCTTCTTTGTTGCCCCAAGCATGGGTCGTAAAGAACGTAAACGTCTTGGTATCACTAATCTTTCAGATGAAGAAATGAGTAAATTAACAAAAATTTCTGATCCTGAAAAAGAGGCAACACGCCGTCCAGATTTATTCCTTTTCAATGGCATTATGACTATTGTCTTAATCGCTTGGTTGGTTGCCGGTTCATTTATCTCAGCAATCGAAGTCCCTTCATTACTACTCTTTGCCGTTGGAACTATTGTTGCCTTGATGGTTAACTATCCAAACTTAAAAGATCAATCAAAACGTATCGGTGACAACGCCGGTGATGCCGTTCAAGTTGTTATTCTCGTCTTTGCTGCCGGAATCTTTATGGGATTATTCCAAGGATCAGGTATGGCGAATGCATTAGCACAAAGCTTTACCACTATTATTCCTAAACAATTAGCTGGATTCTGGGGAATAATTATAGCCCTCCTATCAGCTCCAGGAACATTCTTCCTTTCAAATGATGGATTCTACTACGGTATTATGCCAGTCCTTGCTCAAGCTGGTGCTCGTTATGGTTTTGATAATATGTCTATGGCATTAGCATCACTTATGGGACAAGCCTTCCACTTATTAAGCCCACTAGTAGCCTTTATTTATCTTCTCCTTCGTTTAACAGGATTAGATATGGGAGAATGGCAACGTACTGCTGGTAAATATGCCCTTGGTATCTTTATTATCTTTATCGTAACAATTGTTCTTATGGGACACATGCCAATCTACATTCCACAATAATGTGATTTACCTCCGCTAAAAAGGTTATTCTCCTAGTAGGATATCCTTTTTTTAATTAAAGAAACGACTCTTCAATTCAATTCTAGCTTAACCTATATTTATTAACAAAAATTGGTTATAATGTAATGAAAAGAAAAGCCTGAAGGAGACCCTATGACTTCAATCACACAATTGGTCAAAAATAACTTAGAATTATCAAAAAATATACCTCTAAAAATCGCCTTGTATGAAGCCTTTAAAAAAACCATTGTCCTGCGAGAAATACCAGCGGGAACACGTATCAATGAAAAAGAATTCTCAACAGAACTCAATATAAGCCGTACACCTATCCGGTACGCATTGGGTGTCCTAGAGGAAGAAAAATTAGTTGAACATATTCCTAATAGAGGAATTATTGTAAAAGGTGTTAGTTTACAAGATGCGCACGAAATTTTTGAAATTCGTAAATCACTTGAGACCCTTGCATCGACCACAGCCATGAATAAGATGACAAAAGCTGATTTTGATGAAATGAAGGAACTCCTAGACACTTGTGAGGGTTATTTATTAGAACACGAGATCGATAAGGTTCTAAAAAATTTCAACGACTTTAACAATTTGATTTATGAAAAGAGCCAAATGTTACGTCTTAAAGAAATTGTGTCTGAACTACAAGCCTATCTCCTCTATTTCAGACGCATCTCCATCTCTTCTGATGAGCGTCGTCGCAAGGCATTAGATGAACATTGGATGATTTATCGAGGTATGAAAAATAAGGACTACCAGCAAGTCACCTTAATTACCCACGAGCATTTAAACCACTCCTTAGATTTCATTATTCAAGAAATGGAACAAGACAATGATCCAAACAGATAAGTTGGCTTATTTCAGTCAATTAGCCATAAAAGCCCTACTCTACGAAGTAACCTTAACCCCAAAGCCGGGGCTTGTTGATGGGGCAAATAATGGATCTCATACTGACATGACCTTGACAACTTTCGTGGATTCTACTCTGGCGCTTGCTCCTCACTTCCAGCGCTATCTAGAGCTGGGTTATTCCCACCACCAAAAGAAACCAGAAGAACTCTTTGAACTTCTGCGACAAGAAGGTATACTAGCCGAAAAATCTATGTTTAAGGCCACTAAAGGCATCAATACCCACAAAGGCGTCAACTTCTCTTTCGCCTTGCTATTAGGTTCGACCGGCGCCTATCTCGCCCAACATCCAGAACTTTTAGACAGTCCTTCCTCTTTTTCAGCGGAAAATAGCCAAGCCATTTGTCAAGCTATCATCCCAATGACCAGTCATTTAATTGAAATGGATTTAGGCGATTTGCAGAGCAAAACAGAATTGACTTATGGTGAAAAACTCTATTTAAACTATGGTATCAAGGGGCCACGAGGCGAAGCCAGTCAAGGCTATCCTAGTATTTGGGAAAAGTCACTACCTTATCTACGACAGTTATCGAAAACGGAAATGTCAAGTCAAGAACAAGAACTACGACTCTTACTCTTTTTGATGACATTTGTTGAGGATGCTAATATCATCCACAGAGGAAGTATTGATGATATGTATCAGGTACAAGCTGAAAGTCAATCCATACTCAAAAATAGTGACACTTATGAACAGCTAGTTTGCAGCTTGGACGATTACAACTGTCACCTGGTCAAACGTCATCTTAGTCCAGGTGGTTCTGCAGACCTATTAGCTCTAACACTTTATTTTGCTTTTTTAGAAAAACTCATCTAACCAAAAAACAGGTTGCCAGTTAGCAACCTGTTTTTTTAATGGAAAAGATGGAAAATAAGTTTAATTAACAAGGGCATTATAATGACGGTGTACATGGTCCGACTAATCTGAATACCGGCAATCTTAGGCATATCGCCCCCTAATTCTCCTGCCAAAAGAGAAATATCTGTAGCACCGGCTGGTGAGGAGGCAAAGAGAGCCGACTGAATATCCAAAAGCCCGCGTTTATACATGAGATAGCCGAAAAAGGCATTAATCAACATGTAACTGCCAAGCATTAAAAGTATCGGAATAAACAAGTCTTTCATGTCCAATAAACTCTCATGAGTAAAACTCGTACCAATCAAAGCACCTGCTAAAATTTGGGCAAAGGACCTAATGGACTTGGTCATTTGCACCGTTTCTTTTTTTATTTTTAGGGCGGAAGATGCTAAAAGTGCAAAGATAAGTGCTCCGACGGGAACCCCTAAGGCATTGCCAATCAAGCCTGCAATGGTTGCCACTAGCAGAATGAGTAAGTCATTTTTAAGGCGATTCTTGCCAGCCAGCACTTGTCCTACTTTCCCTACTTGTTTTGAAGCAGTCGCAGACTTTTGTCTTAGCTCTGGTGCGAAGCGATTCGTTATAAAAGAAACCCAAGCGGGCAAAATTAATAAGATACCAATCAAACGAACGGATTGCATAGTCGCTACAATATCGGGCTTAGCCCCCATATCAATGGCCATCAGCGAAACATCAACTATACCTCCAGGCAAACAAGAAAGGAAAGCAGTCATCATATCCATCTTGAAAAAAGTCATAAAGACAGACCCTAAGACAAACATATTAAGGGTAAAAAGCGTCATGAGACCAGCTATAGCTTTTGCCAGATGTGGTAAATTCAAAAAATCTCTTTTTGAAACTTGCTGTCCTATATAGGCACCACTAATAATTTGAGCAAGTAGTTTAAACTGATGGGCAATGGTCATTTGTCCCGTTAGAATCGATATGACAGCAACAGCAATCATACTACCAATCATAAAGGCACCGGGGACTTTTAATTTCTTCGCTAGTAAGCCACCAACTAGGCCTACCAAAAGCGTCATTGTAAAACTAGTCACATCTTCTCCAATCTTTCTTTACTTTTTGTCATAACTGCTATTATACACTAAAAAGACCAAAAGAGATGATTGTCATTCATCTCTTTTAGCTTTTCAATTTTAATCCAGAGTTAATGGTTTTATCTTTCTAACGACATCAAGTAATGTGCCATCACGCGCTTCGACAAGAGCGACAACATCATCTTCCCATTCGAGATTTTTAGGGATACCAACTAAGTTGTAAGCTTTCTCCTTTAGAGATTCAATACTAACATGAGCAATACCAGCCTGGTCTAGGCAAGTTTTAATGTCTTCTCTTAATGGATTTACTGCAATACCATAATCAGTCACAAGAACATCAACACAATCTCCTGGTGTTGTTACTGTCACAACTTTTTCACAAACAGTAGCCATCCGACCACGGGTTAATGGTGTAACGATGATACAACATTTACTTCCTGCTGCAGTATCTGGATGCCCACCAGGAGCTCCTCTAAGAACACCATCTGAACCTGTGATAACATTGACATTAAAATCAGTATCAATCTCTAAAGCAGAGAGAACAACGAAGTCAAGAATGTTTACAAATGCACCTTTATTGAAGGGGTCTGCGTATTGACTAATACTCATCTCATGATGATTTGGGTGACTTTCTAAATGTTGACCTGCTGACAAATCAAAGTTTTGTACATCAAAGATGTGTCCTACTAAACCTTTGTCTTGTAAATCACAAATGGCTTTTGTAATCCCACCTACTGCAAACCCCATTTTCAAATTGCGCTCACGCATATGGGCTTCTAAGAAGCGGTTAACTGCCAAGGATGGTCCACCTGCACCAGTTTGGAAAGAGAAACCTTCTTTAAAATATGGCGTTGCAGCGATGATATTAGCAACATTTTCAGCCATCATCAATTCTCTAGGATCTTGAGTTGCCCTTGCTTCATTAGTTTGGATTTTTTTATTGTCACCAATTTCATCCACAACTACAACATAATCAACATTGATGGCGTCAACAGTACATGGAACATTTGGATAGTTATTTAATGTATCAGTGATAATGACAGTGTTATCAGCGTATCGGGAATCATCAATGGCATAGCCATAGAACCGAAATTATTTTTCCCGCCAGTTCCTTTTGAATTACCCTGTTTATCTGAAGATGCTGCTGCCATAAAGGCAATATCAATATGAACTTCACCTGCAGAAATAGCACGAGGACGTCCTCCGTGGCTACGAATGATAGCTGGAGTCTTTAGTTTCCCAGCCGAAACAACTTCTCCCACACGTCCACGGATACCAGAAGTTTGAATGCCCGTTACATATCCGGCTTCAATATAATCTGCAATCAAATCTTGAGCATCCCCTAAGGAAGTTGCTGCTATGTTTAAATCTCTAACGCCGAGTTCTTCAACCAAGACTTTTGCCACCATGCTCATCACATAGTCACCATTACGAAGCTCATGATGGAATGAAACTGTCATTCCATCATGAACACCAATTTTTTCACAGGCTTCTTTTATCGATTTGACAACTTTACTTTCTACTGGTTTTACAAAGGGACGTGATTTAGGGGCTGCCTTTTGAAAAAATTTTCCATCCATATAATACTTGCCCTGATATAATTCATAATTGTTAATTAAAAATTGTTCAGGTATATCGCGATTTACTGCATTTTTCATAATTTTTCCCTTTCTTACAATTCCCCATGGCAGATGCCACTAGCTTTTGCTAAGTCAATAATCCGTTGAGCGTCTTCAAAGAATGGTTTATCTACCATTTTACCGTCAACAGTGTAAACACCCACACCACTATCTAATTGTTCATTCATGGAACGAAGAAGTTTTTCAGAATAGGCAATTTCTTCTTTTGACGGAGCAAATAATTCATGAACCAAACGAATTTGTCGCGGATTGATGATGGATTTTCCATCAAATCCCATTTTTCGGTCTAATTCAACTTCTTCGCGATACCCTTCCATATCTTCAATTCGAGGGTAGTTAGTATCGTAACATTGAATACCAGCTGCACGTGCTGCTAATAGCATGAGGCCTCGGGCTGTATTAATTTCAATACCGCCTTTTTCGATTCCCACATGCATGGACTTTCTGAAATCTCCCCCTGCGATAGCTACACCAAACATTCTGTCAGATGCCATGCAGATTTCAAGTGCATTTAATATGCCTAATGGACTTTCAAGTGCTGCCATTAAAAGTGTTCGACCTTCTTCTTTGCCAAATTCTTTTTCAGCGGCTAATACTGCTGCCTCAACAGTCTGGACGTCTTTTGCTGATTCACATTTTGCAATCCGAATACCATCAGCTCCACCAGCTACAGAAACACGAATATCTTCTTGCCAATGTGGAGTATCAAGGCCATTAATACGGACTAACACTTCTGTTTTACCATAATCTACAGTAGTCAAAGCATGGTAAAGAGAAAAACGTGCTGCATCTTTTTGGTTTTCTGCAACAGCATCTTCTAAGTCTAAAATAAGGCTATCAGAACCAAAAATATATGCATCTTTAAGTAAGGCAGGATTTTGTGCGTTTAAGAACATCATTGTTCGACGTAAACGATTTTTTTCTGGTTTTGGTCTTGTGATTGTCATTAGAATTCCCCCCATGGAATATTACTTTCCGATAGATCATTACTTCTATAAACGGCTGCTTCAATACGAGCTTTAATAGTACAATCTAATGCTCCTTTATCAACTAGCATAACTTTTCCTGCAGTAACACCTAATCGCTCTAAAACCTGATTTACTGTCCTTTGAATTTCCAAACCATATTGATTCATTACACTGCTTTCAATACAAATTTGCAAATCATCATCTTGAGGCTCCACTATAACTTGAACATCCGAGGATTCTAATGTCCCAGCAATGGCTGTTTTTTTGATTTCCATATAATACTCCTTGTCTTTTGATACTTCCATTATAACTATGAGAAAAGAGAAGTAAAATCTCCCCTTTTCATCGTCTTTCATGCCTTTTAGGAATAATACCTTCATATGATGATAGTGTTTCCAACTAAGACTACACAGGCAAGTTTTCACATTTTTTCAAATTCTTTTCATGTCAAAAAGTTATGATTGACCTAAATGTTTTTTCACTGTTTTTCTTCCTATTTCACTTTGAAATATAGCTAGCGCGTGTATAATAGACTATAAAAAGGGGAACATGATGGATGAAAGAGACTTTGAGTTATTAATTACACTTGATAAAACTCAAAATATTACACATGCTGCTGACCGTTTATATGTAACCCAGTCAGCATTATCAAAAAGAATTAATGCTATTGAACAAGAATTAAATGAACAAATAATGATTAGATCTCGCCAAGGTATCAGATTCACACCGCCGGGTGAAATTGTCTTGAAGCATGCTTATGTAATTGTCGATAAATTACAAGCTATGCGTGAAGAAATTCAATTACAAAAAAATGTCATCTCTGGAACAATACGTGCTGGTATTTCTATCAATTACGCACAATATGCCTTCCCAGAATTACTGGCAAAATATCGACAAGAATTTCCTCACGTCAATATCCAAATCAAAACAAATTATAGTCGAAAAGTTTATCAAGAATTACTTTCAGGGAAGATTGACATTGCTATTGTCCGTGGCGAATTTCAATGGAAAGAAGAAAAAATCTTACTCAATCGTGAACGGGTTAATTTAATACATTCTTCAGACAAGCAAAATCTCGATTTAGGGAAACTTCCATACATTGGGAGACATTCAGACTTAAGTTTTGAGCGAGAAGTATCCAAGTGGATGCAAGAAAACCATTTACAACCCAATAAACATAATGGCATAAATGTTGATAATGTCACAACCTGTGTCGAAATGGTTACACGAGGACTTGGCTGGGCTATTGTCCCAGATATTGGATTACATGAATTCGAAGGACGGATAGAAAAGCTTACTTTCAAAAATGGTGAACCCTTTGTAAGATCAACTTATTTACTCTACAATAAAGAAGCTTTTCAACTGCCACAAGTTGCTGCTTTCGTCAAAACTGCCCAATCACTTACCGATTAGAAAGGATTTCCTATGTCAGAATTTACCGTTTCAAAAATTTTCCCTTCAGACAAGGTTAATCAGGACAAAGTCACGCAATTATTGGAAGATGCTGGAATAAAACGCGACCAGAATCTTGACTACACCTGTGGTATTTTCGAGGACGACGGCACATTAATCGCTACTGGGAGTTTATTTGCCAATACCCTGCGTTGTTTTGCCATCTGTAAACGATACAGCGGTGCCGCCTTGCTTAATGTCCTAGTTACTCACCTGATTAGCATCCAGTTTGAGCGTGGTAACACCCATCTCTTTGTCTACACGAAACCTGAGACCAGTAAATTCTTCAAAGACTTAGGCTTCTATACTATCGCTGAAATTCCTAATCTGGTCACCTTTATGGAAAATCGTAAGTCTGGCTTTGCCGATTACCTCAAAAAGCTCAAGGACGAAAGCAAAACGACTCAAGAGAGTGCGGCCATCGTCATGAACGCCAACCCTTTTACTTTAGGCCATCTTCATTTGGTGGAAAAAGCTGCTGCAGAAAATAAGCTTGTCCACCTTTTCATGGTCAGTCAGGATAGTAGCTTAATTCCATTTAAGGTTCGCAAAGAATTAATCCTTGCTGGTACAGCGCATCTGAACAATATTGTCTACCATGAAACAGGTCCTTACATTATTAGTCAAGCAACATTCCCAAGTTACTTTCAAAAGGATCAAGAAAGTGTTATTAGAAGTCAAGCACAATTAGACTTAAGGATTTTTGTGGCCATTGCAAAAGAACTTGGCATTAGCAGACGCTATGTAGGAGATGAACCAACAAGTATGGTGACAAACCTCTATAACAGAATCATGCAAGAAAACTTACCTCAAAGTGGGATAAACTGTACCATTATTCCTCGGATTGAAAGTGATGGTCAAGCTATTAGTGCATCAACTGTTCGCCAATATATCAAAGAAGATAACCTTTCTGCTATCAAAGCTCTAGTCCCTCAATCAACTTTCGACTACTTAAATAGTCCAGAGGCGCAAGACATCATTGATAATATCAAAAAACAAGCTAATGTTATCCATTACTAAGACATAAAACCACCAGTTTCCCATACAAAACTGGTGGCTTTTCACTAAATATATTATATAAAATAATACCGAAGATACTGCTATTATAGCATTGTTTTTGATAAAAAACCTATGCTATAATGACGATAAAGACTGAGTCGAGGAATCACATATGGAAATCAAAGATATTGAATATATTAAAGCTATCTTAGACCACGGAAGTGTCACGAAAGCTGCGGAAGCACTTTATATCACACAACCATCCTTAAGCACCTACATCAAAAATATGCAGCAACGCTTAGGCTTTGATGTTTTTATCCAACATGGCAAGAAATTCGAACTCACTTACCTTGGGGAAGAATTTTTAAAATATGGTCTTCAAATCTTAAGAATCAAGGAAGACTTTTATGATCGTCTTCAAAATATTCAAGACAATCAATATGGTCGCTTAAAAATTGCCATTCCTTTATTGCGGAGTTCTTATTTAGTTCCTGTTCTTTTGCCTATATTTAAGGAACTTTATCCAAATGTTGATATTCTTTTGAATGAATCCTCATCAGCAAATTTCCCTAGTTTAGTTGAAAATGGGGATGTTGATTTAGCCTTAATGAACCGGTCTGATAGTTATGATCATCTGCAAACCGAAAAAATTAAGTCCGAAGAAATACTACTTGCACTCCCAACGAAACACACTTTATGTCCTAAAGCAATCAGAGATGACCGACACGAATTCCCAGTTCTTGATTTAAGGGATTTGAAAGAGGAAGTTTTTATCCTCCACCAACCTGATCAGTTTTCCCGTCAAGTGGCTGATACCATATTCACCAAACATGATTTCCATCCAGATAAAATATTAGCAACCAGAAATATTGAAACTGCTACAAATCTGGTTGCTAATAATCTAGGTGTTTGTTTCATCAACAATAGTCATACTAAACATTTAATCACAGATAAATTGTCATTCTTTTCATTAAAAATTCCATTTTATGTTGATTTGATTGTAGCCTATCGCAAAAATCGACAGTTGCCTTCTTATGCTAAAAGCTTTATTGATATTTGTAAAGATACCATTTAAAGTGGGATGGCACCTGTCAAAATGGCAATGGCAGTTTGTAGAACAAAACTGATTAAACCCCATTTTAAGTATTCTTTTTGATAATCGACAAAGCTAACTTCAGTACGGTCTACTAAGACATATAAGAAGGCAACTAATGGACTAGCAAAACGAACAGCTTGACCCATTAAAGAGGCTACCCCAATTTCCACTGGTGTTGCACCATAGCTATAGGCAATCGGTGCAATTACCGGTAAAATTCCAAAATAGAAGGCATCATTTGGCAGGAAGAATAATCCTGGCAAGGAGATTAAAGCTAGGATAAAGGGAATATAGGAACCTAGGTTTTCTGGAATCATAGATACTAATTGTGTCGCAATAGCACTACTCATGCCTGAACCATTTAAGATTCCCATAATAACACCTGCACCAAAGACAAGTGAAACAGGTCCTAAGGCTTCTGCACCATTAGCTAATAGACGTGAATTTTGTAAATCAAGGTCTTTATAATTGACCATTAAAGCGATACCAGTTCCT
Source organism: Streptococcus penaeicida (assembly GCF_002887775.1). Lineage (GTDB taxonomy): Bacteria > Bacillota > Bacilli > Lactobacillales > Streptococcaceae > Streptococcus > Streptococcus penaeicida. The sequence goes on along the minus strand of NZ_LOCM01000005.1, from coordinate 5,348 downwards.
AAAAGGAAGAGAATACCACCATTAATCACATCCATAATCAACAAGACCATGATAGCAATGGTTAAAGCTAAGTTGAACCAAATCAATTTTGGTCGTTTGTATTGAATATTATTTAAGGTAACATCTGAAATAATATGTTCTGTTTCATCATCCGTTAAGATACCCATGCCTGGTTTATAACCAAGGCGTTTTCTTTCTTTCTTCCCATAAGTGTAAGCCTGGAAAATACACAATAGTCCGGCCGCAAACATTCCTGGTAATACTGGTAGCAAGAACTCTTTAGGCCCAATATTTAGTACAGGCATTGCGCGAGCCATTGGTCCACTCCAAGGAACCAAATTCATAACAGAATTACCAAAACCGATAATAGCTGCTAGGTAAATCTGTTTCATGCCCATTTTTTTGTACATGAGAAGCATGGCTGAAGTTACGATTAATACCGTAGTTGTTCCGTCTCCATCAAGTGAAACTGCAAGTGTAATAAGAGCAGAGGCGATGGTAATCTTCATCGGGTCTCCCTTGGCCCATTTAATCATATAGACCGCTAATGGATCAAAGAGACCAGCATCGAGCATTACTGAGAAATAGAGAATGGCAAAAAGCAACAAAGTAATTGTCGGAGCAACACCGGCAGTAATTTTTCCTGCGTCACCTGGTTTGAAATAAAGTCCCTCAAAAATCCACTGGAAAGCGTCTAAAATCGGGGTCTTTGTTACAAGTGCTGCAATTAAGCCAAAGACGACGGGGACTAAGACTAAACCATTAAAAGGCGTCATCTTTTTTGTCAAAAGTAAGACCATAAAGGTCACGATCATTAAATAACCTAGTATTGCAAGCATCCGCTATGCCTCCTCTATATAGGCAGTACCAGTCATCAATTTTCTTGCTGTACGATAACTTGACACTGACTGAATCTCTTGTTTATTGTCTTGTTTTTGTGCCAAGGTAGAAACTGTAATTTTACCACTACTATGACCAATCTCAAGAGCTTTATCTTGATTTTTATTTTTTAATAAATCATGCACTAAAGTACCTTCAATATAGCTTGCTGCTCCAGTACAAAGCGCACCTGTTAAGGCAATTGATTTGTGGGCCTTTTGCATGCTCATCATTCTGACACTTAAGTCATAATCATTAGCAGCGATAGATACCCCTTCTGTTGTTTGATAGTCAATCGGACTTGCTATCAGAGTCATTTTAGGAACGCCTGGCGTTACGACAGCACTATCTTTGTAATCATCAATGATTCCCATTAATACAGCTGCTTTACCACGGATTTCTTCCAAAAGACTTAGCAAAGGAACATTACTATCAATTTCTTCTGGTGTTTCAATTCCTTGTAAATCAAGGTCTTCTGCTTTGAGATAGACTAAAGGATTTGCTGCATCGACAATGGACACAGTTACCCTATTACCATTTTCTAAGTCAATCTCATCTTTGAGTTTACCAGTCGGCAATAACTTGCCTGAAAAGGCACCCGAAGGATCTAAAAATTCCAATTCAATTTTGAGACCTTTTCCTGGTACTCCAGAAATCTCAAAATCACCTTCATAGGTCAATTGACCATTTGGTGTTGGGATATATTCATTAATAACTTTCTTGGTGTTTGTATTATAAACAGCAACCTTTGTCATTGGAGAAGTTATTTCAACAAGTTGGTTTTCAATGGCATAAATTCCGACAGCAGAGGAGATATTCCCGCAGTTTCCTGAGTAGGAAACTACAGGTTTATCTACTGATACTTGAGCAAATGTGTAATTAACATCCCAAGCATTTTTTACTTCTTTGGAAATGATGGCAACTTTACTTGTTGTTGAAACAGCTCCGCCCAGACCATTAATTTGTCTAGTATCTGGACTTCCCATGAGTTTCAGTAAAATGAGATTACGGGCATCTTCTTCTACTGGAAGGTTAGCTTCGTCGATAAAAAGACCCTTACTTGTTCCACCACGATAGATACTAACAGGTATTTCTACTAACATAGCAACTTCCTTTCCTTATTGTGAATTAGATTTTTGCAAGAAGATTTGTTAATTCACTAATCTCAATTTCTTCTAAACGATTGATAGCATCCGCAATTTCTGAAGCTAAATTAGAATCAATATTTGCTGTCAATAAATTGTATTTCTCTAAAAGAACATCCCATGTTGCTGGACGAGAAGTAAAGCCTTGGTAGTCATCTTTATTGATTTCGTATACTTTACCATCATTTGTTTCCACTTCAAGCTTGATAGCCATTTCTTTAGGGAAGCGTTGGCTAAACTCTGGATTTTCTTTAACAGTCACTTTTTGAAGGAGACTTTGAATATCATCAGCTAAAATACGATCTTGCTCGTATTGTGCTGGCAATACTTGTCCATCAAGGTATGCTGCAGATAGCATATATGGAAGTGAATGGTCAGCTTCTTCTTTAACACGAATTGTTTTCTTCTCGCCTTCTTCACCACCACCAATGATATTGAAGGCAACATCAAAGGTATCTAAACGAATTTCTTTAATGTCTTCTGCTGGGATATTTTCTTTATTACGGAATTCAATCAATCCTTCAATTGATGATTGTGAATGAATTTCAGCATTGTAACGTTTGATGATTGTGTCAAGGACACGACCTAAACCTTCATTTTCCCAATCAATCTCAAATTGACCAGCAATTGTTTCGTAGAAACCTTTATTTCCTTCAAAAACTTCTCGTGGACCTGTGATGTCATATTTAGCGAGTAAAGCGGAAGACATCGCACCACGTGCTGTATTTGGAGCAGCCAAACCTTTCCAGTTTGATAAAGCACCAGTTCTTGTTACACGAAGTGAGTTATAGCTTGTACCTGAGATTGAAATCGCATTAGCAATTTGTTTTGCATCCAAGCCAAGAGCTTTGGCTGCACCAGCTGCTGCACCATATGCTTCTTGCACCGTGTGGTCAAAACCATGTTTACGAACAGGAGCTTCATCTGATAAACGACATTGAATTTGGTAAGCAATTGCTAAACCAAGCAAGAAGTCTTTACCAGTTCCACCATTATGTTCAGTCGCTGCAAGAACTGCTGAGATATTGTCTGAAGGGTGACAAGTTTCGCCTTTTGCAAGATATGAATCATTATAATCTAAATAGCGAATAGTTGCACCATTGAATAAAGCTGCGTAATCAGGGGTTGTTTTACCGCCACCGATTAAAGTTGCTGAACCATCTTTAGTTAAATCATGTGTCATTTTTTGAATGCTTTTGATTGTTTCACTCTCTAAAGATCCAATTGCACACCCAATAGCATCAAGAACACGACCTTTTAAGGCTGCAATTTCTTCCTTAGATAAGTCTTCAAATGATTTCGCATCAACCCATTTACCAATTTGTTCAACTACTGTAAGTTCTGTCATTTTTTTGTCTCCTTAATTTTTATAATGTCATTATAACGTAAACGCATTCATGCAACAAATTGATAAATGCGATGATAATTATAGCTAAAACCTATTATTAATCATAAAAAAGAAGCACTTCTGTATGAAAAGTGCCTATTTTTAGGGTTTTCTTCCTTAAAATTACCAAAAATATTTAGTATTTAAGAGAAAAATTTGCAAAATTGCCAAGTATTTCCAAGTGTTCTTTTTATGTTTTTTAATCTAAAACTAAAAGAGCTATTATATTTTCTGTTACTTTCTTAACATTATCCAAAGTTCTTTCCGTCTCCATAGCTGCGGCTAGGGTCAAAACTTGTCTTTGGATAGCAAAAACTGCCGTGAAATAGTCAGAAGTGTTGGTAAATTTAGGAGAAATACTGCCACAAAGGGCAATGACGGGTTTGCCATGTTTTTGAGCCATTGATGCCACACCAACTGGGACCTTTCCAGACTTGGATTGCTTATCCAGTTGGCCTTCGCCTGTTATGATAATATCAGAAGCTTTGATTTGATCTTCTAAACCAATGAGGCTTGCAATGCTAGGAAAGCCTGCTTCTAATCTACCACCGAGTATTCTGATCGCAGCGCCCAGTCCTCCCGCGGCACCCGTACCGGGTATAGCCTGCAGGTCAAGCCCACTTTGGGTGCTAACCATTTTCGCAAAAGACCTGGCCCAAGCATCACTGTCGGCAATATCCTGAGGACTGCCACCTTTTTGTGCACCAAAAACAGCAGCATAGCCCTGAGGACCGAAATAGGGATTGGTGACATCGGTCAAACCAATCAGCTCAACCTGAGAGGGCAAGCGGAAGGTCTCGTCTGTCAATGAAAAATTCAGACTTTCTAAAAGGCCATAACCCCCATCAGAAGAGCCCGTCCCACCTAATGTCAGATAAATTTTCTGACAGTTTCGGTCAATAGCATCCAAAATGACAGCCCCAAGCCCAAAGGAAGTAGCCTGACGATAAGTCTCCGAAGTCGGCACAATCTTATCCAGACCCACAACCTCAGCCGACTCAATAAAAGCCATGTCGCCAACCTTCAAATACTTTGCCATAATCGGTCTTTTTAACAAATCAAAGGTAGCAACTTCAATAAATTCCCCATCTAAGTTTTCTGCTAAAGCAGCAATGCTCCCCTCGCCCCCGTCAGCAATAGCAACCTTGGTTACCCTTGCTTCCGGCATAACAGCCAAAATACCAGCTTCCACCGCCGCATTGAGCTGACTACTAGTGGCAGAGCCTTTAAAAGAATCAATTGCAATCGTAAAATGCATGCTTTCACCTTTCAGAATAGGATGATTTCTCATCAGTACTACTATCGTAAGTCTTACTAATAGTATATCAGATAAGTATACAATTAATAATGGATAGGCTTCTTAACTGTAATGTTCATTACCAGAAACAGATAAATCCAAGAAAAGCGTAACATTTTTAATTATAAATATTAACTTAATGAGATATTTATTATATAATAATTATAAAAATCACATATCTTGAGTAAGGATGACTTCAGTGAAGCAAGAAAAAATCACACCAGTATTAAGTCTTCTAACTGCAACTCAAAAGACACATCTCTATCAGTCAAATAAGCAGTTTAAACAGGTTATTAGTGAGGCAATTGACAGCCTAAATATGGGTGACGATCCTGATATAGCAATGGTTCGATTGGCTCCATTTTTAGACCAGTACCTCATAAGTAACCCTTGTCAAGAGCTAATTGACTTACAGCTCTATCTACTTAAAGGTACAAATAAATATCGCGGTATTATAAATTTGACCGGATGGTTTCACTAAAGATCGTCATGGATAAGATTAACCCCGACCACTGATATGTACCCCTTTTAATGGACTAATCCAGTGAAAGGGGTTTTTGTATGAAATATAATTATAATTTTAAATTAAATGCAGTAAACATGTATCGATCAGGTCAGTGGATAGAGACTCCAGTTGGTA
>NZ_LOCM01000004.1 GCF_002887775.1 Streptococcus penaeicida | reverse complement strand
CTCAGCGTTCTACTTGCATGTATTAGGCACGCCGCCAGCGTTCGTCCTGAGCCAGGATCAAACTCTCATTTTAGTTTGAACTTACTCGTTCTTTTCTGTCGCTGACAGATTTATTGTTTTTTACTTCATTGACGGATAATATGCATCTAAACATATCACCCTCACATTTGGTTTTTCTTGTCTTATTCAGTTCTCAAAGGTCTTGCCATCTCTTACGAGACAACTATTATATTCTATCAGTCACTATGCCTTTGTCAATACTTTTTTTGACTTTTCTTTGGTATTTTTTTCTTACTTTTTTAAAGCTTTTTCCAGTGACGCTTTTGACAGCTTTATTAGTATACTGACTTTCAATTCCAAAGTCAATAAGTTTTTGAAACTTTTTTAATTATTTCTGGACCACTGTCATACTCTATGGCGCTCAGCAATTTCCCTACTTAAACACATTTTATTTATGGTTGAAAATCTAAGTTCTACAGGCCTATATAGGCGTTTTAAGCACAACAAAACGCCTGCTTGCGAAATACGTCTAATCTTAGATCTATTTCGTAAACAAGCGTTACCACTAACAATATGATGAGTGTTCCCGCTAGGAAAAAATTCCTAGCGGTAGACCAGAGCTAGACTAAGAACGAAATAAAGAACGTTCCACCATCATAACACTCAACAAAATTGATAAAAATTATACTAATTCAATAATTGCCATTGGAGCAGCATCTCCACGGCGTGGTTCTGTTTTAAGAATACGAGTGTATCCACCATTGCGTTCAGCATAACGAGGTGCGATATCATCGAAAAGTTTTTGAAGAGCTGTAGTAGATGAATATTTATCTGTAGCTTCGTCATAGTTTTCTGATGCAATTTCATTACGTACGTAAGCAGCTGCTTGACGACGAGCATGAAGATCACCACGTTTACCAAGAGTAATCATTTTTTCAACTGTTTTACGGATTTCTTTTGCACGTGCTTCAGTTGTAACAATAGATTCGTTGATTAATAAGTCAGTCGTTAAATCACGAAGCATTGCTTTACGTTGTGAGCTAGTGCGTCCTAGTTTACGGTAAGCCATTTTGTCCTCCTATATTATTTATCGTTTTTTAGTCCAAGACCTAAATCAGCAAGTTTTACCTTAACTTCTTCTAGACTCTTACGTCCAAGGTTACGGACTTTCATCATTTCAGGCTCAGATTTTTCTGTTAAATCGAAGACAGTATTAATGCCTGCGCGTTTAAGACAGTTATATGAGCGTACGGATAAATCAAGTTCCTCAATTGTGCGGTCAAGTACTTTTTCATCGTTCACTTTTTCAGTTTCTTTCATAACATCTGTAGCTTTAGCCACTTCAGTTAAGTCAGTAAAGAGATTCAAGTGTTCAATTAAAACTCGAGCAGACAGACCTAATGCATCTTCAGGAATGATAGTTCCATTTGTCATGATTTCAATTGTTAACTTATCAAAGCCATCATTGCTACCAACGCGGGCAGGTTCAACTTGATAGTTAACTTTTTTCACTGGTGTGTAGATAGAATCTACTGCCAATGTTCCAACAGGTGCATCATCTTTTTTATTACCTTCTGCAGGGACATAACCACGTTTTTTAGCAACAGTCATAGTTGCTTTTAGTGAATGACCTTCAGCAATGGTAAAGAGATAATGATCTGGGTTAACAAGTTCAATGTCGCTATCTGTAAGAATATCACCAGCAGTAACTTCTGCAGGACCTTCTACATCTAGTTCGATCATCTTTTCGTCTTCTACGTAAGATTTTACAGCAAGACCCTTAACGTTAAGGATAATTTGCATCACATCTTCACGTACACCTGGGATTGTATCAAATTCGTGTAATACCCCATCAAATTTAATCGATGTAACTGCCGCACCCGGAAGTGATGACAAGAGTACACGACGAAGTGAATTACCTAGAGTTGTCCCGTAACCACGTTCTAATGGTTCGATCACAAATCTTCCGTAATCTTTATTTTCATCAATTTTTGTTATTGTTGGTTTTTCAAACTCAATCATTTTTTCACCCCTCGAAACGAAACTTGTGTACTATTAGTTATTATGATTATACACGACGACGTTTTGGAGGACGAGCACCATTATGTGGTACAGGAGTCACGTCACGAATTGCAGTTACTTCAAGACCTGCAGCAGCAAGCGCACGAATAGCAGACTCACGACCTGAACCAGGGCCTTTTACAGTAACTTCAACAGTTTTAAGACCGTGTTCTTGTGCAGATTTCGCAGCAGCTTCAGCAGCCATTTGAGCAGCAAAAGGTGTTGATTTACGAGATCCTTTAAAACCAAGAGCACCAGCTGATGACCATGCAAGAGCATTACCATGAACATCTGTAATCATAACAATAGTGTTATTAAATGTAGCGTGAATATGGGCAACACCAGATTCGATGTTCTTTTTCACACGACGTTTACGTGTTGGTTTAGCCAATTTCTTTACCTCCTATTTTATTTTTTCTTACCAGCAATCGCAGTAGGTTTCCCTTTACGAGTACGAGCGTTGTTTTTTGTGTTTTGTCCACGGACAGGAAGTCCACGACGGTGACGGATTCCACGGTATGATCCGATTTCCATCAAACGTTTGATGTTTAAGTTAACTTCACGACGAAGGTCACCTTCAACTTTGATTGAATCGATTTCGCGACGGATTGCATCTTCTTGATCACTTGTTAAATCTTTAACACGGATATCTTCTGAAATACCAGCATTTGCTAAGATTTTTTGTGATGTTGCAAGACCAATTCCGTAAACATAAGTAAGTGAAATTACTACGCGTTTATCATTTGGAATATCAACTCCAGCTATACGAGCCATTTTTTCTCCTTTCTATATTATCCTTGACGTTGTTTGTGTTTTGGATTTGTTGGACAAATCACCATAACACGACCGTTACGACGAATTACTTTACAGTATTCGCAAATTGGTTTAACCGATGGTCTTACCTTCATGTTTTAATCCCTCCAATTATTTCGACTATTTAAAGCGGTATGTGATACGTCCACGTGTTAAATCGTACGGACTCATTTCTACTGTAACACGGTCACCCACTAAAATACGAATGTAATTTTTACGGATTTTACCTGATACAGTTGCTAGAATTTGGTGTCCATTTTCTAATTCAACAGTAAACATTGCGTTTGGCATCGTTTCAACAACTTTACCTTCAATTTCAATCACGTCTTCTTTTGCCACGCAAAAGTACCCCCTAAATTTCGATTTGATGTCCTCTGAGCACAGAGGTAACAATTATAAGTCAGACTAGCCTATTATAGCACTTCATTTCTACTTTCGCAAGTAGTTTATTAGAAATTATTTTAGCTTTTCAATAACTTTTTCAATGTCACTGAAAACTGTTTCGATTTCTTGATTACCGTTAATATCGTTAACAATTCCTGCTTCTCTGTAATGATCAATTATTGGCTGACCTTGCGCGATGTTAACATCCAAACGACGTTTAACGGTTTCTGGTTTATCATCTTCGCGTTGGTAGTAGTCATTTTCATCATAATCCCCAGCAGGTGGGTTAAAGACTTTATGGAATGTTTCGCCAGTTTTTTTGTTGATGATACGACCACTTAGACGTTCAACTAATGAAGCTGGATCTACATCGATGTTAATAACACCATCAAGTTTTAAACCTAAAGCTTCTAAAGTTGCATCCAAAGCATGAGCTTGCTCAATGGTACGTGGGTAACCATCTAATAAGAAACCTTTTGCTTTAATGTCATCTTGAGATAAACGTTCTTTTACAATACCATTTGTTACTTCATCTGGTACTAAATCACCTTTATCAATGTAAGATTTAGCAAGTTTACCCATTTCAGTTTGGTTAGCCATTGCTGCACGGAACATGTCACCTGTTGAAATATGGATTACACCAAATTCTTCAACGATTTTTGCTGCTTGAGTCCCTTTACCTGCACCAGGTAATCCCATAATTAAAAGATTCATGTCAGTCTCCTCTTGACTAAAATAATAAAATGAATGCTCATTTTGGTTTTTGTTTTCAAATGATAATAAGAAATCTGACTAAGTCTTACTATCACCTGAAAACAAAATAGTAGGTTGACAGTGTCAACCTATATTCTATTCTGCAGTATTCATAAATCCGACATACTTTCTCTTGAGAAGGTAGCCTTCAAGTTGTTTCATTCCTTCAATTCCTGTTGAAATCAAGATGAGCAAGCTAGTTCCCCCCAAGGCGATACCTGAAGAAAGATTTAATGCTTGCTGTGCCGCAATCGGTACTAAAGAGATAAACGCTAAGAAAATTGAACCTAATGTTGCTAATTTCTTAAGCAATGATGACATATATTGTTCTGTTTCACGTCCAGGTCGAACACTTGGAATATAAGACGAGTTCTTCTGTAGATTTTCAGCTGTTTTCTCAGGATTTACTTGGACAAAGGTATAGAAGAATGAGAACAAGATAATCAAGAATGCATAGACAATCATTCCAGTCGGAGACTGATAATTAAAAATCTCTTGCATTTTTGTTAGCCAAGGAATATCTCTTCCATTTTGAAAGAAAGGAATCAGAGTACTTGGAATGGTTGTAATCGAGCTAGCAAAGATAACGGGAATAACGCCTGCTGGATTAACTTTTAGAGGAAGATACGAACTTGTAGGTGCACCTTGAACAAGTTTAGTATATTGGATTGGAATTTTGTATTCCGCTTGTTGAACAAATGTTGTAAAAAATACAATTGCAAGCACTGCAAGGATTAATAAGCCAACCACAATGTATGATGATTGAATATCACCCGCTTTGACGTTTACAAAATAATCTTCATGTACTGTCGCAATCGCATTTGGAATAGATGAGATGATACCCGCAAAGATAATCATTGAAACACCATTTCCAAATCCTTTATCAGTAATTTGTTCACCTAACCAGGTTACAATCACACTACCTGTTGTTAGCAAAGCACCAATCAGTAAATAGGTTTTTACATTTGGTGTTGAAACTAAAGCAACATTAGACAAGCTGTTGAAACCTGCCGTGATACCGATTGATTGAATGAAAGCTAAACCTAATGAAATATAGCGAGTCGCTTGATTTAACTTACGACGTCCAACTTCACCTTGTTTTCCCCATTCAACAAATTTAGGTAAAATATCCATTTGTAATAGTTGAACAACGATGGAAGCAGTAATGTAAGGACTAACCCCCATAGAGAAAACAGAGAAGTTTCTCATGGCATTACCACTCACCAAGTTCAACATATTAAGAAAAGGAAGTTCACTCAATTGCTCTAAGCTTTTTGCATTTACACCAGGAACTGTAATATGTGTCCCGATACGAAATATAAGAATAATAAAGATTGTATAGAAAATTTTATGTCTAACATTCTTTATTTTCAATGCATCTTTAAGTATTTTTAAGAACATAATGAGTTACCCCTCATTAGATGACTTCGATTGAACCACCTTTAGCAGTAATTGCTGCTTCAGCAGATTTTGAGAATTTAGCTGCTTTTACAGTCAATTTTTTAGTCAATTCGCCGTTACCAAGAATTTTAACGCCTGATTTTTCAGCACGAACGATACCAGCCTCTTTAAGAACAACTGGTGTTACTTCAGTACCATCTTCAAAAACGTTTAATTGATCAAGGTTAACAAGAGCATACTCTTTAGTATTGATGTTTGAGAATCCACGTTTTGGCATGCGACGGAACAATGGAGTTTGTCCACCTTCAAAACCTAAACGAACGCCACCACCACTACGTGAGTTTTGACCTTTTTGTCCGCGTCCAGATGTTTTACCGTTACCTGATGAAGAACCACGACCTACACGGTTGCGTACTTTACGTGAGCCTTCAGCAGCTTTTAATTCATGAAGTTTCATTTTTTCTCCTTTTTTTGTAAATTGCTAGCGCCTCTATGAGGGGAAAGGACTCCCCATAAAAACTCGCCTTTACATATAATCAACTATAAGTCGCAGAGAATTAACCCTACGACTTAAACAATTTTTATTTAACGTCTTCTACTGTTAATAAGTGAGAGATAGCTGTAACCATACCACGGATAGCAGCGTTATCTTCTTTAATAACTGAAGAGTTTAATTTACCAAGTCCAAGAGCTTGAACAGTTTTACGTTGTTCTGGTTTACGCCCGATTGGAGACTTAGTCAAAGTAATTTTAATTTGAGCCATTATAATCCCCTTTCTTAAGCTAAGTCAGAAACTGAAACGCCGCGTAAAGCAGCAACTTCTTCTGCACGTTTAAGCTGTTTCAAACCTTCAACAGTTGCGCGAACAATGTTGATTGGTGTATTTGAACCAAGTGATTTTGAAGTGATATCAGCAATACCTGCTAATTCCACAACGGCACGAACTGCACCACCTGCGGCAACTCCAGAACCTTCTACAGCTGGTTTCAACAATACTTTTGCTCCACCAAAGTTTGTGAAAACTTCGTGAGGAATTGTTGTACCAACCATTGGTACTTCGATCATATTCTTTTTAGCTGCTTCAACAGCTTTACGAATAGCTTCTGGTACTTCTTGAGCTTTACCAGTTCCGAAACCAACACGACCATTACCATCACCAACAACTACAAGAGCTGCAAAGCGAAGACGACGTCCACCTTTAACAACTTTTGTAACACGGTTGATTGCAACTACGCGTTCTTCAAGTTCAACTGCATTATCTTTAAATGCCATTATTCTGTGTCCTCCCTATTAGAATTTCAATCCGTTTTCACGAGCTGCATCAGCTAAAGCTTTTACACGTCCGTGATAGAGATATCCACCGCGGTCAAACACCACTTCAGAAATACCTTTAGCCACTGCACGTTCAGCAACAAGTTTGCCGACTACAACGGCTTGTTCAGTTTTTGTTCCTTTTGAAACGTCTTTATCAAGAGTTGATGCGCTTGCGAGCGTTACACCCGCTACGTCATCAATTACTTGAGCGTAGATGCCTGTATTAGAACGGTATACGTTCAAACGTGGGCGTTCTGCAGTTCCAGAGAGTTTACCGCGTACGCGACGATGGCGTTTTTGGCGGATTTTATTTTTATCTGGTTTAGAAATCACAATTTTCACCTCTTAATTTTTAAACATTTGTTTATAACAAATTAGCATTTATCCCTTTAACTGGCCAGAAGAATCTGAACAGTACTAAGAAATAATTATTTACCAGTTTTACCTTCTTTAAGGCGTACATATTCACCAACGTAACGAATACCTTTACCTTTGTAAGGTTCTGGTGAACGTAGGCTACGAATATAAGCAGCAGTTTGACCAACTTTTTCTTTGCTGATACCTTCAACGGAAATTGAAGTTGGGTTAGCAAGAGTGAAAGTGATTCCTTCTGGAGCTTCTACTTCGTCTTGGTGAGATTTACCAACTGAAAGAACTAATTTGGTACCTTGAAGTTGAGCACGGTAACCGACACCCTTCATTTCAAGATCCTTTTTGAATCCTTCAGAAACACCTTGTACCATGTTGTTTAACAAAGCACGAGTAGTTCCGTGGATAGTTTTCATTTCTTTAGAATCGTTAGGACGAACTACAGTGATTTCTGTCCCTTCAACTTTAATTTCAATGTTTTTGTTGAACTCACGAGTGAGTTCGCCTTTAGGACCTTTAACTGTTACGACATTGTTGTCGTTTTTAAGTTCAACACCTGCAGGCATAGTGATAATTTTATTACCAATACGTGACATGTTTTCTTTTCTCCTGTTAAATTGTCAACCTTTTAGGCTAGTTTTCACGGGGGTTTGATAGAATGAGATACTTCAATTCAAATATCGAAATTGAACACGGACTAAAACCCTATTGAAAAAGATAGGCTTCCTAGAAGTCTAAAAACTTCAAGGTCAGCCTCCTATTTTCATACAGATTTTTACGTCCTATGTATCTTGATTTTACCAAACGTATGCAATAACTTCTCCACCAACATTTTTTTGGCGAGCTTCTTTATCAGTCAAAAGACCTTCTGAAGTAGAGATAATTGCAATTCCAAGTCCATTAAGAACTTTAGGAACATCTTCACGTTTTGTATAAACACGAAGACCCGGTTTTGAAATACGTTTCAAGTTAGTGATAACGCGTTCGCCATTTTGACCATATTTAAGGAATACACGGATGATTCCTTGTTTATCGTCTTCAATAACTTCAACGTTTTTTACAAAACCTTCACGTTTAAGGATTTCAGCAATCCCTTTTTTGATGTTTGAAGCTGGAACTTCTAACACTTCGTGTTTTACTTGGTTAGCATTACGAATACGTGTTAAAAAGTCAGCAATTGGGTCTGTCATAACCATTTTTAAATTCTCCTCTTACTAGCAGTTTGATCAAGTCACTTGCTAGTTAATGTTGCCCGAAGGCAAGTGATACATTGTATCAGTAGTATTCAAGTAAATTATAACTATAATTTACGAGTTTTTCAAATTACCAAGAAGCTTTTACAACACCTGGAATTTGACCTTTGTAAGCCAATTCACGGAAGCAAACACGGCAAAGTTTAAACTTGCGGTAAACTGAATGTGGTCGTCCACATTTTTCACAGCGAGTATAAGCTTGCGTAGAGTGTTTCGCAGGACGTTTGTTTTTAGCAATCATAGATTTTTTAGCCAATTTATTTACCCCCTATTATTTTGCAAAAGGCATTCCAAGGCCTTTAAGCAATTCACGTGATTCTTCGTCAGTATTTGCAGTAGTGACGATTACGATATCAAGACCACGTACTTTATCAACATCATCGAAGTTGATTTCTGGGAAGATAAGTTGTTCTTTCACACCAAGTGTGTAGTTACCACGTCCATCGAATGATTTAGTTGGTACTCCGTGGAAGTCACGAACACGAGGAAGTGAAACGCTAACTAATTTGTCTAGGAATTCGTACATACGTTCGCCACGAAGTGTAACTTTCGCACCGATCGCAACACCTTCACGAAGACGGAAGCCAGCGATTGATTTCTTAGCTTTAGTAATAAGTGGTTTTTGACCTGAAATAAGCTCTAATTCTGCAGCAGCTTTTTCAAGGTTTTTTGCGTTAGAAACAGCATCACCAACACCCATGTTAAGAACGATTTTCTCAACGCGAGGCACAGCCATAACTGTAGTGTAACTAAATTTCTCTGACAACGCAGGGATTACTTCGTTAGTATATTTTTCTTTTAAACGATTTGCCATTTATGCTTCTCCTTTCCTTCGTGATTAATCAAGCACTTCGCCTGATTTTTTGCTGTAACGAACTTTTTTGCCGTCAACAACTTTATAACCAACACGACCTGCAACACCATTTTTGTCAAGTACTTGTACGTTTGACACGTGGATTGGTGCTTCTTTTTCTACAATAGCACCTTGAGGGTTTTCAGTGTTAGGTTTTTGGTGTTTTTTGATGATACCAACACCTTCAACAACAACTTTGTTAACTTTTGGAAGAGCTTTAAGAACTACAGCTTCAGTTCCCTTGTCTTTACCAGCAATAACGCGAACTTTGTCGCCTTTTTTTACAAACATTTGAGTTTTTCTCCTATTAATTTCTTACGCCCTATGGGCACCCTAGGAAAAACCTAGGGGACTTAGTTTGTTTAATTTATTTAAAAATTAAAGTACTTCTGGTGCAAGTGAAACGATCTTCATGTATCCACCTTCACGTAATTCACGTGCAACTGGACCAAAGATACGAGTTCCGCGAGGAGTTTTGTCATCACGGATGATTACTGCAGCATTGTCGTCAAATTTGATGTATGAACCGTCTGGACGGCGAGCACCAGTTTTTGTACGAACGATAACTGCTTTCACAACGTCACCTTTTTTAACTGCTCCGCCTGGAGTAGCTTGTTTTACAGAAGCAACGATAACGTCGCCGATGTTAGCGAATTTACGTCCTGAACCACCAAGTACTTTGATAGTCAAGATCTCACGGGCACCACTATTATCAGCAACTTTCAAGCGAGTTTCTTGTTGAATCATTTCAATTTTCTCCTTTTAGTTTGATTAGATAATAACAGCTTTTTCCACAACTTCTACAAGACGGAAATGTTTTGTAGCTGAAAGTGGACGAGTTTCCATGATACGAACGATATCGCCTTCTTTAGCAAGGTTTTTTTCGTCATGTGCTTTATATTTTTTAGAATAGTTGATACGTTTACCATAGACTGGGTGGTTACGTTTTGTTTCAACTATAACTGTGATTGTTTTATCCATCTTGTCAGATACGACACGTCCAACAAGGGTTCTACGTTGATTACGTTCCATTATTAGAATTTCTCCTTTCCCAATCTATTATTTCATTTCAGATTGCACTGTTTTGATGCGTGCAATTTGTTTTTTAACTTCGTTTAAGCGAGCAGTTTGATCAAGTTGACCCGCTGCAGCTTGAAAACGAAGGTCGAAAAGTTCTTTCTTGAGTTCGTTTTCTTTTTTAGCAAGCTCTTCTTGAGACAAGCCACGAAGCTCAGCAACAAACTTTTTGATTTCTTCAAGTTTCATGTCTTCTCCTTATTCTGCTTCGCGTTTTACGAATTTAACTTTAACTGGTAATTTGTGTCCAGCAAGACGGAATGCTTCACGTGCAACTTCTTCAGATACACCAGCAATTTCGAACATTACTTTACCACGTTTAACTGGTGATACCCAACCTTCAGGTGCACCTTTACCAGAACCCATACGAACCCCGATAGCTTTAGCAGTGTAAGATTTGTGAGGGAAGATTTTAATCCAAACTTTACCACCACGTTTCATGTAACGCGTCATAGCGATACGGGCAGCTTCAATTTGGCGGTTAGTGATCCATGAGCTAGTTGTAGCTTGAAGACCGTATTCACCGAATGATACTTCTTTTCCACCTTTTGCTTCACCGCGCATTTTACCACGGAACTCACGACGGTGTTTAACACGTTTAGGTACTAACATATGTTATTTGCCTCCTTTAGTGTTTTTACGAGCTGGAAGAACTTCACCACGATAGATCCAAACTTTAACACCAAGTTTACCATATGTAGTGTCTGCTTCTTCCCAAGCGTAATCGATATCAGCACGAAGTGTATGAAGAGGAACAGTTCCTTCTGAATAACCTTCTGCACGAGCGATATCAGCACCGTTCAAACGACCAGAAACTTGGGTTTTGATCCCTTTAGCCCCAGCACGCATTGTACGTTGGATAGCTTGTTTTTGAGCACGACGGAAAGCAACACGTTGCTCTAATTGACGAGCAATATTTTCACCAACGAGGTGAGCATCAAGATCAGGTGATTTGATTTCAATAATGTTGATGTGTACTTGTTTTCCAGTTAATTTATTAAGTTGAGCACGAAGGGCATCAACGTTTGCTCCACCTTTACCGATAACCATACCTGGTTTTGCAGTGTGAAGTGAAACAATAACTTTGTTGATAGCACGTTCAATTTCAATTGTTGAAACTGAAGCTTCTGCTAATTCTTTTTGAATGAATTTACGGATTGAAAGATCTTCATGAAGGTAATCCGCGTATTCTTTTTCAGCATACCATTTCGCATCCCAGTCACGGATGATACCGACACGCATACCAATTGGATGTACTTTTTGACCCACGATTTTACCTCCTTATTTTTCTGATACAACTACAGTTACGTGAGTTGTACGTTTGTTGATTGGTGAAGCTGAACCTTTCGCACGTGGACGGAAACGTTTCATTGTTGGTCCTTCGTTTGCGAATGTTTCAGATACTATCAAGTTAGCTTTTTCCAAACCAAAGTTGTTTTCTGCGTTTGCAATTGCTGAGTTAAGAGTTTTCTCAATAACACGAGCTGCTTTGTTTGGAGTGAATTTTAAGATTGCGATTGCGTCAGCAACGTTCTTACCACGGATAAGATCAAGTACTAAACGTGTTTTACGAGGTGAAACACGCACTGTACGAGCCATTGCTTTAGCTGAAGTAATTTCTGCCATTGTGTCCTCCTCCTATTAACGACGTGTTTTCTTGTCGTCAGCTGCGTGACCTTTGTAAGTACGAGTTGGTGCAAATTCACCAAGTTTGTGACCTACCATGTCTTCTTGGATGTAAACAGGTACATGTTTACGTCCATCATAAACTGCGATTGTATATCCGATGAAACTTGGGAAAATCGTTGAACGACGTGACCAAGTTTTAATTACTTTTTTCTTTTCGTCATTAGCTTGAGCTTCAACTTTTTTCATTAAATGCTCATCGACGAAAGGTCCTTTTTTAAGACTACGTCCCATTTTGTAGTTTTCTCCTTTAAATGATGTACCACAACGGCTTGCCTAAAAGGCTACCGAGTTGGCGGAAGGTTAATAAGAATTTAACTAATCGATTATTTAGCGTTACGACGACGTACGATAAGTTTGTCTGATTTAGCTTTCTTATTACGAGTTTTAAGACCAAGAGCTGGTTTGCCCCATGGTGTCATTGGTGATTTACGTCCAACTGGTGCTTTACCTTCACCACCACCGTGTGGGTGATCGTTAGGGTTCATTACAGAACCACGAACTGTTGGGCGGATACCTTTCCAACGGTTACGTCCAGCTTTACCAATGTTAACAAGTGATTGTTGTTCGTTACCAACTGAACCGATTGTTGCACGACAAGTTCCAAGAATCATACGAACTTCGCCTGATTGAAGACGAACAAGAACGTATTTACCTTCTTGACCAAGTACTTGAGCAGAAGCTCCAGCAGCACGGACAAGTTCTCCACCTTTACCAGGTTTCAACTCGATGTTGTGAATAACTGTACCAACTGGGATGTTAGCAAGTGGTAATGCATTACCAATTTTGATATCTGCTTCTGGTCCAGAAACGATACGTTGACCTACTTCAAGACCTTTAGGTGCAATGATGTAAGCTTTAACACCATCAGTATAGTTTACTAATGCAATGTTTGCAGTACGGTTTGGATCATATTCGATAGTTTTAACAACTGCTTCAACGCCATCTTTGTTACGTTTGAAGTCAATTACACGGTAATGACGTTTGTGACCGCCACCTTGGTGACGAACAGTGATGCGACCATTGTTGTTACGACCAGCTTTGTTTTTAAGAGAAACAAGCAATGATTTCTCAGGTGTGCTTGTTGTGATTTCAGCGAAATCCAAAGAAGTCATGTTACGACGGCCATTTGTCGTTGGTTTATAAACTTTAATACCCACGTTATTTCCTCCTTAGATTATTCAGCTTCAGCTGCGAACAACTCGATTGCTTTAGAATCAGCTGTAAGAGTGATGATAGCTTTTTTAGTTTTAGAAGTGAAACCTGTGTAACGACCAACGCGTTTAGCTTTTGGTTTAACGTTAACAGTGTTCACGCTAGCAACTTTAACTCCTTCAAACGCAGCTTCAACAGCTTGTTTGATTAAAAGTTTGTGTGCACGTGTATCAACTTCAAATGTATATTTGCCTTCTTCAAGAGCAATCATAGATTTTTCAGTGATAACTGGTTTTTTAATTACGTCGTACAAATTCATTATGCAAGAACCTCCTCAATTGTAGAGATTGCTTCTTTAGTAACAAGAAGTTTATCGCTATTTACAATATCAAGAACACTTGCAGTTGTTGCAGTTGCAACTTTAACGTTTGGAAGGTTACGAGCAGATAATGCTGCAAATTCATTTCCTTCTTCAACGATAACAAGTACTTTTGAATCGATACTTAGCGCTGAAAGAACTTTTGCAAATTCAGCAGTTTTTGGTGCTGCAAATGAAAGGCCTTCTACAGCTACAAATTTATCTTCAGCAACTTTTGCTGAGTAAACTGATTTCAAAGCAAGGCGACGAACTTTTTGTGGAAGTTTGTATCCGTATGAACGAGGAGTTGGTCCGAAGACAATCCCACCGCCACGCCATTGTGGTGAACGGATAGAACCTTGACGAGCACGTCCAGTTCCTTTTTGACGCCATGGTTTGCGTCCGCCACCTGATACTGCTGAACGGTTTTTAACCGCGTGAGTACCTTGACGAAGGCTAGCACGTTGGCTGATTACAACATCAAAGACAACTGATTCGTTTGGTTCGATACCGAAGATAGCGTCGTTTAATTCAACTGAACTAACTTCTTTACCAGTTTGGTCAAATAGTTTTACGTTTGCCATTTTAACTGTTTTCTCCTTTCTGATTATTTAGCAGCTTTAACTGCTGATTTGATAGTGATAAGAGATTTCTTAGCACCTGGTACGTTACCTTTAATAAGGATAACGTTCTTTTCTGGGATAACTTGTACAATTTCAAGATTTTGAATTGTTACACGGTTTCCACCCATACGTCCTGCCAAGTGTTTGTTTTTGAAAACACGGTTAGGCGCAACAGGTCCCATTGAACCTGGACGACGGTGGTAACGAGAACCATGGGCCATAGGGCCGCGTGATTGACCGTGGCGTTTGATAACACCTTGGAAACCTTTACCTTTTGAAGTACCCGTTACATCAACGACATCTCCAACTTCGAATGATTCTACAGTAATTTCTGATCCAACTTCTAAGCCTTCAATGTTTTTGAATTCACGAATGAAGCGCTTAGGAGCAGTGTTAGCTTTCGCTACATGGCCTTTGGCAGGTTTGTTGCTCAATACTTCGCGTTTGTCATCAAAACCAATTTGTACTGCTTCGTAACCATCTGTTTCAACAGTTTTAACTTGAAGCACAACGTTTGGAGTTGCTTCGATGACAGTAACAGGGATAAATTCGCCTGATTCAGTGAAGATTTGAGTCATTCCCACTTTTTTCCCTAAGATTCCTTTTGTCATGAGAAAATATTTCCTTTTCTTATTTTTTTCAAAAAGTTTTTTATGAGCGTTTTTCGTGCTCAAAAAAGTTTTTTACGAGCGTTTTTCGTGCTCAGAGATCAAATTATAATTTGATTTCTACGTTTACACCACTTGGAAGATCCAATTTCATAAGAGCGTCAACAGTCTTTTGAGTTGGGTTCACGATGTCGATAAGACGTTTGTGAGTACGCATTTCAAATTGTTCGCGAGAATCTTTGTATTTGTGAGTCGCACGAATAATTGTGTAAAGACTACGTTCTGTTGGAAGTGGAACTGGTCCCGCTACAGTAGCACCTGTACGTGTTGCAGTTTCAACGATTTTTTCTGCCGCTGTGTCAAGTGTACGGTGTTCGTACGCTTTCAAACGGATACGGATTTTTTTATTTGCCATCTTTTCTCCTCTCGTCTATTTACGATAATAGGCTAGCTCCTCGAGAAAACCAACACGTGTTGCGTGGCAATGCAACCGAGCGTGTCGCAACCTCTCGTATCATAGCTACAGCTGTAATTTTTACAGCACCATAGTATAATAACAAATTTGTATTCCCATTGCAAGTCTTTCTACAAAATAATTTTAAAAAATTTCACCCTAGAGTGACATTTTTCTTTTCTTATTATATGCGCTTTTGAGAATCAACCACCGGCTTAAATTATCCAGGGCTGTCGCCAACCAAACCCCTTCCAAACCAAGCTTGAGCAGGACACCCAGAATGTAACCAGCTAGAATCCGAATCAACCACATTCCAATACTCGTCGCATAAAATGGTAACCTGGCATTCCCCAAACCCTGCCAAAGAGCAGTATAGACTAAAGTCCCCGACGTCGCAGGTACACTAATCAGGGAAAAGAGCAGGACCACTTTTGCCGCTTCAATAGCGTCATTATTATTAGTAAAGCCAGCAATCAACCAAGGGCCTGAAATGAAAATGAGGAGACTAAAACAAAACATGAAAAGTGTTGAAAGAAGAAAGGACTCTTTAATAAGTTTGTCAATTTCTTTATGCTCCTGTCTACCCAAGTGGTTAGCCACAAGAATAACTGTTGCTGTTGAAATCCCCAAGCCCGGCATATAATTAAATTGACTGATGGTCTCACCAATTGCATTCCCAGCTAAAACTTTTTCACCAAAATGAATAACAATCATTAAAATCAACAAATCACCCAGACGCATCATCAAGCGTTCACCCGCAGCCGGCAGACTTAAAGAGAGAATTTCTGGATCCATTTTAAAACGCATCTTAGCTATAATCTTTTTAATAGGAAGAAACTTAACTAAAATGACAATACCTATCAAACGCGCCAAGACTGTCGACCCAGCCACACCAAGGACTCCCCAATGAAACACTTGAATCGAAGTAAGGGAAAAAACGGCATTCAAAAAAGTCGTCAGAAAACTGACATGCATGGGCAACTTACTATAACCACGCGCCCGAAGCATGGCCCCAAAAGTCGTCAAAAGCCCCAGACTAAAAATCAGCCCCCCAACAATCAGCAAATAGCCGTAAGCCTCAGCTACAACCTCAGGACCTGCACCCAGGGCAAACAACAGGGGACGACCAAACACAAGACTAAAAAGACCTAGAATCAGCGACAAGAAAAGCGTCACCATCAAGCATCAGCCATATAGCCCAACTCTTTTTCGTCATCCCGCTCTCCAATACTTCTGGCTAGGAGGCTGGAAATAGCTGAGCTGAGAGCAATAAAAAGGGCTTGGTAAACCGTAATCAGGTTATTGGCAATAGCCACACCCGAAACCGCTAATAAAGAGATTTGTGCAACTAAAAAGTTATCAACAAATCCCATCAGCATTTGCAAGACATTCTCAACCATGGCCGGCAAGGCCAAACTTAAAATCTTCTTTCTATTTAATAAATTCATATCAACTAAAGAAAGGAGCCAAAGGCTCCTTTTTATACTCCTAAATAGTTCTCAACAGATGCTTGCATGTGATCCGTTGCAACTGCTGTCTGATGTAAAACGGGCGCTTCCTGTAAACCATCCAGAGCCGCTGGAATAGCGACCTTAGAAAGCTCCTGAAGTTCCGCAACAGCTTCGAAGTCATCACCAAGTTCTTGGCCCCTAATGGCTTCCACCACCACTCTCGGGAACTTATATGGACTTGCTGTCGACGCAATCACCGTCGGCTTAAGATCACCAGATTCTTGACGGTAACGACGATAAACTGCCGAAGCGACAGCCGTATGAGGATCTAAAACATAAGCGTCAGACTCATATACTGCTTTGATTTCTGCTCCCGTTTCTGCTTCACTGGCAAAACCTGCTGCAAAGAGGTCTAATATCTCAGGACGAACAGCCTCTAAATGGTATTCTCCCTTAGCCCCTAAATCAGCCATCAAAGCCTTAGTCTTAACTGCATCATTGCCCACCAAGTGGAAAATTAAGCGCTCCAAGTTAGAAGAAACCAAAATGTCCATGGACGGACTGCTAGTCACCTTGAAGTCACGCTTCTTGTCGTAGACTGGTTAGCAAAGAAGTCGGTCAGAACATTGTTTTCGTTAGAAGCACAGATGAGCTTAGCAACCGGAAGACCGATTTCTTTAGCATAATAAGCTGCTAAAATATTCCCGAAGTTACCAGTTGGAACCGTAATGTTAATCAAGTCCCCATCAGCAATGCTGCGCTTTTTCACCAATTGGGCGTAGGCATAAACATAGTAAACAACCTGAGGAATTAACCGCCCGATATTCATCGAATTAGCCGAAGACAATTGCATACCATTAGCTAATAATTTTTCCGCCAAGAGCTTGTCATTGAACATGCGCTTAACATCCGTTTGGGCATCATCAAAATTACCATCGATAGCCACAACATGCGTGTTAGCCCCTTTTTGTGTTGTCATCTGCAACTCTTGAATCTTGCTAACACCATCTTTAGGATAGAAAACTATAATCTCAGTCCCAGGAACATCCGCAAAACCAGCCATTGCTGCCTTACCAGTGTCCCCAGAAGTAGCTGTCAAAATAACAATCTTATTAGTAACACCTTGTTTCTTAGCCGCCGTTGTCAAAAGATGAGGCAGAATAGACAAGGCCATGTCCTTGAAGGCAATGGTTGATCCATGGAATAATTCTAAATTATGATAATCTTTAAGCTCAACAAGAGGTACAATGGCCTTCGTGTCAAATTTCCCATCATAAGCGGCTGCAATACAACGATCCAGCTCCTCTTCCGTAAAATCATCAAAGAAAGCTGCCATGACCAACTTAGCAATTTCTTGATAGGACGCATCCTTTAACTGATTGAAATTCAAGTCAATCTTAGGCATTGAAAGCGGCGTAAAGAGACCACCATCACTGGCCAAACCACCTAAAATAGCCTGACTGGCACTAACACGATTCTCAGCATCACGTGTTGATTGGTAAATCATTCCCATAAATATTCCTCAACTTTGCATGTCTTTTTGATATTGTACCACAAAATAAGCAGAGCTGGAAAGACGAGCTCAAAAAAAGAGTAGCTCCTTTAAAAGAACTACTCCATAAGATCTTAATTGATCCAGTTAGAATCCACTCCTGCTAAGCCAATCCATACTATAGCTAACAAGTCATAAATTCTTTCAGTCATTGCTTTTTACCCTCCTAAAGCTAACCTTTAATGTCAATTTTATTATAATACGCCATACCTGTCTTGTAAAGGTGAAAAATGGAAATTCCTTTAATAAAATAGAAGAGATTGAAATATTAGAAACACAAAATTTAAAATAGAAATGCCCAGAATAAGGAAACTGGGCATTTCATATTACAGAAACAATTTTAGGTAATGAGATAGGTCTTATTTAAGACGACCAGGTCTTTCAGCATAACCATAGTATGCGTCAGCCATGATTTCTTTCATGTCAGCAACTAAAGGTAAGCGTGGGTTAGCAGGTGAACATTGGTCTTCATAAGCAAGAAGAGCAATTTCATTTAAGCTATCCATCCATTCTTTTTCATCGATACCTTGATCTTTAAAGTTCATCTTGATACCAACTTTAGTACCCAAGTCATAGATGGCTTGTGCATATGAAGCAACTGCTTCTTCTGGAGTTGAGCAAGGTAAACCTAGCATACGAGCGATGTCTTGGAATTTTTCATCAGCTTTCCAGTAGTTGTATTTAGGCCAAGTAGCTGTTTTTGCTGGACGAGTACCATTGTAACGAACCACATATGGAAGAAGGATTGCATTGGTACGACCGTGAATTGTGTGGTGTACCCCACCAATTTTATGCGCCATTGAGTGACTCATTCCGAGGAAGGCATTGGCAAAGGCCATACCAGCCATGGTTGATGCATTATGCATTTTTTCACGAGATTCGAAATCAGCTTCTTTAACAGAACGTTCTAAGTTTTCAAAGACAATCTTAATAGCTTGAAGAGCAAGTCCGTCAGTAAAGTCGTTAGCTAATTGTGAAACATAAGCTTCAGTCGCGTGAGTCAAGACATCCATACCAGTATCAGCAGCGATAAAGCCTGGAACTGTAAGTACTAATGATGGGTCAACAATGGCAATTGTTGGTGTCAATGAGTAGTCAGCGATTGGGTATTTACGGTTGTTTTTCTTATCAGAGATAACGGCAAATGGTGTTACTTCAGAACCAGTACCTGATGTTGTTGGGATAGCAATGAATTTTGTTTTCTTACCAAGTTCAGGGAATTTGAAGGCACGTTTACGGATATCCATGAATTTTTGAACAAGGTCACGGAAGTCAACTTCTGGTTGTTCGTAGAATAACCACATCACTTTAGCAGCATCCATTGGAGAACCACCACCAAGTGCAATGATTGTATCTGGTTCAAATGAACGCATTAATTCAGTACCTTTTTGAACAGTTGTGATATCTGGATCAGGCTCAACATCTGCAAAAATTTGGTAAACAACTTTGTTACGACGAAGGTCTAATTGTTCAATAATTTTATTCAAGAAACCAAGTTCAACCATGGCATGGTCAGTAACGATCATAACACGTTCAACATCACGAGCTTTTTGTAAGTATTGAATAGAATCACGTTCGAAGTATGTTTTTGAAGGAACTTTAAACCATTGCATATTATTTCTACGTCTTCCTACTTTTTTGATATTTAAGAGGTTGATAGCACTAACGTTATCACCTACAGAGTTACGTCCATATGAACCACACCCTAATGTTAATGATGGGATAAATGCATTATAAACGTCACCAATACCACCAAATGTTGAAGGTGAATTCCAAATGATACGCATTGCTTTCATTTCAGTACCGAAACGTTTAGCAAGTTCTTCATCTTTAGTATGGATCGCAGCTGAGTGGCCAAGTCCGTTGAATTCTACCATTTGACGTGCTTTTGTGAGACCATCTTCAGTTGAATCCGCTTTAAGAACAGCAATGACTGGAGAAAGTTTTTCACGTGTTAACGGCTCTTTAATACCAACTTCAGCACATTCAGCAGCTAAGATATTAGTACCCTCTGGAACTGTAAAACCAGCTTGTTCAGCAATCCAAGTTGCTGGTTTACCAACGATATCAGCATTCAATTTAGCACCAGCACAGTTTTTGCTGTTAGCTTTAGCACCAAAACAGAATTCTTCAAGAAGGGCTTTTTCTTTTTTATTAACGAAGTAAGTTTTATATGATTTGAATTCTGCAACAAATTCATCGTAGATTTCTTTATCAATGATAACTGCTTGTTCAGAAGCACAAACCATACCATTATCAAATGATTTAGACATAACAATGTCATGAGCTGCTTGACGGATATCAGCTGATTTTTCTACGTAAGCAGGAACATTACCAGCACCAACCCCAAGAGCAGGTTTACCACAAGAGTAAGCTGCACGAACCATTGCATTCCCACCAGTAGCAAGGATAGTTGCAATACCATCGTGGTTCATCAAAGCACCAGTTGCTTCCATTGATGGTTTTGAAATCCATTGGATACAGTTTTCAGGAGCACCAGCGGCAATAGCTGCATCACGAACGATTTGAGCTGCATGAGCAGAAGATTCTTGAGCTGATGGGTGGAAACCAAAGACGATTGGATTACGTGTTTTCAATGCAATTAATGATTTAAAGATAGCTGTTGAAGTTGGGTTAGTTGTTGGTGTAACCCCACAAATAACACCGACAGGTTCAGCAATTAATGTCAAACCAGTTGTATCATCTTCTTCAATAATGCCAACAGTTTTTGTATGACGCATGTTGTTAACAACATGTTCACAAGCAAATAAGTTTTTAGTTGCTTTATCTTCAAAGACACCACGACCAGTTTCTTCAAAAGCGTGCATTGCAAGAATACCGTGAGCATCTAAAGCAGCAACAGAAGCTTTAGCAACAATATAGTCAACTTGTTCTTGATTTAATTGACGAAATTCTTCTAAGGCAACAAGACCTTTTTGAACAAGCTCATCAACATGTTTTTGAGCTTCTTCCATTTTTTGTTCTGGTGTTAATTTAGCTTCAACCATTAATATTTTCTCCTTAAAAAGTAACTTGTTAAAAGTTTCACAATTTATTTACATGATTTATTATAACACAAATCGAAAGTTTGTAAATAGTTTCACAAGAAATTTGTGAACTTTTTTTCAAACTTTTTTTACATAAAAAAATAAGACCCCTTAAAGGCCTTATTTTGCGTGCTTTTTAGCAGCTTTTTCAATTGTCGTTTTAATAGTATTGACATAGAGATCTGCTCCCTTTGTATCTGCATCGCTATAATGGACACCATCAGTTCCCACCCAAATATCTGGATTTGAAACAGCAACTTGATACCAATCAGCAATGGTCACATAAGAATATTTCTTAGCCAAACGAAGTTCATAATTCCGAACTTCTGCTACCTGAGCCAAGTTATTAGCGTTGTATGGTGACACAATAATCAAACGACTACCTTTAGGTAAATCCTTGATAAATTCTTGCAAGTCTGATTTGTAATTATCAAGCGAGTTAACACCAACAGCCAACACCGTTGTTTTGGATAAAGAATTGCTCTGTATACGGTTGTCATAAATCTCATAGGCGAGCGAGAAATTACGACTAACGGCAGCATCCAGCTGCGCTGCTGGCATAATTTTAGCGAAAGCCGCTTGCGATCTCAAGGCAACAGAGTCACCAATAATGCTGACATCACTGAGCGCATTAGCATCCCCCGCAGCCAGCGTATGTGTCCGGTTGATATTACTTTGACTTTGTTGCAAGCCACCAATCAATAAATCAGTTTCAAACTTGCCGACAGCTGGAGCTGTCATTGACCGGCCCAACATTAAGATGAAGAGACCCAAAACAGCCAATACCATCCATTTTAAGTAGGGAGTCAAATCCAACTTCAAACCAAAGAGATTTGGTTTCTTACCCGCAATCAGTGGCTCTACCACATAATAAGAAAGGGAAGCAAATAAGAATGAGAAGAAGGTGGTTAAAATCACCGCAAGCCAGTTAGGCATTAATTGACTAAAAATAATATAGAATGGCCAATGGAAGAGGTAAACCCCATAACTGACATCCGCAATATAAGTAATGACTTTTGGCTCTTCTAACTCAGGTGTTTGGTCATTTAAAACACGCGCCGCATAAATCATCACTGCCGTAAAGAGACTGGCTAAAACAAAACCAAAAAGGTAAGTAAAGAGATGATCAAAATTCAAGGTTAGCGTTAATAGGAAGAGCAAGGCAAATGCACCAACCATAAAGTCAACCACATATTTTTTAGGCCAGAGACGCACATTTTTCTGAAAACGGATAGTCGTATCCTTAATCCCAGAAATAGTAGCAAACATGGCACCAATGAAGAAAGGAAAAACGTGAGCAATACTTGAGAAGTAAATTAATGAGAAGTTATTAACCAAAAATGCTCTAACAAACATGGTTAAGAAACTAATCACAAAGAAGGCACTTGAAACAATAAAGAGCATACCTCTAAATTGTTTATCGCTTTGTTGACGTTGCCCTAAATACCAAACCAAGAGGCCCCATAGAACATAGAAATGAACCTCAATGGCTAAACTCCAAGTATGAACAAAGAGGTGAGGAATAAACTGACTCTCATAACTAGAGCCGGTTAAAATCTCATAGAAGTTGGTTGTAAAACCAAGAGTCGCCGCAATCTGGTGACCAATACTAGCAACAAAGTCGCTCTTAACCAAAAAGGTAAAAGGCATAACCAGAAGGACCATTAAAACAAGAGGCGGAACAATCCGATAAAATCGTCTACGGTAGAAACCGAGAAGATCTATCTTATTATTTTTAGCGTATTCATCAATTAATAAGGCAGTAATCAGGAAACCAGAGAAAGTGAAGAAGACATCAACCCCAATGAAGCCACCTGGAAAACTATTCTTAAAAAAGTGATAGAGTAAAACTAAAAGTAGTCCCGTTACCCTAATAAAAGAAAACCATTTTATTCTCATTTTTGATAAATCCCCTGCTTAAAGGTTCCTTTATAAACCTTACTATTATTTGCATTTAAAGTGCCTTTACCATCAGCCTGACCCTTTTTAAATTGACCCTTATAAGACCAACCACTACTTGCCTTATAAGTCCCTTGACCATTAAACTGACCGTCACGGAAGTTGCCGACATAAGTGTCCCCATTAGCAAAAACTAATTTTCCTTTGCCATTCATCCGGTGATTAACAACAGCACCATTATACTTAATCTTACCATGATCAAAACTCAAAGCTGCCTGTGATTGATGATTGAGGGTCAATACAGATAAACCACAAACCACCAACACAATAAGAGTCACAATTTCAAGTTGGACTCTGGTAATCTTTATATTCTTAAAAAATGTCCTGATATTTTCCATGACTACTTTCAACTCAAATCTTTATTATTTTTAATCTTATTTAACCAATTCTGACAACCCTCAGTCACCAAGGCATAGGTTTCCTCAAAATCGCCCGTGTACCAAGGATCTGGAACCCCATTCTCATTAAAGAGAAATATTTTCTCATCCCAACGACCGGCCGAAAGAGACAACAAATCACTGACATTATTCTGGTCCATACCAAGCACTAAATCAAAGTACTCCATATCCTCCAGACTAATCTGCTGTGAGGTCTTACTACTATCAAAGGGAATAGCATAGCGTCGCAGAATGTTTTGGGTACCATGATGAATCGGATTCCCGTGTTCCCAATTGGAAGTGCCACGGCTTTCAATTAGTAATTTTTCTTGAAGATCTAGTGATTTCATTACAAATTCTGCCATTGTCGAACGACAAATGTTACCTAGACAAACAAAACAAACTTTTTTCATTCCTAAACACCTCCTTTTCATTATAACAGAATATCGGCAAAGCACCGAGAAATCCCCTTATTATTTTCAATTTTTTCCCAAAAAAGAGAATAGAATAAAACTTCTTATTTTCTTACTTTTTAAAGTATTTTTCAGAAATAAGGACAAAAAAAGCGCATCATTAGCCATCATATACAGAATAACAAAGGAAACTTTAATTTTTCTTAAGCAATTTGTAAAATGGGACTATTTTATTTAATCTTATGAAGTCAAAAGAACTCATATTCTCTAATTCTGACAAAGATAAAAAGCCGAGAATATTCTCGACTTTCTATTAGTGATTCTAGTAATGATTCCATATTAATTCCAGTAGTTATTAATTCTGATTCCAGTAGTGATTCATTTTAATTCCACTAGCTATTAACTTTGACTTCACTAGCTATTAACTTTGACTTCATTAGTGATTAATACTGATGCCTAACTAAACATAAGTCATTAGTCAGCAATTATAGAATCAAAGCATGACATTTAGTTATTATGATAAGGATAATGCAGATGGTCGTAAGCTTTTTGCGTAGCCACCCGACCAGTCCGCGTCCTCATAATGAAACCTTTTTGAATCAAATAGGGTTCGTACATATCTTCAACCGTGTCACGTTCTTCAGCGATGTTGACCGAGAGCGTTCCTAAACCTACTGGACCACCATTATACATTTCAATCATGGTCCTTAAGATTTTCTGATCGACATAGTCTAGACCTTCATGGTCTACATCGAGCATGGCTAAAGCCTTGTCTGTAATCTCTTTGGTAATAACACCATTCCCCATAATTTGAGCATAGTCCCGCACCCGTTTTAATAAACGGTTGGCAATACGGGGAGTCCCACGACTACGGCGAGCCAATTCATGAGCTGCTTCTTGAATAATTTCCATTTCAAAAATATCAGAAGTTCGTTCAATGATTTCTGTCAAATCATCAACTTGGTAATACTCCATGTGACCTGTTATTCCAAAACGAGCCCTTAAAGGATTGGATAACATCCCTGCACGTGTTGTTGCCCCAATCAAGGTAAAAGGTGGCAATTCTAAATGGACACTACGGCTGGTATCACCTGCACCAATCATGATATCAATATAGAAATCTTCCATGGCACTGTAAAGCACTTCTTCAACCGCCATAGGCATGCGGTGAATCTCATCAATAAAAAGGACATCACCAGGTTCTAGGTCATTTAAAATAGCAACCAGGTCCCCTGACTTTTCAATGGCTGGGCCAGAAGTCTGTTTCAGGTTAACCCCTAATTCATTAGCAATGACAAAGGCCATGGTTGTTTTCCCCAAACCTGGAGGGCCAAATAGTAAAACGTGGTCCAATGATTCATCACGCATCTTAGCAGCTTCAATAAAGATGGACAACTGGTCTTTGACCTTATCCTGTCCAATATATTCTCTTAAATATTGCGGGCGCAAAGTTCTTTCTACTAGTTCTTCATCACCCATTACATCGTTATCTAAAATTCTAGTCATGCCCTTATTATAGCACAAAGCTAGGGACCATTCATCCGATAGACCACCAATCTTTTTCAATCATGGTTGCAGCTGCTTTAGCCAATAAGATTGCCAGTAAAAGTAGGGTATATTTGTGTTTTTTGAACATAAGGTTCCTCCTTTATTTTTTTACAATTATACCGGCAAAGGCCATAAAAAAACATGACATCGATGTCATGTTACGCTTCTTGGTCATTATCCCAACTTTCTTTTAAGCGTTGAACCAGATAAGCATCCGTCAGAGTCTTAGCATAAATTAAAGACTGACGATAATAATAAGCGGCTTTTCGACTATCCTTCATAAAGAATAGACTATAACGCCATTCATACATATAATAGATGGGCATGCGCTGAAAGTCTTGAGTAATAGTCATAATACGGCGGCAAACATCTAGTAATCGCCGTACTTTTTGATACTCCTTAATTGCTAATCCCACAAATATCGACGTTAATAGAACATTATTAAGAAGAAATAAATCCTTAAAGTCTAATTCCTCCTCCAGTTTCAATAACTTGTTGGTAAAACAATCAAATATTGCTTTATTAAAAAGTTCTTCCTGAAAATTGGAGACCAAACCACAGGTTAAGTAAAGATCTATCAGGAAAATATCATTGAGGCTAAAACTCTTTTTCTTACGTATTTGAGCAATGTACTCTTGTAAAAGTTCCTTACCATAGTTGATGTCCCCACTCTGATAGACATCAAAACGTGATTGTAAGAGATCGATAATCAGTTGTTCCTCTTCTGGTAATTGATCGTAGTAATTTTCAAAAATATCATCAAATTGAGCCTCTCTTTTTGAAAGATTCTGTTCATTCATATAAGTTGGCTGACGGAGGATATAATACTTTAATTCTTTATAGCGTTTGGGCAAAACCAGTTGTTCAGGATCAATTAATTCGGAAACAGGTAGAGCTAGTTGTTTGGCGATAAATTGGACCTTGGCAAGGGTTGGTATGGATTGGCTTTTTTCAATCCGGGCCAGTTGACGAGTAGACAGCTGAGATTCATCCCCACAAAACGCTTCGCGGGTTAAGCCCCTATCTGTCCTGAGTTTACGAATCTTTTCCCCAAGTTGCTGCATGCAGGACTCCTAATCAAGTTTTTATATTATTATAACATTTTTGACATCTTTTGTTAATTTTAAAAGAAACAAAAAAATAAGGCCGTAGCCTTATTTTTCGGCTCTATAATTTCTGTAGTGGGTAAATCCTCAAAAGAGATTATAGGGTCTTTTTCGTTATTGAAATTTTTCACACCAAAAAAGTCCCATATGATCTATAATGAAAAGCGACTAAACCATCATTAGAAAGGTATCATATGGAACAATTTGATTTTATCACAAACATTCTTGGA
>NZ_LOCM01000003.1 GCF_002887775.1 Streptococcus penaeicida | reverse complement strand
GATTTCGGAACTTTGAAAACTTTAAAAAACGTATTTTGATTGCTTTGAACATCAAAATAGAGAGTACCAATTTGATACTCTCTAGATCTTAGCTTTTCATCTACCCACTACAGTTGACAAAGAGCCTATTTTTCTTATAAACCTAAACGGTTAAAGATGTCATCGACACGTTGCGTGTAATAAACAGGGTTGAAGAGCTCGTCGATTTCTTCTTGAGTTAGACGAGAAGTCACTTCTTCATCAGCTTCTAAAAGGGGTTTAAAGTCCACTTGGTTATCCCATGAGTAAGCTGTTTTTGGTTGAACCAAGTCATAAGCACCTTCACGGGTCATGCCTTTTTCAATCAATTTAAGCATCACGCGTTGACTGAAAATAAGACCAAAGGTCGAACCCATATTGCGGATCATATTTTCTGGGAAGACCGTTAAGTTTTTAACGATATTGCCAAAACGGTTAAGCATGTAGTTAATGAGAATAGTTGTATCTGGAGTAATAATCCGTTCTGCAGAAGAATGAGAAATATCACGTTCATGCCATAAAGGAACATTTTCGTAGGCTGTAAGCATATGACCACGGATAACACGCGCCAAACCAGTCATGTTTTCAGAACCGATTGGGTTACGTTTATGTGGCATAGCAGAGCTACCTTTTTGCCCTTTAGCAAAGAACTCTTCCACTTCACGTTGTTCAGATTTTTGCAAACCACGGATTTCAGTTGCCATGCGTTCAATAGAAGTTGCGATGCTTGCTAGAACCGCAAAGTATTCGGCATGTAAATCACGAGGTAGGACCTGTGTCGAAATTTCTTGGGGGCGGATGCCAAGTTTACCGCAAACATATTCTTCCACAAATGGAGGGATATTGGCGAAATTGCCTACCGCGCCAGAAATTTTACCAGCCTCTACGCCAGCCGCAGCATGTTCAAAACGCTCTTGGTTACGTTTCATTTCGCTATACCAAGTAGCCAACTTAAGCCCAAAAGTAGTAGGTTCGGCATGGACACCGTGGGTACGGCCCATCATGATGGTCATTTTGTGCTCTTTAGCTTTTTCAGCGACAATGTTAGTGAAATTTTTAAGATCACGACGGATAATGTCGTTAGCTTGCTTGTAGAGGTAGCCATAAGCCGTATCTACAACGTCTGTTGATGTCAGCCCGTAGTGAACCCACTTGCGCTCTTCACCAAGTGTTTCCGAAACAGCACGGGTGAAAGCCACCACATCATGACGCGTTTCTTTTTCAATCTCAAGAATCCGATCCACATCAAAGTCGGCATTGGCACGAATTTTAGCCACATCCTCCTTAGGAATCTCACCCAACTCAGCCCACGCTTCATCAGCCAAAATTTCAACCTCTAACCAAGCACGGTACTTATTTTCTTCACTCCAAATGTTCGCCATCTCAGGGCGTGAATAACGTTCTAACATCTTTTCTCCTTATTTCTTGCTTTTCTTTATTGCAAACCAAATTCCACCTGCAACAGTTGCTACACCGCTAACTATTATATGCCAATTATTAATCCAAAATTCTTCTGCAGCTTGTTCTTTTGCATACTCTTCCTGTTTCTTCTTTTCTTTTTCTATCTGAATTCTCTCAAGCTCTTCCTTCTGTATTTTTTCTTTCAATTTATTATCTTCTATTGTTGCTGTTTCCAGAATCTCATTAATGCTTGCTTGAGTAGTAGATTTATTGATTTGATTAACAAAATTCTGTTGTATGTCTTCATCAAGATAGAACAGATTCTTAACTTTTTGGTTTGAGGCATCTTGAAATTGCTTAAATTCTTTTTCTTTTTTCTCTTTATCTAATCTTATAAGTCTTTCTCTAAGATATTCCTTCTTAAAATATCCCTCTTCATCGTGATTAAAATAAATAAGATTTTCTGCGACTTCATCAAGATAATTAATCTTAGAAATACACCAACTTAAATCCCCAGATACATATTCTAAGTTTATACTATTTTTCCAGCCCCAAAGAATTATTTCCCATTTTTTTGAATAAGCTTCTTCGATCAGAGATCGCATATCTAAATCACCACTCATTAATATAAGCTTACCTGGCTTTTTATATCTTTCTAAATGCTTAATGCCCTCTACAAGTATTTTCCCATCTACACCCTTTTCTCTTGATATTTTTCTCTCATATGTAAAAATATCAAAACCTTTACTACTCATTGTAGACCAAAAAGAATCACTCTTTGGCGGAGTGGAGCCTACCAAAATTTTTTTTTGATTTACATTGTTTGTATAGTCTTTAACAAATTTATCGTAGTCAAATCTCCCCTCCGAAGTAACAATATCTCTTACCCCAATGAAAATATTTGAATTATCAATTAATAACAAATCCATATATAGCTCCTAACATTCCTGTCCTTAGTTTATCACAGTATCAAAAGAGACAGAATATTCTTATTATATTTTTCTGAAAAAAGTTTACGTACCAAAACTCAAAAATGTACTCCAATTTTTTTCAATTGTTAGTAGATATCCATATCCCATATTCAATTTTGTTAGCAAATTACACTTTTTATCCTCTATTTAGTTAATTATTAATTTAAGAAGGAGAGAAATTTCATTTCCTAGCAGCTTTCCAATGCGAATTAAAGTGTTTTTCTAAATTGGAATCTTTGAAACATTTCCTCATCATTGAAATTATTTGATCTTTACTCTTACCATTTAATTCCGACTCCAAATCATCGATAGAATGAGAATTTACATTAAATAATTTTTGTGCTTCTCTATTGTTTTGATAAAAATTATCAATTCTATTAAATTTTGTAAACGTTTCAATAATTCTTCTAATAGAATTTAACATAAGATTAGGCTTATCGTTGTTATATAAAAAACCTAATTCTTTCCAAAGAAGCTCGTAACTTGTAGTAAAGTCTTGACCCTCTGATTCTAAAATTTTTATTGAAGTAATTGAATCTTTTTTCTGCAGTCGAATGAATTTATCACCTAAACAATCATGATTATTTAAATCTTTACCATCTTTATATAATCTATTATATTTTACATTAATATAAAAATGAGAATTATGAGTCATTATGATAAGTATGTCATTAGTTCTATTTTTATCAATGGGTTTCATCAGCTCTTGTATTTCAGTTATAATAATATATTGCATCATATCATCATTGGAGTCCATAGGATCATCAAAAATAATAACTTTTTCAAGCTGATTGTCAGTCTGCTCTTCAAGCTTTTCAAGAAAATATAGGAAACCTATTATATTTTTTTCTCCTTCAGATAAGGTTTCAATATCTCTATAACGTTCTCCATTGTCAAAAAGATTTTTTATCCGATAATATCCTTGATGGGCTTCATCTTTAATATCAAAATGTTCTAATTGAAAATCAACATACAATTCTAATTTCTTATTTATATTAGTAGCTAATCTCTTTTCTGATTTAGTTTTTTCTACTTCCTTCGATATTCGTTCTTGAATTTGTGCAATTCTATCATCGATTTTAAGGATTTCTTTTATATTTTCCTGTGCTTTTTGTATTGATTTGTCAAGTTCATCCTGTATGAAAATCAGTTTATGTTTTTCAGAATTCAAATCGAAATTTTCTATAAATGTATAAATTAAATCAAACCTTAACAATTCTTTTGAAAAATTTTTTAATCTAGAAATGTCTTCTAAATTATTTTGTTCAACGACTACGTTATATTTTTCAATTAGTGTTTTGCCTGTATTAGGTATAGGAATATCATTGAAAATTAATTCAGAAAATAATTTAGACTTTTTTTCTGTCATTCTATCACTAAGAGAAGATAAAAATTTTAATTGCTCTCTTTTTAAATTATCCCATAACTTTTCAATTTCTACTACTTCATCAATATATTGACTATAGAAATTTTCTCTATCTATTTTCACATTTTCAATTAAACTTTTCGCAACATCAATTTCATTAATTTGATTTACTATTTTCTCTTCGAGGTCTTTTATCTTTGAAGC
Source organism: Streptococcus penaeicida (assembly GCF_002887775.1). GTDB lineage: Bacteria > Bacillota > Bacilli > Lactobacillales > Streptococcaceae > Streptococcus > Streptococcus penaeicida. The sequence goes on along the minus strand of NZ_LOCM01000003.1, from coordinate 26,320 downwards.
TGAGAAAAAAACCTCCAATTCAGAAATAGTTTCATCTGAAATTCTATTCCCACAAAAAGAACAAACATCTCCATGATCGTGTATATCCAAACCTCTTTTAGCAAAGTTAATTTTAGACTCAGAATCTAACCTTTTGATTACTCTCTCTTCTTCAATCTTTTTCTCAAAAATATTTTTTGTATTATCTTGTAGTAGTGAAAAATCAACTTCTGGCAAATTTATAAAAATAGATATTTTTTCATCAATTCTAAGATACTCTTTACATTTATTTCTTTCATCTTCTGAGAGATGAAAAGCATATTTGATTTCTTCCCTAAAAGCTGATTGATTATAGGAGGTCCTAGCTATGTGTATAGGATTATTCTTTATCTCTCTAGCTGAAGAAATATAAAAATTTTTTAATTTATTAGACTGTGCTTGTTTTTTTTTATCGATAGAGTTTATTTCAATGTTATAGGAGTTTTTAATTTCTTCAAAATTCTGTTTGTCCTCAATGATTTTTGCTATTTCACTTTCACATTTTTCAATTTCTTTCTGAGCAGCAATATTTTCTTCTCCAAGAATAACAGAATTGAGTCTACCACTAGTCATTACACTATTTATCCCTTGATAAACTCTTATGTCTTTATCACAAATTTGTTCTTTTACAAGTCTAGTAATTGTACTCTTACCAGTCCCATTTTTTCCGAAAATAAAATTTATTGGCTTATCTAACAATAACTCATCGCAATCAAACAATTTTTCATCGACTAAATCTAATTTCATAGCTAAACTTCCTCTTGGCAAGTTACTAAAGTACTTTTTTCTTACAACTCCTCAACCTCATCCGGCACATCACTAAAGACCGTCACATGTCCCATCTTGCGGTTTTGTTTCGCTTCTAGTTTACCATAAAGATGAAGGTGGGCGCTAGGGTTTTCTTGGACATAGGCTTGCGCTTTGTCCATATGTTGACCTAAGACATTGAGCATGACCGCTGGAGCGTGTAAAGTAATGGCTGGAAGCGGCAAACCAAGCACACCCAGAATATGCGTGTCGAACTGTGAGAAATCACAGGCTTCGATAGAATAGTGACCAGAATTATGCGGTCTTGGGGCAATCTCGTTGACAATAATGTCATCTTTGCTGGCAAACATTTCCACACAAAGGGTTCCTGCTAGATTCAACTCCTTAGCAATCTCCAAGGCCATGGCCTTAGCTTTTTCTGCTAGGCCTTCCGAAATGCGGGCCGGCACAATGGTTTTTGACAAGATATTGTTGCGGTGGATGTTTTCTTGAACGGGGAAGACGGTAAAGTTTTTTTGGTTACCTGAAACGATGACCGACACTTCCAAGTCAAAGGCCACAAATTCTTCCAGCACACAGTCGGCAGAGTCCGCTAATTCTCTAGCGGCAGCTAGGTCGACCTCTGATGCAATGACCACTTGACCGTGCCCATCGTAACCACCTGTCGCCGTTTTTAAAACGTATTTTTTACTGAGATCAATAGCGTCCAAATCGGCAGCACTCTTAACAACCTTGTAAGGTGCGACAGTGACTTTGGCTTTATTAGCCAAAAACTCCTTCTCAAAAATCCGGTTCTGAGAAATCCGAAGCAAGTCTGTCCCTTGGGGCAGTTGCCCCTCCTTGATGACAGCATCTAACCCATCGGCGTCCACATTTTCAAATTCATAGGTTAAGATATCGCAGCGCTCCGCAAGCTCAGTCAGTGCAGCCACATCGTCATAAGGCGCCACAATTAGCTGGCTAACACGCCCTGCTGGACAGTCGGCTGACGGGTCTAGCGTAATCACTTTATGCCCTAGATAAATAGCGGAAATAGCCATCATTTGACCAAGTTGTCCGCCACCAATAATGCCAATGGTTTTACGTGAGTTCATCTGTCATAGCCTCCGCAATTTTACCTTGTTCCACTTGGAAATCCGCCAAGGCATCCGCAATCTTTTGATCTTCAATAGAAAGGATTCGCAATGCTGTTAGCGCCGCATTGGTCGCTCCAGCCTCTCCAATAGCCATGGTTGCGACAGGAACGCCACCTGGCATTTGGACAATGGAGTAAAGGGAATCAAGTCCACTTAAGGCACGCGATTTAACAGGCACACCAATAACTGGCAAGGTTGTTTTAGCAGCCACCATACCAGGCAAATGCGCCGCACCGCCAGCACCCGCAATAATAATTTTGATGCCACGACCACGCGCTTCTTCGGCATGTTTGAACATTAAATCCGGTGTCCGATGGGCAGAAACCACTTTTTTCTCATAGGCAATGCCAAATTTATCCAAAACGTCTGCTGCTTTTTGCATGGTAGTCCAGTCAGAACTTGATCCCATGATGATGGATACAATTGCTTCCATTTTCTCTCCTTTTTAAAATAACTTTTCTTTTTTCAGTTGGCTCACTGCGTTCGCTTTTTGCTTGCGCTTTTCACGATGTCTATCAGATGATAAATATAAATATATTAATAAAGTGTCTCAAGTTTATTTTCCGTATGATTAAACCATCCATATGAATCATTGATTCTTTTTTTGCAGTGACATTGTGGTGAGGGACACAAGCAACCGCCTTTCTCAATTTAGGGCGTTTCATTGTTAAAATGTGAGCCTGAGGTCTCCCATTTTCCCTGTCATAGCCTTAACAGGCTATGACTTTCACCACTATGTCACTGCAAGTTGCTCACTACGTTCGCTTCTTGCTTGCGCTTTTTAATATTTCAATTTGATGATAAATTCAAATAAATTAACAAACCTACTGCCAATTTTATTTCAAAGCCTTGCTTCCGATATCGTTACGGTAAAAGAGGCCTGGCCGTTTTTGTTTGTCCAGTTCTTGGTAAATTCTGGTTTGCGCAGCTGAGACATCGTCAGCTGTGGTGACCAACATGTAAACCCGACCGCCATTGGACAGCAGTGCTTGGCCATCCGCCGAAAACTTAGCGCCGGCATAGTAAGTCACAATCTCGCCCTCGCTTTTAGCTGGCAAAACAACACCTTTGTCATAGGCTAATGGGTAACCTTCTGAGGCAACCACGACACCCAGAGTAAGTCCTTCTTCTAACCAAGTGATTGTGGTGTCCTTTTGATCAAGAATGTCTGTAATGTTTTGGGCAAAGTTTGAGGTAAGGCGCGGAAGTATAATCTGCGTTTCCGGATCACCGAAGCGAGCATTAAATTCAATAACTTTAGGACCCTCATCCGTTAAAATCAGACCCGCATAAAGGATTCCAAGGTAAGGACGCCCTTCCTTAATCATGCCGTCAAGAACAGGTTTTACAATGGTTTCCACAGCTTGATCAACCACATCTTGTGAAATGTGCGGAACTGGGGCATAAGCTCCCATACCGCCTGTATTAGGCCCCTTGTCACCATCATAGGCCCGCTTGTGGTCTTGGGCTGTCGGCATCATATAGAACTTGTCGCCATTAACTAAAGCAAAGAGTGAAAATTCCTCACCCTCAAGAAACTCCTCAATGACCACTCGGGCACCAGAATCGCCAAATTTATTATCCAAAAGCATCTCATGAGCAGCTTCTACCGCCTGATCAACCGTTTCAGCCACAACAACACCCTTACCAAGAGCTAAACCGTCAGCCTTAACAACGATTGGCGCACCTTTTTCTAGGATGTAGGCCTTAGCTTCTTCGAAGTCGGAGAATGTGCCATAGGCTGCTGTCGGAACTTGGTACTTAACCATGATTTCCTTGGCAAAATCCTTAGACCACTCAAGCTCTGCTGCTAAACGACTTGGGCCGAAAGCTTTCAAGCCGGCTGTGTTAAAATCATCGACAATCCCAGCTGCCAAAGCATCATCTGGACCAATAAAAGTCCAAGCGATATCATTTTCTTGCGCAAAGGCAATCAATTTTGAATGTTCGGAAATTGCAATGTCGACCAATTGCAGACCATCCAAGGTCATGCCATCATTACCAGGAGCAACAAAAACAGCCTCAACCCCATCAGACTCTAACATTTTTTTAGCGATAGCATGTTCACGGCCACCAGAACCAACAACTAAAAGTTTCATATTTTTACAAGAATTAAAGCCTATGACTCCAATTCAAATCCTTTCATTGGCGAATTATACATTGTTATTATAACATATATGTTCGGAAATCTAAAAAAGATATCCTAAAATAATAGGATATCTTTTGCATGTCAATAATCTTTAAAGAGTATTTCCAAACAATACTTTTTTAGCTTATTTCTTTTTATAATCTCTTACTAACACTAGTGCAGCTAATAATAATGACAATTGAAATAGGATAATGATTGTTTGCCCTCTAACAATGACTGTCTGTTCACCTAAAAAAATTTTCCGCAGACATAAAAACCAACAAGAAAAAAATAAATTTTGGAAAGTTTAGTTAATATTAGTTTAAAAAACTTCATCATTTTTCCTTTCTGTTTCAAATTTCTATTAATAATTTCGACCTAAATTGACTGCATCAGAGCATTTATGCTACACCATTTTGTTTTTAGCCATCCATCCAGAATATAATGTCAATAAGGTAAAGAGACTCATGGATAAGAGAGCAAGAGTGACAGCATTTAACAAACTTATTTGAATAAAGCAAAAAGAAAATAGCGAAAGGTAACTCATCAAGTAGTCACAAAGAAAGAAAATGATAAAAAGTCTCAACCAACTGCCATCCTTGAAAATTTTTTCTGAATTAAAATATAATCCTAAAAATAAGAGTTGACTCAGCCAGTTGATCCGATAATCCGAGTGGTCATTAATATTGTGAATGCTAATAAAAAGCATAACAAAAGTCATGAAACAACTATAAACTTGTAACTTTTTTTGCAATTGAATTGTTCTAAAAATATTTTTCATAGTATGATACCCTACCTTTGTGATTACCATAATACTTACTCTCACCTCTGTCAATTCAATTATTAGAAGCTTGCTCACTTTTTGACCGAGACAAAAGAGCCATATTGTCGAATAATTGAGGTAAGAAAAGGTCAATCAGTCATTTTTGCTATTTTCACGGACACAAGTCTTTGTTATGATGTCTTTGTATAATTTATAGAAAGGAGGAATGAAGTTACAATGAATTCCCAATCTCCAAAATCACTTTTTTATCTCTGTCTCTTCTTTACCTTACTATTTTGGACGCTTAGCTATTTTCACTTAAAGCAATGGCTGGTTTTCGCATCCTTGACTTTCATCTCTTCCTTAACCCTGTTATTATATAGCAAAAACAACAAATGATACTCTTTTCTAAAAAACAACTGTTTTGATGGCAGTTGTTTCTTTTTTTTTCGAATAGATAGGTAAGGAGGGTAACATGAAAAATATCAAAAAAAGACTAATCCAATCAATAGCACTTATTTCACTATTATTCTCAAATCTCCAAGCAATGACTAGCATTCACGCTGCTGTTCATGGGGATGACTACCCCAAAGAATGGCAGACTGGCTGGGGTCCCGATTCTTGGGGCATGTATAAAAAGGCAGTGTACTTCCTTTGTAGCTTTCCGTCTCAATAAAATAAACGGTTTTTCACTACCCTGGGGCTATGGGAATGCTGATAGCTGGGGACATATTGCTCGCCAAAATGGTTATACTGTTGATTTACATCCCCAAGTGGGTTCTGTTGCTTGGTTTGATAAAGGCGTCAACTTCTCACACAGGGTTTATGGACACGTAGCCTGGGTAGCTGAAGTTAATGGAGATCAGGTGACCTTGGAAGAATATAATTATAATGCTGACCAAGGCCCAGAGAAATACCATCGTCGGCAGATAGCTCGGACGGCAGTCAGCGGCTATATTCATTTTAAAGATATCAATAAGGATAATCAGACAGAATTAATTAGTCAGCAAAGCCCAGTTAGCTCATTACCACAGAAAGGGAGCTATCGTTTCAAATCCCCAACGGGTGTAAAGGCTGAGCCGATTTTCAAAAGTGGAGACCTAGACAGCTACCCTGTTGGCGGAGTCGTATTCTATGACCGGGTTTTGGAAGCGGATGGCTATCGCTGGCTGTCTTATATCGGCGGTTCTGGCAATCGGCGTTACGTGCCCATTGAGAAGCTGGCAAAAAAAGTCACAGATAAGAGTTTCAAAGTTGGAGATAGCATCACTTTTAGGGGGCCTTTTCAAGTCAGCCAAAACCACGGTTGGATGATTTCAAGTAACGGTTTGGCGGGTGGACCCGCGACCCAACTCAATTGGCTAGACCCAGGACCCCTTCTTGAAAGCAACAAGCAGGGTTATAAAGCCGGGGACCAAGTTCTTTACCCAGGTGACTACTTCACTATCCCAGGAAAATACAAGATTCTGCAAGTAGACCAAAAAACCAAAGGCCTAAAAATAAAAATTGGCCAAAAAGAAACTTGGGTTAATTGGGAGCAAGTAGCAAAATAAAAAGAAAGGTAAGGACAAAAGCTGACTACAGGAGAGTAATCAGCTTTTTGTTCATATCTAAGACTATATTTTAAAATCTTTCTTTTTCCGTCAATTGACCATTTTTAAGTTCTAAAATGTGATCAAAATCAGCTTCAATTTCTTTGTTTAAATGATGAGTGATCATAACAATAGTTAGTGTATTATCACTCAATAAGTTCTGCTCTATATAATGAGCTAATTCTTTATTAACACTTGAGGTACTCTCATCCAACAATAAAAATTGACTGCCATTGAGAATTGCTCTGGCAAGTGCAATACGTTGCTTTTGCCCACCTGATAACTGGATTCCCTCCCCTCCAATTAGAATCTCTCCCCTCTTTTCAAACTGTTCCAATTCTTTAGAAAGGCCAACTTTGGAAATGACTTCGTTTATTTCCTTTGTTGAGTACTGACCGTCTAAAACAATATTTTCAAGCAAAGTAGCATTGAAAATGAATGCTTCCTGTTCGATATAGGTAACTTGTGACCTTAACGTGTTTTCTGCGAGTGATTGAAGCGGAATACCATCAATCCATATCTGACCTGAATCATAATCTTGGCTACCATTTAATAAATGAAAAAGAGTTGATTTGCCAGATCCACTCGGACCAGTAATGCAATATTTTTTTCCTTTTTGAAATGTAACATTCAACTGATTAAAAACCCGGTGCTCACCAAATGATAGGGATATATTGTCTAGAACCATTTCAGAATTGAAGTAAAAATCACTTATTTTTTGATTTTCTAATGACCACTTCTTATCAACCTCTTGATATAAATGCTCATACTTTTGAAAAATCGGTAATATTCCTTTTAGTTCAATGATACTGCCTGATAAATTGCTAACACCGTTAAAGATACTCACACTGATAGTTGAAACAGAAAAAACATGTCCAAAGGTTAATAGTTTTTGTGCAACAAACAAACCCGAAATAACCAGACTACCAATCTGCCCTAATACATTTCCTATAACAGCAAAAAATGTTGCTATACCTACAGTCTTGTAAGTATCAATTTGCGTATCACAAATAATCTCACTTTCCTGACTTAATCTAGCTATAAAGTAACTTTGTTTATTAAGAGAAAATAAAGTTGAAAAACCAAGAAAAAAATTACTAATATTAGATGCAAAAATTTCTTGTTGCTTGGTAAGCTTTTCAAAAGCTTTTGCTAATTTTCTATCAACTATCTTGGGCAAGACTAAATTAATGAGAGCAAGCACAATAATGGCAAGCATCAATCTCAGATTGATCGTGAAAAGAGCGATTAAAGAGAAACTAATATCAATGATTGCTTCTAGAATACTGTAAAGATTTTGGTAACCTTCATTATCAATTCGTTCAATATCTGTTGTTAGCCAAGAAATCATCTTACCCCCGCTAAGGGCCTGCTTATCTTTGTAACTGTATTTTGAATAATAGTCAACTAACCTTTTCCTGAGATCCACTAATAGTTTTTGTCTGACGTAAACTTGGTACCAACTTTTAAAGGAAAAAAAGATTGTATAAATAAAGTATAGGGTACCCAGCAGACAAACTTTTTCAATAAATAAATCTGTTTTTCCAACAACTAAGCAATTAAAGGCTTCTGCCGTAATAAAAGCTGATTTTAGTTTTAAACAAACTGAGCAAACAATAATGAGTAATAATAATAGATTTTCTTTATAGCGTTTTTTGATAAATGGTAACATAATTATTCAATCTCTTTTTTCCATTGCAAATGATTATCAATAAAATGATATTCGGCACACTTAAAGTCTTGACCAACAAAAGGAGATAATATTAATTGACCAATCATAAATGCAGACATGTAAGCATTCAATACGCTACCACAATTCTCATATATATTTGAATTTTGACTATTGCTTGCCAAAATTTGATTGATATAATCATAAAATACTTTTGCTGCCTCACAAGAATCAATCAAATATGCTGTTTGTAATAATGGACCATACCCAGATTCAATTATTGGACTTGTCAATTGTTCCTCCATAAATGCTTTCGACAAACTTCTCATGAGTTGATAATCATCCGCAGCATTTATTATAAGATTCTCAAAACTATTCTCTGCAGTCACATTTTGAAACTGTTTAAAAGTAGAAATGTAATGTGGGTAACTTATAATATTTACAAAATCTAAATACTTTTCTTTTATAACATCAACTTTATACTTCCCTAAATCTTTTGGTAAATATACCTGCGCGTAAAGGTTTTTTTCTTCAACAATATCTTCATCAATTATCAAGAAATTTTTGAATCCCATCTTAATTAACAAATCAATTGTATAGCTCCCAACTGTTCCTAAACCAATGATGATTATCCTTGTGCTCTCTCTGAAAATTTTAAACGTCTCAAAATTAACCTTTGGAAAAGAATTAAGAAACGAATCCATTCTCGTAAGTGTTAATGGTTCTTCAAACTCTTGTACAAATCCCTTTTCAATACAGTAGTTAATAATGTCATTCTTCTCAATATTATTCAAGAGTTTATAGCTTTCAATATCTGTCTCTGTTCTAAAACAAGTTAAATATTTAAAAAAATCAAAAACAACTTCATTTTTTTCAGTATTTATTGCAAACTGTAATTTCTTATTCCCATCATAGACCACAATTCCGCAATCACTCAATGTCCAGTTTAATTCAGTTTTTAATTTGTAATACATCAATATTCCTCATTTTAAAATAATAATAAAAGTCTAGAAAATAAATTTTCTAGACTGAGAAAGATTAACTATTTGCTTATAACACAAATGTTAATGTCTTTTGAACTTGTTCTTCCAGTTCGAATAACAGCTGATTCATAAATTTTCATGCTTTTTCTCCTTTCATAAAATATTCATATTTAAATATTAACGCCGTTTAATTTTTATTTCAAATCAATAATTAGATAAAAATTATTTTTTTGACCAAAGGTAAGCTTTATTTTCAAGAGCATTTTTCGAATAAATAACTGTACTATGCTCAAAAAATCATTACCAATTTTAGTTATCACATCTATCTTCCACAAGAAAAACCCTAGCCATTTGGGAATTGGCTAGGGTTTTAGGGTATAGGAGGTTTATGAAAAGAAGATTTTAGGGGTCCTATTTCTAGGATGACTCTAGTTTACTAGAGAGTCCTTAAGGATAGCTTAAAGATTCCTTTCAAAAACCTTAAAGTTAAAATTAATGTCTGAAGTGGCGAACGCCGGTGAAAATCATAGTGATGCCATGTTTATTGGCAGCGTCAATAGAATCTTGGTCACGGACTGAGCCACCAGGTTGGATGATGGCTTTGATGCCGGCTGCGGCAATTTCTTCGATGTTATCAGCAAATGGGAAGAAGGCATCGCTGGCAAGGGCTGCTCCTTCTAAGCGGTCTTTAGCTTGGTCGATGGCAATACGAACTGAGGCAACGCGGTTGGTTTGACCCGGGCCAACACCTAGGGTCATATGATTATTGGCGATCAAGATACCATTTGACTTCACGTACTTGATGGCGCGCCAAGCAAATTCCAAGGCTTCTTTTTCTTCTGGGCTTGGTTGACGATTGGTAACAACTTCCCAAGACTCTGCTTTTTCCTCAATAACATCCTGATTTTGAACCAGCATACCACCAACAACACCAGTGTATTCCGCCTCAATCTCAGAATCATCTTGCCCTTCAAATGGCAATTGGAGGATGCGAAGGTTCTTCTTCTTGTTTGTGAGAATAGCTAGCGCTTCATCAGAATAGCTTGGTGCAATGATGATTTCGAGGAAGATAGGATGCATCTTCTCAGCTGTCGCTTTGTCAACTTCTCTGTTAAGAACAACAATTCCACCAAAGATAGAAACAGAATCAGCTTCATAGGCATAGTCCCAAGCTTTTTCGATAGTGTCTGCTTGGCCGATGCCACATGGGTTCATGTGTTTAAGAGCTACGACAGTTGGGCGCTCTTTGAAGTCACGAATAATGCGGATGGCTGCGTCAGCGTCACGAATGTTATTGAAAGATAATTCTTTCCCATTCAATTGTTTAGCTGAAGCGATAGAGTAATCTGTTGGCAAAGCTTTTTGGTAGAAGTCTGCCCCTTGTTGTGGGTTTTCACCATAGCGCATTTCTTGTTTTAAGTCATAAGTGAGGGTTAATTTTTCAGGTTTCATCTCACCCACTTGAGCAGTGAAATATTCCGCGATCAAGGCATCATAAGCTGCGGTGTGGCGGAAAACTTTAGCTGCCAAAGCTTGGCGCGTTTCGTACTTGGTTTCGCCGATTTCCTTTAATTCTGCTAGCACAGGCGCATAGTCGGTTGGGTCGACAATAACTGTTACGCTGGCATGGTTTTTGGCTGCCGAGCGCAGCATTGATGGGCCACCGATGTCGATGTTTTCAACTGCTGAAGCATAAGTAACATCTGGTTTTAAGATGGTTTCTTTGAATGGGTAAAGGTTAACCACAACCAAATCAATCAATTCAATGGCATTATCTTTAGCTGCTTGTAAGTGGGTATCCAAATCACGACGAGCTAATAGACCACCATGAATGTTGGGATGAAGAGTTTTAACTCGACCATCCATCATTTCTGGGAAACCTGTCACATCGTCAATGGCGATGGTATCAAGACCTACTGCATCAAGGGCAGTTTTAGTCCCACCTGTTGAGATAATATCCCAACCAAGGTTTTTTAATTCTTGGGCAAATTCTACAATGCCCGCTTTATCTGAAACTGAAATCAGTGCACGTTTTGTCATCGTTCTTCCTTTTCTCTCTAAATCTCAAAGTCATCACTTGATGTGAATAACTCATTTTTAACCATTATATTTCTGACAATCACTTGTCTGATTGCTCCCCTAAAAGTTCTTTGATGACCTCCGGATAAAGCTTATATTCTGCTTCATGGATTCTGGCTTCAAAGCTTTCAATGCTATCTTCTTGCAGGCGTGGGACACGGACTTGTTTGATAATTTGGCCAGTATCAACGCCACTGTCCACCCAATGAATGGTTACGCCTGACTGATCAACGCCTGCATTCCAAGCATCCTCGATGCCATGGGCACCTGGGAATTCTGGTAAGTAGGCTGGATGAATGTTGATGATTTTTCCTTGGTAGGCTTCTAACAAGGTTGGTCCGACAATTTTCATGTAGCCCGCTAAACAAACCAGATCAATGCCATGTTCATCCAGCATTTGGACAATTTTTTCTTCATAGGCCTGCTTGTTGTCAAACTCTTTGAGCTCAAAAGCGACAGCTTTGACAGCCAGCTTGTTGGCACGCTCTAAGACATAAGCATCACGATGGTCTGAAAAGACCAAGGCTACCTGGAACTGCTCGGCGATGACCTGAAAATTCGACCCATTACCAGAGGCAAAAACAGCTATCTTTTTGCTCATTTGATGATAACACTCTTATCTTCTTTTTTAATGATTCGGCCAATTTCATAAACAGGTTCATCAAGCAATTCTTTTACACGCGCCACATGCTCTGGGTTAACAGCTAGCATGAGTCCAATACCCATATTAAAGATTTCGAACATTTCTTCATGATTGATGTCGCCATATTTTTCCAAGGCTTTGAAGATTGGTAGTACAGGTACTTGTGCTTCATCAATTTCAGCTGCTAAATCGTCCGCAAACATCCGTGGCACATTTTCGATAAAACCGCCACCAGTAATGTGGCGATGCCGTTAACCAATTTTTCTTTGACCAAGGGAAGAACAGCTTTTACATAGATGCGAGTTGGCTCTAATAGGACTTCTTTTAAAGCTTTGCCTTCAAGTTCGGGTAAAATAGCTTCGCCTTCATAATCAGCAAATACACGACGAACAAGGGAGTAGCCGTTAGAATGAATACCGCTAGAAGCAAGGCCTAAAAGGATATCCCCTTCAGCAACTTTTGAGCCATCAATGATTTCTGATTTCTCAGCCACACCGACAGCAAATCCAGCTAAATCGTAGTCATCTTCACCATACATGCCAGGCATTTCAGCTGTTTCACCACCAATAAGAGCAGCGCCAGCTTGGACACAACCTTCAGCAACTCCAGCTACGACCTGTTCTAATTTAGCTGGTTCATTTTTACCAGTTGCAATATAGTCTAAGAAGTAAAGAGGTTCTGCACCGGCAGCAATAATATCATTAACACACATGGCCACACAATCTTGTCCGATGGTATCATGTTTATCATATTTGATGGCTAACATCAGTTTTGTTCCAACACCGTCAGTGCCAGAAATCAAAACAGGTTCTTTAACGCCTGTTTGCGAAAGATCAAACATGCCGCCAAAGCCACCTAGAGCTCCCATAACGCCCGCACGTTCCGTCCGAGCCACATGTTTTTTAATCCGTTCGACAACTTCATAACCCGCTTCAACATCAACACCAGATTGAGCATAAGCATTTTTTTCAGTCATTTGATTTTTCCTTTTCCTTTAAACAAATCTTGATTAGAGAGGCAACTTGAAAAATAAAGTCGCTAGTTCTTTGTTTCGAGCTAATAGGGTCTTTAGGCAAAGCGCATAATAGCGATTGCCGACTTGTGATAAGGGCCTTTACTCCCAATCACTTAACATCATCAATAAAGAAACTTGTTTTTTCTTCTAAGCTCTTAACATAGGCTTCTTCATAATCATAGAGGGGCGTTGGATACTCACCATCAAAATAGGCAACACAGAGACCACCATTTGGCGCATCTGTTTCTAGTCCAATCGATTCAATTAAACCATCTAATGAAAGATAGGTTAAGCTATCTGCACCAATGATTTCGCAGACTTCATCAACATTATGGTTGGCTGAAATCAATTCTCGACGGGTTTGAATGTCAATGCCGTAGAAACATGGATATTTCAATTCTGGACTACCAATGGCCACGTGAACCTCTTTGGCACCTGCTTCTCGTAATAAGCTGACGATGCGACGTGACGTTGTACCACGAACAATCGAATCGTCAATCATGACCACGCGCTTGTCTTTAACAACACCTGAAACAGCTGAGAGCTTCATCCGCACGCCTTGTTCCCGTAATTCCTGAGTTGGCTGGATGAAGGTTCTCTGAGTGTATTGATTCTTAACCAGTCCCATCTCATTTGGCAATCCCGATTCTTCTGCAAAGCCCATGGCTGCGGATAAAGATGAATTTGGAACCCCGATAACGATATCAGCTTCATGATGGAATTCCTGCGCTAGCCGTTTTCCCATCTTCTTACGTGCTGTATGGACGTTTACGCCATATATGGTTGAGTCCGGACGAGCAAAGTAGACGTACTCCATAGAACAAATAGCCAACTGTGTATCTGTTGTGTAGGTATCAATTGCAATACCATTATCATCAATGGTAATCAATTCACCTGGCATCACATCACGAACCCATTTGGCACCGATAACTTCAAAGGCACAGGTTTCGCTGGAAATAATCCAAGCACCATTTGACATTTGGCCAATTGATAAGGGTCTGAAACCATTTGGATCAAGAGCTGCAATCAATTTATCTTCTGTCATCAAGAGATATGCGAAGCCACCTTTAACGGTATTTAGGGCTTCTTTGACCTTACCGATAAATTCTGGATGATGGCTGCGACGGATCAAATGCATGAGAATTTCAGTATCTGAAGAGGCATTGAAGATTGCCCCTTCATGTTCTAATTCTTTTTTAAGTGATAGTGCATTGGTCAAATTCCCATTATGGCAAAGACCAAACTGAGCATCCGTAAAGTTATAGAGGAAAGGCTGGATATTGTTAATGGATGCTGTTCCAGCTGTCGCATAACGAACATGTCCGATAGCTGCATTGCCGGTTAATTTATCTAAGTCAGCTTGATTTTTAAAGACGTCTGAGAGAAGTCCTGTATCGCGATGCTGATGGAGCTTACCATTGTCATTAGCAACAATGCCTGCCCCTTCTTGACCCCGGTGTTGTAAACTATGGAGTCCAAAATAAGTGACTTGGGCTGCTTGGGGATGACCCCAAATCCCGAAGACACCACACTCTTCATTGAGTGATTTTACTTCGTATGTCATCTTAACCTCGTTTGTATTAGAATTTTTCAAACCTTATTTTCCGGTAAAGTAAGCTACCGCTGCGGCAAATATGCCTTGATCTTTTTGTCCTGGAATATTTTGGAAGAGACCCTCTTCATAACGTTCAGAGTGACCCATTTTACCAATAATTTGACCATTTAGCTGGTAATGCCTTCAATAGCATGGCTTGAGCCATTTGGATTGTATTTGGAATCCATGCTTGGTTTACCCTCAAAATCAACGTACTGACTGAATATTTGACCATTATCACGGAGAGCCGCAAATTCTTGATCAGTGACCACAAATTTACCTTCACCATGTGACACTGGAATAGCATGAATATCACCAACAGCTACTTTTGAAAGCCATGGGGAATTGGTATTGGCAATCCGTGTTTCTACCATCTTGGCAACGTGCTGGTTAGCATCATTGTAAAAGAGTGTCGGGCTGGTTTCACTGGCAGAATCAAAGTTTCCATAAGGAAGGAGTCCTGACTTAACCAAAGCTTGGAAGCCATTACAGATACCAATAATCAGTCCACCTTTAGCAATAAAGGCATCAATGGCTGCACGGACCTTAGCATTAAGGAGAATGTTAACAATAAATTTAGCAGAACCATCAGGTTCATCAGCTGCTGAAAAGCCACCAGCGAAGAAGATAATGTTAGCTTCTTCAATATTTGCTACCATGGTATCGACAGAAGCCACAATTGCTTCTTCATTCAAGGTTACAAATGGTACCATGTTGACTTTTGCCCCTTCTTTTTCGAAGGCTTTGGCTGAATCATATTCTGAGTTTGTTCCTGGGAAGACTGGAATGTAAACCGTTGGTTGGGCTATGGTTTCAGTCGCTTCAATGACTTGTTTATTGTTGACTTCTGGGACTTGCGCTAGCTCTTGGGACTGAGTGAATGCTGTGGGATAGATATCTTCTAATTTGCCCTCAAAGGCCTCAAGAAGCTCAGCTCCTGGCATCTCAATTCCGTTGACTGTTAAGGTAAAGTCTGGGATGGTGTAGCCTAGTTTTTCTGCGCCAGCGATTTCTTCGGTAGAAGTGAAGACAAAGCCGCCTAATTGTCCTGAAAGACTGTCAGCTAGGTTTTTAAGAGTAATTTGAGCACCGATTTGGTTACCGAAAGTCATTAGTGCTAGACTTTCCATAAGACCGCCATATTTAATAGCAGATGCTGCAGTGATTTGGTGTTCTTTTTGGATTGTTTCAAAGTTTTGGAAGTTAGCTTTGATGCTTGTGAAATCAATAGCTTCAGAAATGGCTTGACCTGGTAGATAGTAAATATACTGTCCAGCTGCTTTAAATTCTGGAGATAATACCTTATCAACATTAGCCGTTGTCACACCGAAGGAACAAGTGTTGGTGGAACGGTGATATCTTCAAAAGTTCCAGACATGGAGTCTTTACCACCAATTGATGGCAAACCTAGTTGGATTTGAGCTTCGACAGAACCAAGTAAAGCTGCAAGGGGTTGACCAAAGTTTTCAGCCAATTTATCCATGCGTTGGAAATACTCTTGATAAGAGAAACGAGCCTTGTTCCAGTTAGCACCAGTAGCAACTAAACGTGCAGTTGCTTCGATGACAGCATAAGCTGCCCCATGGTAAGGTGACCATTCCGCAATATAAGGGTTATAACCTTGAGCCATAACTGAAGCTGTCTTCGTAACACCATTTTGAACTGGTAATTTTTGAACAGAACTTTCTGTTGGTGTCATTTGGTAACGACCACCTAAAGGATGGTTAACGGTTGAACGACCAACAGAGCTATCAAAAATGGTTTGGAGACCTTTTTGTGAAGTATGGTTTAATTCTGATAGTAAGGCTTTTGTATCAGCTAATACTGTTTCTTGCGAAGTTTTACGTTGAGCTGGCAAAGCGACGTTTTTATCAACAACTTTAGCATCAACCACAACGCGAACGCCATTAGTATCAAGGAATGAGCGTTCAATATCAACAATCGTTTGACCATTCCAAGTCATCACTAAATTAGCTTTTTCTGTCACCTTAGCAACAATAACCGCTTCAATATTTTCTAAATGACAAGCTTCAATAAAGGCAGTTGCATCTTCTGGAGCAACAACAACAGACATCCGTTCTTGTGACTCAGAGATGGCAATTTCAGTACCGTTTAAGCCTTGATATTTCAAAGGCACTTTGTCTAAGTCAATTTCTAAACCGTCAGCAAGTTCACCGATAGCCACACAGACACCACCAGCACCAAAGTCATTAGATTTCTTGATCAATCGCGTCACTTGACCATTACGGAAAAGACGTTGAATCTTGCGTTCTTCAATGGCATTCCCTTTTTGGACTTCTGCACCAGCCGTTTCAACTGACTCAACGGTTTGTACTTTAGAAGAACCTGTGGCACCACCGACACCGTCACGACCCGTTTTACCACCTAGAAGGATAACAAGGTCGCCAGCAAGAGGTTTTTCCCGAACCACATTGGCTTTAGGAGCAGCACCGACAACAGCACCCAACTCCATGCGTTTAGCCACAAAACCTGGGTGGAAATATTCCTTAACATATGTAGTCGCTAGACCAATTTGGTTTCCATATGAAGAATAGCCGTGCGCCGCAGTTTTTGAAATGACTTGTTGCGGTAATTTACCTTGACGAGTCTCCGAAAGCGGCATGGTGATATCGCCTGCGCCCGAAATACGCATGGCTTGATATACAAATGACCGACCCGATAATGGATCGCGGATGGCACCACCAATACAGGTCGCTGCACCACCAAAAGGTTCAATCTCAGTTGGATGGTTATGGGTTTCGTTTTTGAACATCAATAACCAAGGCTCTTTAACACCGTTAACATCAACTTCGATTTCAACCGAACAAGCATTAATTTCATCTGAAACTTCCATGTCATCAAGACGGCCATTAGCTCGCTCGTAACGACCAAAAATAGTCGCCATATCCATCAATGTTTGTGGCTTTTCAGAACGTCCTAATTCTGACCGCATAGCCAAGTACTTATCATAAGTTTCCTGCAACTGCTTTTCAAAACGAGAAGCCGAAAAATCAATAGCTTTTAATTCTGTTTCAAAGGTTGTATGACGGCAATGGTCAGACCAGTAGGTATCAAGAACTTTTAATTCTGTTTCCGTTGGCACGCACCCAATACCCTTGTAATAGTCTTGAATGAAGATAAGGTCATCCACTTCCATGGCTAGGCCTTCATTAGCTTTATAGGTCGCAAAATCCTCTGCAGTATAAGAAGTAAAGAAATCTAAATTTGGAATGCTTTTATCAGACTCTGAAAAATCATGGTGTTGAATCCCTTGACTAATATCTTTAAAACGAGAGTCCACTGGGTTAAGCAAGTAAGCCTTAATAGCAGCCAAATCGTCTTCTGCAATGTCTTTATTAACTAAGAATAGCTGCGCTGTATTGACGATGACATCTGAAGAACCACCTAAAAGCAGAATAGCTTCCTGAGAGCTGGCTGCGCGTTGATCAAATTGCCCAGGAAGAGATTCAATGGCGAAAAAGGCATAATCCGCTAAATCTGCCATCACATCTTCCTCAACTAAGATATTATCAGTCACTTGCTCAGCAAAAATTTGTTGCTCTGCCTTATCCATGAGTTGCTCACTTAACTGAAAAACATCGTAAACCTGAATAAGCCTTAATGTTTTTAATGAAGCAACTTGTAAATTATGCTTTAATTCTTTAACTAGTGATTCTGACTTGATTTGAAAATCAGCTTTTTTTTCAACAAAAATCCGTTTATCCATTTTTTATCCTTTTGTCCTTTTTTCGTTCGCTACCAATTAATTTGAAGCTCTTAACTTATCCAAAACCTCTTGGTAGACATCTGTTAGACTACCTAAATCACGTCTAAAGACATCCTTGTCCATATGGTTACCTTGTGCATCCCAAAGACGACAGTTATCTGGAGAAAACTCATCTGCTAAGATAATATGACCTTCTTTATCGAAACCAAACTCTAATTTAAAATCAATCAAGCGGAGATCAATCTCTTTAAACCATTGGCTGAGAAGCTTATTAACACGTCTGGTCTCTGCTTTGATATAGGCAATATCTTGAGGACTAGCAATTTTTAAAAATTGAATATGTTCCTCATTAATGAAAGGATCGTCTAGTTCATCTTTTTTATAGTAGAATTCAATAATTGCTTCTTCTAATTGAAGCCCTTCTTCAACACCAAAGCGTTTTGAGAAAGAACCCGCTGTAACATTACGAAGAACGACTTCTAAAGGAATAATGGTAACTTTTTTATTCAGTTGTTCAGTATCCGAAATTTGCTTAATAAAGTGTGTTTTAACGCCAGCTTTATTCAATCTTTCAAAAATTAAAGATGAAATCTGATTGTTTAATACTCCTTTACCTGAAATGGTCTCTTTACGTGCGCCATTTAACATGGTCGCTTGATCCTTGTAAACGGATTTGATAACATCCTGATCCTCTGTCGCATAGATGTCTTTAGCTTTCCCGGAATAAATTAGGTCCTTGTTCATTAATTGTTCGCCTTTCATATACTTTCGAATAAAGAATACCATATATATGGATAATATTCAATGTTTTGTCGACAATTAACAAAATTGTAATTTTAAATGTTCGGATTTTATCCTTATTTCCTGATTTAGATAGAGAAAAAGACCGAATTTGATAACAAAAAAAGAGGCTAGCCTCTTATAGGCATTACCCCTTTATTCTTATTTTGCCAAACGACCTTCAAGATAATCAATGAGATTGCTGATTTTAGTTAAATCTTCAACATCTTCATCAGGTATACTAATGTTGAAAGCATCCTCAACATTAATAATAAATTCTGTTAATTCAATGGAATCAACTGCGATATCATCTTTCAAGCTTGTTTCTTCTGTCAGAACAAATTCTTTTGTATCATCCTGTTCAATCATGATTTCTTGTAATTTTACTAAAATAGCTTCTCTAGTCATTGCTACTAGTCTCCTTAGAAAATTCTTCTACTAATTGTCCAACCACATCGGTTTCTAACATGGAGCGAATTTGTTTAATGGTATAGAAAATGGATTTGGCATCACTGGAACCATGCGATTTGACAACTGGTGCTTTGAGGCCGAAGAGTACCGCTCCACCAGCTCCGGAGTAATCCAGTGAATTCTTCATGTCCATCAAGCTGTCCTTCAAGAGAAGGGCTCCCACTTTAGCTTTAAAGCCGCCGCCTTTGATGGATGTTTTTAACTGCTTCATAATACTTAGTGCTGTTCCTTCAATGGATTTAAGCACGGCATTTCCCGTAAAACCATCGGCAACAACGACGTCAGCTACTCCAGCCATGAGGTCACGAGCTTCAATATTGCCAATGAAGTTTAAGCCTGGATCGGCTGCTAGTAGAGCATAAGTTTCTTTGCGAAGTGGGTCACCTTTAGTATCTTCTGTTCCATTATTGAGGAGACCGACACGTGGTTGAGCAATGCCTCTGAGGTTCTTAGCATAAAACGAGCCTAAAATAGCGTATTGATGCAAGTGGGCCGCTGTATTTTCAGCATTTGCGCCTAGGTCAAGCATATCAAAGCCTTTTTGATCATTTGTTGGTAAGGTTGATAATAAACCTGGACGGTCCACGCCCTTAATGCGACCAACAACAAAGAGTCCTGCTGCTAATAAGGCACCTGTATTGCCAGCTGAGAGCACAGCTTGTGCCTGGCCATCTTTAACAGCTTTGGCAGCTAAGACCATTGAAGCATTTTTCTTGCGACGAATGGCTTTGGCTGGTTCATCATCAGAGTTGATTTTTTCATCAGTATGAATAATCGTTACACGGTCTGATGGGGTTAAATAAGTTTTTATTTTTTCCTGATCTCCATACAATTGAATCTGAATATCAGAAAAACTTTCAATAGCTTTGTTTACACCTTCTACTATAGCTTTGGGTGCATTGTCTCCACCCATGGCATCAACGGCGATAATTTTCATGTGATTGCAACTCCTTTTACCTTCCATTAGCTTGGAATAACGACCTTATTATAGCATAAAGTCATATCATTTCACAGTAGCTAGGTGTGTATCTGATACCTGAAAAAGCTTAATCTATGCAAAAGAGCTCGCCGATAGCAATCGACTAACTCTTCTCAGGTTATTTTGAGGGTTCATTGGATTTCATAATCTGACCCCATTGGTCTAAATCATCAATAAACTTTTTGCTTTTTAAATGAATACCAACATAGTCTTCATAAAGCTCATCTATAAACTGGCGTAGTTTGGCTTTCATTTCAGGCTTTAAAGAGATGGTTTTTAAGTCATCAAAATGGACATTTTGAAATTTATCTAATAAATAGAGAACATTCGGATCTAAGTGATTACGATGCGCATCTTCTTGCAAATGTTGTGGACATAAAGGTCCTGAATACTTATGGGAGAAATCAAATGGTAAGCCAACGCGGTGACAAAAGACACATTCATGGAAGTTCAAATGAACACCAAAGCGTTCCAAGATTTGAATTTCAAAAATATTAGTCACAATTTCATAATCTAAGCCTTCTTCCATCAAATCTAGTGTTTTCTTTAGAAAGGCAAAGAGCTGACTGTCAGCCTCATTATCTGGAATGGCAGCATCTGCTAATGACATGACATAGGAAGCATAGGCTAAGC
Organism: Streptococcus penaeicida; assembly: GCF_002887775.1. Classification (GTDB taxonomy): domain Bacteria; phylum Bacillota; class Bacilli; order Lactobacillales; family Streptococcaceae; genus Streptococcus; species Streptococcus penaeicida. Next base: position 5,342 of record NZ_LOCM01000003.1, on the reverse strand, counting down.
GATAAAGATCCTGGTTAATGTTAGGATAGGTTTCCACAGCGTTGTAATCATCAATATAGGATAGTCCTGTTTGGTTAATCTTCATTAAAAAGTCAGCGACAGTTAAGGGTTGAATAACTGAGGCCACTTTTGACTTACTGGCGTGTTTGACAAAGAACATCCGTTTGCCTGCTGTTTCAGTAAAAATCTTAACCAATTTATCGTCTTCACGATAGTTTTTATTGTATAGGACCAGTCCAAGGCTTTCTTTATTGTCCATAATTTTCCATGAATGCTCTTAGACGAGCCATAGCTTCAACAATAGTTGCCATACTTGCGGCATAGGATAGACGGATGTAGCCTTCTCCGTATTGACCAAAGGCAATTCCTGGAATAAGGGCTAATTTCTCTCTTTTAGCTAAATCTTGACAGAACTTAAAGGAATCTTCTTGCCCAAAACCTTCTGGAATTTTAGCAAAGATATAAAAGGCTCCATCAGGTCGAATGATAGAAAAACCAAGTTTAGTCATTTCTTCAATGATGTAATCGCGACGCAAGATATATTCACGCTTCATTGGGAGTGTATCATTGATACCTTCCGTTAATGCTTCAATTCCCGCATATTGTGCCATTGTAGTAGCTGCTGTAACGAGGTACTGGTGACTCTTGAGTAATTCGTGTGCCAGTAATTCTTTTGCAAAAATAAAGCCTAAGCGCCAACCTGTCATGGCATGAGATTTGGACAAACCGTTTACTAAGATGGTTTGGTCTGGGAGAAACTCTGCTATTGATACGTGACCTTGGTCAGTATAGTTAAGTTCGGAATAAACTTCGTCCGAAACCACAAATACTGGGAATTTTGGGAGGACTTGAGCGAATGAGGCCATTTCTTCTCGTGAATAAGTAACACCAGTTGGATTTGTCGGAAAATTTAAGAGTACTGCCTTGACTTTTTCACCTTCAGCAATTAAAGCTTCTTCTAGCGCCTCTGCCGTTAGGATGAAGTTATTAGCTGTTGTGTCTATCTCAACAATTTCAGCGCCCGCTAAAGTCACTATGGGCTCGTATCCGGGATATGCTGGTGCTGGCAAGAGAACTTTATCACCTGCTTCTAGGATGGCTAAGAGAGAGGCTGAGAGGGCTTCAGTAGCACCGATGGTAACCATGACCTCATTCTCAGGATTATAGTCTAATTTGTACTTGGTTTTGACAAAGTCACTAGCGGCTTTTCTAAGTGCAGGCAAGCCACTCATTCCTGTATAATGAGACTGATTATCATCAATAGCTTTCTTAGCTGCTTCTTTGACATGATCCGGCGTCGTAAAATCAGGTTCACCTAAAGTCAACTTAATCATTCCTGGTATTTCAGAAATGGACTGATCAAATTGCCTTATGAGCGAAATTTCAATTTTACCAAGTTGTTTGTTAAATCTGTGACTTAAATCCATAATGTGCCTCCCTTTAAATGAATACTACTATTATACCGAAAATCGAAAAAATAACCATAAGATATTAAAGGCCACAAAAGCAAAAAAGTAGTCAAAGACTACTTTTCATATTAATCTACTTCAAATAATGGTGATAATGGACGTTTTTCATGAATTCTGATAATAGCTTCACCAATAAGATCAGCAATTGAAATTTGGTCAATTTTATCAATCAAACGTTCTTCTGGAAGGAAAATAGTGTCTAAAACAACTAATTTCTTAATAGCTGAGTTTTGGATATTGTCTAAAGCAGGTCCTGATAATACTGGGTGAGTACATGATGCATAGACTTCTGTTGCACCAGCTTCAGCAAGAGCATCCGCGGCATGACAAATGGTTCCAGCAGTATCAATCATATCGTCGATAAGAATACATTTTTTACCGTCAACATTACCGATAATATTCATAACCTCACTAGTATTCATTTTATTAACACTTCGACGTTTATCAATAATTGCAATTGGTGTATGAAGGAATTGTGCTAATTTTCGAGCACGAGTTACCCCACCATGGTCTGGACTTACAACAACAACATCTTGACCAACTAATCCATGACGATCAAAATATTCGGCGATTAATGGAGCGCCCATTAAGTGATCGACAGGTATATCAAAGAAGCCTTGAATCTGAGCTGCGTGTAAATCAACTGTTAGTAAGCGATCAACACCGGCAACTTCTAGCATATTAGCAACTAATTTTGATGTAATAGGCTCGCGAGATCGAGCTTTACGGTCTTGACGTGCATATCCATAGTAAGGCATAACAACACTGACTGTTTCAGCACTAGCACGTTTTAAAGCGTCTACCATGATAAGGATTTCCATCAAATTATCATTAACAGGTGAACTGGTAGACTGTAAAATGAACACATGGTGTCCTCGAATGGATTCCTCAATATTAACTTGAATTTCACCGTCTGAAAATTGACGAACGGTTGACTTTCCAAGTGAAATACCCATAGAATCAGCAACTTTTTCCGCTAGTTCCTTGTTTGACGAAAGGGCAAACAATTTTAAATCAGAATAAGACATTTTTTCCTCCAAACTTTTAATCCCTTACCATTTTAACCCTTTTCAGGGATTTTTTCAATTCTTTTAGTAATAGTAAGCATTAAAAAAGACCAGCTAAGCTGGTCACTTTTATTAATTTGGATAAATATATACGGCTGAACCTTGGTAAGTAGCAGTTGGGTTGAACCATCCACGGTAGTTACCAATTGATTGAATTCCGTTATAGTTACTTTCCATAACTTGAATCTTAGTTGAGCTTTCAACGGCTGTTACATAAGCAACGTGACCGTATCCACCACCAGTCCATACTGCAACTGATCCAACTACTGGAGTTGAACCTACAGAGTAACCTGCTGCAGCTGCACTAGAAGCCCATTGTCCACCATTACCCCAGTAATTACCAACCCAAGGAGCTAATGATTTAACACCCCAAGTACATTGACCAACTGGGTAAGTATTAGCAGCGCTATAAGTTTGTTTTGGAGTTGTAGAAACTGTTCTTGTTACAGTAGAAGCTACAGGAGCAGTTGAAGCTGCTGGTTTAGCTGATGCAACTGGAGCTGTACTTGCTGCTGGTGCAGTTGAAGCCGCTGGAGCTGCGCTTGCTGCTGGTGCAGTTGAAGCCGCTGGGGCTGTGCTTGCTGCCGGTGCAGTTGATGTAGCTGGAGCTGTGCTTGCTGCTGGTGCAGTTGAAGCCGTTGGGGCTTGTGATTGAGCAAGTTCTGCTTGAGCTTTTGCAACTGATTCAGCCTGAGCTTTTGCTTCCGCTTCAGCTTTTGCTTGTGCAGCTGCTTCAGCTGCAGCTTTTTCAGCTGCTACGCGTTCTGCTTCAGCCTTTTGACCTTGAAGGTTAGTTTTTTCAGCTTGCGCACTTGCCATTTGTTCTGATAATGTAATTTTAGCAACTTCTAAATTAGCTTTTTGAGTTTCCAATGAAACCTTATTTGCTACAATAGTTTCCATGTTAGCAGCAACAGTATTAATTGCTTCTTGGTTTTCAGTTTGTTTTACTTCAAGTGATTCTTTATCAGATTTTTGTTGGTTTAACATTTTTGCATTCGCAGTTACAACTTCACGAATTGCAGCAATACGATTAATAGCATCTGAAATTGATTTAGAATTTAATAAAGTATTGATGTAACTTGTTGTTGTGTTACCACGTTGAGCACTACGAGCTTGTTTTTTCAAAGCTTCATTACGAGCAACAATCTTGCTTGAAAGTGATTGGATTTCTTTTCCTAATTTTTCAGATTTTGCTTGTAATTCATTGTTTTGTGCTGTTAAAGTATCTTGCTCAGTTTGCAAAGAACCAATTTGTGTTTGTAATGTTGTAACTTGTTCTTGTGCAGCAGTTTGCTCTGCTGTAAGATTAGAAATAATTGTATCTTGAGCAGCAATTTTGGCATCAAAATCATCCGCTTGAACAATTGAAGCTGCTCCAAGGGTTACACCACTTACAAGAACTGCTGATAAAATTCTCTTTTTCATTATAGTAAACTACTCCTTTTCGATAAGACATCATATATTGTACCAAAAAAAAGCCCAATTAATGTTACGCATTTGTTACAGTTATATGTAATAATTAATAAAAAATTTTAGTAATCTATTTAGAAAATATTACAAAAAATTCAACTTTGTAAAGTATTAACAGAAAGTCTATATTTAATATGTAGAATCTTCTAAAATGTATAAAATCAAATTATTGATCCATAGAAATTAAAGAAAATAAAAAATAATCCAATGGTTGTTATACTTCATAAATTTAAGAAACAAAAAAGCCCCGAGGAGCTATAAAAACGGGCTCTATAATTTCTGTAGTGGGTAAATCCACTAAAGAGATTATAGGGTCTTTTTCTTTTTCTAAATTCTTCACACAAAAAAAGCCCCATATGACCTATAATGAAAAGCGACAAACAATATCATTAGAAAGAATCATATGGAACTACTTAAGAATACCACAGAATTGCTTGGTTTAAAAGACCCTAATATCAAAATGTTATTTGTTTTAAAACATCAAACTCATATCGAAATGTTATTTGTTTTAAAACATCAAACTCATATCGAAATGAGAGCTAAGCTAGATTACAAGCCTACTCTTTGTCCTCATTGTAAAGGCACTATGATCAAATATGACTTTCAGAAACCATCAAAAATTCCTATACTTGATTGCCAAGGATTTCCTTGTGTTCTCCATCTCAAAAAGCGTCGCTTCCAATGTAAATCGTGCTTTAGAGTGACTGTTTCGGAGACTCCTCTAGTTCTAAAGAATCATCAAATATCTCAGCCTGTACTATTTAAGATTACCCAACTCCTCACTAATACAATGACGAATTCTGATATTGCTAGAACCCTTCATGTCTCTGTATCTCTTGTTCAACGTAAGTTAGCACAATTTACCTTCAAAGAGGGATTTTCATCTTTACCAGAGATACTATCCTGGGATGAGTTTTCTCGCAACAAAGGAAAACTAGCTTTTATTGCTCAAGATTTTGAAACGCGCAAAGTCATCACTATTCTTAACAATAACCGTCAAACCACCATCAAAAATTATTTCTATAAATACACTTGAAAGGTGAGAGAACATGTTAAAGTTGTAACTGTTGATATGTCAGGAAGCTATATTCCTATCATTAAGCAATTGTTCCCTAAAGCTAAGATTGTTCTTGATCGCTTTCATATTATCCAACACTTATCCCGTGCTATGATGACGACAAGAATAGCCATCATGAAATCTTTTGTTACTAAATCTCAGACTTACCGTCTCTTGAAATACCATTGGCGATTCTTTCAGAAAGACAGCGTAAACTCTCAGTTAAACCCTTTTACTGCAGAACCTTAGGTCAAACTGTAACTCCGAAGGAAGTGA
>NZ_LOCM01000002.1 GCF_002887775.1 Streptococcus penaeicida | reverse complement strand
GAGCTACCTAGCTGCTCCATCCCGCGATAAGAAAAAAGGAGGATGTGGGATTCGAACCCACGCACGCTTTTACACGCCTGACGGTTTTCAAGACCGTTCCCTTCAGCCGGACTTGGGTAATCCTCCACGAATATATGGACCTTGTAGGACTCGAACCTACGACCGCTCGGTTATGAGCCGAGTGCTCTAACCAGTTGAGCTAAAGGTCCAAAGTCATCCATATAAAAACAATAGCGGCGAAGGGGATCGAACCCCCGACCTTCCGGGTATGAACCGGACGCTCTAGCCATCTGAGCTACACCGCCATAATCGGGAAGACAGGATTCGAACCTGCGACACCTTGGTCCCAAACCAAGTACTCTACCAAGCTGAGCTACTTCCCGAACTCATGCACCCTAGAGGAGTCGAACCTCTAACCGCCTGATTCGTAGTCAGGTACTCTATCCAGTTGAGCTAAGGGTGCTTATTATTAAATTAGTAATGCCGAGGACCGGAATCGAACCGGTACGATGAAAACCATCGCAGGATTTTAAGTCCTGTGCGTCTGCCAGTTCCGCCACCCCGGCCTATCTAAAGCGAACGACGGGATTCGAACCCGCGACCCCCACCTTGGCAAGGTGGTGTTCTACCACTGAACTACGTTCGCAATTATTTTATTTTAATGCCGGCTACATGATTTGAACACGCGACCCTCTGATTACAAATCAGATGCTCTACCAACTGAGCTAAGCCGGCTAAAGTTTTATGCGGGTTAAGGGACTTGAACCCCCACGCCGTTAAGCGCCAG
>NZ_LOCM01000001.1 GCF_002887775.1 Streptococcus penaeicida | reverse complement strand
CGCAACTCCTTGGTCTTGTGCAAGCACTAGACCTCAGCGTTCTACTTGCATGTATTAGGCACGCCGCCAGCGTTCGTCCTGAGCCAGGATCAAACTCTCATTTTAGTTTGAACTTACTCGTTCTTTTTCTGTCGCTGACAGATTTATTGTTTTTTACTTCATTGACGGATAATATGCATCTAAACATATCACCCTCACATTTGGTTTTTCTTGTCTTATTCAGTTCTCAAAGGTCTTGCCATCTCTTACGAGACAACTATTATATTCTATCAGGTCACTATGCCTTTGTCAATACTTTTTTTGACTTTTCTTTGGCATTTTTTATTGATATTCTGCCTTTTTGACAGCTTTATAAGTATACTCACTTTAGAATTGTTTGTCAATAGAATTTAACTTCTTTTTTTATTTTATTTTCAATTGAAAATAAAATGAAACTAATCAATGATTAGTTTCACTTTTTGTTTTCTTCCGAATTTCGATAACCATAAATAAAGTAGATTAATGTACCTAATAGTGTCGATAGACCAAATGCAATCCAAGTGATTTTCATATATTGTGACATGAAAGAAGCACAAATTATGATTGCTAGGATTGGAAGTATTGGAACTAGTGGCGTTTTAAATTCACCATTTTTTGGAGCTCCATTTTTCTTACGTAGTACGATAATTGCAAACGACATTATTATCAAATAAGCAAGTGTACAAATGTTAACAAATTCAGCAAGACTGTTTAAGGGTACCATTCCAGCACATACCATTGAAATGGCTCCAACTACAAGAGTTGCATTACGGGGAACAAAACTATTCTGAGTTACTTTGTGAAGTGATTTTGGAAGTAATCCGTCTCGACTAATCGTATATACAATTCTTGCTAATGCAAAAGTCATTGAGATACAAACCGTTATTAATGTCATAACTGCTACAATTGAGATGTAGTTCGCAGCCCAATCCATACCAACTGATCTTAAAGCAAAAGACACAGCGTCGGGTACGTTTAAATCTTTATAGTAAACAATTCCTGTCAGAATTGTTGTAACCACTATATACAAAATTGTTACAATGACTAGAGATAGGTTAATTCCTCTTGGAATTGTCTTTTGGGGCTCTTGAACTTCATCAACTGTCATTGAAATAGACTCGAAACCTAAAAAAGCGAAGAACATTACTGATGCTCCAGCAAAAATACCTGATTTACCACCATAAAACTGACCAAGGCCATAAGGTGCGAAAGGTGTCCAATTATTTGACTTAATAAAAAAGATACCTACGATAATAAATAATGCTAATGCAGAAAACTTTAGGATTACTAGTAATGAATTAAATCGTAAAGCTGTTTTTGAATTCATTAAAACAATTGCCGTTACAATAAACATGACTAAAACTGGTAAAAGGTCAATATAGGTTCCTTTATTCGGATTAAAAGTTCCATTTAATGCTGTTGGAATATGTATCCCAAAATTAGCTAAGAGTCCTTTTAAGTAACTTCCCCAGCCAACAGCCACACTAGAAATAGCTGTCAGAAATTCCATGATAATGTACCAACCTACTATCCAAGCTGGAAATTCACCTAAAGTAGCATATACATAGCTATATGCTCCTCCATTTGCTGGTATACGAGATGAAAATTCAGCATAAAATAGTGCTAATATTGCTACAGCTGCTGCTGACAAAATAATTGAAATTGTTAAAGCAGGTCCAGCATACTGAGCAGCACCTATACCAGTAATCGTAAAGATACCCGTACCCACCATTGAGCCAAGACCTAAAAAGACTAAATCTTGAACTTTCAAATGCCGTCTCATTTCAGTTTTTTTACTACTGTTATTTTTTGTCCGAAATAAATCCATAATCAACTTTCTACTATAATAAATATTAAATAGTTTAACACAGATACTGATAGCTGTAAATATTCAAAAAATCCAGAGATAACTAATCTCTGGATCCTTTTTATTTTTCGTCTTCTTCAACCAATTTTTCTTTAATTTCTTCATATGATAATGCATGAACTTCTTCATTTTCAGAGTCTGGATTTTCAGGCATTTTACCTGTTTCAAAAATTGATTTAATTTGTGCTGCATCCAATGTTTCATATTTCAATAGAGCTTCAGCGATTAATTTATGTGTTTCTCTATTTTCGTTGATAATATCAGCTGCCTTATTACGAGCCTCATTTAGTAAAGCTCGAACCTCTTCGTCAATCATTTGTGCTGTTTGAGCAGAATATGATTTTTCTGGAGAGATTTGACCTGGCATCATCGCATGATTTCCTTCATATTGAACAGGTCCAAGTTTTTCACTCATGCCATATTCCGTAATCATCGCTCTAGCCATTTGAGTGGCTTGTTCAAAGTCATTTGAAGCACCAGTTGTTTGAGCATTAAAAATAATCTCTTCAGCAACTCGTCCACCCATAAGACCTGCAAGTTGTTCTTTCAAATCATCCTTAGAAAGTAACATCTGGTCTTCTTTAGGAAGGGCAATCATATAACCACCCGCACGACCACGAGGAACAATAGTAACTTTATGAACAACACGCGCATTTGACAAGATTAAACCTACAATTGTGTGACCAGCTTCATGGTAGGCAACCATTTCACGTTCACGTTTCGAGATTGTTCTATCTTTCTTAGATGGACCTGCAATGACTCTATCTTCTGCTTCGTCAATATCACTAGCATCAATCTTGGCTTTGTTTCTACGAGCCGCTACTAAAGCTGCTTCGTTTAATACATTTTCAAGATCTGCCCCAACAAATCCCGGTGTTTGTTGAGCCACTACTTTCAAGTTTACATCATCTGCCAAAGGCTTATTCTTAGCATGAACTTTCAAAATAGCTTCACGACCTTTAACATCAGGACGACCAACAAGAACCTTACGGTCAAAACGACCTGGTCTAAGTAAGGCGGGGTCTAGAACATCACTACGGTTAGTTGCTGCAATAACAATGATACTTTCATTACCTTCAAAACCATCCATCTCAATTAAGAGTTGGTTCAAAGTTTGTTCCCGTTCATCGTTACCGCCACCCATACCAGCGCCACGTCGTCGACCAACTGCATCAATTTCATCAATAAAGATGATAGCACGTTCAGCTTTTTTAGCATCTTCGAAGAGTGAACGGACACGGCTTGCACCTACACCGACAAACATTTCAACAAAGTCAGAACCTGAAATACTAAAGAATGGAACACCAGCTTCACCAGCAACGGCTTTTGCAAGTAATGTTTTACCTGTTCCTGGAGGGCCCTCTAATAAGACACCTGAAGGAATACGTGCACCCAAAGCTTTATATTTTTTAGGATTTTTAAGGAAATCAACAACTTCAACAAGTTCTTGTTTTTCTTCTTCTGCACCAGCAACATCTGTAAAGCGAACTTTGACATCACCTTTACTTTGAGATTTAGCTTTATTTTTACCAAAACTCATGGCACCACGTGCACCGCCACCACCTTGATTCATCATCATCATCATGAAACCAGCGAAGATAATGATAGGTAAGAAGCTCATTAAGAAAGAAACCCAAGCACCACTAGAACTTTCTTGTTTTACAGTAATCGTAGTTCCATTTTTATCTGCAGCAGAGGTTATTTCCTTTAAAGTTGAATCAGTAGGTAATGCTAATGCAGTAAACTCTGACACCTTATTTGATGAACCTGTACCAAAGAATGATAAGTTTTGATCAAGTTCAGATTTCTGTGGTTTCTCATATTTTCCTTTAACTTCAATGATACTTCCACTAGGCTGGTAGGATATTGATTTTACGTCCCCAGCTTTAATTTGTTTGATTAGTTTAGAATAACTAATCTGTTGGCTTTGTGTACTTGTCCCTCTTAAATAATATTGAAATCCTGTAATAACAAGAACAATAACAATAATATAGACAAATGAATTTTTTACAAAACCATTATTTTTATTATTTTTCATAAAGTAACAACTAACCTTTTTCTATTTAGAATAGACTTCTTCCTTTAATACTCCTACATAGGGAAGATTACGATAATTTTCAGCGTAATCTAGACCAAAACCAACAATAAATTCGTTTGGCACATCATAACAAACATAGTCTGCTTCAATATCAACCACACGACCTTCAGGTTTATCAAATAGAGTAGCAATTTTAACAGAGTTTGCTTTACGGTATTTAAACATATCTCTTAAATAGAGTAAAGTACGACCAGTATCGATAATATCCTCTACAAAAATAATGTCCCGACCTTCAATATTTGTATCAACATCTTTTAAAATTTTAACTTCACCACTACTTGTAGTACCACCATGATAACTTGAAACGACCATAAAATCAATTTCCACGTGTGTATCAATGTGTTTCATCAATTCTGACATAAAAGGTACTGAACCTTTCAAAACACCGACCATTAAAGGATTTTTACCTTGATAATCCTTAGTCAGCTGTTCGCCCAGTTCTTTAGTTTTTAAAATGATATCTTCTTCAGAATAAAGAACTTTTTTAATATCTTTCTCAAGCATGCTGTCACCTTTTCTTCATTTTTCAATATAGAGTTTAGCCTTTATTATATCACTATTTAGCGCTTTTCTCAAATAAGTTTGACCTGCCACTAGGACAAAAATCACTTGCTTTTCTTGAACCCCAACAATAGCTTCTTCTCTTTCTTTAATGGAAAATTTCTCATCAATGAAAAGTCTCCTGAGTTTCTTACTAAAAGACCCAAAATCAATCTTATCCCCCGGCTGCCGCTTTCGTAGCGTGATAGGTGCTAGGCTGAAGAGTGGAATGATGCATTCACCAGACCTGTCAGCTTTCTCGTCAGAAAAAGTAAACTTAAAAGGTGGGAAAGAAATACTAGAGTCATATTCTAACAAAAGCTCTTGGAAATTGGACTCCGTCTCAGGGCTGATTTTTTCAATAAAAAATCGACTATCTGTTAAAATCAGCTCATATCCCTGTTTAAGAGGAAAATGACCTTCTTTTTTATGACTGAGAATATGCAGTAATTCCTGAAATTGCTTGCGAGAAAGCTGTAAATTTGGAAAAGCAGTCAGGTAATCTTGCAATAAAAAGTACTGAACAGCATCCGTTTGAGCTGAAAAAACAGACCTCTCCTGAATATCCAAGCTTGTTGTTAAATCAGATAAGGCTTCTAAGAGCAAAGTTGATTCTTGCGAAAGAGACAGTAGAGACTCACTGAATCTAGGATTCTCGCTTTCCAATAGAGGAATATAATGATTGCGGATGCGATTCCTAAAGAAATCCTGACCTGCATTACTAGCATCTTCAAAGTGGAAAATAGCTGGCAAATCTTCTTTCTTTACAGTTAAGAAAGGCCGAATCACTTGCCCTTCAGCAATCGTTTGAACCTCTTTTATTCCAGACAAATATCGTAAAAGACTTCCCCTTACCAAACGCATCATAATGGTTTCAATTTGATCATCCGCATGATGGGCCGTCACTAAAGCCGTATAGCCATCTTCACGCATGACCTTTTTAAAAAAGTCATAACGAAAAGCACGCGCCTTTTCCTCTGAGAAAGCACCCGTAAAGTGACTTATATAGATTGGAATTTTATTTTCCTGAGCCCAAGACTTTAAATATGACTCCTCCAAATCAGATTCTTGACGCTGTTTGTGATTAATATGAGCAATAGCAATCTCAATTTCTAGCTGCTCCTTATATAAATGCAAAAAGTGCAGTAAATTCATTGAATCTACTCCACCTGAAACGGCTATCAGAACCTTGTCATGGTTTTTAAAAAAGTTTTTTTGAACACAATTATCATAAATTTTTGAATAGGTCATTTTAATATCGAATACACATCGTCCGCAATTTTAGTAATATCGTCATATGACGCTTTATCGGTAAAAATAGAAATAATAAAAGGTGAATCACCATAAACAATAGCAACATCATGCTTATAATCGTAAGCATCACCGATTTTATGAGCAACAGGCACATCAATATTTTTGGAAATTCTCTTATTATCAAAGTCAGTCTTAGACAGGTAAGAAATGATATCTCCCTTTTGATAATAAATGGACTCCATAACATTAGCTGCTGCTCGAGAAGACATCATGCGTTTCTCCATATTCCATGAAATACCTGACACCGCATTAATTTGTGAATAGAAATTTTGATCATACTTATTAGCAAGGTAATAACCTAAGATATTAGTTGCCACATTATCAGAATGTTGGGCAATAGCCTTTAACAATTCTGCAACAGAATATTCTTTATTGTCAGCAGTTTTAGTAATTTCCCCACTACCAGATGGGGCATAATCACCCTCAAAATGATTAACATCTTTCACATATTTCAATTTCTTATCAGGACTAACTTTGCCATTGCTAATTTGATTTTGAACAAAATATAAAGTAGCCAACTTAGCAATACTAGCAGAATACATCATCTTATCAGCATTGATTCCTGCACTAGCTTGCGTATCGAGTTGTTTCACATAAATAGAATAATTGCCTTTATTATATTTTTGACTTAAAACTTGTTGCACTTTAACCATGCGATTATCAGCAAGTGATAATTCCTTGTCAGAAATCCACCCCTTACCATTAATCCGATAATAAAGACCTTGTTGCGTTTGAACCAATTGATCAGCATGGACCTTGGTAAAAGCTTTTAAATCCGTTTTGAGGGAATCAACACCTTTCATATAAGGTTCTTTATAGACAGTGAAATTCTCTGGTAACCAGAAAGATTTATCCACAGCAACTTCTTCTATAGTCGCATCATCATAAATGATTTGTCGATTAGCCTCAATATAAGTACCATCTGATAATTTGAAGACAGGAATATTTTCTTGATTTAACAGCAAATCCTCAATCGTAAAATCAGCATTAGGTTCCAAAACCTTAGCAAAAATACTTAACTCGGGATTTGAGTAAGTATTGCTTTCATAATAGAGATTTGGATTACGAGGAATAGTCTTGTAATAAATTGAATTGGTAATGACATTTTCCGTCAGAGGATGGATTTTAGCATTTGAAAATGAAGTCTCTTTTTCAGTACTAATAACCGGTAAAGGAGACACAAAAAAGACCATCATCATTAAAACGAATAGCTTTTTCATCATGTCTCCTTTCTTTTTAAATATCTTCTTGAGGGTCCATTTCTTCCTTCAATGCTTGATTCTTAGCTTTTAATTCTTCTAATTTTTCTTCAGAAAAAGCTAGGAAAGTTTCAACTTTTTTGACAATATTATCCATCTTATTTAGGTAACAAACCTGGAATTGGGTAAACAACTTCACCTTCTTGGGTTAAATAGTATTTTGCGCGTGCGTATTTTTTAACATAGTCTGTATTTTTAAGTTGTTTGGCTAATTTTTTTTCAGCCTTGGTACTTTTATCCAGTGCTTTGTATTCTTTCTTTAGTGTTGTTACTTGTTTATTTTGTTCTTGTAAAGACACATAACTTTTTACCAAATTATAGGTTGGTAGAATGAAAAGAAACATCATGACAACCAAAATCCAGCCCATAAAACGATTCCGTTTTTGACTTTCTTCTTCTTCAAAACGCTTTTTTTGATTCTCATTTTTGATGTATTTATTGTTTAACTGAACAATACTAGGCTTCTTCATCGCTTTCAATCCTTGTTTCTTTGATAATCTCATACATTTTTAGAGCATCTTCTTTTTTGGTGCTATCTTTCATTTCCAAGACTTTAACCGTCAGTAATTTATTACCAAAACGAATGTCAATCACATCATTTAATTTCAAATCAGTGGAACTCTTGGCCAAAACACCATTAACTTTAATGCGCCCTTTATCCGCAACTTCTTTAGCTACAGGTCTTCTTTTAATAATACGTGAAACCTTTAAATATTTATCTAATCTCATGATTTACCTCGCAGTCCATTTTATTCTATCATTTTTCTTTGGCAAATGGTAGGTAAGACCATAATTTCTTGTCGAAGACAGCAAGCCTCTTAACTAAGAAGATAAAGGTGATTAAACCAACTAAACTCGCAAGAATCACCTCAGCAAAGTTTTCAAGACGCGTCTCATTTGGCAAAAGTCGCTGCGCTATAAAGATACTTCCAAGCATCAAAAGAAGACTCAACCAATATCTGACATTGCGCAAAACACTAAAATGAATATCTGAACTAAGAGCATAAAGCACTAAGACCAACAATAAAGGAATAATGGTCGAAATAGAAGCTCCCAAAATACCATAAAGACTGGTAAGTATAGGCGTCAACAGAAATTTCAAAAGCAAGCCAATTGATAAAAATAGAAAAGATTTTTTCTGTCTGTTTTCAATAAATAATTTCTGATGGAAAAATTGAATTAAACTAGACAAAAGGATGACTACCATAAAAACTTCTAAACTCAACCAGCCTTTATTATCCTCAAATAAAGTCCTATTCATAGCCGCTAAAATCATAGTAAAGCCCATCAAAATCGTCATGTTAAGATAAAAGATAAAATCAAAGAAAGACTGACTTTCACTCAAGTAATTATGCTTATCTTTTAAGTAATCCTGAGATAGCTTAGGCAAAAAGCTGGTAAAGAAGGCCGTTGAAAAAATCAAAGCAAATTGAATCAAGGGTTGCCCCCGATCAAAAATTCCCTTACTAGCTTCAGCTAATTGATTTGAATAGCCTGCCGCGACTAAAGAATGTTTGACAAAAAGGGCATCCACAAATTGAAAAAGCAAAAGATAAACCGTGTAGAAAATGAAAATCAAACTAGCAATTCCAATTTTAGGGCTCATTGAGAGTTTATTAGGATTTTTCTTTAGGAGAATAGCTAAGCCTTTAGGATTTTGCCAAAAGAAATAAAGAAGTACCAATAAACTAGCTAGTAAATTGCCAGAGGCTGCCACATTAGCTGTATGATAGACTGACCAATCAAAGAGGCGATAAGAAATAGCTGCCACAATAATGATCAACACACGAATGACCTGTTCCATCACCTGACTAATAGCTGTTGGTAACATATTGAGATTTGCTTGTGCAAGTCCTCGGTAAAAAGAAGTCACAGGAACTGTTAATAAAACCAAAGCTGTCAGGATAATACTAGTTGCTAATTGTGAAGAACCAATAAGTAATGCAAGAGGTTTAGCAAACAGAATCAGAAGGGCAGATAAGATTAAAGATAGGAAAAATTGAAAACGAAAGAGACTTTGTAAATCTTCACTTTCATTTTTTTGAAAAATACTTGAGACGACATTTGGCAATGCTGTCAAACTCAAAGCACTAATAATAGCTAATAAAGGATAAACCTGTTGATAAGCATAAAATCCCCTATCCCCAACCAAGTTTTGATAAGGAATCCGATAAATAGCTGCTAATATTTTGGAAATAAGACCACTTAAGCTGATGATTAAACTGGACTTACTAACTTGATTTCCGAGCTTTTCTGTCTTTAATTTCACGCAGCATCTCCCCAAATAACATTAATTCTTCTAAAATTTCATAATCTTTTTTCTGTCTAACATCAAAAATAATATCAATTTTACCACTATTTTCACTAATTTTAGCTTTCAAGCTGGTTTTTGATAAGGCTTCAAAATAATCTTGCGTTAGGTAATGAGTTAAGGACACTTTTTCAAAGCGGACAATGACTTGCTTATCTCGTTTTTCCAGAAGCTCTGCAAAAGCACTATCCATATAGGATTTGAGTAGTCCGATTTCCAGTAAATAAGCCACCTGATCTGGGTATTCTCCAAAACGGTCCATTATCTCATCTTGTAAGGCTAGATAATCTTCTTTACTGTCAATTTCTCGGATACGCTTGTAAATTTCGATTTTTTGACGCTCGTCATTGAGGTAGTCTTGTGGCAGATAGGCATCAATCTGAAGATTAATCTCTGCATTTCCTTTTTGACGTACTTTAACCTTTCCTTGACGGTTAGCAATGGCATCCTCTAGCATTTGAGAATACATTTCAAAACCAACAGAATCGATAAAGCCACTTTGGGAAGCTCCTAAAATATTACCTGCACCACGAATGGCTAAGTCACGCATGGCAATTTTAAAACCAGATCCCAATTCTGTAAAGCCTTTAATAGCTTCCAAACGTTTTTCTGAAATCTCTGACAGAACCTTGTCCGGACGATACATTAAGTAAGCATAGGCAATGCGATTGGAACGACCAACCCTTCCCCGTAATTGATAAAGGTGGACAGACCCATATGGTCTGCATTTTCAACAAATAAGGTATTCACATTGGAAATATCGACACCAGTTTCAATAATTGTTGTCGCCACGAGAACATCATAGTCTCCATTAATAAAATCAATGAGCGTATTTTCCAGTTGAATTTCACTCATTTGCCCATGAACAAAACCAATAGAGGCTTCAGGAACTAATTCCTGTAATTGCGAAACCTTTTTATCAATAGTGTCCACTTTATTATAAACATAGAAGACCTGACCACCACGATCCATCTCACGAATAATCGCTTCTCGTACCAATCCAGGATTTGTTTCCATAACATAGGTTTGGACTGGATATCGGTTAGTTGGAGGTGTCTCTATAACTGACAAATCACGAATCCCTAACATAGACATATGCAAGGTTCTTGGAATTGGCGTTGCAGTTAAGGTCAAAACATCAACTTTGGTTTTTAATTCCTTTAATTTTTCCTTGTGTTTTACCCCAAAGCGCTGTTCTTCATCAATGACAATCAATCCTAAATCAGAAAATTGCACATCTTTTGATAATAAACGGTGGGTACCAATAATAATATCGACCTGCCCCTTAGCTAATTTTTCTAAAGTAGCTGTCTGCTCTTTTTTACTTCGAAAACGACTGAGAACATCAACTTCAACAGGATAATTTTCAAATCGTTCTCGAAAATTTTCATAATGCTGTTGGGCCAAAACAGTGGTTGGCACTAAAATAGCAACTTGCTTATGGTCCTTAACCGCTTTGAAGGCAGCCCTCATAGCAACTTCAGTTTTCCCAAAACCAACATCACCCACTAAAAGACGATCCATAGGGTGTTGACTTTCCATGTCAGACTTAATTTCCTTAATGGAACGTAATTGGTCATCTGTTTCAACAAAGGGAAAATCATCATCAAATGAAGTTTGTAAGTCATCATCAGGTGAAAATTGGAAACCTTTTAACTGACTTCTTTCAGCATATAATTTTAATAAGTCATCAGCAATATCTTCAACTTGTTTGGAAACCTTTTGTTTGGTTTTCTGGAAACGACCATCATTTAATTTATTAATCTTTGGTTCTTTACCATCAGCTGAAACATACTTGGATAAACTTTCAATTTGCTCTACCGGTAAAGAAATAGTATCCGCATTTTGATATTGAATAGTCACATAATCTCTATGAACACCTTGAATTTGAATAGTTTCAATACCAATAAAGCGACCAATCCCATGGACATTATGGACAACATAGTCCCCTTTTGCCAGTTCATTATAATTTTTTAAACGTTCAGCATTAGAAATAGTTGATTTACGCACACGACGTTTGATTTTCTTGTGGTAAATCTCATGTTCTGTAATATAGGCAATTTTTTCATCAGCAAAATAGAAACCATTCGCTAATTGTCCAATAATAATTTGTGCTTTTTGGGCTTGAATAGCATCTGCCTTAACAAGCGGTAAGCTTAAATGATATTCTTCTAAATTTTTAAGCAAACGTTCATAGGCATGTTGAGATTCAACCTGGACTAAAATAGTTGTTTTGGATTTCTGATAACGATTAATCTCATCAATCAACAAAGGAAATTGGTTGAAAAACTCCTGCATAGCATATTGCGTTAATTGATGGAGCTGATCAAATTTAATATTTCCTAAACCTTTATGGAAATTTGAGAAAAAAGTGGCTGGCTTATAATTGCGCACTTCACGATAGCTATCAGCAAAATAGTGTAAAGAAGAGACAGCTTTTCCCTGATGCAAATCCTCAGTTAAGAGATTTGCTACTTCCAAATCAAAACTGGCATTTTTATCCATGATTTTCTGAAAATCGTCGAAAAATACAGGAGTCCCTTTAGGGATATAATCCAAAAGAGTCCAATCCTTAGCATAAAAAAGGGATAAAAACTTACCAATATCCTTATGGCGATAGCCCTCTCTAGAAACAGAGATGACCTCTTGCAAATAGGATTTTGCTTCAGAACTTGCTAAATTCATTGCTGATTCTAAATGAGTTATCGCGCGTGTAAAATCATCTTTCTCCAAAATCATTTCACTAGCAGGACTGATCACAACTTGCTCTAAACTCTCAATCGATTTCTGACTTTCGCTATCAAATCTGCGGATGCCATCAACCTCATCACCAAAAAACTCCAAACGATAAGGATTTTCCTGGCGTACTTCATAGATATCGAGGATATCACCGCGTCGGCTAAATTCCCCAGGATTCATAACCTGACCAACTTTTTGATAACCAACCTGAGCCAGATTTTTAACCAAATCATCTAGATTATAGTCCTGGCCCACAGCAAAGTGATAGTTATACTTTTGGAAAACCGCTGGATTTGGCAAAAGAACCTTGAGACCAATAATACTGGTTAAAAGTATCCCTTTTTGCTCTTTATTATTTA
The DNA here is from genome assembly GCF_002887775.1 of Streptococcus penaeicida. GTDB lineage: Bacteria > Bacillota > Bacilli > Lactobacillales > Streptococcaceae > Streptococcus > Streptococcus penaeicida. The sequence continues at coordinate 18,628 of NZ_LOCM01000001.1, read as the reverse complement.
AAAATTGCAGAGCTTCAACCCTAGACAGAGATTTGTCTAAAGACGAAAAAATAAATTCTGCCGCCGCAACATCATCAGCAAAAAATTGATAAATGGTCTCCTCACCAAGCAAAGCAGCTAAGTCAGAGGACAGTTTTTCCAATTCATTTTGATTTGACGTTACAATAATGATTTTATCGTCTTGATAAATATAATTTGCTGCAATAGCCAAGGCTTTACTTGAACCAGACAGGCCCATAACCAATTGACGACCTAAAGTGGCAGTCCCTGACATCCAGCTTTGAAGACTCTTATTACGACTAACTAATTCTAATAAATCCATATTTACCCATTATATTTTTGCATGGTCTTTTCAAAGTTATTTTCCTGCAAATAAAAGTTTACAGCATCAACAACTTTTTCAAGGGTTAAATCAATAGTGATAGCATCATCTTTTTCAAATTTGCCTAAAACATGATTGACAACAGTTACACCAGGACGTGGTCTACCAATACCAATTTTGATGCGGTCAAATTCTTGCGTTCCAATATGAGCAATTATGGATTTAATCCCATTATGACCACCAGCAGAACCTTTCTGACGGAAACGAATTTTTCCCACTTCCATATCTAAATCATCATAAATGACAATCATATCTGAAATATCAATATTGTAGTAGGTTAAAAGGGCTCTTACAGCTAGACCACTGTTATTCATAAAAGTAGTTGGTTTTACAAAATAGACTTTTTCCTGATTGATAAAAGACCAGCCAACTAAAGCCTTAAAGTTCTTATCTTCAGTAAAGGAAATGTTTAAATCCTTAACTAAATGATCAATGGCCATAAAGCCAATATTATGTTTTGTATTGTCATATTTAGAACCAGGATTTCCTAGTCCAACAATCATTTTTACCATGACGACTCACTTTCTGTAAAAGCCAAAAGGGTTGGAATTAGCTTCCAACCTTCTGACCTATTTCTATTTTTGCTTAAACGTTAAATCTAAATTCCATAATGTCGCCATCTTGAACGACATATTCTTTACCTTCTTCGCGAAGACGACCAGCTTCTTTAACAGCTTTTTCACTACCATACTTCATGAGATCATCATAACTCATAGTAACTGCACGAATAAAGCCTCTTTCAAAGTCTGAGTGAATAATCCCTGCAGCTTGGGGAGCCTTGATCCCACGTTTAAAAGTCCAAGCACGTACTTCTTTTTCACCAGCAGTAAAATAAGTTCCTAACCCAAGTAAATGATAAGCGGCGCGTGTTAATTTATCCACACCAGATTCTGTTAAACCGATAGCTTCTAAAAATTCTGCCTTATCTTCTTCATCATCTAATTCTGAAATTTCTTCTTCAGCACGCGCAGAAATAACAACAACTTCCGCATTTTCAGTTTCAGCAAAGTCACGAATTTGTTTAACATAATCAATATCATCAGGATCCGCAACACGGTCTTCATCAACATTGGCAACATAAAGAACAGGTTTAGTTGTTAGTAAGAAAAGACCCTTAACTACTTTTGCTTCTTCTTCAGTAAAATCAATCGTTCGAGCTGATTTACCATCTTCCAAAACAGGTTTGATTTTTTGGAGAACATTAAACTCCGCAACAGACTCTTTGTCTTTCTGTGTACGAGCCATTTTTTCCACACGTGCAAAGCGTTTGTTAATAGAATCTAAGTCAGCTAGAATCAATTCCAAGTTGATGGTATCAATATCCGCCATTGGATCAACAAAGGCATCATCACGTCCTTGTTCACGCATAACATTTTCATCATCAAAAGCACGAACCACGTGAACAATTGCATCTACTTCACGAATATTAGCAAGGAATTTATTACCTAAACCTTCACCTTTTGAAGCCCCTTTAACAATTCCAGCAATATCAGTAAATTCAAAAGTTGTGGGAACAGTCTTTTTTGGAACAATTAATTCAGTCAATTTATTAAGACGTTCGTCTGGAACTTCGACCATCCCAACGTTTGGATCAATAGTCGCAAAAGGATAGTTGGCAGCTTCTGCACCTGCTTTAGTAATTGCGTTAAAAAGTGTAGATTTACCAACATTAGGTAAACCAACGATACCAGCTGTTAAAGCCATAAGTTATAATTCTCCGTTCAAAATTTCAATCAATAACATTATAGCATAAACCAAAGGAAAAAAGCCTGTCTAGTGACAGGCTAAAATAAATTTATCAGTAACTTAATAAACATCATTATAATGGGTGCAAAAAAGATTATCCACCAATACTCAGAAATCAAATCTAAAAGGATTGACAATCCATCCCGTTTCTCGTATTTTCCTGTCTCAGGATTTAGGACAAATTCACGATGTTTAAGCAAGTGCAAATTGTCATCTTCTTCATCATTTCGATCAGAATACCCCTTTGTACCTAAAACCAATTCATCTAAACTAACTTTTAAAACTTCAGCCAATTTGACCAAATTATCTAAATCTGGGGTGGCATCACCATTTTCCCACTTAGAAATAGATTGACGTGAAATAAAAAGTTGTTCTGCTAGAGCTTCTTGAGAAAGATTTCTTGCTTGGCGAAGAATTTTAAGTTGACTTGAAAGTTGAGTCATCATCTCACCTACTTTCTTTTTTCTTAATGATAATATCTTTGACGGCTTAAAACCAGCACTTTTGATCGCAACTTAAGGTTGCAAAGACCTTCAAAAAAGCTATAAATTAAAGATTTTCCGGTTGCCCAATTATTTTTTTCATTTTCCGTTCAAAATCATGACGACTCATCATAACAATATGTTCACAATTTTGACATTGAATTTTGATATCAGCTCCTAAGCGTACAATTTTCCAAGAATTGGCTTTTTTTCCAGTTTCTTTAATCACACAAGCATGAGGTTTTTTCATTTCAACAATCGTTCCCAGTTGATACATGTGGACTCCTTTTTATTTTCATTACATACTATCATATCAAAAAAATAAGCCCATTTAGACTTATTTTTATAGATTAGTTTGTTCTTACAGGTGTAATCAATTGGACGAATCCTTCTTGGTCATCACCAGGTGTCAAAGTAAATGGTCTAACTGGAGAAACAAAGCGAATTCTAACGGTTTCACTCTTAAGAGCTTTTAGAGCTTCAATCAAGTAAGTTGGATTAAAGGAAATTGTTAAATCACTACCAGCTTTTTCCACAGTTTCCAATTCTTCATTAACTTTCCCAACTTCTGGTGAGTTAACATGAGCAGTAATGGCATTTTCAGCAATTTCAAGTTTAACCGTACCATTTTGCGTTGCATTAGAAATCAAATGCGCACGTTCCATAGCATGACGAAGAGATTGTGTATTAAAGACAGCTTCAGTTTCAAATTGATTCATCAATAAACGATCGGTATCAGGATAATTTCCCTCTAAAAGTCGCGTGTAGAAAGAAATGTGTTCACTTCTAAATAGAATTTGACTTGGAGAGAAAAAGATTTCCACAGTTTCAATTTCATCCGTAAAGACTGAAGTAAATTCTCTTAAGGATCTACTTGGAATAACCACATCAAAGTCAGTTGCTGCCTTATCTAAAGTCAAGAGACGTTGGCTCATCCGATGGGAATCTGTAGCTACCGCTTTAAAATCTTTATGATCTTTCAAAGTCAAGTGCACACCAGTTAGAATTGGTCGACTTTCTTGAGTACTTGCAGCAAAAGCTGTTTCTGAAATAATAGATTTAAGAAGTTTTGTTTCTAAAACTAATGGGTTGTCTGTTGATACTTCTTGAAGGCGAGGGTATTGTTCAACATCTTTCCCTTTCAATGTGATTTCTGATTTACCACTTGTTAAAACAACTTGATGTTGTTCAATTTCTTTAAAGTCTAAAGAAACATCTGGAAGACTAGAGATAATATTAATAAAGAAGTTAGCTTCTAATAAGATTGCTCCTGTTGAAGAAATTAATAAACCAGCATTTTCATTTGAAACAGGGATAGTGTTCTCAATTGAGATTTGTCCATTAGATCCAGTTAAGGTAATATCAGAAGGATTAACTTGAATTTTAATAGTTGAAAGAACAGGAATAGCATTTTTACTGCTAATTGCTCTTTTAGTTGCATTTAATGCTTGGATAAAAAGGGAACGATTAATAGAAAATTGAATCATGAAAACTCCTTTATTTTATAAGTATAATATTTAGTAGTAGTAGTAGGTCTTGTGGACAAGGGGGATAATTAACTTAATCCCACGCGCCATATGCTCTCAAGCTTGTTCACAACTTGTGGAAAAACTTGTATTATTTTTTACCTTTTTCCACAGTCTATTTAATTTTATTTTTGATGGTGTCAATTTCGATGCGGAGACTTTCATCTTCAACAATCATATTTTTGATTTTGTTGTAAGCATGAAGAACAGTTGAATGATCTCGTCCACCAAACTCTTTTCCAATCTTAGGTAGTGAATTATCTGTTAACTCACGTGCTAGATACATGGCAACCTGACGTGCCATAACGATATTCTGTGTTCGTTTAGTTGCTTTAATTTCTTTAACAGTCACATCATAAAATTTCCCAACTTGAGTTTGAATTTCTTCAATAGGTATGATGGTCATTTTTGGACTGTCTAATTTTCTTGCGCGAATAGCCTCTGCAGCAATATCAACTGTGATTTTATCAATCTGTTTAAAGTTGGCAACAAGACTAATGTCTTTTAAGGCACCTTCTAGGTCTCTGACATTTGAATCAAATTGACCTGCTAAGTATTCAATAGTATTTTGAGGAAAAGTAAAGTTATAATCTTGAATTTTATTGGTTAAGATAGCAACCCTTGTCTCAAAATCTGGTGGTGTAATGTTGACGGTTAAGCCCCATTTAAATCGTGTTACCAATCTTTGTTCTAAGTCGTTAAGTTGGTCAGGTGTTCGGTCACTGGTTAAAACAATTTGCTTATTTTTATCATGTAGAGCATTGAAGGTATTAAAGAATTCCTCTTGTGTTCCAGAAAGTGTTTTCTTAGCTAGTGATTGGATGTCATCAATTAAAAGGACGTCTAAACTTCTAAATTTTTCCTTTAATTCATCCATGGTATCAAGTCTAATATGAACAACAAACTCATTAATAAAGTTTTCTGCAGTAATATACTTAACACGTGCCTTTGGATTTTCTTTAAGGACTTCATTTCCAATAGCATTTAATAAATGTGTTTTACCAAGTCCTGGTCCTCCCCAAATAAATAATGGATTATAGGTTGATCCTGGAGTATTTGCAACAGCAAGTGAGGCTGCAATAGCCCATCGGTTTTCATCTCCTTGAATGAAATTATCAAAGGAGTATTTTTGATTTAAATCAGTATCTACAAGGGGTAGGGACCGGCTCGGTTGAGTTGAAAATCTCTGACCAATTTGAGGAGGAGATTCAGAAATAACTTGTTCCTCTTCAGATGTAAATTCAACGTCAATTTGAGTATTAAAAATTTCAAAACCAGCAGTCAGAATGACATTTTTCAGATGTTGTTCCCAAAAAAGGATTTTTACTTTATCTAGATAGATAGTAGCAACATTATTCTCTACTTTAATTAATTTAGCATCGAGAACAAAAAATTCATATGTTGTTTGCTTTAATTCGATATTAGCTAGTTCCAAGACCCTATTCCAAAAAATAGTTTCATTTTCAGTCATTTTAGTGTCCTTCTATGGTAAATTCTAGGTCTATTCTAACATAAAAATAGAGAGTTTTCCACAGTCTTTTCATTACAGATTTAGAGTAATCCACAACTTGTGGACAAAATATTCACATTGTTAATCTAACTTATCCACAAGCTGTGGGTAAGTTAGGAATGTATTGATATATAAGGAATAATAGATAATAAATAATGTGGAAAAGCTTGTGAGATAAAAAAAGATTATCAACAAGCTATTTTAGCTTGTTGATAATTCTGTTAAGTTCTTCTTGGTCTTGAAATGAAAATTGTAATTGTCCGCTTCCATCTTTTTTTTGTTTAATGGTTACAGCAATTCCAGTTGCTTTTGCTAAATCTTCCTCAACAGCCTTAATGAAGATATCTTTAGCTTTTTTTTGTATTTTGACTTTTTTCTCAGACTTTATTAATGCCTCTGTTTGTCTAACACTTAAATTTTCAGATAGAATTTGCTGGAATATCTTCTCTATTTCCTTCTTATTATCAATACCTATCAGACAACGAGCATGTCCAGAACTAATCTGACCACTTTCGATAGCTTCTAAAATATAATTTGGTAGTTGTAATAATCTGATGCTGTTTGTAATATAAGGACGTGATTTCCCCATAAAACTTGCTAATTCTTCATGGGTTAATTGGTTCTTACTTAAAATATTTTGAAAAGCTTTGGCCTCTTCAATTGGATTTAAATTGGATCTCTGGAGATTTTCAATAATAGCCTGATGCATACTTTCAGTAGCTGAAAGTTCTTTAACAATAGCCGGTATTTGCTCAATTCCTGCTAATTGTGAAGCTTTTAGACGTCGCTCACCTGCAATTAATTCATAACCATATATAGCAGATGGTCGAACAATAATTGGTTGAATAAGACCATTTCGTTTGATTGAATGAGCTAACTCTCGTAATTCGTCATTATCAAAATGAAGTCTCGGCTGGTAAGGATTGGCGACAATATCTTTGATATCTAAGACTTTAAGTTCTTCTTTCATACTTATCCTTTACAAGTAAAATACCTTTACGTTATTGTAAAGGTATTTTACAGTATTTGTCAATATTGTTTGACAGTATTAATTGAGGTCTTTGGTTGTTTTTGTTAATTTAATAGTTTCTGTCTTCTTATCTTTACCGCGATAGAAGGTTACTTTAATACTATCATTTATTTCATGACCATAAAGAATACTTTGTAAATCGCTTGTCGTTGCAACAGCTTCTCCGTCAATTTCAGTTATAATGTCATACTGTTCAAGTTTATCAGAAGCAGGCATGCCTTTTTTAACATTGGCAACAACTATACCACTCTTCACGTCTTTAGGAACATCCAATTGTTCTAAAGCATTTGTAGATAAATCACCTAGATTTACCATTGAAATTCCTAGAGCTGGTCTAACAACTTCTCCTTTACCTTCTAATTGGTTAATAATTTTAACCACATCATTAGCTGGAATAGCAAATCCCATACCTTCTACAGCACTACCAGAAGAATCGGATTGAGAAATTTTACTTGAATTAATTCCAATAACTTGACCTTCAATATTAATCAAGGCACCACCTGAGTTACCTGGATTAATAGCAGCATCAGTTTGGATAGCATTTGTAGAGACAGTTTCGCCTTCTTCATTTTTTAAGGTAACTGTACGACTTAGACTTGAGACAATTCCCTCAGTTACTGAATTAGCATATTCTGTACCTAATGGGCTACCAATTGCAATAGCAACTTCACCAACATTAATTTTTGAAGAATTAGCAAATTTAGCTACAGATTTAATTTTGTCTGAAGGAATTTTAACGACAGCTAAATCAGAATAGGTGTCAGCACCAACTAATTTACCAACTACTTTTGATCCATCTGCAAGTAAGATTTCAATACGTTTTGCTTTATCAATAACATGGTTATTAGTGACAAGATAGGCATCTTTCCCATCTTTTTTATAAATAACACCTGATCCTTCACTATAAATAGCTAAGCCATCATCTTCTTTAGGTGAATCTTCACCTTGATTAAAAATACTAGGCATCTGATTTTCAGAATTATATTCTTGGTAATTTATAACAGATACGACAGCATTTTGAACAACTTTTACAGCTTTTGTTGTATTTGTAGTATTTTTATAGGTGACTTTACTAGTTGTAGTTGGTTTTGCAATGACATCTTGATTGTCAGAGTTAGATTGAAAGTTATTTAAGGTGAAAAATGCAATGGCCCCACCAATAATACCAACTACTAAAACACCAAATAGTTTTGCGATAAATTTCATTATAGACAAACTTTTACCCTCCACTCTTTTTTTTTTTATCTTATAAAATACTGCTTAATTATACCTTAAATTAGAAAAAAAAGAAAAGAAATCCACAACTTGTGGAAAACTTATTTAATTTTTGGATAAGTCCTAATTTCATCAACTTTGATGGAATATATTTTTGTGGATAAACTAAGTTCCTTATAAGATGTGTTACAATAACTATATGAAAGTTAAAATTATAAGTGTTGGAAAATTAAAAGAAAAATATTTAAAAGATGGTATTGCAGAATATCAAAAAAGACTATCTCGCTTTTGTCAACTTGAAATGATTGAATTACCAGATGAAAAAACACCTGATAATGCAAGTATTTTAGAAAAAGAAAAAATAATTGCTACTGAGGGAGACCGAATTGAGAAAAAAATCGGTCAAAGAGACTTTGTTATTGTTCTTGCAATAGAAGGTAAAACGTTCTCATCTGAAAAATTCAGTCAATATCTTTCAGATGCAACTATACGTGGTTATTCTGATATTACTTTTATTATTGGAGGTAGTCTTGGACTAGATCCAAGAATAAAAAATAGAGCAAATTTACTAATGAGTTTTGGTCTATTAACATTACCTCATCAATTAATGCGACTAGTCTTGATTGAACAAGTCTATCGTGCCTTTATGATTCGTGAAGGTAGTCCATATCATAAATAAAATGTTTCACATGAAACAAAAAAGCATTACGAATTTCGTAATGCTTTTACTTTGATCCCAGCAGGATTCGAACCTGCGACCGTTCGCTTAGAAGGCGAATGCTCTATCCAGCTGAGCTATGAGACCTTAACTTCCTTATTTTAACAGAAAGGAGTTAATTCTGTCAATGCTATATTAAGATTGGAGCATATTATTTGAAGTGAAAAAAATAGAATTTTTTTTAAAAAAATGTAGACAAAATCGAAAGTTCTGATATAATAATAAGAGTGTTAAGGAGAACGTCTCCATTAATTACTTCTGGTCCGTTGGTCAAGGGGTTAAGACACCGCCTTTTCACGGCGGTAACACGGGTTCGAATCCCGTACGGACTATCATAATTGCTGAGAGGCAATTTTTTTTGTAATCTTATTCCGGCATAGCTCAGTTGGTAGTAGCGCATGACTGTTAATCATGATGTCGTAGGTTCGAGTCCTACTGCCGGAGTATTCAAAAACAACCAATTATTTATTGGTTGTTTTTTCTTTGCCTAAAGTTGAAAGTGAAGTAGATTAAAGCTACGACAATACTAATAACTGAAATGATGATACCTTCTTTAAATCCATTTGGAACAAAACTTAGTTCAATCTTTCCTCTACCTTTTTTAACATCTAATAGTAAGAAACCATCTTGAGCCTTTCTGATTGGTACTTTCTTGCCATTCTTTTTAGCTTGCCAACCCTTGTCGTAAGGTATTGTTAAAAAGAGTGAAGAAGGTTTATTAGCTTGATAGGAAATTGAAACCTGATTTTTTTTATGATTGACCTTGACTTGACGTTTTTGAATTTTAGCGATAGCATTCTTATAATTTTTGGTGTTAAGACTATAAAAATGAGGATTATCAAATGAAATCGACTTATTGTTTGGAAAGATTAATTGAATTTCAACGCTTTGTTGTTTTGGAAAATAACCAAAATCAAAGAAACTAAAAACATTGTCCGTTGTAAAATGACTTGTTTTCCCATTAATTGAAATGAGAACATCTTTATTATCTTGATTTTCAAAGACAATATTGGGCAAACTTAGATACATTTGTGACTCTTTTGGAATATTAAGACGGTACGTAACTACAGTGTCATTAGCACTACCAATTGCTTGTTGTTTTACTTGATTTGTAAATAGTTTTGCTTTTGAAAGAATTTGTGCTCCTTGTTTTTGGAAATATAAAAAGTTTTTTCCAGAGAGATCATTTAAGAGCTTCGTTTGATTATCTAAAGTGTTTACTGTAAACTCACTATCACGATATTTACCATCTGTTAATATTGCAAGGGGAAGTGCATAGGCATTCTTATATAGTATAGTATTGCCATCTTGCATTATTTTATTAAATCCGTACTTATTCATGTATGTTTCGCTTAAATTGTACTTAATTGCAAAAATACTATCACTAATTAATGTGTTATTTTGATATCGTAAATTTAAATTTGTCCCTTCTGATTTAAAGCCCAAGCGATCTAACACTCTACTAGATTGTCTGTTTCGAATTGACGAAAATTGAGAAATGCCATTGTAATTAAACTTCATACTATCATTGCCAGTTTGAGGAAGTAATCTTTCAGTTCTATAGAATAAAGTGTCAACTTGTTTTTGATAGTTTACAAGACTGTCAATACTGTTGAGATTACGATTATAGGATTCTCTACTTGGAAATACCCACTCTTCTTCAAGTCCTGAAACTAGATAATAAGTATTTAGTGTTGTTTCTAAAGTTGTAAAGAGTAATGTAAAGATAGTTATGATTAAAACTGGAATATGAAATTCTTCTATACTAAGGAGAATTATTGTATAAGCTGTCAGAAAAGAAATTGTTAAAAGAAAGAGACCAGAATTTAGAAAAGTATAACGCTCTAAAAAAAGGTAGGGACTGGCTAATATTAAACTTAGAGTGACAAAAGAAGTTACAATTGCGGACAGTTTAATTTCTTCAATTTGAGAAAGTGTTTCACATGATAACAATATTAATAGTAATGGAATGGACCATGCATAGCGATGTAAAAACATATTTGGAGCATGCATTGCTTGCCAGAAGAGATCTAATGGTTGTAAATAGTAACTGATACAAATAAAAGCAAGTAATAAGAAATATGATAAGCGAATTTGCCATTTTATTGACTTGACAGTAAAGTAAAGGAAAGTTAATAATAGAGGAAAAAGGCCCACATATATCATAGGTATGGCGTCAAATTTTGTAGTATCGTAAGTACCTAAAATGTTCTTCGCAACTAAATCAAGGTACCAAGAATTATCTGTAAGAAGATTTGTAATTTTTGTAAAACTTTCTCCTTGGTTTTTTAAATCAAGAAAGGTAGGAAGTAGCATAAAGGAAGCAGATAAGGCTGCTAAAACTGAGTTAAATACAAATCTTGTAAATGTTTGAAATCTTTTCTTTACTTTCTCTAGTTTTAATAATTGAATAAAGAGATATAGACTTAAAAAAATTGAAACCATATAGGCAAAATAATAATTTTGAATGAATAATATGGTTAATGTTGAGTAGTATAAGAGTGGTTTAGATTCAATTAATTTGTGTAAACCAAGTATAATTAAAGGTAGAAGGATAAATACATCTAACCAAGTATTAATTTCAAATTGACTGCTTAAAAAGCTCATCAATGCAAATGCAGTTGATAATCCAAGTAAAAAATAGGGTTTTACTTTACTGTAAATATGGTGTAAAGAATAGAAGGTTGACAGTCCAATCAAGCCAAATTTAATTAGGGTAAATAGATAGATTGCATCAGGCATTGATTTAATATCAAAATAATAGTAAAAAGGTGACAGAAAACTTCCTAAATAGTAACTGCTTAATGCATAAAAGTTGAGACCTAAACCACTTGTAAAGGTGTAAAAAATACTATCTGATCCATGAAGAATATTTCTTAAATTTTGAGCAAAAACAACATATTGATGGAAACCATCACTGGCCAAAAGTGTTTTTTCACTACCCCAATAGATTCCCTTAGAGAATAAGACTACTATCATAATGAGTGATGGCATAAGAAAACTAATTGGATAATTCATTATGAAAAATTTTTTATTATGATGACTCATCTCTTCTCCTTCTCTTATTTATTTTAAAAAATAATAAGGCGTTTCCGCCTTATTTTTTTATTTCCAAAGTTCTGCTACTTTTGCTTGTACTTCTTGATTTTCAAGGAATTCATCGTAAGTTTCATCGATACGGTCAATAACACCATTTTTTGAAATCACGACAATGTGATTAGCAATTGTTTGAATAAATTCATGGTCATGGCTGGCAAAAATAACGGACTCTTTAAATTCTTTAATACCATCATTTAAACTAGAAATTGATTCTAGGTCTAAGTGATTTGTTGGATCATCTAAAATTAATACATTTGATTTTAATAACATTAACTTAGATAACATAACACGTACTTTTTCACCACCTGATAAGACGTTAACTGATTTTTTAACCTCATCTCCAGAGAAGAGCATTCTTCCTAAGAAACCACGTAAGAAAGTATCATCGTCTTCACCTTTTGCAGCAAATTGTCTTAACCATTCTAAAATAGATTCACCACTAGCAAAGTCCTTAGAGTTATCTTTTGGTAAATAAGATCTACTTGTTGTGACACCCCATTTGATTGTTCCTTCGTATTCAATATCATCCATGAGTGCACGCATTAATGCTGTTGTTTGAATATCATTTTGACCAATTAATGCTGCTTTATCACCTGGACGAAGTATAAAACTAATATTGTCGAGGATTTTTTCCCCGTCAATTGTAACTGATAGATTTTCAACTGTTAGAAAATCATTTCCCATCTCTCTTTCAGCTTTAAAATTGATAAATGGATATTTTCGGCTTGAAGGGACAATTTCTTCTAATTCAATTTTATCAAGCATTTTTTTGCGTGATGTTGCTTGTTTTGATTTAGATGCATTAGCTGAAAAGCGAGCAACGAATTCTTGTAGTTCTTTTATTTTTTCTTCAGCTTTTGCATTACGGTCTGATTGAAGACGAGCTGCTAATTCAGAAGATTGTTTCCAAAAATCATAGTTACCAACATACAACTTAATTTTCCCAAAGTCTAAGTCAGCCATATGGGTACAAACTTTATTTAAGAAATGGCGGTCATGGGATACAACGATAACTGTATTTTCAAAATCAATCAAAAAATCTTCAAGCCAAGCAATTGACTGAATATCCAAACCATTGGTTGGTTCATCTAGTAATAAAACATCAGGTTTACCAAAAAGAGCTTTGGCTAAGAGTACTTTAACTTTTTCCCCATTAGCTAATTCACTCATGGTTTGATAGTGTAATTCTTCAGAAATATTTAAATTCTGAAGTAATTGTGAAGCTTCACTTTCAGCTTCCCAACCACCAAGTTCAGCAAAAAGTCCTTCTAGTTCTGCTGCACGGACACCATCTTCTTCAGAAAAATCTTCTTTCATATAGATAGCGTCTTTTTCTTTCATGATATCGTATAGCTGTTCATTTCCCATGATAACAACATCAATAACACGTTCTTCTTCGTAGTCAAAGTGGTTTTGTCGAAGAACAGAAAGACGTTCATCTTGTCCAAGTGAAATATGACCTGTTGAAGGTTCAATATCTCCAGCTAAAATTTTTAAAAATGTTGATTTTCCAGCACCATTGGCACCAATTAAACCATAAGTGTTTCCTGCAGTAAATTTAATATTAACTTCATCAAAAAGTTTGCGATCACTAAATCGTAGTGAAATATCTGAAACAGTAAGCAATTTGTCACCTCATCTTATTTATCTAATCTTCATTGTACCTGAAAAAGCCCCTTTTATCAATAAGAAAGGGGCTTTGCCTTACATTGGTAATAAAACATCTTCATCTTCACGTTTATAGTGTTTAGTGACACTAAAGCCGCGACCAACAACTTGAGCTGCAGGCATGACAACGATAAATGCCGTATCATCAATTTCTAGAATTTTTTCTTGTAAACTTGGAAGTTCATAGGTTGATATAATTGCCATTAACATGACTTTATCAGATGTTGTATATCCCCCACGAATTGGAATCTTTGTTACACCACGGTCCATAACTTGAGTGATATGGTCTTTGATACTTTGATATTCTCTTGAAATAATCATGACATTCTTAGAAGAATCAAAACCATTTTCCATAATAGAAATGACATAACCAACTACCAAGAGTCCAATGGTTGAATACATGACATCATCTGCAGTAAGTGAGATGAATCCCATTAAAACACTAATTCCATCTACAATTGTCATAGCAACGCCCAGACTTAAAGGAGAATATTTATGGAGCATTTGTGTTAAAATACCCGTACCCCCTGTCGAGGAATTTCCCCAAAAAACCATTCCTAAACCAATACCAACGATTATACCGCCAAATATTGCGGCTAAAAGTTGATTATGAGTGATAGTTGGCAGGAAATTAGTAACTCTAATAGCGATAGGATATATCCAGGAACCATATAAGGTTTTAACGAAGGTTTGTTTTCCTAAGAAAAAATAACAAAGTATTAATAGAGGAATATTACTAACCATTAAAAAAAGCGATGGGCTAATTCCAAGAAGTTCTTTAATAACAACTGAAATTCCGACCATACCACCTGATGCAATATTATTATGGACAAACATTGTATTGAAACCAACTGCTGTAATAAAAGATCCCAATGTTACATATAGGACATCCTTTACCCTACTTTTCATTACTTATTTTCTCCTTACATTTATTTCTAAAAAGACTTAGGAAATTATTATCTCTTAAAAGGGGCCAAAGAGTCAAGTTATATTTTCAAAAAAATTGAAAGAATGTTGACAAAAATCATTAATTTTCATAAAATGGTTTTGAATTAGATGAGTAACTTTTCTTGTGTTTTAAGAGAACTAGTGGTCGCTGTGAACTAGTAACACAATTAGTGAAATGGGCTAATGGATGAATAATGATAGGAATCAATAACTGTCAGGACTAGCACCCCTTATCGTGCAACTTTCTGCTATTTGGAAAGTATGAGATGATATATTATTATATCAACTGAGGTGGTACCGCGTTCTAACGCCCTCACGCAATTTTTTGCGTGGGGGTTTTTGATATATTAAGGAGAAGAAAATGACAAAGCCAATTATTTTAACTGGTGATAGACCTACTGGTAAACTTCATTTAGGTCACTACGTTGGAAGTTTAAAAAACAGAGTACTTTTACAAAATGAAGATAAGTATCAAATGTTTGTTTTTCTTGCAGACCAGCAAGCTTTAACTGATCATGCCAAAGAATCTGAAATGATTCGAGATTCAATTGGTAATGTCGCTTTAGATTACTTATCTGTAGGATTAGACCCAAGTAAATCAACTATTTTTATCCAGAGTCAAATTCCAGAATTAGCTGAATTAACAATGTATTATATGAATCTTGTTTCTCTAGCAAGATTAGAACGTAATCCGACAGTAAAAACTGAAATTGCACAAAAAGGATTTGGTGAAAGTATCCCAAGTGGTTTCCTTGTTTATCCAATTTCCCAAGCTGCTGATATTACGGCTTTTAAAGCTAATTTAGTACCTGTTGGGAATGACCAAAAACCAATGATTGAGCAAACACGTGAAATTGTGAGAAGCTTTAACAATACTTATAAGACCGATTGCCTTGTTGAACCAGAAGGACTTTACCCCACTAATGAAGGGGCAGGTCGTTTACCAGGATTAGATGGTAATGCTAAAATGTCAAAATCTTTAGGTAATGGCATCTATTTATCAGATGATGCAGATACTGTTCGAAAAAAAGTAATGAGTATGTACACAGATCCAAACCATATTAAAGTAGAAGATCCGGGTAAAATAGAAGGTAATATGGTTTTCCATTACTTAGATATCTTTGGTCGACAAGAAGATCAAGCCGAAATCCAGTCTATGAAAGAACACTATCAAAAGGGTGGTTTAGGAGATGTGAAAACAAAACGCTATCTTTTAGAAATTCTTGAAAGGGAGCTAGCACCAATTAGAGAGAGAAGATTGGAATTTGCAAAAGATATGGGAGAAGTTTTTAACATGTTAGAAAAAGGCAGTCAATCAGCTCAAGCGGTTGCGGCTCAAACTTTATCTGAAGTAAAATCAGCCATGGGAATCAATTATTTTTAATAAAAAGAAACCAGTTTTGAAGACTGGTTTTTTAATTAGTAAAAATACGAACGAAAAATGTATTATTTATAAAAAAAATCGTAAATTAAATCTATATACGAATATTAAAAATCAAAAAACTTATAATGTTAAAAAATTATTCTCTATTTGTTGACAAATTAATTTAGCGTGATATGATAGTAACAATAAAAAATAGAATGGGTTAATTGCCCAAGAAAATAAATGAAAAGAGGATTATTTTAATGTCGAATTGGGACACTAAATTTTTGAAAAAAGGCTATACTTTTGACGACGTATTGCTAATTCCAGCTGAAAGTCATGTATTGCCAAATGAAGTCAATATGAAAACTAAGTTAGCAAAAAATTTAACATTAAATATTCCTTTTATTACTGCTGCAATGGATACAGTTACAGATAGTAAAATGGCAATTGCAATTGCGCGTTCAGGTGGTCTTGGAGTTATTCATAAAAACATGTCTATCCTTGAACAAGCAGAGGAAGTTCGAAAAGTTAAACGTTCTGAAAATGGAGTCATCATTGATCCTTTCTTCTTAACTCCTGATCACAAGGTTGCTGAAGCTGAAGAATTAATGCAACGCTATCGTATTAGTGGTGTTCCAATTGTTGAAACTATGACAAATAGAAAATTAGTTGGGATTATAACAAACCGTGATATGCGTTTTATCACAGACTATGATTCATTAATCTCTGAACATATGACAAGTGAAAAGTTAGTTACTGCTGAAGTTGGTACTGATTTAGAAACTGCTGAACATATCCTTCATGAACATAGAATTGAGAAATTACCTTTAGTAGATGATAACGGTCGTTTATCAGGTTTAATCACTATCAAAGATATTGAAAAAGTAATTGAATTTCCAAATGCAGCTAAAGATACATTTGGTCGTTTATTAGTTGCAGCAGCTGTAGGTGTCACTTCAGATACCTTTGAACGTGCTGAAGCACTTTTTGAAGCGGGTGCTGATGCCATTGTTATTGATACTGCTCATGGCCACTCTGCTGGAGTACTTCGCAAAATTTCTGAAATCAGAGCACACTTCCCAGATAAGACACTTATTGCCGGTAATATTGCAACTTCTGAAGGGGCACGCGCCCTTTACGATGCTGGTGTTGATGTCGTAAAAGTTGGAATCGGTCCTGGTTCAATCTGTACAACTCGTGTTGTTGCAGGTGTTGGTGTTCCACAAATCACTGCTATTTATGATGCAGCAGCTGTTGCGCGTGAATACGGTAAAACAATTATTGCAGATGGAGGAATTAAATACTCTGGTGACATCGTTAAAGCTTTAGCAGCTGGTGGTAATGCAGTAATGTTAGGCTCAATGTTTGCAGGAACTGACGAAGCTCCTGGTGAAACTGAGATCTATCAGGGACGTAAATTTAAAACATACCGTGGAATGGGTTCTATTGCAGCTATGAAAAAAGGTTCAAGCGATCGCTATTTCCAAGGTTCTGTCAATGAAGCTAATAAATTAGTACCTGAAGGAATTGAAGGCCGTGTTGCTTATAAGGGTGCTGCATCTGATATTGTTTTCCAAATGTTAGGTGGTGTTCGTTCTGGAATGGGCTATGTTGGAGCAGCAACGATTGAAGATCTCCACAATAAGGCTCAGTTTATTGAGATGTCTGGAGCTGGGTTAATTGAAAGTCATCCGCATGATGTTCAAATTACAAATGAAGCACCGAATTACTCAGTACATTAATAATCACAACTAAGACTAAAAGACTAGACATTGTGTCTAGTCTTTTAGTCTTGTTTAATGTCAAAATTTGAGATATAATTATTCTCCAGGCAATTTTTATGATAATAAAATTGTCAACATTATTGACAACTCTGTAAATTTATTGTCAATAATAATGTAAAGGAGAATTTTCTTTGGAAGGTATATTATATGCTTTATTTCCAATGATTGCATGGGGTAGCATTGGTTTTGTAAGTAATAAAATTGGTGGACAACCCAGTCAACAAACTTTCGGAATGACTTTGGGTGCATTATTTTTTGCCATTGTGGCATGGATTATTGTCAGACCCGAAATGACTTCTGTTTTGTGGCTATTCGGATTCGTTGGAGGATTTTTATGGTCACTCGGTCAGACTGGTCAGTTTCACGCAATGAAGAATATGGGCGTTTCTGTTGCTAACCCTCTATCTAGTGGTTCACAGTTAGTCTTAGGAAGTTTAATTGGTGTTTTTATATTCGGAGAATGGAAACACTCTTATCAATTTATCTTAGGAACATGTGCTTTAATTTTACTAATCGTTGGTTTCTACTTTTCAAGTAAAAAGGATCAAACCAATCAAAAATCTGAATTGCATAACTATAACAAAGGATTTAAAGCTTTAACCTATTCTACTATAGGTTATGTATCCTATGTTGTTCTTTTCAATAACATCATGAATTTTGACATGATATCAGTCCTACTCCCAATGGCAATAGGAATGGTATTTGGAGCAAGTTTATTTATGTCTTTCAAACTAAGCTTTGATAAATATGTTTTAAAAAATAGTCTCGTTGGAATAATGTGGGGTATTGGTAATGTTTTCATGTTGTTAGCTGCATCAAAGGCAGGGTTAGCAATTGCTTTCAGTTTCTCACAATTAGGTGCTATTATTTCAATAATTGGTGGAATCCTATTCCTTGGAGAGAAGAAAACAAAAAATGAAATACGCTGGGTAATAATCGGTATTATTTGTTTTATTATTGGTGCAGTATTACTAGGTGTTGTTAAAGCTTAAAAAGACGAAGAGAATTTTCTCATCGTCTTTTTTTATTATGTGACTTTTAGTCCGTTTCACTCCGAAGGTGTGAAACAAAAAACCACCCGCTATGCGGGTGTGCATCAAAGGTTATACCCAAAAGACTCCTAACGCGGTACAATATAGGTGTTCAAGCCAATT